>NZ_JASNNW010000024.1 GCF_030165005.1 Blastococcus capsensis
CTAGTACTACAGCCGCAAGGTTTTGAGTGGCCGCGGCGTGTCTGCCGGACTGCGGCGATCGGGCCGGTGACCTTGGCTGGATGGTCGAAGATGTCAGTGTGGCCGAGGTCGAGGGCTGGGCAGTCGGCCTGGAAGAGGTGACCTGGCGGATCGGGCCGCGGTTTTCTCGGCCGCAGCCGCGTGCGCAGGCCGGCGCCTATCTGCGGGGTCTGTTGTCGGGGGTGGAGCGCAAGAACGGGTGGACGCTGGCCGAGCAGGCCGGTGATCAGACCCCGGATGCGACCCAGCGGTTGCTCAACCACGCCGAGTGGGACGCCGACGGGGTCCGCGATGACCTGCGCGAATACGTCGTGGAGTACCTCGCCGATGACGACGCGGTGCTGGTGATCGATGAGACCGGCTTCCTGAAGAAGGGCAGCAAGTCCGCCGGGGTGGCCCGGCAGTACTCCGGTACGGCGGGGCGGATCGAGAACTCCCAGATCGGGGTGTTCCTGGTCTACGCCGCTGCGGCCGGGCGGACGTTCATCGACCGGGAGCTGTATCTGCCCAAGGCCTGGACCGATGATCGTGCCCGCTGTGCTGAGGCTGGTATCGGCCCGGAGGTGGAGTTCGCGACCAAGCCGGAGCTGGCTCTGCGAATGCTCATCCGGGCCCTGGACGCCGAGGTGCCGGCCGGCTGGGTCGCCGGTGATGAGGTCTACGGGCAGAACGGCGCCCTGCGGCTGGCGCTGGAGGAACGTCGCATGGCCTACGTGCTCGCCGTCCCGGTGAACCAGCACGTCATCGCCACCATCGACGACCGGCCGGCCGGCACCCGGGTCGATGCGCTTTCGGCCGCCGTGCCCGAGGCGGACTGGCAGCGACTGTCGGCCGGTGTCGGCGCCAAGGGCCACCGGCTCTACGACTGGGCGCGCATCCCGATCCGGTCATTGGATGAGCCCGGCCGGTACTGGCTGCTGGTCCGTCGCCGCCTCACCGATGGCGAACTGGCCCACTATCTGTGCTTCTGCCCGGCGCAGGCGTCGCTGGCCGACCTGGTCGGCGTCGCCGGCCGTCGCTGGGCGATCGAGGAATCCTTCGAGACCGGCAAGGGCGAAGTCGGCCTGGACCAGTACCAGGTCCGCCGCTACGACGCCTGGTACCGACACATCACCCTCGCTTGCTGGGCACACGCCTTCCTCACCGTCACCCGCGCCGCCACCAGCGGCGAAAAAGGGGGGTCCCGAACCTGCACGGCGAGCTGACCGAGCTCTCACTGCCCGAGATCCGCCACCTGATCACCTGCCTGGTTTGGGCACCGGCACCGCAGCACCCACCCCAGCAAGTCCTGGACTGGTCGCACTGGCGCCGCAGACACCAGGCCCGCGCCCGCCGCTGCCACTACGCCCGACGCGGCTCCGCCAGTGAAATGCGGCTGTAGTACTAGGCCCGCTCCGGGAACTTCACCACGACCCCTGCGCCGCTCGCGGCGCCGGGCGCGGGACACTGGTGCCATGACGACGACCAGCCCGCCGCAGCCCGGAGAACTCTCCCTCCCGGCGCGCCCGGGCTGGCCCGACGCCACCGGCCACTTCGGGGTCTTCGGTGGCCGCTTCGTGCCCGAGGCGCTGGTCGCGGCGCTCGACGAACTCACCGAGGCCTACGAGGCCATGCGCGTCGACCCCGCCTTCCTCGCCGAGTTCGCCCGGCTGCAGCGTGACTACACGGGCCGGCCCAGCCCGGTCACCGAGGTGCCGAAGTTCGCCGAGCACTGCGGCGGCGCCCGCGTGCTGCTCAAGCGCGAGGACCTCAACCACACCGGCTCGCACAAGATCAACAATGTGCTGGGCCAGGCGCTGCTCACCAAGCGGATCGGCAAGTCGCGCGTCATCGCCGAGACGGGCGCCGGCCAGCACGGCGTCGCGACGGCAACGGCGGCGGCACTCATGGGGTTGTCCTGCACCGTCTACATGGGCGAGGAGGACACGCGCCGGCAGGCGCTCAACGTGGCCCGCATGCGATTGCTCGGCGCCGAGGTGATCCCCGTGACCACCGGGTCGCGCACGCTCAAGGACGCCATCAACGAGGCGTTCCGCGACTGGGTCACCAACGTGGAGACCACGAACTACGTCTTCGGCACCGTCGCGGGCCCGCACCCGTTCCCGGCCATGGTCCGCGACTTCCAGCGGGTCATCGGCGACGAGGCCCGCGCCCAGGTCCTGGAGCGGGAGGGGCGGCTGCCCGACGCCGTCCTGGCCTGCGTCGGCGGTGGCAGCAACGCGATCGGCATCTTCACCGCCTTCGTGCCGGACGACGGTGTCCGGCTGCTCGGCCTGGAGGCCGGTGGCGACGGCGTGGACACCGAGCGGCACGCGGCCACCATCACCGGCGGCTCGCCCGGTGTGCTGCACGGCGCCCGCTCGTACCTGCTGCAGGACGAGCACGGCCAGACCATCGAGTCGCACTCGATCAGCGCCGGTCTGGACTATCCCGGCGTCGGCCCCGAGCACTCCTACCTGCACGACATCGGACGCGCCGAGTACCGGCCGGTCACCGACGCCGAGGCGATGGAGGCGTTCGCCCTCCTGTGCCGCACCGAGGGCATCATCCCGGCGATCGAGTCCGCGCACGCGCTGGCCGGCGCGATGAAGCTCGGCCAGGAGCTGGGGACGGGGGCGCTGCTGTTGGTCAACCTCTCCGGTCGCGGCGACAAGGACGTCGAGACGGCCTCGCGCTGGTTCGGGCTGGGCGATCGCGAGGAGGTCGACCCGGGCCCGGGGCTGGACACCGACCAGCAGCCCACCGAGGGCGCGGTCAGCAACCACGAGGCCGCGGCCGGCCAGGAAGCGGGGGAGCAGGCATGAGCGCACTCGCACAGCGGATCGAGGCGGCGAAGGCCCAGGGGCGTGCCGCGCTGATCGCCTACCTGCCGGTCGGCTACCCCGACGTCGACGGCTCGATCGCGGCCATGGTGGCCGCCGTCGAGGCGGGCGCCGACGTGATCGAGGTCGGCGTCCCCTACAGCGATCCTGGCATGGACGGCCCGGTCATCCAGGAGGCAGTCGACGTCGCCGTGCGCGCGGGTGTGGGCATGCGCGACGTGCTGCGGGCGGTCGGGGCGGTGGCCGACGCCGGTGCCGTCCCGGTGGTGATGAGCTACTGGAACCCGATCGAGCGCTACGGGGTCGACCGGTTCGCCGCGGACCTGGCCGCGGCCGGCGGTGCGGGGGCGATCACCCCCGACCTGATCCCCGACGAGGCGGAGGAGTGGATCGCCGCCAGCGACCGCGCCGGTCTCGACCGGGTCTTCCTGGTGGCGCCGTCGTCCACCGATGCCCGGCTGGCCGCGACCGCCGCCGCCTCCCGCGGGTTCGTCTACGCCGCCTCCACCATGGGCGTGACCGGTACCCGGGCGACCGTCGGCGACGCGGCCGAGGTGCTGGTGGCCCGCACCCGCCAGGCGGCCCCGGACCGGCATGTCTGCGTCGGGCTGGGGGTCTCGAACGGCGACCAGGCGGCGGAGGTGGCCGCGTTCGCCGACGGGGTCATCGTCGGCTCGGCGTACGTCCGGGAGCTGCTCGAGGGCCGGGGCGCGGCCGGGGTCCGCGCCCTGACCGAGGATCTCGCCGGTGGCGTCCGCCGGGCGGGGGCCCGGGCATGACCGTGCTCGCCGCGATCCCCAGCCCCACCCAGGGCGTCTGGGAGCTGGGTCCGCTGCCCATCCGCGCCTACGCGCTGGCCATCATCACCGGGATCGTCGCCGCGGTCTGGCTGACCCAGCGGCGCTGGGTGGCCCGCGGCGGCGCCGCCGAGGACGTGCTCGACATCGCCGTCTGGGCGGTGCCCTTCGGCATCCTGGGCGGCCGGATCTACCACGTCATCTCCAGCCCGCGCCCGTACTTCGGCGAGGGCGGTGACCCGCTGCGTGCCTTCGCCATCTGGGAGGGCGGGCTCGGTATCTGGGGCGCGATCGCGCTCGGCGGCGTGGGGGCGTGGATCGCCTGCCGGCGCCGCGGCATCCCGTTGCCCGCCTTCGCCGACGCGGTGGCCCCCGGGCTGCTGGTCGCCCAGGCGATCGGGCGGCTGGGCAACTGGTTCAACAACGAGCTCTACGGCGGCCCCACCGATCTCCCATGGGCCCTGACGATCTACGAGTGGAGCGGCGGCCGAGCGGTCACCGGTGCCGATGGCGAACCGGTGGTGCTCGGCACGTTCCACCCGACATTCCTCTACGAGCTGCTGTGGAACCTCGCCGCCGCCGCCTTCGTCATCTGGGCCGACCGGCGGTTCCGGCTGGGCCACGGGCGGGTCTTCGCCCTCTACGTCGCCTCCTACTGCCTGGGCCGGCTGTGGATCGAGCTCCTGCGCACCGACCCGGCCGAGACGTTCTTCGGCGTCCGGGTGAACGTTTTCACCGCCGTCATCGTGGGTCTGCTGGCCGTCGCGTACTTCGTCTGGCAGCGCGGCCGGCCGCGTGAGGTGATCGACCGCCCCGACGTGGCGGCCGAGCGCTCCCACGAGGTGACCGGGCGCCGGGCAGGTGCCCGGCGGGCGCCTGCCCGTGAGCACGAGGACGAGCCCCCGACCGCGTCCTGAGACGCTTCCGGCACCGCTGTTCCGGCCGCGGATCGGGGTGATCCAGGCGGCCGACGCGGCGTGACTCCGATCATGTCGATGCCGTGTTCCGGCTGTGTACCCTTCGGGCTGACCCGTCAGCGATCCTGGCCGGGTCTCGTGTCGGAACCGGGCCAGCGCTGCCCCGCGGACGACGGCCCGCCGGCAACAACCGGTGGGCCCGCGCCACGCCGGCCGGGGCAGCTGTCCCTTCCGGCACCCGCCCTCCGCACGTGCCGCCATCACCGCCGCCTTCGACCTCCGGCCCGGGCCCCGCCCCCCGTCCGACCTCCCCCGGGAGACGACGGTGCGCCGACGACGGGAGTGACATGACCGACCTTCCCGCCTCCGCCACCGCGGCAGTGCCCTTCTCCGCAGTGCCCGCCCCGATCGGGCTGTACGACCCGGCGAACGACAAGGACGCCTGCGGTGTCGCCTTCGTGGCCGACGCCCGTGGAAGACGGAGTCGGCGCATCGTGCAGGCCGGCCTCACCGCGCTGCACAACCTGGACCACCGGGGTGCCGCCGGTTCCGAGCCGAACTCCGGTGACGGCGCCGGCATCCTCACCCAGATCCCCGACGCCCTGCTGCGCGCCAGCGTCGCGTTCGACCTGCCGCCGATGGGCGAGTACTCGGTCGGCATCGCCTTCATGCCCGTCGACGACGAGGAGCGGGCCGCCCGCGCCGAGGACGTCGCCCGCCTCGCCGAGGAGGAGGGGCTCACCGTCCTGGGCTGGCGCGACGTGCCGGTCGACCCGGACGGCGCCGACCTCGGCCCCACCGCGCGCGCGGTCATGCCGCACTTCGCCCAGCTGTTCGTGGCCGAGACGATGGCCGGCCGGGCCGACACCGCAGCCTTCGGCGGCAACGTGGAGGCCCACGGCGTCACCCGGCTGGAGCGGCGCTCCTTCGTGCTGCGCAAGCGGGCCGAGCGCGCCGCCGTGGACGCCGGCAGCTCGCTCTACATCGCCTCGCTGTCGTCCCGGACCATCACCTACAAGGGCATGCTGACCACCGACCAGCTGCCGCTGTTCTTCCCCGATCTGCGCGACGAGCGCTACGAGTCGGCCATCGCGCTGGTGCACAGCCGCTTCTCGACGAACACCTTCCCGAGCTGGCCGCTGGCCCACCCGTTCCGCTTCATCGCGCACAACGGCGAGATCAACACCATCAAGGGCAACCGCAACCGCATGCGCGCCCGCGAGGCGAAGCTGGCCACCGAGCTCTTCGACGGGCCGGCCGGCCCGGCGTCGGAACTGGGCCTGGAGCGGATCTTCCCGGTCACCGCCAGCGACTTCAGCGACTCGGCGACCTTCGACGAGGTGCTGGAGCTGCTGCACCTGTCGGGTCGGTCGTTGCCGCACGCGGTGCTGATGATGATCCCGGAGGCCTGGGAGAACCACGACGAGATGGACCCGGCCCGCCGGGCGTTCTACCGTTTCCACTCCTCGATCATGGAGCCGTGGGACGGGCCCGCCGCCGTCTGCTTCACCGACGGCACGCTGATCGGCGCCGTCCTCGACCGCAACGGCCTGCGCCCGGGCCGCTGGTGGCACACGAAGGACGACCTGGTCGTCATGGCCAGCGAGGTCGGCGTGCTCGACATCCCCGCCGCCGACGTCGTCGCCAAGGGCCGGCTGCAGCCGGGCCGGATGTTCCTCGTCGACACCGCCTCCGGGCGGATCGTCTCCGACGAGGAGGTCAAGGGCGCCCTGGCCGCCGGGCACCCGTACGAGGACTGGCTGCACGCCGGGCTGGTCCACCTGCCCGCGCTGCCGGAGCGCCGGCGGTCCCGGCCCAGCCACGAGTCGGTCGTCCGGCGCCAGATGCTGTTCGGCTACACCGAGGAGGACCTGCGCCTGCTGGTGACGCCGATGGCGGCCAGCGGCGCCGAGCCGATCGGCTCCATGGGCACCGACACGCCGATCGCCCCGCTCTCGGACCGCTCCCGGTTGCTCTACGACTACTTCGGGCAGCTGTTCGCCCAGGTCACCAACCCGCCGCTGGACGCCATCCGCGAGGAGCTGGTGACCAGCCTGGGCCGCACCTTCGGCCCGGAGCAGAACCTGCTGGAGGCGACCCCGGCGTCGTGCCGGCAGGTGCACCTGCCCTTCCCGGTCATCGACAACGACGAGCTGGCGAAGATCCTGCACATCGACGACGACGGCGACCTCCCCGGTTACGCCGCCGTCCGGATCACCGGCCACTTCGACGTCAACGGCGGCGGGGCGGCACTGGCCGAAGCCGTCGAGCAGCTGCGCACGAAGGTCAGCAAGGCCATCTCCGCCGGCGCCCGCATCATCGTGCTCTCCGACCGGGACTGCGACGAGAAGCGCGCGCCGATCCCGTCGCTGCTCATGACCGCCGCGGTCCACCACCACCTGGTGCGGGAGAAGACCCGCATGGAGGTCGGTCTGGTCGTCGAGTCCGGCGATTGCCGCGAGGTGCACCACGTGGCGCTGCTGCTGGGCTACGGCGCGGCCGCGGTGAACCCCTACCTGGCCTTCGAGTCGATCGAGGACCTCATCCGCGACGGCGCGCTCACCGGTGTGGAGCCGGCGCAGGCCGTCCGGAACATGGTGAAGGCGCTCGGCAAGGGTGTTCTCAAGGTCATGAGCAAGATGGGCATCAGCACCGTCGGCTCGTACACGATGGCGCAGATCTTCGAGGCCGTCGGCCTCTCCCAGGACCTCGTCGACGAGTACTTCACCGGCACGTCCGCCCCCCTGGGCGGGGTCGGCATCGACGTGCTCGCCGAGGAGGTGGCGATGCGCCACCGCCGGGCCTACCCGGAGAACCCGACCGAGCGGGCGCACCGCACCCTGGAGACGGGCGGCGAGTACCAGTGGCGCCGCGAGGGCGAGGTGCACCTGTTCAACCCCGAGACGGTGTTCCTGCTGCAGCACGCCACGCGGTCGCGGCAGTACGACGTCTTCGAGCAGTACACGCAGACGGTGGACAAGATGTCCGAGGACGCGGCGACGCTGCGCGGGCTGTTCACGCTCAAGTCCGGCGTCCGGCCCCCCGTGCCGCTCGACGAGGTCGAGCCGGTCAGTGAGATCGTGAAGCGCTTCAACACCGGCGCCATGAGCTACGGCTCGATCTCGCAGGAGGCGCACGAGACCCTGGCCATCGCCATGAACCGGCTCGGCGGCCGGTCCAACACCGGTGAGGGCGGCGAGGACCCCGACCGCTTCACCCCCGACCCCAACGGCGACCTGCGCCGCTCGGCGATCAAGCAGGTGGCGTCGGGCCGCTTCGGCGTCACCAGCGAGTACCTGGTCAACGCCGACGACATCCAGATCAAGATGGCGCAGGGCGCCAAGCCCGGCGAGGGCGGGCAGCTGCCCGGCGGCAAGGTCTACCCGTGGGTGGCCCGCACCCGGCACTCCACGCCGGGGGTCGGCCTGATCAGCCCGCCGCCGCACCACGACATCTACTCGATCGAGGACCTCAAGCAGCTGATCCACGACCTGAAGAACGCCAACAACGAGGCGCGGGTCCACGTCAAGCTGGTCGCCGAGGTGGGCGTCGGGACGGTCGCGGCCGGCGTCAGCAAGGCACACGCCGACGTCGTCCTGATCTCCGGGTTCGACGGCGGCACCGGTGCCGCGCCGCTGACCTCGCTCAAGCACGCCGGCTCCCCGTGGGAGCTGGGCCTGGCCGAGACCCAGCAGACGCTGCTGGCCAACGGGCTGCGCGACCGCATCGTGGTGCAGGTCGACGGCCAGATGAAGACCGGTCGCGACGTCATCGTGGCCGCGCTGCTGGGCGCCGAGGAGTTCGGCTTCGCCACCGCGCCGCTGGTCGTCTCCGGCTGCGTGATGATGCGGGTCTGCCACCTGGACACCTGCCCCGTGGGTGTGGCCACGCAGAACCCGGAGCTGCGCAAGCGGTTCACCGGGCGCCCGGAGTTCGTCGTCACCTTCTTCGAGTTCCTCGCCGAGCAGGTGCGGCACTACCTGGCCGAGCTGGGCTTCCGGTCGATCGACGAGGCCGTCGGCCACGCCGAGCTGCTGGACACCCGCCAGGCGGTCGACCACTGGAAGGCCGCAGGTCTGGACCTCGCGCCGATGCTGGTGGTCCCCGAGCTGCCCGAGGGCACGCCGCGCCACGCGGTGCGAGGCCAGGACCACGGCCTCGACGTCGCGCTGGACCAGACCCTGATCCAGCTGTGCGAGGGGGCGCTGCTCGACGCCCGGCCGGTGAGCCTCGAGCTGCCGGTCCGCAACGTCAACCGCACCGTCGGCACGATGCTGGGCTCGATGGTCACCCGCCGCTTCGGCGGCGAGGGGCTGCCCGAGGGGACGATCGACCTCACCTTCGGTGGGTCGGCCGGGCAGTCGTTCGGCGCGTTCGTGCCGCGGGGCATCACCATGCGGCTGTTCGGAGACGCGAACGACTACGTCGGCAAGGGCCTGTCCGGTGGGCGGATCGTCGTCCGGCCCTCGCGCGAGGCGCCGTTCGCCGCGGAGGACAACGTCATCGCCGGCAACGTCATCGGGTACGGCGCCACCAGCGGGGAGATCTTCCTGCGCGGGCGCGTCGGCGAGCGGTTCTGCGTCCGCAACTCCGGGGCGCTCGCCGTCGTCGAGGGTGTGGGCGACCACGCGCTGGAGTACATGACCGGCGGGCGCGCCGTCATCCTCGGCCCGACCGGCCGCAACATCGCAGCGGGCATGTCCGGTGGTGTCGGCTACGTGCTCGACCTCGCCCGGCACCGGGTGAACACCGAGATGGTCGACGTCGAGCTGCTGGACGGCGAGTCCGCGCAGTGGCTGCGCGACGTGCTCGTCCGGTACGCCGCCGACACCGAGTCGCCGGTCGCCGCGGCGCTGCTGGCCGACTGGGGCCGCTGGTCCGGGCAGTTCAGCGTGATCATGCCGCGGGACTACCGGCGGGCTCTCGAGGCGCGGCGTGCCGCCGAGGCCGCCGGTGTGGATGTGGATCGAGCAGTGATGGAGGCGGCACGTGGCTGACCAGACCGGTTTTCTGAACTACGAGCGCGCGCTGCCGCCGCGCCGTCCCGTCGAGCTCCGGATCATGGACTGGAAGGACGTCTACACCCGGCGCCAGAACGGCGAGGACCCGCTCTTCCCGACGGCGGAGGTGCGCACCCAGGCCGCCCGCTGCATGGACTGCGGCATCCCGTTCTGCCACCACGCCTGCCCGGTGGCGAACCTGATCCCGGAGTGGAACGACCTCGCCCGCCGCGACGACTGGCACGAGGCGATCGAGCGGCTGCACGCGACCAACAACTTCCCCGAGTTCACCGGGAAGCTGTGTCCGGCCCCGTGCGAGGGCTCCTGCGTGCTGAACCTGCAGGAGTCCCCGGTCACGATCAAGCAGATCGAGTGGGAGATCATCGACCGGGCGTGGGACGAGGGCTGGGTCGCCCCGCAGACGCCGGCCGAGCGCACCGGCAAGAAGGTCGCCGTCGTCGGCTCGGGGCCGGCCGGCCTCGCCGCCGCCCAGCAGCTCACCCGCGCCGGGCACGACGTGACCGTGTACGAGCGGGCCGACCGGCCTGGCGGCCTGCTGCGGTACGGCATCCCCGAGTTCAAGATGGAGAAGTCGGTCCTGGACCGGCGGCTGGACCAGATGCGCGCCGAGGGCACCCGGTTCGTCACCGGTGTCGACGTCGGCGGGTCGGGGGAGAAGGATCTCTCCACCGAGCGGCTGCGCGGCGAGTTCGACGCGGTCGTCCTCGCCGGGGGTGCGACCATCGGCCGTGACCTGCCGGCGCCCGGCCGGGAGCTGGCGGGCATCCACCTGGCGATGGACTACCTGCCCTACGGCAACCTCCAGGCGCTGGGCGAGCTCGACACCCCGCCGATCAACGCCCACGGCAAGCACGTGGTGATCATCGGTGGCGGCGACACCGGGGCCGACTGCCTGGGTACCGCGCACCGGCAGGGGGCGGCCTCGGTCGCCCAGCTGGAGATCATGCCGGCGCCGCCGGACCGCCGGGACCAGGCTGCCAATCCGTGGCCGACCTACCCGATGATCATGCGCGTCTCCAGCGCGCACGAGGAGGGCGGCGAGCGGCTGTACTCGGTGAACACCGAGCGATTCCTCGGCCACGAGGAGGGCCCCGCCCACGGCAGCGTGCGGGCCCTGCTGCTGCACGAGGTGGAGCGGGTGGACGGCCGGTTCCAGAAGGTCGAGGGCAGCGAGCGCGAGCTGCCGGCCGACCTGGTCTTCCTCGCCATGGGGTTCACCGGCGCGCAGCGCGAGGGCCTGGTCGACGCCCTCGGCGTGGAGGTCGACGGCCGGGGCAACGTCTCCCGCGACGGCGAGTTCATGTCCACCGTGCCCGGCGTCTTCGTGGCCGGTGACATGGGCCGCGGCCAGTCGCTCATCGTCTGGGCCATCGCGGAAGGCCGTGCTGCGGCCGCCGCCGTCGACACCTGGCTCACGGGCGGGTCGATGCTGCCGCGACCGGTCACCCCGACGGCGGTCGCCCTGCGATAACACTGTCGTCCTACCGGACGACACCGCGGCCAATGGCCGTCCCCGACCCGCGCGGAGCCGCTTTCCGTGTCCCGGTCGGGGACCCTCCGGGCCCCGCGACCGGTCCACACGCTGCGCGAAGCCCGGGGCGAACGCGCTCCGTCTGACGTGGGGGACGGCACGTGGAGGCGGTGCGGTCCGGAGGACCGCGATGCCATAGCGTTCTGACCATGTCGCGCCGCGCCAAGATCGTCTGCACCCTGGGTCCTGCCACCAGCTCCGCGGAGCAGGTGAACGCCCTCGTCGAGTCGGGGATGGACGTCGCCCGGCTCAACTTCAGCCACGGGTCCCACGAGGACCATGCGGCTGCGTACGGACTCGTGCGCGAGGCCTCCGACCGCGTGGGTCACGCGGTGGCCATCCTCGCCGACCTCCAGGGCCCCAAGATCCGTCTCGGCACCTTCGCCGAGGGACCGGTCACCTGGGTCACGGGCAGCCAGATCTGCATCACCGTCGAGGACGTGGCCGGGACCGCGGAGCGGGTCTCCACCACCTACAAGGACCTCGCCAACGACGTCCGCGTGGGTGACCGGCTGCTCGTCGACGACGGCAACCTCTCGTTGAGCGTGGTGCGCGTGGACGGCCCCGACGTGTTCTGCCTGGTGGTCGAGGGCGGCACCGTCTCCAACAACAAGGGGCTGTCGCTGCCCGGCGTCGCGGTCAGCGTGCCCCCGCTGTCGGGCAAGGACGAGCGGGACCTGCGCTTCGCCCTGCACCTGGGTGTCGACTTCATCGCGTTGTCCTTCGTGCGCTCGCCCACCGACGTCGCCCTGGTGCGGGACATCATGCGGCAGGAGGACATCTACGTCCCCGTCATCGCCAAGCTGGAGAAGCCCGAGGCCGTCCGGAACCTCGACGCGATCGTCGAGGCCTTCGACGGCATCATGGTCGCCCGCGGCGACCTGGGCGTGGAGCTGGCCCTGGAGCAGGTTCCGCTGGTGCAGAAGCGGGCGATCCAGGCGGCCCGGGAGCGCAACAAGCCGGTCATCGTGGCCACCCAGATGCTCGAGTCGATGATCACCAACTCCCGGCCGACCCGTGCGGAGGCCTCGGACGTGGCCAACGCGGTCCTCGACGGCGCGGACGCGGTGATGCTGTCGGGCGAGACCTCCGTCGGGCAGTACCCCATCGGCGCGGTGCGGACGATGGACCGCATCATCAGCGCCGTCGAGGGCGACCACCTGTGGGTGCCCGAGGTGGCGCGCCGGTCGCGGTCCCGTTCGGGTGCGATCGTCCGCGCTGCACGGGAGATCGGGGAGTCCTTGGACGTCAAGGCGCTGGCGACCTTCACGCAGACCGGTGAGACGGCCCGCCGACTGGCCGCGCTGCATCCCCGCCAGCCGCTGCTGGCGTTCACCGTGGACGCCCGGGTGCGCAGCCTGCTCGCCCTGTCCTGGGGGGTGGAGACCTTTCTGGTGCCTGCCGTGGAGCACACCGACGACATGGTGGCCCAGGTCGACTTCTCGCTGTTGTCGATCGGCCGCCTGAAGGTGGGTGACCGGGTCGTCGTCGTGGCCGGCAGCCCGCCGAACACCGTGGGTTCGACCAACCTCATCCGCGTGCACGAGATAGGTACCGACGCGTGAGCGAGAGGCCGAAGGACACGCAGGCGGCGGCGCTGCTGTCGGTGCTCGACCTCGCCGAGCGGGAGACCGACGTCTTCGTCGGCAAGACGCCGAGCACCGAGCGGCAGCGCATCTTCGGCGGTCAGGTCGCCGGCCAGGCGCTCGTGGCCGCGGGGCGCACGGTCCCGGGGGAGCGGGGGGTGCACTCCCTGCACTCGTACTTCCTCCGGCCCGGCGACCCGTCGGAGGAGATCCGCTACGCCGTCGACCGCATCCGGGACGGCCGGTCCTTCTCCACCCGGCGGGTGATCGCCTGCCAGCGCCGCAGGGGCGAGGACGTCGCGATCTTCGCGCTGACCGCGGACTTCCACGCCGGCGAGACCGCCGTCGCGGAGCACTCGCTCCCGATGCCGCAAGTGCCTTGTCCCGGCGAGATGATGGGCACGGAAGAGATCGTCGCCCGGCACGGCGAGCGGGCGGCGTTCATGGCGGCGATGGGGCGGGTCGTCGAGCAGCGGTTCCTGCACGACCCGTTCGCGGCGCCCCCCAAGTCGCCGCCGGACACGCAGTCGTGGACCTGGTTCCGGGTCGCGGGCGAGCTGCACGACGACCCGGTCGTGCAGGCCGCGGCTCTGACGTTCGTGAGCGACCTGACCTTGCTCTCGGCCGGATTCGCCCGGCTCGGCGGTGGCTGGCCGGACTTCGTGGGCGCGAGCCTGGACCATGCGGTGTGGTTCCACCATCCCGTGCGTGCCGACGACTGGCTGCTCTACGAGACCGACAGTCCCGCGGCGTCCTCCGGGCGGGCCCTGTGCTTCGGCCGCATCTGGTCGGCGGATGGAACGCACGTCGCCACCGTGGCCCAGGAGGGGCTCATCCGGTCACCGGACGCCTGAGTCCCTCACCAGGCCTGGTCGGTCAGGGCTGGTTCGCCTCCTGGCCGGGAGCTGCGGCGTCCGTGGCATCGCCGGTCGGCTGCTCCGGGTCGCCCTCGGCCTGCTCGCGCCCGGCCCGCTGCCGTTCGGCGTGTTCGCGCTCGGCCCGCTCCCGCTCCGCCGCGCGTGCCGCGGCCTGCTCGGCGGCCTGCGCGGCGAAGTCGGCGGCGAGCCAGTCGTGGCCCTCCTTCAGCAGCGTCCAGACCCGCTCGACGTGCGCCCGCGTCGTGGCGGGCGAGCCGACGGCCACCCGCAGCACCGGCTCGCGGTGCACGGTCGTGTGGGTGAGGAAGACCTCGCCGCCGTCGTTGAGCCGGTCCAGCAGCGTCATGGTGGCGACATCGGCGTCGACGCCCTCCGGCCAGCGCGGCTTCAGGCAGACCAGCGACAACGGGTGCGGGGAGACGACGTCGAACCGCTCGTCGGCCTCGGCCCACCCGGCCAGCTCCTGGGCGAGGGCCACGTGATCACGGATGTGCGCCCGCAGCCCCTCGGCGCCGTACCAGCGGAGGACGAACCAGAGCTTCAGCGCACGGAAGCGGCGGCCCAGCGGGATCTGCCAGTCGCGGAAGTCGACGACCGCGCCGGCGTCCGTGGCCGAGTTGCGCAGGTAGTCGGGGAGGATCGAGAGCGCGCCGGTGAGGGCTGCACGGTCGGCGACCCAGAAGAGGGTGGCGTCGAACCCGGTGAGCAGCCACTTGTGCGCGTCGGTGGTGTAGCTGTCGGCCCACTCGACGCCGGCCTGCAGCTTCCGCAGCTCCGGCACGACGGCGCTGACGCCCGCGTAGGCGGCGTCGACGTGCAGCCAGACGCCGTACTTCTGGCAGATCGGCCCGATGGCGGCCAGCGGGTCGACGGCGGTGGTGGACGTGGTGCCCACCGTGGCGCAGACGAGCACCGGCCGGTAGCCGCGGGCCACGTCCCGCTCCAGGCGGGCAGCCAGCGCGCCGGTATCCATGGCGAGGTCGCCGTCGACCTCCACGATGCGGACGGCGTCGGTACCCAGGCCGGCGATGCGCACGGCCTTCTCCATCGACGAGTGCGTCTCGCTGGAGACGTAGACGGTGGCCCGTTCCGGCTGGACGCCCTGCCGGACGGTCGCACCCCCGCTGGCCCGGTGCAGCGCCGCCAGGAGGGCGACCAGGTTGGCGCCGGAGCTGGAGTCCTGGACCACACCGCCGCCGGTGCCCGAGGAGCGGAAGGACGCCGGCAGGCCGAGGAGGTCGGCCAGCCAGTCCATGACGTGCTGCTCGAGCTCGGTGGCCGCGGGGCTGGTCACCCACGACATGCCCTGCACGCCGAGCCCTGCCGAGACCAGGTCACCGAGCACGGAGGGGCCGGAGGTGTTCGCGGGGAAGTAGCCGAAGAAGCCGGGGTGCTGCCAGTGCGTGACGCCGGGCATGACCACACGCTCGAGGTCGGCCAGGATCGCGTCGAAGGGCTCGCCCCGCTCGGGAGCCGCGGCCGGCAGCGAGGCGCGGACGTCGCCGGGGGAGACCTGCGAGCGCACCGGGAGGGAGCCGATCCGCGTCCAGTAGTCGGCGATCCAGTCGACGATCTCGTGCCCGTGGCGCCGGAACTGCTCGGGGGTCATGTGCGGGGCAGGCTCGGTCACCAGCCGAGACTATTGCCCGCGACGAGCGGGCCCCGGAGGGGTCCTCGAGGAGCGAGGCGACGCAGGACGAAGACGCTGGAACGCGAGCCGCCCCGCGAGGCGAGCTGCCGAGCGGGGGCCGGAGGCTCCCCGAGGCAGCGCGGACAACGGCTCAATTCAAGCCGGGGGACGGCACTTGGCCGCGGTGCGATCCGGAGGATCGCAGTTACATTGCCGAGTGCCCCCGGTGCGACTCGAACGCACACTGCGCGGGTTTTGAATCCGCTCCCTCTGCCGATTGGGGTACGGGGGCGCGCCGGGGGAGCCCGGCTGCGCGGAAAGCGTAGCGGGGCGGTGCGCGGTCCCCGACGTCGATAGGGTCTTCCGACGTGAGCAGTGACCCGGTCCGCGTTCTGATCGCCGAGGACGAAGCCCTGATCCGGCTCGATCTCAAGGAGATGCTGGAGGAGGAGGGGTACAGGGTCGTCGCGGAGGTCGGCGACGGGCAGCAGGCGATCGATCGCGCCGAGGAGCTGCGTCCCGACCTGGTCATCCTCGACATCCAGATGCCGGTGCTCGACGGGCTGTCCGCGGCCGAGCGGATCGCCTCCGCGCGGATCGCGCCGGTGATCGTGCTGACCGCCTTCAGCCAGCGCGAGCTCGTGGAGCGTGCCCGTGACGCCGGGGCGATGGCCTATCTGGTGAAGCCGTTCTCCAAGAACGACCTCGTGCCGGCCATCGAGGTCGCCCGAGGACGGTTCGCGGAGATGACCGCACTGGACGGCGAGGTGCGCACGCTCGAGGAGCGGCTCGAGAGCCGCAAGGTCGTGGAGCGCGCGAAGGGCCGGCTGATGGCCCATCGCGGCATGACCGAGGGGGACGCCTTCCGGTGGCTGCAGCGCAACGCCATGGACCGGCGGACGAGCATGAAGTCGCTCGCCGAGGAGATCCTGTCCGGGGATGGGACCTGGCAGGGCGGTTCCGACTGAGCTCGCCGTGACGCCGGGTGTGATCGGCCGCGGCGCACCGTTGCCGGCCCACCCGTCGGGTTCCGCGCGCTGTACCCGGGTGCGATCAAGGTCACGACCTCATCACGGTCCCTCCGCGGCCGGGCGCAACCCCGTGGTGGGCGGCTAGGTTCTGCGCACCGATCGGCGTCCGCTCGGCGGTCGTCGCGCATGCGCGCCGGCGGCGGACGCACTGATGACACTGGGAGTTGCTTGATGCGCACTGGCACCACTGCCCGCAGCATCGCCGTCACCGGTGCCGCCCTGCTCGCGCTGACCGCCTGCGGTGGCGGCGACGAGGGCGGCGACACCACCAACGCCGGTGGTGACACCGGCAGCGGCGAGAAGCAGGTCAACGTCTACGGCACCGACGGCAACATGGGGAACGCCCTCGGCGAGTCCTTCACCACCGACGGAGCCCTGGTCGGGATGCGGGGTACTGCTCCGCTGACCGACCTGTCCTCCGACTTCCGGGATCGGCTCAACGCCATCTACCCCGGTCTCCAGGACTACAACTACGCGGGTGAGACGTACGACGCGATCATCGTCAGCGCGCTGGCCTCACTGCTGGCCGGTAGCACCGATCCCGCGCAGTTCTCCCCTTACATCAACGGGGTGACCTTCGGCGGTGAGGCGTGCGCCAGCTTCACCGAGTGCAAGTCGATCATCGACCAGGGCGGCAACCCCGACTACGAGGGCGTCTCGGGTCCGCTGGCCTTCACCGAGCCCGGCGAGCCCGCGGTGGCGAGCTTCGGCATCCTCCAGTTCGGCGAGGACAACACCCTCGACGACGAGGCCACCGAGTTCGAGCTCGCCGGTGACGCGGACAACGCAGCGAGCGACGAGGGGCCGGCTCCGGCTGCTCCGGGCGCCACGTCCGACGACCCCCTGGTCATCGGCACCCTGCTGCCCCTCACCGGTAACCTCGCCTTCCTCGGCCCCCCCGAGGTCGCCGGTGCGCGGCTGGCCGTCCAGGAGATCAACGAGGCCGGTGGCGTGCTCGGTCAGCCCGTCCAGCTCGTCGAGGGCGATTCGGGCGACGCCTCCACCGACACCGCCTCTCAGACGGTCAACCGTCTCCTGAACGAGAACGTCGACGTCATCGTCGGGGCGGCGTCTTCCGGGGTGAGCCTCACCGTCATCGACGCGATCACCCGTGCCGGTGTCGTCCAGATCTCCCCGGCCAACACCTCCGACCAGTTCACCGACTACAACGACAACGGGCTGTACTTCCGGACGGCTCCGCCGGACACCCTCCAGGCCCGTGCGCTGTCGGACCTGATCATCAACGACGGCAACAACACCGTCGGGATCATGGCGCTGAACGACCCGTACGGCACCGGTCTGATGGAGAACACCGTGGAGAACCTGATCTCCGCGGGCCTGTCGGAGGACAGCATCGAGACGCTGACCTACGACCCGCAGGCGGCGAACTTCGACTCCGAGATCCAGCAGATGGTGGAGTTCAACCCCGACGCCATCGTGGTCATCGGCTTCGAGGAGTCGGCGCGGATCATCGAAGGCCTCAACGCGGAGGGCATCGGCCCGGCGCGCAACTGAGGTCGTCCGGCCGGCCCGCGTCATCACGGTGATGCGGGTCGGCTGAACGCCGGTCGCAGTGGGGGCGCCCCCCCCGGGGGGGGGGGGGCCCGGGGGGGGGGGGGGGGGGGGGGGGGAGGAACAGGGGGGGGCCGGGGGGGGGTCTCCCCCCGGGGCGCGGCGCCCCCCCCCCCGGGGGGGGCCCGCCCCACTGCGCTGTCCGGGGCCGGGCGGTACGACTCAGCGGTAGCCGCAGGTGCGGGTCACGATCCAGCGGTAGCGGCGCGATCGGGAAACGGCCGACCGAGGGCCGCAGATGCCCTCTCACGGCCGTGCGAGCCCACAGACCGCTCCGGCGCCGTCCCCCGGGAGGGACGGCGCCGGACGTGCGTGCGGGTGACGCGGTCAGTGCGCCTTGGCGAGTGTGCCGAGATAGAGCTCGATGACCTTCGGGTCGTGCATCAGCGATTCGCCGGTGGCCGTGTATGCGTTCCGGCCCTGGTCGAGGACGTAGCCGCGATCGCAGATCTGCAGACAGCGCCGGGCGTTCTGCTCGACCATGATGATCGAGACGCCGGTGGCGTTGATCCGCCGGCAGCGGATGAACACCTCGTCCTGGTAGACGGGGGAGAGCCCGGCCGACGGCTCGTCGAGCAGCAGCACCGAAGGATCCATCATCAGTGCCCGGCCCATGGCGACCATCTGCCGTTCGCCGCCGGACAGCGAGCCCGCCTTGCCCTTGCGCCGCTCACCGAGCAGCGGGAACAGGTCGACGACGTAGTCGAAGCGCTCCTTGAACGTCTTCGGCCGCAGGTAGACACCCATCTGCATGTTCTCCTCGATGGTCAGCGAGGGGAACACGTTGTTGTTCTGCGGCACGTAGCCGACCCCGAGGGACACCAGCCGGTGGGCCGGTGCGGAGGTGATCTCCTCTCCGCGCAGCGTCACCGAGCCGGACCGCACCGGGATGAGCCCGAACAGGGCCTTGAGCAACGTGGACTTACCGGCACCGTTCGGGCCGATGATGCCGACCAGTTCGCCGTCGTTGAGGTAGAAGTCGCACTCGTTGAGGATGTTCACCCCGGGCAGATAGCCGGCGACGAGCTCGTCGGCGCGGATCAGCGCGTCGCCGGCCAGCCGGACGTGCTCCCCGCGGGTGGCCGCCTGCTCGGCGGGTGAGAGGTCGCCGGCCGCCTCCGCTCGGCTGGGCCCCCGATCGACGGCCTCTGATCCGTCCCCCTGGTCGACCGGCCGGTCGAACTCGTACTCCGGGTCGGTGCTCTCGCGAGGGTCCTTGCCCTGACCGGGATCGATGGTCATCGGTCCGTCCCCTTCTCGTGCTTCCGGTCGGGGCGCCGGACGTCGTCGGCGTGTTCCTCGCGGGAGATGGCCGCCTCCGCCTCGGCGAGGACGCGGTCCTCGTCCTCGATGGTCAGCGGGGCGTCGTGGTGCGCGCCGAGGTAGGCGTCGACCACCGCCTTGTTCTGGCTGATCGACTCGGGTGGGCCCTCGGCGATCACCTTGCCGGCTGCCATGACGACGACCCAGTCGCTGATGTCGCGGACGACGTCCATGTCGTGCTCGACGAAGACGACCGTCATGCCCTGCTCGCGCAGGTCCTTGACGTGTCCCAGCAGGCTCTGCGTCAGCGCGGGGTTCACCCCGGCCATCGGCTCGTCGAGCATGACGACCTTGGGGTCGCTCATCAGCGCGCGGGCCATCTCGAGCAGCTTGCGCTGGCCACCGGAGAGGGTGCCGGCGAAGTCGTCCTTCTTGGCGTCCAGCTTGAACCGGCGCAGCAGGTCCATGGCCTTCTCGGTGTTGGCCTTCTCCTGCGCCCGCCAGATCCCGGGGACGAGGGCGCGGAGAAAACTCTCCCCCTTCTGCCCCTGCGCGCCGAGCAGCATGTTCTGCAGCACGGTGAGCCGGGAGAGCGCCTTGGTCAGCTGGAAGGTGCGGACCACCCCGAGCCGGGCCACCTGGTGCGGGGAGAGCTTGCCGAGCGACCGGCCGTCGAACGACCAGGTACCGCCGTCGGGCTGGTCGAACCCGGTGAGCAGGTTGAACAGCGTCGTCTTGCCGGCGCCGTTGGGGCCGATCAGCCCGGTGATGCCGCCGCGCTGGATCTCCAGGTGGTCGACCGAGACGGCCGTGAGGCCGCCGAACGTCCGGACCACGCCGTCGACCACGATCGCGGGGTCGGGCTTGGCCACCCCGACCTCCCAGGGCAGGTTCCGCAGCGCGGCCTGGGCCAGCCGCTTCGGAGGCCCGCCCGTGCCGGTCGTGGACATGGCGTGCGCCCCGGAGGGCGTCGGCTCAGCGGGCATCGAGCATCACCTCTCGTCGGTCCCCGAAGATGCCCTGCGGGCGGAAGATCAGCAGCAGGATCAGCCCGAGTCCGATGATCACGAATCGGATCTGCGCGACGTCGGTCGCGGACAGCAGGTTCTCCGGGATGACCCCGTTGCCGATCAGGGTACGCAGACCGGTGTCCGCGAACTGGATGATGAAGTACAGGAGCATCGCGCCGATCACCGGTCCGAGCACCCGGGCGGCACCACCGAGGATCAGCGCCGCGTACGCCAGGAACGTGTTGGCGTTCTGGTACTGGTCCGGGGTCGCCGACGCGGTGCCGACCGCGTAGATCATGCCGCCCAGCGCGCCGAGCACGCCCCCGAGAACGAGCGCCTGCATCTTGTAGACGTAGACGTTCTTGCCCAGGGCACGCACGGCGTCCTCGTCCTCGCGGATGGATTTCACCACCCGGCCCCACGGGCTGCGGACGAGCAGCCAGACCAGCAGGCACGCGAGCGCGACCAGGAGCCAACCGACGAGGGTCACCCACAGGTCGGCGCCGCTCCAGCGGGTCCCCAGGATGCTGTAGCGCCGTGCGGTGTCCCAGGGCGCGAGCTCGACGAAGGGGTCGCTGAACCCGGAGAGGCCCCGGGTGCCGGCGGTGATCGGCGTCGCCGAGACCGACCGGAAGGTCAGCCGGAGCCCCTCGGCCGCGGCGATGGTGGCGATGGCCAGGTAGTCGGCGCGTAGCCGGAGCGTCGGGATGCCCAGCAGCAGGGCGAGCACCACGGCGGCGGCGATCCCGATGAGCACGCCGACCCAGAACGGGAGCCCCCACTGGGCCACGGAGATCGCGATCCCGTAGCCCCCGAGCATGGCGAACGCGATCTGGCCGAAGTTCAGCAGCCCCGTGTACCCGAACTGGATGTTGAGCCCGATGGCGAGCAGCGCGAAGAAGACGGCCTGGAAACCGATCCCGGCCTTGAGTGCGACGGCGAGTGCGTCGAGGAGTTCAGCCATGGCTCAACCAATCCGGGCCCGGCTGCCGAGGATCCCCTGCGGCCGCACGATGAGGATGACGATCAGGAGCAGCAGACCGCCCACGTACTTCATGTCATTGGGGATGACCAGCGTCGACATCTGGACGAAGACGCCGACCACGATGCTGCCGACGAGAGCGCCGTAGGCGGTGCCGAGACCGCCGAGCGTGACGCCGGCGAACATGAGCAGCAGCAGGCGGAAGCCCATGTCCCACTGGACCTCGTCGGAGAGCCCCAGGAGCACGCCGCCCAGCGCGGCCAGCGCGCCACCGACCATCCAGACCACGAGGATCACCCGGTTGACGTCGATACCGGAGGAGGCGGCGAGATCGCGGTTGTCGGAGACCGCCCGCATGGCCTTGCCGATCGTGGTCCGCTGCAGCATCACCGCCACGAGGACCAGGACGACCAGGGCCACGATCATCGACGTGAGGTCCTTGTTGGTCATCGAGAAGGCGCCGTAGTCGACGGTGCGCTGGCCGCGGTAGTCGGCGAAGGCGTTGGAGCGGCCGCCGTAGATGACCTGGTAGAGGTACCGCAGCAGCAGCGACAAGCCGATGGAGATGACCAGCGCCGCCACCAGGCCGGTGCCCCGGCGACGCAGCGGCCGCCACAGGGCGAGCTCGTTGAGTGCGCCGATCCCGGCGCCCACCAGCATCGCCAGGAGTGCGGCGGCGATCAGCGGTACGCCGGCCCCCACGTTGATGAACCACGCCACGATGGCGCCGATGGTCACCAGCTCGCCGTGCGCGAAGTTGACCAGGCCCGTCGTGCCGAAGATCAGCGAGAGACCGATGGCCGCCATGGCGATGAGCAGGCCGAACCGGAGGCCGGAGACCAGCAGCTCGACCCAGCGGATGGTGCCGCCGCCGGCGTTCCGGCTGCCGTCGTTGAGCCCGATGAGGACGCCCTGGTCCCGACCCTCGTCGACGGTGACCGTGCGGCTGGGGTCGCCGTTGAGGGTGACCCCTTCGGGAAGGTCGTCGGCGTCGACCGTGACGGTGTACTGACCGGGGCCGGGCAGGTCGACCGACCAGCGCCCCTGCTCGTCGGTCTCGACCGTGTCGACCTCCGCGCCGGACGCCTCGGCCACCTCGACCGACACCCCCTCGATGGGTCCGCTCACGCTGGTCTGCAGGGTGCCGAAGATCCGCTCACCGGCGTCCTCGGCGGCCTGCGCCCCGCTCGGCACGAAGGCGGTCAGCCCGGCGACGAAGATGCCGATCAATGCCAGTCGCACGGCGGTCAGACCAGTGCGTCGCAGCGCACCGACCGGCTCCCGAGCCCCCGCTCTCGCGGGACTGCTTCGTCGACCGTGCCGGCGGACACGGTCCGTCGGGTGCGTCACTCGACCTCCTCGGCGGATTCGTTGAGGAGGGAACCTAACGCAGTTGTGCGCGACAGCTGTCCTCATGCACCCAGCTGTGACCTTTCTGCGACACGCCGGGCGGGCCCGCCGTCGCCGGGACGGGCCCCGGGTCAGCCCTTCTTCGACGCGTTCAGGGTCATGCAGGTCAGCCGAGCGGTGGCGGTCGGCCGGCCCCGGTCGTCGGTGATCTCGATGAGGAACGTCGAGAGGGTGCGCCCGCGGCGGACCGGGGTGCAGACGGCCGTGACGGAACCGGACGTGGCCGCGCGCAGGTAGCTGGCGTTCAGCTCGATGCCCACGACCTGCTTGTCCGGGCCGGCGCCCAGCGCGGCGGCCACGGAGCCGACCGTTTCCACGAGCGTGCAGGTGGCGCCGCCGTGCAGCAGCCCGAACGGCTGCTCGTTGCCCGCGACCGGCATGGTCGCGACCAGCCGGTCGGGGTCGTAGTCGGTGATCCGGACGCCGAGCTTGTCGTCGAGAGGGCTGCGCATGCCCTCGGGGAGCCAGGCCGGGGGAGGGGTGCTCACCCCGGCACCGTAACCAAGGCCCCGGTGCAGGGGCCCGCCGCGAGCGTGCGAGGGGTGGGGGGCAGCAGGGGCCTCTTAGGATCGGCACCGATGTCCGCTCCGGTCAGTACCCCCAGCGCCCCGCCGTCCGCCGTCCCCACCAGTTCGGGGCCGCGTCCCCGGCTTCTGCTGCTCGACGGGCACTCCCTGGCCTACCGCGCGTTCTTCGCACTGCCGGTGGAGAACTTCTCGACCACCACGGGGCAGCCGACGAACGCCGTCTACGGCTTCACGTCGATGCTGATCAACATCCTGCGCGACGAGCAGCCCACCCACCTCGCCGTCGCCTTCGACGTCGGCCGCAAGACCTTCCGCAGCGAGATCTTCGCCGAGTACAAGGCCAACCGGTCCGAGAGCCCGACAGACTTCCGCGGCCAGGTGAGCCTGGTCCAGGAGGTCCTCGGCGCGCTGCGGGTGCCGGTCATCACCGCGGAGGGCTACGAGGCCGACGACGTCATCGCCACCCTCACCGTGCAGGCGGTCGAGCAGGGGATGGACGTCCTGATCGCGACCGGCGACCGGGACGCGCTGCAGCTGGTCGACGAGCACGTCACCGTCCTCTACCCGCGCAAGGGCGTCTCGGACATGACCCGCTTCACGCCGGAGGAGGTCGAGACCAAGTACGGCCTCTCGCCCCGGCAGTACCCCGATTTCGCGGCGCTGCGCGGCGACCCGAGCGACAACCTGCCGAGCATCCCGAGCGTGGGCGAGAAGACCGCCGCCAAGTGGGTGCGGGAGTACGGCTCCCTCGACGCGCTCGTCGACCAGGTCGACACCGTCAAGGGCAAGGTCGGGGAGAAGCTGCGCGAGCACCTGTCCTCGGTGCTGCAGAACCGGCGGCTCACCGAGCTCGACCGCGCGGTCGCCCTCGCCATGGGCCCGCAGGACCTCGCGGTCCAGTCGTGGGACCGCAACGAGGTGCACACGCTGTTCGACAACCTGCAGTTCCGGGTGCTGCGCGACCGGCTGTTCGCCACGCTCACCAGCGCGGAGCCCGAGGTCGAGGGCGGGTTCGACGTCACGGTCGACGAGATCGCCGCCGGCCAGCTGGGCGCCTGGCTGGACGCGCACGCGCGCACCGGCCACACGGGCCTGATCTTCCGCGGCACCTGGGGCCGCGGCACCGGCGAGCTGACCGGTCTGGCGCTCGCCGCCGCCGACGACCACACCGCGTTCGTCGACCTCGGCCCGGAGCTCGACGTCGCCGACGAACAGGCGCTGGCCGCCTGGCTGGCCGACCCGGCCCGGCCCGAGGTCGTGCACGAGGTGAAGGGGCCGCTGCTGGCCGTCTGGGCACGGGGCTGGGACCTCGCCGGCGTCGTCAGCGACACCGCGCTCGCCGCCTACCTGGCCCTGCCGGGGCAGCGTTCGTTCGACCTCGGTGACCTGGCGGTCCGCTACCTGCGGCGCGAGCTCAAGGACGCCGCCGAGGCCGACGGGCAGCTCACCCTGGACGGCCTGGGGCCCAGCGAGGACGACCTCGCGGCCGAGGCGGCGAAGGCCGACGTCCTCAAGGCCTTGGCCGTCAACGACCTGTCCGACGCGCTCGAGCAGGTGCTCGGCCAGCGCGGCGGTGGCCACCTGCTCGGCGAGATCGAGCTGCCGCTGACCAACGTGTTGGCCCGCATGGAGCAGCGCGGCATCGCCGCCGACCTCGACTTCCTGCACGAGTTGCAGAAAGAGTTCGCCGACGGCGTCGCCGCGGCGGCCGCCGAGTGCTATGCGGTGATCGGCCGCGAGGTGAACCTGGGCTCGCCCAAGCAGCTGCAGACCGTGCTGTTCGACGAACTGGGCCTGCCCAAGACCAAGAAGAACAAGACCGGCTACACCACCGATGCCGAAGCCCTCACCACGCTGCTGGCATCGACCGGGCACCCGTTCCTCGAGCACCTCCTCCGGCACCGCGACGTCACCCGCCTGCGCACCGTCATCGACGGCCTCATCCCGATGGTCGACGACGTCGGCCGCATCCACACCACGTTCCAGCAGACGATCGCGGCGACCGGCCGGCTGTCCTCGACCGACCCGAACCTGCAGAACATCCCGATCCGCACGGCGGAGGGGCGCCGGATCCGCCAGGCGTTCGTCGTCGGCTCCGGCTACGAGTCGCTGATGACGGCCGACTACAGCCAGATCGAGATGCGCATCATGGCGCACCTCTCCGGTGACGAGGGCTTGATCGAGGCGTTCACGTCCGGGGAGGACCTGCACTCCTTCGTCGCCTCGCGAGCCTTCGACATCCCGATCTCCGACGTCGACCCGGAGATGCGTCGCCGGATCAAGGCGATGAGCTACGGGCTCGCCTACGGGCTCTCGGCCTACGGCCTCGCGCAGCAGCTGCGCATCACCCCCGAGGAGGCGCGCAGTCAGATGCACGCCTACTTCGAGCGCTTCGGCGGGATCCGCGACTACCTCGACGGCGTCGTCGACGAGGCCCGGACGACCGGCTACACCGAGACGACGCTGGGACGCCGCCGCTACCTGCCCGACCTCACCAGCGACAACCGGCAGCGGCGCGAGATGGCCGAGCGGATGGCCCTCAACGCGCCGATCCAGGGCTCGGCGGCCGACGTCATCAAGGTCGCGATGCTCAACGTCGAGAAGGCCATCGCCGCCGAGGGGCTGCAGTCCCGGATGCTGCTGCAGGTGCACGACGAGCTCGTGCTCGAGGTGGCGCCGGGGGAGAAGGAGGCCCTGGAGACGCTGGTGCGCCGCGAGATGGCCGGCGCGGCGGAGCTGTCGGTCCCGCTGGAGGTCTCGGTGGGCGTCGGAGCCAGCTGGGACGCGGCGGCCCACTGACGTCGCGGGCGTGACCCGGAGGTCGCTGCGCAGCAATCCGTGCCCATGCGGGGAGGTGATGTGTCACCCGGGGATCTGCGGACAACACCGGGTAGGTGATGCCTCCTCCCTCGCCCGGTTCCGATGCCTCTGCGGCCCCCGCCTGGTTGGTCAGGTCAGCGAACGTGGGCGGCCGGTTGCTCGTGCTGGCCGTCCTGCTCTGGCTGATCGCCGGGTTCGCGGTCAAGGTGACCCTGCCCCTCGTCGCCGTGCTGGTCGCGCTCCTCGTGGCCGGGGTGCTGACCCCGGTGGTCCAGTGGGGCACGAGCAGGGGTCTGCCGCGGTGGCTGGCAGCGGGTGGGTCCGTGCTGCTGCTGGTCGGGTTCTTCGTCGGCGTGGCGGTCGGGCTGGGGGCGCGGATCGCCGGTCAGCTGCCACGCCTGCGTGAGCAGTTCCAGCAGGTGTCCGCCGATCTGTCCCAGCGCTTCGGCGTCGAGTTGCCGGGCATCGGTGGGGGCTCGGGCGGTTCCTCCGGCGGTTCCTCCGGCGGTTCGGCAGGAGGCTCCGCGCTGCTCGGCCCGGCGCAGACGGTGATCGAGGTCGTGATCGCCGCCTTCCTGGTCGTGGCGCTGGCGTTCCTGTTCCTCCAGGGTGGTCCGGGC
The DNA here is from genome assembly GCF_030165005.1 of Blastococcus capsensis. GTDB lineage: Bacteria > Actinomycetota > Actinomycetes > Mycobacteriales > Geodermatophilaceae > Blastococcus > Blastococcus capsensis. Next base: position 26,457 of record NZ_JASNNW010000024.1, read on the forward strand.
ATGTGGCGCTGGCTGGTCGGCAAGTTCGGGGGCGGTGTGCGCGGCGACGTCGACGCCGCCGGCCGCGCGGCCTGGACGACGGTGGGCGGGTACGTGCGCGGGCTGACCATCGTCGCGGTCTTCGACGCGCTGGGCATCGGCGCGGGGCTGCTGCTGCTCGGTGTCCCACTGGCCCTGACCCTCGGGGTGCTGCAGTTCCTGGCGTCCTACATCCCCACCATCGGAGCGTTCGTCGCCGGCCTGCTCGCCGTCGTGGTCGCGTACGGGTCCGGCGGCCTGGGCACCGCGGCAGCGGTGCTGGCGCTGGTGGTGGTCGTGCAGCAGGTGGGCAACGTCGTCATCGAGCCGTGGGTCATGCGCAACCGTCTCCCGCTGAACGCCGCCGTGGTGCTGGTCGCGGTCACCGTCGGTGGCGTGCTCTGGGGCATCGCCGGCGCGCTGCTGTTCGTACCGCTGACCGCGGGAGTCACCGCCGCGGCGCGTGAGGTGTGGGTGCGGCACGGCTCACGGCCAGTCGCCGGAAAGTGAGACGGAGCTGTCGCGCCGAGTGGGACCCGGAGGGTTCCGCGCGGGCGGGGCGCAGCGGCACCACGTGTCAGGGGGACGGCACCTGGTCGCGGTGCGGCCCGGAGGGTCGCGATGTGCGCAGGATCAGCGTGCCGGGGACGAGCGCGCCGCGCTCCGGCGACCACTGCCCCCAGTTCTCGGTACGGCCTGGTGTCCACTCCGGCTCGAGCAGGTCCTCCAGCACCAGACCGGCTCCGACCACCGCGCGCACCCAGTCACCGATCGTCCGGTGGTGCTCGACGTAGACCGTCCGCCCGGAGTCGTCGGTCTCCACGTACGGCGTCCGGTCGAAGTAGGAGGAGACGATCCGCAGGTCGTCGGGGTCGGGGGAGTCGGGGAACGGCCAGCGCATCGGGTGGTTCACCGACGCCACGAAGCGCCCGCCCGGGCGCAGAACACGCGCCACCTCGCGCAGGGCACCCTCGACGTCTGCCACGAAGGGCAGTCCACCGAACGCCGAGCAGGCCACGTCCACGCTGTCGTCGGCCAGCGGCAGTGCTCCGGCGTCGGCCTGCAACAGGGGGACGGCGATGCCGGTCGACCGGTTGAGCTCGGCGGCGCGGACGAGCATCCCTGCGGAGAGATCCAGGGCGACGGCGTCGGCGCCGGCCGACCGCAGCCACCGTGAGCACGGCGCCGAACCGCAGCCGATCTCGAGCACCCGCCGGCCGGCGACCTCCCCGAGCAGGTGTGCGTCGGCCTCCCGCAAACCCTCCGGACACCACAGGAAGTCGGCGTCGCCCAGGTCGGATCCGTGCTCCGCGAGGTAGGCCGGGGCCGCGGCGTCCCACCACCGGCGGTTGGCGCGCACCGATTCCGCGGCGTCCGCGGGCCGGCGGGCGACCCCGCCCGCGGCCGGATAGCCGTCGCTCGCGAGCGGCAGGGGGGACGACGGCGGGTGCAGGCTCATGACACGCCGATCGTGACACGCCGCCGGCGGAGGTGGCCGCTTCCCCCCAGGTGGACCGCACCGTCCCGGCGTCCGTACGATGGACGGGCGCCAGAGGTCTGACGTGTCCGTGCCCGTGAGTGGGCGGACCGCGCCGGGTCTCACCTGTTCCTCCCTGCGGTCGCCCCGGCCGTGGGTGTCCTGTCCCTACGCATAAACCATCCGGAGCACTCGACTTCATGACCTCCACCCAGGTCCGTCCTTCCAGCACCCCCCAGGTCGCCATCAACGACATCGGCACGGCGGAGGACTTCCTCGCCGCGATCGATCAGACGATCAAGTACTTCAACGATGGCGACATCGTCGAGGGCGTCATCGTCAAGGTCGACCGGGACGAGGTGCTGCTGGACATCGGCTACAAGACCGAGGGCGTCATCCCCTCGCGCGAGCTGTCCATCAAGCACGACGTCGACCCGAACGAGGTCGTCAGCGTCGGCGACGAGGTGGAAGCTCTGGTCCTCCAGAAGGAGGACAAGGAAGGCCGGCTGATCCTCTCCAAGAAGCGCGCGCAGTACGAGCGCGCCTGGGGCACGATCGAGGCCAAGAAGGAAGCCGACGAGGTCGTCACCGGCACCGTCATCGAGGTCGTCAAGGGTGGCCTCATCCTCGACATCGGCCTCCGCGGGTTCCTCCCCGCCTCGCTGGTCGAGATGCGCCGCGTCCGGGACCTGCAGCCCTACGTGGGCCGCGAGCTCGAGGCGAAGATCATCGAGCTGGACAAGAACCGCAACAACGTCGTCCTCTCCCGTCGCCAGTGGCTGGAGCAGACGCAGTCCGAGGTCCGCAGCGAGTTCCTCAACAAGCTCGCCAAGGGCCAGGTGCGCAGCGGCGTCGTCTCCTCGATCGTCAACTTCGGTGCCTTCGTGGACCTCGGCGGTGTCGACGGCCTGGTGCACGTCTCCGAGCTGTCCTGGAAGCACATCGACCACCCGTCCGAGGTCGTCGAGGTCGGCCAGGAGGTCACCGTCGAGGTCCTCGACGTCGACCTGGACCGGGAGCGGGTCTCGCTGTCGCTGAAGGCGACGCAGGAGGACCCGTGGCGTCAGTTCGCACGGACCCACCAGATCGGCCAGGTCGTGCCCGGCAAGGTCACCAAGCTCGTTCCCTTCGGTGCGTTCGTGCGCGTCGACGAGGGCATCGAAGGCCTGGTGCACATCTCCGAGCTGGCCGAGCGCCACGTGGAGATCCCCGAGCAGGTCGTGCAGGTCGGCGACGAGATCCTGGTCAAGGTCATCGACATCGACCTGGACCGCCGGCGCATCTCGCTGTCGCTCAAGCAGGCCAACGAGGGCGTCGTCGGCGACGAGGAGCAGTTCGACCCGGCCGCCTACGGCATGGCCGCCTCGTACGACGAGCAGGGCAACTACATCTACCCGGAGGGCTTCGACCCGGAGACCGGCGAGTGGCTCGAGGGCTACGACGAGGCCCGCGAGACGTGGGAGCGGCAGTACGCCGAGGCCCAGGCCCGCTTCGAGGCGCACCGCAAGCAGATCGCGGCGGCGAAGGAGGCCGACGCCGAGGCGGCGGCCGGTGGCAGCTACTCCAGCGACGACGCTGCCGGCCCGGACGCCCCGGCGACCGGTGGCGGCGGCACGCTGGCCAGCGACGAGGCTCTGGCCGCGCTGCGGGCCAAGCTCGCCGGCGGTGAGTGAGCAGCGCCGCTGCTGATGCCTGAGCACTGAACGTCGGAGGCCCAGAACCCACGTGGTTCTGGGCCTCTGCCGTTCACCCGCGCCCTCCCGTCCGGGCGCGGCAAAGGCCCCGTGGACGTCGTCCACGGGGCCTTGCCCCGTTCAGGGCACCGCCGCGAGCTTGCGAGCGGTGGGGAGAACGGGGTCCTTTCTCAGAGGCTGAGGATGATGGCGAACGCCGTGCGGGGACGGCCGCCGGAGCCGGCGAGGAAGCTCCACGTGTGGCGCCCGGTGGTCGGCGTCCGGAACATCCACCGCAGCAGCGAGCTGCGGTGGGCGATGGCCGGCCGCTGGAACTGCATCCGCTCGCGCACGGCGGGGATGTCGGCGCAGCGCACCCCCGCGGCGGCACCGAGCCGGTGCCGTCCGGCGGCGCGGGACGACGGGGATGCGCTCGTGGAACGGGACATGTTCTGGGTCTGCCTCTCTGGGCGGGGAAGATCGCCGGTGCAGACGTTAACGGTGGGGCTCGTGTGACTACTGCGACGCGCCGTGCGTGCCACGTCCGTGTTATCGCTCTGTGACCTCGGTGGGCGCGATCGCTACTGTCCGTACGTGCTGACGATCGGACTGACCGGTGGAATCGGCTCGGGGAAGAGCACCGTCGCGCGGCTGCTCGCCGAGCGCGGGGCGCTCGTGGTGGACGCCGACCGCATCGCCCGCGAGGTGCTCGAGCCCGGCACCCCCGGTCTCGCAGCGGTGGCGGCCGAGTTCGGCGCCGGCGTCCTGGCTGCCGACGGCTCGCTCGACCGGGCGGTGCTCGCGTCCATCGTGTTCTCCGACGAGGCCGCCCGGCGGAGGCTCGACGGGCTGGTGCATCCCCTGGTGCGGCAGCGGTCCGCCGAGCTGATCGCCGGCGCACCCGCGGAAGCCGTCGTCGTCAACGACGTCCCGCTGCTGGTGGAGACCGGTCGGGCAGGCTCCTACGACCTCGTGCTTGTCGTCGAGACCGACCTCGAGACCCGCGTGACGCGACTGATCGAGCGTGGGCTGCCGGAACAGGACGCCCGAGCCCGGATCGCCGCTCAGGCGACCGACGAACAGCGGCGTGCGGTCGCCGACGTCGTCCTGGACAACAGCGGGACGCCCGAGGCGCTGGCCGAAGAGGTCGACCGGTTCTGGCGCGATCGGGTCGCGCCGGCGCGTGGCTGACGCGGACTCGCTCCTCCGGCGGCGCCGGCAGGCGCTCGAGGACGTCTCATGGGCCCGGTTCCGGGTGTGCCTGCAGATGCTCGCGGGGTCGTTCTGGGTGGTGCTGGCGGCCGTGCGGTGGACCGAGGACGACGGGAGCGTCTGGCTGGACTGGGTCTGGACGGTTCTCTCGCTGGTCTACTTCGGCGCCGGGCTCGCCTTGTGGCGCAGGTTCCGGCGGGAACGGGCGCGGCTGGCGACGCTCGTCGGGATCGACCTGCGGCCGGTCACCGAGACGACTCTCTCCCGGCTGGTGACGGCGGCGACGGACGGAACGGCGGCCGGCGAGGTGACGCCGTCGATCACGCCGGGGGAGGGGTGGACGGCCGAGCGGATCGAGTGGCTGCGCGCCTTCCACCGCGAGCGGCGCGCGGGGCTGGACGGGCCGGCGCAGGAGGCCACCTGGGCCGTCGTCGAGGTCGTCGATGACGAGGGCCGGGGCTCGGGGCGGGTTGTCGGCGCGGTGCGGCTGCGCCGCGCCGGTGGACCAGGTGTTCTGGAGTTGGGCATCTGGCTGGTCCGCCACGCCCGTGGCAGGGGTGTCGGGCGGGAGGCGGTCGGACTCGCGCTGGAGCGGGCGCGGGAAGCGGGAGCCACGGCGGTGCGTGCGGAGACGACGAGCGGAAACGATGGGGCGCTCACCGTACTGCGCGCGAGCGGATTCGCCACGGCGGTCGACGGCGAGCGGGTCGTGGCGGAGCGCGAACTCCGCAGCTAGGCGGCCGGTGACCGGGCAGGTCGGCCGCGCCTGGCCCGAGCGGATGTTCCCGGCGTGAGCCGGCCGGCTTCGCCGACCCCGTCGACCGCCCGGCATCGCTCACCGCCGCGCCCCTGGACGGCTCGCACGCTGCACTGTGCGGGAAGTGTCCGGATGGATTCGTCCGATCCCGTGCAGGCACTGGTGCAGGCCCGGTACCGCTGCACGGGCGAGGCGCACCTGTGGGTCTCGGTGAAGCAAACGGCCGACCGCACCGCAGCCCCCGTCTCGCGGAACCGGGAAGCAGTGCATCGCGGCCGCCTGGTCCGACAGCCACCGCAACGAGGTGGTCTGCGACAGCAGGATCCACGTCGGCTGGTTCGAGGTCGACCAGGAGGAGCCGGTCTCGGGATCGGAGGACCCGAAGTCGAGCGCGTACGAGCCCCTGGCCAACGGCGTCGGCTACGTGCAGTTCTGCCTGTACGACGAGACCACCGCGAGGGCGGCGCCAACGACAACAGCTTCCGCAACGTCCGCTGAGCCACGACGACGGGACCCCAGGCTGCCGGTCGGCGGCCTGGGGCTCTGTGGTGGGCGATACTGGGATCGAACCAGTGACCTCTTCCGTGTCAGGGAAGCGCGCTACCGCTGCGCCAATCGCCCGTTCCGGTCTCGCGACCGGACCCTCCTCCGCGCTCGTGCTCCGCGAGGAGACGAGGTGGAGACGGGATTTGAACCCGTGTAGACGGCTTTGCAGGCCGTTGCCTCGCCTCTCGGCCACTCCACCGCACGCGGGCGCCAGTCTCTCGACCGACGCCCGAGGTTCCGAGCGGACGACGGGATTCGAACCCGCGACCCTCACCTTGGCAAGGTGATGCTCTACCACTGAGCCACGTCCGCGTTACGGAAAGAACTCTAGCGGACGTCCGGGGAGGGGTCGAAGGGGGGGTCCCCCGGTCGGCTCCCACTGCCTGTCGCCGGAGCATCTCCGCAGGTCAGCGCCCCGGCGAGTCCGGTCCGCCGTTGGACAGCAAAGTGTCCAGCTCCTGGTCCAGCTGCAGCAGTGCGCTCTCCGACCCGGTGGGGACCAGGGCCTCGGTGTGCCGCAGGAAGGCGGCGACCGTCGCCCGGGAGAGCTCGAAGAGCGCTTCGCCAGAGGGCGCCCGCAGGTGCAGGAACAGCACGTCCGCGGTCGCGCGCGCCGGCCAGACGCGCACGTCGCCGTCGCCGGCGGGGTGCTCGAGGCCGGCCTGCAGCAGTTCGCGGCTCACCAGCCACGCGATGCCCTCGTCGCCGTCGGCGGTGTCCTGGTCGCCCGGGTCGCCGAACGCGATGCGCACGGCGAACGGGTCGGTCGGGTCGTAGCACAGCAGCGCCGGCACCTCGGTCCAGGACTGGGGGCCGACCAGCTGAAGAGTGACGGGGGAAATGTGGCCGGGCATCCATCGGCTCGTCATGTCAGGTCAACGACCGGCGGCGCGAGAAGTCACGAATTCGGGCATGTGGTGTCACACCTGCATCATGCGCCACAGGAGCCCCGTTGAACCGGATGGCTGGTTCCGGACGAACGCCTCGTGTGACCATGGGAGTCGTGAGTCGACCGGTCGTCCGGCCGGAGGACGGCGTCGGTGACGTCGAGATCCTCCGGCGCATCCGCGCCGGTGACCGCGGTGCCGTCGACGAGCTGTACGAGCGCTTCCGGCGGCCCGCGTTCGCACTGGCCCGCCGGATCCTGGCCGATGACGGCCTGGCCGAGGACGTCCTGCAGGACGTCTTCCTCGGCGTCTGGCGGGACCCTGGTGCCTACGACGGTGCGCGGGGGAGCTTCGCGTCCTGGCTGCTCGCAGTGGTGCACCACAAGGCGGTCGACGCGGTGCGCCGCGAGGAGTCGCAGCGACGGCGCCAGGCCCGGGCCGAGGACCAGGCGGTCCTCGATGCTCCGGTCGCCACCCGGGACGTGGAGGACGACGCGTGGTCCCGCGTCGTCGCCGAGCAGGTGCGGTCGGCGCTGCGCGTCCTGCCCGGACCGCAGAGGGAGGCCCTGACGCTCGCCTACTACGGCGGCTACACCCAGCGGGAGGTCGCCGTTCTGACCGGTGCGCCGCTCGGCACGGTCAAGACACGGATGCTGGCGGGGATGCGCCGGTTGAAGTCCGAGCTGGGCGGGCTGTCCGGCCCGGTGGGCGGTGGAGCGCTGACCGAGGACGCGCCATGGGACGGGACACGATGACCGCGGAGCACGCGTACGACGAACTCGCGGTCGGCTGGGCGCTGCACGCGCTGGAGCCCGACGACGAGGCGGACTTCACGCGGCACCTGCCCGGGTGCGAGCGGTGCCTGCGCACCGTCGCCGAGACCTCCGAGGTGATGGCGGCCCTGGCGCGGGACCTTCCGGCAGCGGAGCCCTCGCCGGAGCTGCGTGCCCGCCTCCGTGCCGCCGTGGAGGAGACGGAGCAGGTGTCGCCGGTGGCTGCTCCTCCTCCCGCCGGACCGCCGCCGAGCGCGGTGGAGCAGGCAGGGCCGCGGCCGGTGCCGCGCAGTGCCGCTGGGCGGCCCGCCCTGCTGCCCCGTGCCCTGGTGGCCGCCGCGACGGCCGCGGTCGTGGGTCTGGGGGTGTGGGTCGCGGTCCTCGACCAGGCGCGGGACGACCTGCGCTCGACCGTGGCGGCCCAGGAGGACGTCGTGGCCGAATTGACCCGGCCGGGCCGGGCGACGATCACGCCGCTCACCTCGGAGGACCAGCGGGTGGCCACCGTGGTCGCCCGTGGCGACACGCTCCAGGTGGTCACCGACGGGCTCCAGCCGAACGACACGGCGTCGACGACCTACGTGGTGTGGGGGCTCGGGGACGGCGACCCGGTGCCGCTGGGCGTCTTCGACGTCGATCGGTCACAGATGCAGCTCCAGACCGTAGGCTCCGGGCAGGCCGGAGTCGACGAGTTCCCCGCGTACGGGATCAGCATCGAACCCGGTCGGCAGGCTCCGTCGTCACCGACGGAGGTCGTGGCGACAGGGGAGGTGGCCAGCTGAGCGGATCGGAGACGGCGACGCAGTCGGCCACGCGCGCCCAGCCGGAGACCGCCGACGAGCGGCGCGCCCGCTACGACTCCGACGAGGTGCACAGCCTCCGGGAGCGGGTGGCCGGGGCCCGGTGGCGGCGCCGGCTGGCCGCCCGCCGGAGCGTGAACCACGGGTACCGCGTCGGCGTCGGGGTCGTCGGGGGCCTGGTCGTGGCCGTCGGCCTCGCCACCATCCCGCTGCCCGGACCGGGGTGGCTGACCGTGATCGCCGGCCTGTTCGTGCTGGCCACCGAGTTCACCTGGGCCGAGCGGCTGCTCGAGTTCACCAAGCACCACGTCAAGCGGTGGACCGACTGGCTCGCCGGGCGGCCGGTGTGGCTGCGTTTGCTGCTCACCATGACGACGGCGGCGTTCGTCTACGGCGTCCTGGTGGTCACCCTGCACATGACGGGGGTGCCCGACTGGGTGCCGGGGTGGGTCCCGCTCTGGCGATGACGGTCTGGCACAATCGACGACGTACCGGGCGATTGGCTCAGTGGTAGAGCGCTTCGTTCACACCGAAGAGGTCACTGGTTCGAACCCAGTATCGCCCACCGGCACGAAGGCCCGGTCCGCTTCCGCGGACCGGGCCTTCGGCGTTCCGCGGCTCCGGCGTCAGCTGCGGTACTCCACGAGCCGCACCATGCCGTCCGCCATGTGGTGGTGGTTGTGGCAGTGGAACAGCCACCGGCCGGGATTGGTCGCCAGGAAGTCGATGCCGACCTCCCCACCGTGTGCCGGCACGGCGACGGTGTCCTTGACCGGGCCGCGTCCGCTCGGTGTGCGCACCTGGAAGTGGTGCCCGTGCAGGTGCATCGGGTGCCACTTCGCCCCGGTGTTCCGCATCCTCAGCCGCACCCACTCGCCCTCGACGACCGGGAGCGGGTCGGCGTCGGGATAGCTCTGCCCGCTGATCTCGGTGCCTTCCAGCGTCAGGTCGAAGACCCGATCCGGGCTGCCGCTCGGGAGGGCCAGGGGCTCGGTCGACAGGAGTTCGTCGTAGCGGGCCAGGCGGCCGTCGAGCTCGGACGGCCGATGCGCGGCGGGTGGGGCCGTCGACGCCGGGCTCCCGGTGTAGCGCAGCAGGGCCCGGCCGGCGCCGGACCGGCCCTCCGGCTCCATCCCGATCTGCCACGTCCCACCGCGCTGCCGCAGGTCGACCAGGACGTCGTAGCGCTCACCCATGCCCAGTCGCAGGGCATCCACGGTCACCGGCTCCACCGGCATGCCGTCGGTGTGCGTGATGGTGAGGGGATGGCCGGCAACCGCGAAGCGGAAGCCGGTGTCCGCGGCGACGTTCATCACCCGCAGGCGCAGCCGGTCACCCGGCCGGCCCTCCACCACCGTCGGATCCTCCGGCGGCCGGCCGTTGACCAGGAGGAAGGGGTACCGGCGGCCGCCGAAGGAGACCACCTCCCGGGCGTCGGAGATCGCCGACGTGCCGGGCTCCTCGCCGGTATGGCGGGAGTGCTGCTCGACGCCGTCGGCCCAGTCGTCGAGCATCAGGGTGTGCTCGCGGTCGTAGGCCAGTGGCTCGTCCCGGGGCTCCACGACCAGCGGCCCGTAGAGCCCGCGGTCCAGCTGCATGCCGACGTGCGCGTGGTACATGAACGAGCCCGGCACCGGCGTCCGGAATTCGTACGTGAACTCGCTGCCCGGTGCGATCGGCCGTTGCGTGACGTTCGGGACGCCGTCCATCGCGTTGGGCGGGGCCAGCCCGTGCCAGTGCACGGTCGTGTCGTCGGGGAGCCCGTTCGTCACGCGTACGCGCAGCAGCTCCCCGGCCCGGAGCCGGATCTCCGGGCCGGGGACCGTGCCGTATCCCCAGGTGCGGGCCCCGGTGCCCGCGACGTCCAGGGTCATGGGACCGGGCCGCAGTTGCAGCGCCGGGGGGCCGGATGCCGCGGGGGTGCCGCATCCGGTCATCAGGGCCAGCCCGGCCGCCGCCGACCCGGCCAGGAAGCTCCGGCGGGTCAGCGGCGGTCGCTGGCCGCTCACTCGACCTCGAACTCCGCCAGCATCCCCAGCGCCATGTGCGGCGGACCGCTGCCCTCGGTGTCGTGCGTCGTGCCCTGGGGGACGAAGCAGGCGGCGCCGTAGCGCCCCGGCTCCATCTTCAGGAACACGGTGTCGGACCCGCCGGGGTGGGCGAAGGCCGCGCCGGTGAACTGGATCATCGACTCCGATTCCTCCGGCGGGAGAGCGGCGATCTCCTCCAGCGGCATGGACACGTCGTCGTTGATCCGGGCGATGCCGATCTCGTGCAGTTCCTCTCCCTCGTTGGTGAACGTCACCGCCACGGTCCCGGCCGGCACCGTGTCGGGGATGCCCTCGTACTCGTAGTCCACCCCGGTGGCCTCGATGTGCTCGTAGCCGCATTCGGCGAGCATGTACTCGTCGATGGCGTCGTCGGCCGCCACGTACTCGTCGCTGTCGAGCGCCGACATGTCGCCCGCCAGTGCCTCCCGCACCGCGCCGACCGCTGTGCCCACGTCCTCCGCGAGCTCCGACGGGGCGGTCTCCTCCGCGTGCGCCAGCAGCGGCTCGACCTCGGCGCCGAACTCCTCCAGCGCCGCCTGCGCCTCCTCCGGCGGCGTGGTCTCGTCGATGGGCGGTGCGCCGGCGAACGACGCCTCCACGTCCACCGATGCCTCGCAGAACTCCGCCGGATCAGCGGCCGCCGGCGTTCCCGCGGCCTGGGTGTCGCCCGAGGTCTCGACGGAGCTCCCGTCGGACCCGCACGCGGTCACCGCGGCGGCGAGCAGCAGCGCCGCGCCCCCCGCCGACCAGCGGCGGAGCCTCCTCGTCGTGCACATCGATCATCCCAGCCTCTCTGTCGGTGGACGGCGGCCGGCGCGGGTGCCGACCGGGTCGGACGGTGCAGATTTGCGGGACCGGGAGATCTGTGGTGGGGCCGGAAGCGCCGCGTGCGGGGGCTGCCCGGCCAGTCCCCGCGATCCCTCACGATCCGTCTCCCGGGGAGTCCGCTGGGTGCGCACGAGCGCGCGGCCGGCCGCCGGGAGCACCATGGAACGGTGAGCGCGCAGCCGGACCGAGCGGCCCGGCTGCAGCTCGTCCTCGACCGGGACGGGCCCAGCTGCGTGTGGTGTGGGCGGGTCTTCACCCCGCTGGTGCGGCCGACCACCGAGCACGTCGTGCCGCGGGTCAAGGGCGGGCCGTCGTGGCTGGAGAACGAGGTGGCGGCCTGTGGCCGGTGCAACGGCGAGCGCGGGCACCGGACGCCGGTGGAGTGGCTGGAGGAGTGCCGGCGGCGGGGGTGGCCCGCCGACGCGCGCCGCCTCGAGCGCACGCTCTCCGCACTGGGCGAGGCGATCGCCCGCACCGGTGGCCAGCGCCGGGCCCGGCCCTATCTGGACGCGCAGCTGCGCCGCCTGCGCCGCCTCGGGGCCGCCGCCTAGGGTCGGGGCCGTGACGACGACCGGCCGGGTGGCGACGATCTGGATCTACCCCGTGAAGTCCCTCGGGGGCACCTCCCGCGACCGCGTGCACCTGGCGCCGGCGGGGCCGGAGGGGGACCGGGCGTACACCGTCGTCGACGCCGCCAGTGGGAAGGTGCTGCGCGGGAAGCACGCCCCCGGCCTGTCCGAGGTCACGCCCAGCGGGGATCCGGACGTCGACGGGCGCACGGTGGCCGGGGTGCTCGGCCGGCCGGTCCGCATCGAAGTCGCATCCGGGGGATCGGGCGCCGACGTCGCCGCGGTGCACCTGGTCTCCCGGCAGGCGATCGACCGGGCCGCGGAGGGTGACGTCCCCGAGGGCTGCTCGGCCGACGACCCCCGCGCGAACGTGCTGCTCGACCTGCCCGACGACGACGAGCGGAGCTGGGTGGGCCGCACGGTGCGGATCGGTTCGGCCGAACTGCACGTCACCCGCACCCCCAAGCACTGCCTGGGCGTCTACGCCGAGGTCCGGCAGCCCGGCGACATCGCCGTGGGCGATCTGGTGAGCCTGTTCGGCGACTAACCTCCAGGCGTGCCGAAGAGCCGCTGCGCGGACGTCGTGCTGGTGCTGCTGCCCTTGATGGCCTCCTGCTCGACGCAGGCCGACGGTGAGCAGGTACCCCCGGCTGCAGCCACTTCGGTGGCGTCGGGCAGTTCCGCGGCTGCCACGTCCGCCAGCCCACCGCCAGCGCCACCGCCACCGCCACCGCCGGAAGCGGTCACCCTGGTGGCCACCGGGGACGTCCTGATCCATCAGGACGGCGCACTCACCGCCGGTGCGGCCGTGGAGGGCGGTGGCTACGACTTCGAGAACGTGTTCGCGCCGGTGGCCCCGATGATCCGGGCGGCCGACCTGGCCATCTGCCACCTGGAGACCCCGGTCGCCGCACCGGGTGGGCCGTTCCGGGGCTACCCGCGATTCGTCGCCCAGCCGCAGATCGTGGCGGCGCTGGCCGGGGCTGGGTACGACCTGTGCTCCACGGCGTCCAACCATTCGCTCGACGACGGTTTCGACGGCCTGACCCGGACCCTCGACGTCCTCGAGGCGGCCGGTGTGGCGCACACCGGCACCCACCGCAGCGAGCAGGAGAGCCTCGAGCCCACGATCGTGGATGCCGGCGGGGTCCGGGTCGGGCACGTGGCGGGGACGTTCAGCCTCAACGGGATCCCGCTGCCGGACGGGCAGCCGTGGGCAGTGGACGTGGTCGAGGTGCCGGACGTCGAGCCGATGCGCGCCGCGGCCGCCCGGGCCCGCGCCGCCGGTGCGGAGATCGTGGTGGCGAGCCTGCACTGCTGCGCCGAGTACGACCACGACCCCACCCGGGCGCAGGAGCAGGCCGCACGGACGTTGCTGGCCTCACCGGACGTCGACCTCGTCTTGGGCCACCACGCGCACGTCGTGCAGCCCTTCGAGGAGATCGACGGTGAGTGGATCGCCTACGGGCTGGGCAACCACCTGGCCGAGCAAGCGACCCTGGGCTACGCCACCGAGGAATCGGTGATGGCGCGGTTCACGTTCACCCGCGATTCCGATGGCCGGTTCACGGTCTCGGAGGTGGAGGCGGTTCCGCTGCTCATCGACCGCCGTGCTGACGGGCTGCGGATCGTGCCCGCGGACCCGGTGACGTTCGATCTCGTCGCTGGGGTGCTCGACCGGCGAGGGGCGAGCACGGACGGGCTTGCCGTCGTTCCCGATTGAGGTCGGCCCGCGCACTAGGCTCGGTGTGCTCGCCCACCCGCCCACCGATCCTCTGGAGCGTCCCCGTGTCGACCCCGCCCTCGCCAACCGCAGTCGGACCGATCCGGGTGCCGGCCGGGACGACGGCGCAGCAGGCGCTCAAGGACGCCGGCGTGCCGCTGAAGGGCCCCGACGGCGCGGTGGTCGTACGGGACCTGGCGACCGGCGACCTGAAGGACCTCGCCTGGGCGCCGGACGCCGACGCCGAGGTCGACCCGGTGCCGGCCGCCAGCGCCGATGGCCGCGCGGTCATCCGGCACTCCACCGCCCACGTGCTCGCCCAGGCGGTGCAGGACCTCTTCCCGGGCACCCGGCTGGGCATCGGCCCGCCGGTCGAGAACGGCTTCTACTACGACTTCGACCCCGAGCGCCCGTTCACGCCCGAGGACCTCGCGGCGCTCGAGAAGCGGATGACCGAGATCGTCCGGGCCGGTCAGAACTTCCGCCGTCGCGAGATCAGCGACGCCGACGCCCAGGCCGAGCTGGCGCACGAGCCGTACAAGCTCGAGCTGATCGGGCTCAAGGGTGGCGAGGCTCCGTCCGAGGATGATGGCGCCTCCGTCGAGGTCGGCTCCGGTGGCCTGACCATGTACGACAACCTCGATCCGCGCACCGGCGACCGGGTCTGGACCGATCTGTGCCGCGGTCCGCACCTGCCCCGCACGAACAACATCCCGGCGTTCAGCCTGACCCGCTCGGCGGCCGCCTACTGGCGGGGCAGCGAGAAGAACCCGCAGCTGCAGCGCATCTACGGCACCGCGTGGGAGAGCAAGGACGCGCACAAGGCCTACCTCGAGCACCTGGCCGAGGCCGAGCGCCGCGACCACCGCCGGCTGGGCGCCGAGCTGGACCTGTTCAGCTTCCCCGACGAGATCGGCTCCGGCCTGCCCGTCTTCCACCCCAAGGGCGGGGTGATCAAGCGGGAGATGGAGGACTACGTCCGCGCCCGCCACATCGAGGAGGGCTTCGACTACGTCGGCACGCCGCACATCAGCAAGGGCGGCCTGTTCGAGACCTCCGGGCACCTGCCGTACTACGAGGAAACCATGTTCCCGGCGCTCGACATGGACAACGCGAAGTACTACCTCAAGGCCATGAACTGCCCGATGCACAACCTGATCTTCTCCTCGCGCGGGCGGTCCTACCGCGAGCTGCCGCTGCGGTTCTTCGAGTTCGGCTCGGTCTACCGCTACGAGAAGTCCGGCGTCGTCCACGGCCTCACGCGGGTGCGGGGCTTCGCCCAGGACGACTCGCACAGCTACGTGACCCCGGAGCAGGCACCCGGGGAGATCCGGCACCTGCTGGACTTCGTGCTCGGCCTGCTGCGCGACTTCGGCCTCGACGACTACTACCTCGAGCTGTCCACCCGTGGGGAGTCGGAGAAGTTCATCGGGACCGACGAGGAGTGGGCCGTGGCCACCGCCGTCCTGGAGGACGCGGCGAAGGAGACCGGCCTGGAGCTCGTCCCCGACCCCGGCGGCGCGGCTTTCTACGGCCCGAAGATCTCCGTGCAGGCGCGGGATGCCATCGGCCGCACCTGGCAGATGTCCACCATCCAGTACGACTTCAACCAGCCCGCGCGCTTCGGGCTGGAGTACACGACCGGGGACGGTTCCCGGCAGCAGCCGGTGATGATCCACTCGGCGAAGTTCGGCTCGATCGAACGCTTCTTCGGAGTGCTCACCGAGCACTACGCCGGCGCCTTCCCGGCCTGGCTCGCACCGGTCCAGGCCGTCGGCATCCCGGTCACCGACGACCAGGTGCCCTATCTCACCGACGTCTCGCTGAAGCTGCGCGCCCGCGGTATCCGGGTGGAGATCGACGACTCCGACGACCGGATGCAGAAGAAGATCCGGACGGCGAGCAAGCAGAAGGTGCCTTTCGTGCTCATCGCCGGGGCCACCGACGCCGAGGCGGGTGCGGTCTCCTTCCGTTACCGCGACGGCAGCCAGCGCAACGGCATCCCCGTCGACGAGGCGGTCGAGGAGATCACGGCCTGGGTCGCCGCACGCAGCAACGCCGACCCGACCGCCGAGAACGCCACGGTTCGCGGATGAGCGCCCCGGGGAGGGGAGGCGGCGGCACCGAGCCGTACCGGATGTCCGTGCCCTCCGACGACGCCGGGCCGACGGCGGTGTTCGAGCACCTGTGGACCCCGTACCGGATGGCTTACATCCGAGGCGAGGGCAAGCCCACCGGCACCCACGACTGCCCGTTCTGCGTCATCCCCACCCTCGGGGACGAGGAGGGGCTGGTCGTGGCCCGGGGGACGACGGTCTTCGCCGTCCTCAACCTGTACCCGTACAACGCCGGGCACCTGATGCTGGTCCCGTACCGGCACGTGCCCGACTACACCGACCTCACCGTCGAGGAGGTCGCCGAGCTGGGGGCCTTCACCCAGACCGCGATGCGCACCATCCGCACGGTCGCCGGCGCGCACGGGTTCAACATCGGCATGAACCAGGGCTCGGTGGCCGGCGCGGGCATCGCCGACCACCTGCACCAGCACGCCGTCCCGCGGTGGGGCGGGGACACCAACTTCATGCCGGTCGTGGGCCTGACCCGGGTACTGCCGCAGGTGCTGCGCGAGACCCGAGACCTGCTCGCGGCCGCCTGGTCCGACCATGCCGCCGCTGCGTCGTCCACCCACCCCGCCGCCGCTGCGTCCTCCACCCACCCCGCCGCCGCTGCGTCCTCCACCCACCCCGCCGCCGCTGCGTCCTCCACCCACCCCGCCGCCGCTGCGTCCTCCACCCACCCCGCCGCCGCTGCGTCCTCCACCCACCCCGCCGCCCCGACGGAGGCCTGAGTGCTCGGCGTCAACGCCCGCCCGGTGGTGGCCAAGGTGGTGAACCCGCTGGCCGCTCGACTGGCCCGCGCCGGGGTCACCCCCGACATGGTCACCGTCACGGGCACCGTCGGCGCCGTCGCGGCGGCCATGGGGCTGATCGCCACCGGGCACCTGTTCTGGGGCGCGTTCGCCGTCACGGTGTTCGTGCTGCTGGACATGCTCGACGGCGCGCTGGCCCGGCTACGCGGCGGCGGAACGGTGTTCGGCGCGGTCCTGGACTCCACCGGGGACCGGGCCGCGGACGCCGCCATCTTCGGCGCGCTCGTCTGGTGGTACGCGGGCAGCGGCGACAACCGGCTGCTGGTGCTCCTCGCCCTCGTGTGCCTGGTCCTCGGGGTGCTCACCTCCTACATCAAGGCCCGCGCCGAGGGGATGGGGCTGTCCTGCGACGTCGGGGTGGTGGAACGCACCGAGCGGCTCATCCTGGTCCTCGTCGGAACCGGCTTCACCGGGCTGCAGATCCCCTACGCGGTGCACGTCGCGCTGTGGGTGCTGCTCGTCGGGAGCGCGATCACCGTGGGGCAGCGCGTGCTGGCGGTGAAGCGCGCCGCCGGTGGCCGGGGGATCGCGTCGTGAGCGGCTCCCGCCAGGAGCTGCTCGCGCGGCTGGCCGACACCGGCTACGCGGCCGGCTGGCGGGCGGTGCGGATGCTGCCCGAACCGGTCGCCCGAGGCACCTTCGACCACGCCGGCCGCTGGGCCGCCGGGCGCGAGGGGAAGGGTGTCCGCCAGCTCAGGGCCAACCTGCGCGTCGCCACCGGCGGCGCCCTCTCCGAGGCCGCCCTCGAAGAGCTCACCACCCGGGCGATGGTCTCCTACGCGCGCTACTGGCAGGAGGCCTTCCGGCTGCCCTCCCTGACCGCGGAACGGATCCGCCGGGACACTGCCGTCCCGGGGATCGAGCACATCGCCCGGGCCCGCGACGAGGGGCGCGGCGTGATCATCGCCCTGCCGCACAGCGGGAACTGGGATGCGGCCGGTGCCTGGTTCATCGACTGGCTGGGCGGACCGTTCATGACCGTCGCCGAGCGGCTGGAGCCCGAGTCGCTCTACCGGCGGTTCCTCGAGTACCGCGAGTCGCTGGGGATGCGGGTGGTGCCGCTGACCGGAGGGGACCGGCCCAGCTCGGACCGGCTGCGTGAGTGGGTCGCCGAGGGCGGCGTGTCCTGCCTGCTGGTCGACCGCAACCTCGGCCCCGGCGGCGTCCCGGTGACCTTCTTCGGCCGGGAGGCGGCCATGCCCGGCGGCGCCGCCCTGCTCGCCGACCGCACCGGCGCCGCACTCATCCCGGCCGTCGGCCAGTTCACCACGGCCGGCTGGCGGGTGCGCGTCCACCCCGAGGTGCCGGTGCAGGGTCCCGGCCGGCTCAAGGACCGGGTGGCGACGGCGATGCAGCAGGTGGCCGACGCGTTCACCGCCGGGATAGCCGAGCGGCCCGAGGACTGGCACATGCTCGGCCGCATCTGGCACGACGTCCCCGCCGACCCGCCCCGGAGCGGTGCGGGAGCGACCGCCTGATGCGCATCGGCCTGGTCTGCCCGTACCGGTGGGACGTCCCCGGCGGCGTCCAGTACCACGTCCGCGACCTCGCCGGGACGCTGCGGGCCATGGGTCACCACGTCGAGATCCTCACCCCCGCCGAGCGGGAGGATTCGGTCACCGACCCGTTCATCACCTTCGCCGGGCGCACCGTCCCGGTGCCCTACAACGGCTCGATGGCCAGCCTCCAGTTCGGTCCGGTCTCGGCGGCCCGGGTGCGGCGCTGGCTCCGGGACGGGCGTTTCGACGTCGTCCACGTGCACGAGCCGGCCACACCGTCGGTGTCGCTGCTGGTCTGCATGATCGCGACCGGGCCGATCGTGGCGACGTTCCACGCGGCGACGACCCGCTCGAAGTGGCTCGCCGCGGTCGGGCCCATGGCGCGGCCGTGGCTGGAGAAGGTCAGCGGCCGGATCGCCGTCTCCGACTTCGCCCGGCGGGTGCAGGTCGAGCACCTCGGCGGCGATGCGGTCGTCCTGCCCAACGGGGTGCACGTGCCGTTCTTCGCCGACGGGCCGGCCCTGCCCGGTCATGGCGGCGCCGGGCACCCCCCGACCATCGGCTTCCTGGGCCGGTACGACGAGCCGCGCAAGGGCCTGCCCGTGCTCCTCCGCGCCCTGCGCACCGTGGTCGGGGAGCACCCGGACGCGCGGTTGCTCGTCGCCGGCCGGGGCGACGCCGGCGAGTTGTGGCGGCTGGTGGGGGAGGAGCTGCGACCCCACGTCACGCTGCTCGGTGAGATCTCCGAGGCCGACAAGGCTGCGCTCCTGCGCTCGGTCGACGTCTACTGCGCCCCGAACCTGCTCGGCGAGTCGTTCGGCGTCATCCTCATCGAGGCCATGGCCGCACAGGCGCCGATCGTGGCCAGCGACCTCGACGCGTTCGCCCGCGTGCTCGACGACGGCACGGCCGGCGTGCTCGTGCCGCGTGGGGACGCCGCCGCCCTCGGCCGGGCCCTGTGCGACCTGCTCGCCGACCCGGAGCGCCGCGACCTGCTCGCCGCCCGCGGGGCGGAGGTGGCCGCACGCTACGACTGGCAGGTCCTCACCCGACGCATCCTCGCCGTCTACGAGACCGTCCTGCCCGCGGGTGGCGGGGTGGTGACGGCCGGGCCGGAGGACGACTTCCCGGCCGTGCCACCGACGGGCACCATGGCGCGACCTCCCCGGATCCGGCGGGTCCGCCGCTAGCCTCGACCCCCGTGACGTCCCTGGCCTGGTTGCTGCTCGCCGCAGGGCTGCTGGTCGTGCTGGTCGTCTGGGCCGGCTGGACCCTCACCCGGCTGCGGCGGCTCGGCGCCCGGGTGGACCGCGCGTGGGCGACCCTGGACGCCCAGCTCCAGCGGCGCGCCGGGCTGGCCGAGGAGCTGGCGCGGCAGCATCCGGCCGCGCTCGGCGATGCGGCGGCCGGGGCGCTGGCCGCCGCGGCCGCGCAGGGGCGGGCATCCGGTCCCGGCGACCGCGAACTCGCGGAGAACGCACTCGGCCGCGTCCTGCGCGAGCTGCCGCCGGAGCTGCCGGGAGTGCCGGCGGCGCTGCGCACCGACCTCGCCGGTACCCAGACGCGGGTGGCGCTGGCCCGCCGGTTCTACAACGACGCCGTCCGCGACACCCGGCAGCTGCGCGGACGCCGGTTCCCGCGCTGGGCGGGCCTGCACCGCTCCCGGCCGCTGCCGCGCTACTTCGACATCGACGACCGGGTCGCCGCTGTGACCAAGGACGCCGACCCGGCGGGCCGCCCGCCGGGCTGATCCCCGTACCGTTGTGGGCTACTCGACTCGTCTACGCGAAGGCGGACACCCGTGGCAGCGCACCCCGACCAGCCGGACACCGCGACCGGGACCGACCGCGTCAAGCGCGGCATGGCCGAACAGCTCAAGGGCGGCGTCATCATGGACGTCGTCACCCCCGAGCAGGCGAGGATCGCCGAGGACGCCGGTGCCGTCGCCGTCATGGCGCTGGAGCGGGTGCCCGCCGACATCCGGGCGCAGGGCGGCATCGCGCGCATGAGCGACCCCGACATGGTCCAGGGGATCATCGACGCGGTCTCCATCCCGGTGATGGCCAAGGCCCGCATCGGCCACTTCGTCGAGGCGCAGGTGCTCCAGTCGCTCGGCGTCGACTACATCGACGAGTCCGAGGTGCTCAGCCCCGCCGACGAGGCCCACCACATCGACAAGCACGCCTTCACGGTGCCGTTCGTCTGCGGCGCCACCGACCTCGGCGAGGCCCTGCGGCGCATCGCCGAGGGGGCGGCGATGATCCGCTCCAAGGGCGAGGCGGGCACCGGCAACGTCGTGGAGGCCACCCGGCACATGCGGGCGCTGCGCGCCGGCATCAAGCGGCTGGGCACCCTCGACGAGACCGAGCTCTTCGTCGCCGCCAAGGAGCTGCGCGCCCCGCACGACCTGGTCGTCGAGGTGGCCCGGCTGGGCGCGCTCCCCGTCGTGCTGTTCACCGCCGGCGGCATCGCGACCCCGGCCGACGCGGCGATGATGATGCAGCTCGGGGCCCAGGGCGTGTTCGTGGGTTCCGGCATCTTCAAGTCCGGCGACCCGGCTCAGCGCGCGGCGGCCATCGTGCAGGCGACGACCTTCTTCGACGACCCCGACGTGATCGCCAAGGTGTCGCGCGGTCTGGGCGAGGCCATGGTGGGCATCAACGTCTCGGCGTTGCCCGAGAGCGAGCGGTACGCCACCCGCGGCTGGTGACCGGCGAGCGCGCCCCCGGCCCGGGCGGCGCGGTCGCGGCCCGGCTGTGGCGCCGGGGTGGCCCCGACCGGGTGGCTGGGCTCGACCTCGCCCGCGGGCTGGCGGTGCTCGGCATGTTCGGGGCGCACCTGGGAACCAGCGACCGGCTGGCCGCGGATCCGGTCACCTGGCCGGCGATCGTGCACGGCCGCCCGTCGATCCTGTTCGCCACTCTGGCCGGGGTGTCGATCGCCTTGCTCAGCGGAGGGGGCATCCCGGCCACGGGGGAGGCGCTCGTGCGGGCCCGCACGCGCATCCTGGTGCGGGCGGCGTGGATCTTCGCCATCGGCGGCCTGCTGGAGCTGCTCGACACCCGGGTCGCCATCATCCTCGGCGTCTACGCCGTGCTGTTCGTCCTGGCGACGCCGTTCCTGCGGTGGCCGGTGTCGCGGCTGCTGGCCCTCGCCGCGGGAATCGCCGTCGCGGGGCCGCCACTGGACCTGCTGCTCGGCCAGGTGGCGACCGAGGGCGGCAACGCCGACGACCCGTTCGCGGACCTGGTGATCACCGGCGTCTACCCGGCGCTGCTCTGGTGGGCGTACGTGCTGGCCGGTCTCGCGGTCGGCCGGTCCGACGTGCGCGCCGGACGGGTGCGGGTGTGGCTGGTCGGCGCGGGAACGGGAGCGGCGGTCCTCGGCTACGGCGGCGGCTGGCTCACCACCCGGGCCGTCGCGGACGGGCGTCCCTCGGCCGGACCCGAGGAGGGCTTCGGCGCCGGTGTCGGGGAGTGGGACCCCGCCTGGTTCACCGGAGCGGCGCCGCACAGCGGGACCACCTTCGAGATGGTGGGCTCGACCGGGGTCGCCGTCGCCGTCATCGGGCTGTGCCTGCTGCTGGCCGGCCGGCTTCCGGTGCTCACCGCACCGTTGGCCGCCGTCGGGGCCCTGGCGTTGTCGGTCTACACCGGGCACGTCGTCGCCCTCTGGCTGGTCCGGATGCTCGACCCTGCCGCCGGCGGCGGCCCGGGCACGTGGCTGGCGTTCGCCGGCTACGCCGTGCTGGCCGCCACCATCTGGCGCATCGTCCTCGGTCAGGGGCCGCTGGAGCGGCTGCTGACGTGGAGCTCCCGCAGGACCGCCGCCCTGCCGAGCGGCCCCGCCGATCACGGCCCGTCCGGCGACGGCCGGGGCGGCCCGCCGTAGCCTGGGCGATCGTGTCCACCGACTCCGTGCGCCCCGTCATCGGCGTGCTCGCGCTGCAGGGCGACGTCCGCGAGCACGTGGCCGCGCTGCAGGCCGAGGGCGCCGACGCCCGATCCGTCCGGCGTCCGGAGGAGCTGGCCGACGTCGACGGGATCGTGCTGCCCGGGGGTGAGTCGACCACGATCGCCCGGCTCGCCGGCCGTTTCGGCCTGCTCGAGCCGTTGCGCGAGGCGCTGCGTGCGGGCCTGCCGGCCTACGGCACGTGCGCCGGCATGATCCTGCTGGCCGACCGCCTGGTCGACGCCCCGCCGGGCCAGCCGACGGTGGGGGGGCTGGACGTCACGGTGCGCCGCAACGCCTTCGGCCGGCAGGTGGACTCGTTCGAGTCGGGGGTCGATCTGGCGGGCATCGGCGGCGGCTCGTTGCAGGCGGTCTTCATCCGCGCCCCGTGGGTCGAGGAGGCCGGGCCCGGGGTGGAGGTCCTCGGCCGGGTCGTCGGCGGTGCGGCCGACGGTAGGATCGTCGCGGTCCGCCAGGGGAACGTGGTGGCCACCAGCTTCCACCCCGAACTGACCGGGGACCGCCGGGTGCACGCGCTGTTCGTCGACATCGTCCGCGCTCACCTGGCCGAGCAGGCCGGCGCGGACGCCGGGAACGAGAGGGGTAAGTCCACGTGAACGAGCTTGCGAGTCCACCCAAGAAGAGAGCCGGCCGGCCGCGAACGCGGCCGACGAGCGCCAGCGAGGAGGACTCGTGAGCGGCCATTCCAAGTGGGCGACGACCAAGCACAAGAAGGCCGGGATCGACGCCAAGCGCGGCAAGCTCTTCGCCAAGTTGATCAAGAACATCGAGGTCGCTGCCCGCACCGGCGGGGGTGACCCCTCCGGGAACCCGACGCTGTTCGACGCCGTCCAGAAGGCGAAGAAGAGCTCGGTGCCCAACGACAACATCGACCGGGCGGTGAAGCGCGGCGCCGGGCTCGAGGCGGGCGGCGTCGACTACCAGGGCATCACCTACGAGGGCTACGCCGCCGGCGGTGTCGCCGTCCTCATCGAGTGCCTGACCGACAACAAGAACCGGTCGGCCATGGAGGTCCGCACCGCCATGACCCGCAACGGGGGCTCGATGGCGGACCCGGGGTCGG
The DNA here is from genome assembly GCF_030165005.1 of Blastococcus capsensis. Taxonomy (GTDB): domain Bacteria; phylum Actinomycetota; class Actinomycetes; order Mycobacteriales; family Geodermatophilaceae; genus Blastococcus; species Blastococcus capsensis. The sequence continues at coordinate 49,234 of NZ_JASNNW010000024.1, forward strand.
TCTCCTACCTCTTCTCGCGCAAGGGCGTCGTCGTGGTGCCGGCGGCCGGTCACACCGAGGACGACGTGCTGGTGGCCGTCCTGGATGCCGGCGCGGAGGAGGTCAGGGACCTCGGTGACACCTTCGAGGTGGTCAGCGAGCCCGGCGACATGGTGGCGGTGCGCACCGCACTCCAGGACGCCGGCATCGAGTACGACTCGGCCGACATGGGTTTCCTGCCGAGCGTCCAGGTGGAGCTGGACGCCGACGGCGCAGCCAAGGTGTTCAAGCTGATCGACGCACTCGAGGACCTCGACGACGTGCAGAACGTCTACGCGAACTACGACGTGCCCGACGAGGTCATGGAGCAGGTCACCGCCGACGCTTAGGCCCCCTCGCAGGGGCCCGGCGCGAGCGTGCGAGTGCTGGGGGGCGAGGGGGTCCTTCGACCCGGTGCCCCCCACCACTCGCTCCGCTCGTGGCGGGTCCCTGCACCGGGGCCGTTCCAGCACCTCGCCTGGCGTGTTGCGGCGTCACGGCGTCGGCCCGGCCGGTTAGCCTCGGTCGAACACCAGTTCGGCCGACGGGAGAGTGACCATGCGGGTGCTCGGTATCGACCCGGGCCTCACCCGGTGCGGGTGGGGGGTGGTCGACGGCCGTCCCGGCGCGCGGCCGACAGCGGTCGGTGTGGGCGTCGTCCGCACCATGGCGGAGCTCGACCTCGAGCTGCGGCTGCTGGAGCTGCACACCGCGGTCACCGCCCTGCTGCGCGAGCACCGCCCCGACGTCGTGGCCATCGAACGGGTGTTCACGCAGAACAACAAGGGCACCGCCACCGGCACCGCCCAGGCCGCCGGCGTCGCCGCCCTCGCCGCGGCCCAGGCCGACCGGCCGGTCGCCTGGCACACCCCCAGCGAGGTCAAGGCAGCCATCTCCGGCAACGGCCGCGCGGACAAGGAACAGGTCACGCTCATGGTCACCCGGGTCCTCGGTCTCGCCGCCGCACCCAAGCCGGCCGACGCTGCCGACGCGCTGGCCCTGGCGGTCTGCCACGCGTGGCGCGGCCCCGCGCAGCAGCGGCTGCGCACCGCCGCGATCGCCGGTGGCATCGGGGCGCCGGTGCGCGCCACCACCCTCCCGCGCTGGACGGGGGTGGTCGCCCGATGATCGCCAGCGTGCACGGGCGGGTGGCCGCGGTCAGCCCCGACGGTGCGGTCGTCGAGGTCGGCGGGATCGGCCTGGCGGTGCAGTGCACCCCCGGAACGATCGCCCGGTTGCAGGTGGGCGAGGCCGCCCGGTTGGCCACCAGCCTCGTGGTGCGGGAGGACTCGCTCACCCTCTACGGCTTCGCCGACGACGACGAGCGCCAGTTGTTCGAGCTGCTGCAGACGGCGAACGGCGTCGGCCCGCGGCTGGCCCAGGCCGTCCTGGCCATTCACCCGCCGCGGGAGGTCCGCCGCGCCGTCTCGATGGCCGACGTCAAGGCGCTCATGCAGGTGCCCGGCATCGGCAAGAAGGGCGCCGAGCGGCTGATCCTCGAGCTGCGCGACCGGCTCGGGTCCACCAGCACCGACACCACGCTGGACGCGCCCACCGGGCGGCCGCAGGTGACGCCGGTCGCCCCGTGGCGGGACCAGCTCGCCTCCGCGCTGGTGGGTCTCGGCTGGTCGGCGAAGGAGGCCGAGAGCGCGGTCACCCAGCTCGCCCCCGTGGCCGACGAGCAGATCGCTGTCACCGGCGGTGTCGAGGTGGCCGTCCTGCTGCGGCAGGCACTGCAGCTGCTGGGCAGGTCATGAGCGGACAGGGGCGTGAGCATCGCAGCGAGGAACGAGCGAGGAGCGGAGCGCCCCGCGGGAGCGAACGGGGAACATCATGAGCGCACCGTTCGACCGGTCGCTGACCGGGGAGCTCGCCGGTGACCTGCCCCCGGAGTGGTCGGTGTCGCCGCAGGCCGGTGACGAGGAACGGGTCGTCGAATCGGCCCTCCGGCCGCACTCGCTCGACGACTTCATCGGCCAACCCAAGGTGGCCCGCCAGCTCGCGCTGGTGCTGGAGGGGGCCAAGCGGCGGGGCCGCACCCCCGACCACGTCCTGCTCTCCGGCCCTCCCGGGCTCGGCAAGACCAGCCTGGCGCTGATCATCGGCTCGGAGCTCGGCACCTCGGTGAAGATCACCAGCGGCCCGGCCATCGAGCGGTCGGGCGACCTGGCGGCGATGCTGTCCAACCTCGCAGCCGGTGACGTGCTGTTCATCGACGAGATCCACCGCATCGCCCGCCCGGCCGAGGAACTGCTCTACATGGCGATGGAGGACTTCCGGGTCGACGTCGTCGTCGGGAAGGGGCCGGGTGCGACAGCGATCCCGCTGGAGATCAACCCGTTCACCCTCGTCGGTGCCACCACCCGCGCCGGGCTGCTCACCGGCCCGCTGCGCGACCGGTTCGGCTTCGTCGGGCAGATGGAGTTCTACGAGCCGGCCGAGCTGCAACGGGTGCTCGCCCGGAGCGCGGCCCTCCTCGGGGTGGAGCTGACCGGCGAGGGATCGGCCGAGATCGCCGGTCGGTCCCGCGGCACGCCGCGGATCGCCAACCGGCTGCTGCGCCGGGTCCGCGACTACGCGGAGGTGGAGGCCGACGGTCGGGTCACCCGAGAGGTGGCCGAGGCGGCGCTGGCCCTCTACGACGTCGACCAGCTCGGCCTGGACCGGCTGGACCGCGAGGTGCTGGAAGCGCTGGTCGGGAAGTTCGGCGGCGGCCCGGTCGGGGTGGCCACGCTCGCGGTGGCGGTGGGGGAGGAGCCGCACACCGTCGAAGAGGTGTGCGAGCCGTTCCTGGTGCGCGCCGGGCTCCTGGCCCGGACGCCCCGCGGCCGCGTGGCGACCGAGGCGGCCTGGCAGCACCTGGGCCGGCCGGTTCCGCGGGGCGGCGTCCCCCTCGGTCGGGTCACAGCAGACCCACCGGTCCCGGGGTCGTCGTCAGAAGCCTTGTTCGACGCCTAGACTCCCCACCGCTGGCGCGCAACTCGCAGGCCGGGTCGTGCGCGTCCCGCCCGGTGGCCGCGCGTGCCGGCACCGACGTACCCGAGCGGTCCCGTCCCGGACCGCATCCACCGCGGAGAACCAGTCGCGGAAGAGAGGCACACCTGTCGTGGATTACTTCCCGCTGATCATGCTGGCCGTGCTGGCCGTCGTCCTCTTCGTGCTCCCGGCCCGGCAGCGCAAGAAGATGCAGCAGCAGACCGCTGCCATGCAGGCCTCGCTGACGGTCGGCACCCCCGTGATGACCACGAGCGGTCTGCACGCGACGGTCGCCGGGCTGGACGAGAAGACGATCGACCTCCAGATCGCCCCCGGGGTCGTGGTGACCTACGCCCGCCAGGCCATTCTGGAGATCCGCCGCCCGGCCGACGCGTCGGCGGAGGTCGACGACCCCGCGCGTCCGGCCGACGGCACCGTCTGAGCCGGAGGACGTCGGTGGCCAACGGCCCGCTGCCCGCAGGGCGCTACTTCGGCGCCTTCGCGCTGATCCTCGCCCTGCTCTACGGTCTGGTCTTCTTCACCGGAGACACCCGCACCCCGCAGCTCGGACTCGACCTGCGGGGTGGCACGACGGTGACCCTCACCGCGCGTACACCCGACGGCGAGGCGCCGGCCGCGGAGGATCTCGAGCTGGCCCGCCGGATCATCGAGCAGCGGGTCAACGGCCTCGGCGTCGCCGAGGCCGAGGTGGTCACCGAAGGTGACTCGAACATCGTCATCTCCGTTCCCGGGGACGACGGCGAGCAGGCCCGGGAACTGGGTGCCACCGCCCAGCTGCGGTTCCGTCCGGTTCTCCAGGGTCCCGTACCGGCAGTGCCGGCCGAGGAGCCCGTCGACGGCGAGGAGCCGACCGAGGGCGCCGAGACGGCCGACGGAGACGCCACCGCGGACGCCGCCGAAGACGACGGGGCCGCTGCCGGCGACGCCCCTGCGGACACCGACGGCGCCGTCGAGGACCCGGCACTGCCCGATGATGACGCCCCCGTGGTCACCCAGGAGGAGGCCGCCGCGGCCTTCGCCACCCTGACCTGCGAGGCGGACAACGTCACCGGCGACGTCGATCGCCCGGAGTCCTACGTCGCCGCCTGCACCCAGGACGGCACCGCGAAGTACCTGCTCGGTCCCACGATCATCGAGGGCACCGAGATCGACGACGCCACCGCCGGCACCGAACCCGGGACCGGCGAGTGGATCGTGCTGCTGGACTTCCAGTCCGAGGGCCTGGCCACCTGGGCCGCGTACACCACGGCCAACGTCGGCTCGAACGTCGCCTTCACGCTCGACGGCCGGGTGATCTCCGCACCGACCATCAACAGCGCGATCACGACGAACCCGACGACGATCACCGGGCAGTTCGACCAGGAGTCGGCCACCGAGCTGGCCAACCAGCTCAAGTACGGCGCCCTGCCGCTGACCTTCACCCAGGCGACCGCCCAGTCGATCTCCACCGAACTCGGCGAGGAGCAGCTGCAGGCCGGCCTGGTCGCCGGTGCCCTCGGCATCGCCCTGGTCTTCGTGTACGCGCTGGTCTACTACCGGCTGCTGGGCCTGGTGATGATCGCGAGCCTCGCGCTGTCGGCGGTGGTCGTCTACGCCTGCCTGATCCTGCTGGGCCGGGAGATCGGGTTCACGCTCAGCCTCGCCGGCATCGCCGGGTTCATCGTCTCCATCGGCATCACCGCCGACTCCTTCGTCGTCTACTTCGAACGCCTCAAGGACGAGATCCGGGAAGGCCGCTCGCTGCGGTCAGCCGTCCCGCGGGCCTGGGTCCGCGCGCGGCGCACGATCCTGTCCGCCGACGCGGTGAGCTTCCTGGCGGCGGCGATCCTGTACGTGCTGGCGATCGGCGACGTGAAGGGCTTCGCCTTCACCCTCGGCATGTCCACCGTGCTCGACCTGATCGTCGTCTTCCTCTTCACCCACCCGCTCATGGCCGTGCTGTCCCGGGTCAAGGGCTTCGGCAAGAACCGGTTCTCCGGGCTGGGCCGCGTCGAGCACACCCGTCGCCCCGAGGGGACGCCGGGCCGCGGCCGGGAACTCGTCGGCGCCACCAGCGGCAACGGCCGCCAGGACAGGAGCACCTCATGACCCGCCCGACCGACTCCGAGGAACTGGCGCCGGAGCACGCCGGTACCGGCGAGGAGGCGCTGGCCGACGCCGGTCTGCTGGACGGCCCGGATGACGACGGTGCGCCCGCGGCCCCCGCTGGGGCCGGTGGCCGCCGCGCCAGTCTGGCGCACCGCCTCTACAACGGTGAGGCCGGCCTCGACGTCGTGGGCCGCAGCCGCCTGATCTACAAGGTCACCGCGGTCGTGGTGCTGCTCTGCATCGCCTCCATGGTGTTCCGCGGGTTCAACTTCGGGATCGACTTCGAGGGCGGGAACAGCTTCCGACTGCCCGGCACCGAGGCGCAGCTGGAGGAGGCCCGCACTGCGGCGGAGGACGCCGGCGCCGAGGTCGCCACCGCGCAGGTGGTCGGCGGCAACACGCTGCTGCTGCGCACCGAACAGCTCGACAACGAAGCCGAGCGGGCCGTGGTGAACGCGCTCGCCGAGGCGGCGGGGATCGCGCCGGACGACGTGAGCCCCGAGTCGGTGAGCGCCGAGTGGGGTGGGGACATCACCCAGCAGGCGCTCGTGGCGCTCGCGGTCTTCCTCGTGGCCGTCGTGCTGTTCCTGGCAGTGCGTTTCCAGCCGAAGATGGCGGTCGGCGCCATGGCGGCGCTGGCGCACGACATCGTCGTCACGGCCGGCGTCTACTCGCTGATCGGCTTCGAGGTCACGCCGTCGACGGTGATCGGCTTCCTGACCATCCTCGGGTTCTCCCTCTACGACACCGTGGTGGTGTTCGACAAGGTCGACGAGAACGTCCGCGACCTGGAGAACAGCGCCCGCATGACGTGGGGTGAGGCGGCCAACCTCGCGGTGAACCAGACGCTGATGCGGTCGATCAACACCTCGGTGATCGCGCTGCTGCCGGTCGCCGGGCTGCTGTTCGTCGGGGCCGGCATCCTCGGGGTCGGCACGCTCAAGGACCTCGCGCTGGTGCTCTTCGTCGGCCTGGCCGCCGGCACGTACTCGTCGATCTTCCTCGCGACGCCGATCGTCGCCGACCTCAAGGAGCGCGAGCCCGCCCAGGAGGCGCTGCGCCGCCGGGTGCAGGCCCGCCGGTCGTCGGCCGCGCGCGCCGAGGGCGGCCCGGCGCCGGCCGGCCCGGTGGCCAGCGCCCGCCGCCGGCGTCCTGCCGGTGGGGTCGCCCTCGCCGACCTGCCGGAGAGCGTGGCCGCCGACGTGGTCGTCGAGTCCCCGGACACCGTGCGGCCGGAGTCGGCAGGCGGTGCCACGGCGGCACCGCGCCCGGGCGCGCGGCCGAACCGGACCGATCGGCGGACCGGGCCGGCCGGCAAGCGGCGCCGGTGACCGGCACCCGGTCCCGGCAACCCGTCGACGAGCTCATCGCCGGCTTGACGGTCGACGTCCCCGACCATCCCGAGCCCGGCATCGTCTTCCGGGACCTCACCCCGGTCTTCGCCGACGGGCCGGCCTTCCGCCGGGTGGTCGACGGCCTCGCCGCACCCGCGCAGTCCGATCCGCGTGCGGCGGCACTGGCCGACGCGCGAGCGGGAGAGCGGGCGTTCGACGTCGTCGCCGGCGTGGAGGCCCGGGGCTTCCTCCTCGCCGCCGCGGTCGCCCTGGATGCCGGCGTGGGCGTGGTGCCGGTGCGCAAGGCCGGGAAGCTGCCGCGCGAGCGCATCGCGGCCGAGTACGCGCTGGAGTACGGCACCGCGACGCTCGAGCTGCACACCGACTCGATCCGCCCCGGTCAGCGCGTGCTGGTCGTCGACGACGTGCTGGCCACCGGCGGCACGCTCACGGCGGCGGTCGCCCTCGTGGAACAGCTGGGTGGGGTGGTCTCGGCCGTGGCCGTGGTGGTCGAGCTGGCCGCCCTCGGTGGCCGGCAGCGGCTGGCCCCGCACACCGTGCACGCGCTCTGGACCACCTGACCGAGGGAGGCGCACCGGCGACCGGGGGCACCGGATGGCGCTCTCCGGCTAGCATGGGGAGGGTTCTTCCCTCCTCGAGCCCGTGGGAGTCACCGTGGCCTCCGATGTAGCCGCCGACGCGGCTCCCGCGCGGCCTGGCACGGTCACCGGGCCGCCAGGCGCCGGCGACGGTCCACCGGGGGATGCCCCGGTGCGCAGCCCGCTGCCCGAGCGTCCCGTGGTGCGCCGACCCGACGACGTCGCCGCCGAGCCGCTCGACCCGGAGTCCGGCGTGCCGCGGCGTCGGGTACGCGACCGCCTGGCACGGCGGATCGCCTCCGGCCAGCGCAGCGGCCTGGTCCGCCCGGTGCTCGAGCCGCTCGCCGCCCTGCACCGGCAGAGCCACCCCAAGGCCGATCTCGCGCTCCTCCAGCGGGCCTACGACGTGGCGGAGGCCGCGCACTCCACGCAGAAGCGCAAGAGCGGCGACCCGTACATCACCCACCCGCTCGCCGTCGCCACCATCCTGGCCGGCCTCGGGATGGACACCACCACGCTGATCGCGGCTCTGCTGCACGACACCGTGGAGGACACCGGGGTCACGCTGGAGACGATCACCGCCGACTTCGGCTCGGAGGTCGCCCACCTCGTCGACGGCGTCACCAAGATCGACAAGGTGAAGCTGGGCGATGCCGCCCAGGCGGAGACGATCCGCAAGATGATCGTCGCGATGTCCCGCGACCCGCGGGTGCTGGTCATCAAGCTCGCCGACCGGCTGCACAACATGCGCACGCTGCGCTTCCTCCCGCCGGAGAAGCAGGAGCGGAAGGCGCAAGAGACGCTGGAGATCCTCGCTCCGCTGGCCCACCGGCTCGGCATGAACACGATCAAGTGGGAGCTGGAGGACCTGGCCTTCGCCACGCTGTACCCGAAGCGCTACGACGAGATCGTGCGCCTGGTCGCCGAGCGGGCGCCGTCCCGGGACACCTACCTGGCCGAGGTCACCACCACCGTCAACGACCAGCTCAAGGCGGCCAAGATCGAGGCCGTCGTCACCGGCCGGCCGAAGCACTACTACTCGATCTACCAGAAGATGATCGTCCGCGGGCGCGACTTCACCGACATCTGGGACCTGGTGGGCATCCGGATCCTGGTCGACTCGGTGCGGGACTGCTACGGGGCGCTGGGCATCATGCACGCCCACTGGCAGCCGGTCCCCGGCCGCTTCAAGGACTTCGTGGCCATGCCGAAGTTCAACATGTACCAGTCGCTGCACACCACGGTGATCGGGCCGCAGGGCAAGCCGGTCGAGCTGCAGATCCGGACGCACGACATGCACCGCACCGCCGAGTACGGCATCGCGGCGCACTGGAAGTACAAGGAGAAGGCACGGGCCGGCGGCAAGCCGAGCGCCGGGGAGTTCGGGGCGCCGCCCACGGCCGGCTCGCCCGACGACATGCTGTGGCTGCGCCAGCTGCTGGACTGGCAGCGGGAGGCCCAGGAGCCCGGGGAGTTCCTGGAGACGCTGCGCTACGACCTCGGCCCGCAGGAGGTCTTCGTCTTCACGCCGAAGGGCGACGTCGTCAGCCTGCCCGGGCAGTCGACCCCGGTCGACTTCGCCTTCGCGGTGCACACCGAGGTCGGGTTCCGGTGCATCGGGGCGCGGGTGAACGGCTCGCTGGTGTCGCTGGACAGCAAGCTGAGCAACGGTGACGTCGTCGAGATCTTCACCTCCCGGTCGCCCAATGCCGGTCCCTCCAAGGACTGGCTGTCGTTCGTCGGCTCGTCCCGCGCCCGCACCAAGATCCGTCAGTGGTTCACCAAGGAGCGCCGCGAGGACGCGGTCGAGGCCGGCAAGGAGGCCCTGACCCGCGCCATGCGGAAGGCGGGGCTGCCGCTGCAGCGACTGCTCGGTGGGGAGGCGCTGTCGACCCTCGCCAAGGACCTGCACTTCGCCGACGTCACCGCGTTGTACGCGGCGGTGGGGGAGAACCAGCTCTCGGCCGCCTCGGTGGTCGAGAAGCTGATGGCGGCCCTCGGCGGCAGCGAGGGTGCCGCCGAGGACATCGCCGAGACCGCGATCCCCACCCGGCGCCCGGTCGCGCGGCGCTCGGCGAGCGGCGACCCCGGGATCATCGTCCACGGCATGACCGACGTCTGGGCCAAGCTCGCCAAGTGCTGCACCCCGGTGCCCGGCGACGACATCCTCGGGTTCGTGACCCGGGGCGGTGGGGTCAGCGTGCACCGCACCGACTGCACGAACGCCGCTGACCTGCAGAGCAAGCCTGAACGTCTGGTCGAGGTCGAATGGGCGTCGTCGCCGGGCTCGGTGTTCCTGGTGGCCATCCAGGTGGAGGCCCTCGACCGGCACCGGCTGCTCTCCGACGTCACCAAGGCGCTCGCGGACGAGCGGGTCAACATCCTGTCCGCGTCGGTGCAGACCAGCCGCGATCGCGTGGCGATCAGCCGGTTCACCTTCGAGCTGGCCGATCCCGCTCACTTGGGGGCGGTGCTCCAGACGGTGCGCAACGTCGATGGCGTCTTCGACGTGGAGCGCGTCACCGCGTGACGACAGCCGCGGGAGCATCGCAGGGAGCGCTAGCGACCGAGGAGCGGACCGGGGCGCGGAGTCGCGCCATGCGTACCGCCTGACCACCGCGGGCCCCGTGCGGTGCACGCCCTCCCGCATCACCCCCTGATGATCAGGTCACTCGGGCTCAGGGGTCCTGGCTCACGTCCGGTGGTGAGCCAGGACCCCTGCAGGTGAGCCAGGGGAGGGACGGCGGCCTGCGCGGCGAAGGGGCGTCGCCGGTCAGCCGACGACGGCCATGTCCTCGATCGTGACCGGGATGTTCGGGGCGCCGTCACCGGGGCCCTCGGCCCCCTGCACACCACCCGCGGCGACCTCGTCCAAAACCGCGAGGCCGGCCTCGTCGACCGTCCCGACGACGGTGTACTCGGGCGGCAGCTGCGTGTCGACGAAGGTCAGGAAGAACTGGCCGCCGGTGCTGTTGGGCGCCGCCGTCTTCGCCATGGCGATCGTGCCCCGCGGGTAGGTGGTGTCCGGGGTGACCTCCTCGGCGTACTTGTACGTGGGGCCACCCGAACCGGTACCGGTCGGGTCGCCGCACTGCAGGACGCCGAAGGTCTCGGAGTTGACCAGCCGGTGGCAGGGGCTGCCGTCGTAGAAGCCCTGCTCGGTGAGGTATACGAAGCTGGCCGCCGCGCACGGTGCCTCGGCCCGGTCGAGGGTCAGGGTCAGGTCGCCCTGGTCGGTGCTCATGAGCAGGGTGGCGGTGCCCTGGGTGGGGGTGGCCTCGGGGTTCGGCGGGGTGCCCACGTCGGTCAGGTTCGGGTTCCCCGACTCGTCGGGCAGGTACTCGCAGGTGACGGTTCCGTCGGCGTTGGTGGTGCGTGCCGCCGAGCTGGTCGCCGGCGTCTCCGCCGTCGGCGTGGCCGTACCGGCGGCCTGGTCGTCGGTTCCGTCGTCGCCGAGGACGCCGGTGACCAGCAGTGCGGCTCCCGCCACGACGACGACGGCGAGCGCGGTGAGGAGGATGCCCAGGTTGCGCCGCCGCTTCTTGACCAGCTCGGCACGACGCTCCAGCTGACGCTGCAGGTGGCGCTGCGCGGCTTCGCGACGCTGCTTGTTCGTGGGCACGGGGGCGGACTCCTCGGGCGGGCGGGCGCGGTGGCGGCCGGACGGGGATGCGGGCGGGCGCGTGCGGCCGCTCGGGGAGGGAGTCTAGGTGGCCGGGCTGGGGGTTCCCTGGCAGCGCCGGGTGCCGCGGGTGGCGCCGCGTAACCTGCACGGGTGCTCATCCGCTCGTTCCCCGCCGGCGCCTTCGGCACCAACTGCTACGCCGTCGCCTCCGGCCACGGGCAGGAGTGCGTCGTCGTCGACCCCGGCATGGACGCCGTCGAGCCGCTGGCCCGCATGCTCGCCGAGGACGGTCTGAAGCCGGTGGCGGTGGTGCTCACCCACGGCCACCTCGACCACACGTTCTCGGTGCTGCCCGTCTGCGACGGCTACGACATCCCCGCCTACCTGCACCCGCAGGACTTCGGGATGCTGTCGGACCCGGCCCGCTGGCACGGTCCGCAGCTGGCTCCGTTGATCACCGGCGTCGCGCTGCCCGACCCGAGCGACGTCAAGGCGCTCGACGACGGCGCGGTGCTCTCGCTGGCGGGCGTCGACCTCACCGTCCGGCACGCGCCCGGGCACACGCAGGGCTCGGTCATGTTCTCGGTGGACCTGGGCGAGGCGCCCGGCCTGCTGGCCGGTGACGTCCTGTTCGCCGGCTCCGTCGGCCGGGTCGACCTGCCCGGCGGCTCGTGGGACGCGATGCTGCGGTCGCTGCGGGACGTCGTCCTCCCGCTGGACGACGAGACGGTGGTGCTGCCCGGTCACGGCCCCGCGACGACGATCGGGCGCGAGCGGGCGACCAACCCGTACCTGGCGGAGGCGGCCCAGGCGCCGAAGGGGCGCGGGCTGTGAGAGCGACGGGCGAGCGAGCATCGCAGGGAGCGCCAGCGACCGAGGAGCGGAACGAGTCCGGAGCCGAACGGGGAGCATCGTGACCGGGTTGACCGCCCCGAAGGGGACCTTCGACACGCTGCCGCCGGACTCGGCGCGATTCCTCGCCGTCCGGGACAGGCTCACCGCACCGTTGCGGCGGGCCGGCTACGGCTACGTCGAGACGCCGGTGTTCGAGGAGACCGCCGTCTTCTCCCGGGGGGTGGGGGAGTCCACCGACGTCGTCACGAAGGAGATGTACACCTTCGAGGACCGCGGCGGGCGTTCCCTCACGCTGCGCCCGGAGCTCACCGCCGGGCTGATGCGGGCGTTCATCGAGCACCGCATGCACAGCGGCGCCCTGCCGGTGAAGCTCTGGACGGTCGGTTCCGCGTTCCGCTACGAGCGCCCCCAGGCCGGCCGCTACCGGCACTTCACCCAGGTCGACATGGAGGCGCTCGGCGTCGACGACCCGGCGCTCGACGCCGAGGTGGTGGCACTGGGCGTGCAGGGCTTCCGCGACCTGGGGCTGACCGACTTCGAGCTGCTGCTCACCTCGCTGGGCGATGCGACCTGCCGGCCGCAGTACCGCGAGCTGCTCGTCGCCTACCTGGACAAGCTGGACCTCGACGAGGAGACCCGGCGCCGGGCGGCGATCAACCCGCTGCGGGTGCTGGACGACAAGCGCCCCGAGGTGCAGGCGCAGCTCGACGACGCGCCGCTGATGGTCGACCACCTCTCGGACTCGACGCGGGCGCACTACGACGCCGTCCGCCAGCACCTCACCGACCTGGGCGTGACCTGGACCGAGGCGCCGAAGCTGGTGCGCGGGCTGGACTACTACACGAAGACCACCTTCGAGTTCGTGCACAACGGGCTCGGCGCGCAGTCGGCCATCGGTGGCGGCGGCCGTTACGACGGGCTGTCGGCGGCGCTGGGCGGGCCGGACGTCTCGGGCATCGGCTACGCCGTCGGCGTGGACCGCACGCTGCTGGCCGTCCAGGCCGAGGGCCTCGACATCGGCGCGGCCGCCGGCGTACAGGCGTTCGTCGTCCCGCTGGGGGCCGAGGCCAAGCGGGTCGCCGTCCGGCTGGTCGGGCAGCTGCGGCAGGCCGGCGTCGCGGCCGACACGGTGTACGGCGACCGCGGGCTCAAGGGCGCGATGAAGGCGGCCGACCGGTCGGGCGCTACGCACGCCGTCGTCATCGGCGAGCGGGATCTGACCGAGGGCGTCGGTCAGCTCAAGGATCTGCGCACCGGCGAGCAGCGGGCCGTTCCCGTGGGCGAGCTGTTCGAGACCGTGCGTGCGAGTGTGGAGGAGTGAGTACTTCGATGGAGCAGCGACCGCTCGGGAAGACCGGGGCCGACGTCGGCGTCATCGGCCTGGGCACCTGGCAGCTCGGTGGTGACTGGGGCGACGTCGACGACGAGGTGGCCGGCGAGGTTCTCGACGCCGCGCTCGACGCCGGGGTGACCCTCCTCGACACCGCGGACGTCTACGGCGACGGGCGGTCGGAGGTCCGCATCCGCAAGGCGCTGGCCCCGCGGGCGGAGCGACCCTTCGTCGCCACCAAGGCCGGCCGGCGCGCGGACCCCTTCGAGGCCGCCCAGTACACGCCGGAGAACCTGCGCGCGTGGGTCGACCGCTCGCGCCGCAACCTCGGGGTGGACACCCTCGACCTGGTGCAGCTGCACTGCCCGCCCACCGCCGTCTACTCCGACCAGCGGGTCTACGACACCCTCGACGGGTTCGTGGCCGACGGCTCGATCGCGGCCTACGGCGTCTCGGTGGAGACCGTGGCCGAGGGGCTGACCGCGCTGCAGCACCCCGGCGTCCAGGCCCTCCAGGTCATCCTCAACGTCTTCCGGCGCAAGCCGCTCGAGGAGCTGCTGCCCGCCGCGCAGAAGGCCGGCGTCGGCGTCCTGGCCCGCGTGCCGCTGGCCAGCGGGCTGCTGACCGGCAAGTACGACGAGTCGACGACCTTCCCTTCCGACGACCACCGCAACTTCAACCGCAACGGCGAGGCGTTCGACGTCGGCGAGACGTTCGCCGGGGTCCCCTTCGAGGTCGGCGTCGAGGCCGCCCGCGAGGTCGCGGCGATCGCCGGCGACGCCGTGCCGACCGCCGCGTTCGCGCTGCGCTGGGTCATCGACCAGCCCGGCGTCACCACGGTCATCCCCGGGGCGCGCAACGTCACCCAGGTCCGCGGCAACGTCGCCGCGGCGACGATGGCGCCGCTGTCGGATACCCAGCTCTCCGACCTCGAGCGGCTGTACGACGAGCGCATCCGCGCCCACGTGCACGACCGCTGGTAACCACCCCCTCCCTCCGAAAGGCACCCTCCGTGCTCCGCACCCACGACGCCGGAACGCTGCGCGCGTCCGACGCCGGCACCACCGTCACCCTCGCCGGCTGGGTCGCCCGCCGCCGCGACCACGGCGGCGTGGTCTTCCTCGACCTGCGCGACGCCTCCGGCTACGTCCAGGTGGTCGTGCGCGAGGAGGAGGCCCACCACCTGCGCAACGAGTACTGCCTGCTCGTCACCGGCGAGGTGCGGCGCCGCCCGGAGGGCAACGAGAACCCCGAGCTGCCCACCGGTGACATCGAGGTGGCCACCTCCGAGCTGCGCGTCCTGTCGGCGTCGGCGCCGCTGCCGTTCCCGATCGAGACCGACCGGGCGGCCTCGGACGACGTCCGCTACAAGTACCGCTACCTCGACCTGCGCCGGCAGGGTCCGGCCAGGGCGATCCGGCTGCGCTCGGAGATCAGCCGCATCGCCCGCGGGGTGATGGCCGGCCACGGGTTCACCGAGGTGGAGACGCCGTCGCTCACCCGGTCCACCCCCGAGGGTGCCCGCGACTTCCTCGTGCCGGTCCGCCTCCAGCAGGGGAAGTGGTACGCGCTGCCGCAGTCCCCGCAGCTGTTCAAGCAGCTGCTCATGATCGGCGGGCTGGAGCGGTACTACCAGATCGCGCGCTGTTTCCGGGACGAGGACTTCCGCGCCGACCGGCAGCCGGAGTTCACCCAGCTGGACTTCGAGATGAGCTTCGTCGAGCGCGACGACGTGCTGGCGATCGCCGAGGACGTCGTCCGGTCGCTGTGGCTCGAGCTGGCCTCCTACGAGGTGCCCGAGATCCCGCGGATGACCTACCGCGAGGCGATGGACCGCTTCGGCTCGGACAAGCCCGACCTGCGCTTCGGCACCGAGCTCACCGAGCTGACCGACTACTTCTCCGACACCCCGTTCCGCGTGTTCCAGGCCCCGTACGTCGGCGCCGTCGTCATGCCGGGTGGGGGCTCGCAGCCGCGGCGGGCGTTCGACGCGTGGCAGGACTGGGCGAAGTCGCGCGGTGCCCGGGGCCTGGCCTACGTGACGATCGCCGAGGACGGGACGCTCGGCGGCCCGGTGGCCAAGAACATCTCCGACGCCGAGCGGTCCGGCCTGGTGGAGGCCGTCGGTGCGAAGCCGGGGGACTGCGTCTTCTTCGCCGCCGGCTCGCGGCGCACCTCGCAGGAGCTGCTGGGCGCGGCCCGCAACGAGATCGCGCGGCGCCTGGAACTCATCGAGCCGGGCACCTGGTCGTTCCTGTTCGTCGTCGACTTCCCGATGTTCGAGGAGACCGAGGACGGCGACTGGACGTTCATGCACCACCCGTTCACCTCGCCGACCCCGGAGTGGCGGGAGCGGTTCGCCGAGGACAAGGGCGCGGCGCTGTCCGACGCCTACGACATGGTGATCAACGGGAACGAGGTCATGAGCGGGTCGGTGCGCATCCACGACGCCGACCTGCAGGAGCGGGTGTTCGAGACCCTCGGCATGTCCCGCGAGGAGGCCCGCGAGCGGTTCGGGTTCTTCCTCGAGGCGTTCGCCTACGGCCCGCCGCCGCACGCCGGCGCCGCGCTGGGCTGGGACCGCCTGTCCGCCCTGCTCTCCGGGGTCGACTCCATCCGCGAGGTCATCGCCTTCCCGAAGACCGGCGCCGGCTTCGACCCGCTGACCGGCGCCCCGACGCCGATCACCGAGGCGCAGCGCAAGGAGTCCGGCATCGACGCCAAGCCCGACGAGCCGGCGCTCCCCGGCGAGCCCGGTGCCCCGGGGCCCTCCGACCCCACGAAGTGAGCGCGACCTCTGCCTGTTGATCATCGGCACATGGCGGTGTCCGGCCGCGTGTCGGCCAGCCACCTGCCGATGATCAACTGTGTTGCGGCGGTTTGCCGGGGTCGCCGGTAGCGTCCGGAGCATGCCGTTGCGTGCCCGCACCCTCCTCGGTCCTGGCCCTTCCAACCCGTACCCGGAGGCGCAGGTCGCGCTGGCCCGGCCGCTGCTGGGTCACCTCGACCCGGTCTTCCTGCAGGTTCTCGACGAGACGTCGGACCGGCTGCGGCAGGTCTTCGGGACGGCGAGCCGGCGGACGCTGCCGCTGTCGGCCACCGGGTCGGCGGGTATGGAGGCGGCGTTCGTCAACACCGTGGGACCGGGCGACGTCGTCGTCGTCGCGGTGAACGGCCTGTTCGGGCAGCGGATGGTCGACGTCGCCTCGCGGTGCGGGGCCGAGGTGGTGGCCGTGGAGCACGAGTGGGGGCAGCCGGTCGACGCCGAGCGCGTGCTGGCCGCCCACCCGGCGCCGAAGCTCATCGCCGCCGTCCACGCGGAGACCTCGACCGGCGTGCTGTCCGACCTCGCGCCGCTCGCCGCCGGAAAGGGCGACGCGCTGCTGCTGGCCGACTGCGTGACCTCGCTCGGCGGCATCCCGGTGCAGCTCGACGAGTGGGGCGTCGACCTCGCGTACTCGGGCTCGCAGAAGTGCCTCGGCGTCGCGCCCGGGCTGGCGCCGTTCACGATCAGCGACCGCGCGTGGGAGCGGCGGATCGAGAAGCCGCAGAGCTGGTATCTGGACCTCGGCATGCTGGGCGGGTATGCGGGAGAGGCCGCCGGGTCGGGTGGGCGCACCTACCACCACACGGCGCCGACCGGGATGGTCGTGTCGCTGCACGCCGGGCTCGGCCGGATCCTCCAGGAGGGGCTGGACGCCGTCCACGCTCGCCATGCGGAGGCCGGCCGGCTGCTGCACGAGGGGCTCGCCGAGCTCGGCCTCGAGCTCTTCGCGGCCGAGGGCCACCGGCTGCCGGAGCTGACCACGGTGAAGGTCCCCGACGGCGTCGACCCGGCCGCCGTCCGAAAGGAGCTCCTGGAGCGCTACGACCTCGAGATCGGCGGCGGAGTGGGCGCCTACGCCGCGACGGTCTGGCGGATCGGGCTGATGGGTGCCAACGCGACGCCCGACAAGGTCGCGCTGGTGCTGGCCGCCCTGAAGGAGACCCTCGGCCGCTGACCCACGCGGCGGCTTCCCGAGTTGATCATCGGCGTATGGCTGGCCTGTACGGCGTGTCGGACAGCCACATGCCGATGATCAACCCGGACCGGGGTCCCAGCCTCGGCTGATGAGAGCTCGACGGGTGCGTTCCACCACGGTGGTAGGCCCTCCGAGGTGACGGTTGGCGAACCGCAGCACCAGCCATCCGTCGGCGCCCATGAGCGAGTAGCGGTCGATGTCCCGGCCGAACTGGTCGACATCGGCGTGCTGACGGCCCTCGTACTCGAGCAACACCCGCCACTCGGGAAAGCCGAGATCTCCGTGAGCGACGATCCGACCCCAGCGATCATGGATCGGCACCTGGGGCTGGGGGTCGGGCAGGCGGCTGGTCACGAGCCAATAGCGCATCAGGCTCTCGGGCCGCGACATGGACAGCGGAGAGAGCAGCGCGGCGCACTCCCGAGCACGGACGACGCCGCGGACGCGATGGGCCCGAGCCAGCCGCCTGGTGGGCGCCGGAACGTCGAGGTGCCCGTCGCGGAGCAAAGCGTCTCCGACCGCGACGAGGTCCCGTGGCGTCAGTAGCGGCGCGAGGTCGAGGTAGGTCTGCGCGCCGGACGTCAGTCGTAGCGACCTGTGCGCGGCCACGTCGTCCTCGACGAGGCGCCGTGAGTGGACGACGAGGCCGGCGTGCTGCGGGAGCACCCGGCGAGGGGTGAGGGCGACGTGCGGCCGCCGCGGCAGAGCGACCGGGGCGCCGAAGACCCATGCCGCGGTGCCATGGCTGAAGGCGGCGTCGGCAGGAAGGGCCGTGGCCAGCAGTCGCAGTCGGTCCACCTCGTCGATGGCGTCGTCCAGTCGGGCCGTGAGGTCGTGCGCCAGCCGCACGTACCGGCTGCCTCGGAGCTGCCCGCGGGACAGTCCTGCGGCGCGCGCCGACGCAGCGGTGAAGGTGGGTGGGAGTGGCATGGTCGCCACGCTGCGCGGACCGCGCCGTCGCTGGACGCGGTCGATCGCTTCTGTGGACCGGCCGGCGGCTGTGGACACCGCTGCAGTAGTTGATCATCGGCAGATGGCTGGGTGACACGCCAAGGGGGGGAGCCGTACGCCGATGATCAACGGAAGATGCAGTCAGCTGCCGTTCAGGCGGGCGAGGTGGTCGGGGGAGAGGGTCAGCTCGGCGGCGGCCACCGAATCCTTGACCGACGTGATCCGGGAGGCGCCGGGGATGGGGACGACGGTGTCGCTCTGCGCCAGGTGCCAGGCGAGCGTCACGCGGTACACCGACACGCCCAGCTCGTCGGCCACCTCCGCGAACGCCGGCGCGGTGGAGCCGAGCGACCCGGCCGCGGTCACGCCGCCGAAGGGGCTCCACGGCAGGAAGGCCAGCCCGTGGCCCGCGCAGTGCGCCAGCTCGTCGGCGGAGTGGCGCCAGCCGGGGGAGAACTGGTTCTGCACGCTGACCAGCGCGTCGCCGACGATCGACCGGGCGACGTCGATCTGCGCGATGTCGGCGTTGGAGATGCCGACCATGCGCACCAGCCCGTCGTCGGCGAGCTGCCGCAGCGCCCCCATCGACTCCTCCCACGGCGTCGCCGGGTCGGGCCGGTGGAACTGGTAGAGCCCGATGGTCTCCACGCCCAGCCGCCGCAGCGAGGACTCGCACGCCCGCCGCAGGTAGGCCGGTGATCCGTCCAGCTCCCAGTCGGTGCCGCGCCGGGTGTGGCCGCCCTTGGTGGCGACCAGCACGTCGGAGGCGCCGGACCCGTAGGACCGCACGGCGTCGGCCACCAGTGTCTCGTTGTGGCCGAACTCCGCCTCGTCGCGGGCGTAGGCGTCGGCGGTGTCGATCAGGGTGACGCCCGCGTCCAGCGCGGCGTGCACCACGGCGACGGCGTCCTCCGCCGGGGGGCGCGAGTCCTTGGTGGACAGGGGCATGGCGCCCAGCCCGATGGCGCCCACGGTCACGGTCCCGATGCGTCGCTGCTGCATGGGGGCTGTCGTGCCCCGCGGGTAGCGTTCCCACCCGTGAGTTCGCTGTTCGACCCCGCGCCGGGCGAGGAGGGTGCACCGGTCGCCGAGCCGGGTGCCCCGCTCGCGGTGCGGATGCGCCCGCGCTCGCTGGACGAGGTCGTCGGGCAGCAGCACCTCCTGGGCGACCGGGCGCCGCTGCGCCGGCTGGTCGAGTCCGACGAGCCGATGTCGCTGGTGCTCTACGGCCCGCCCGGCACCGGGAAGACCACGCTGGCGCACGTCATCTCGCTGGCCACCAAGCGGCAGTTCGTGCAGCTCTCCGCGCTCGACGCCGGGGTGAAGGAGGTGCGGGCGGTCATCTCCAGCGCCAAGCGCGAGCTCACCTACGCCGGCCGCCGCACCGTGCTGTTCATCGACGAGGTGCACCGCTTCTCCAAGACCCAGCAGGACTCGCTGCTCAGCGCGGTCGAGGACCGGATCGTCAGCCTCATCGCCGCCACGACCGAGAACCCCTTCTTCTCCGTGGTCGGTCCGCTGCTGTCCCGCAGCCTCGTGCTGGCCCTGCAGCCGCTCACCGACGACGACGTCCGTTCCGTGCTGCACCGGGCGCTGGCCAGCGAGCGCGGGCTGGGCGGCACGCTCACGCTCAGCGCCGAGGCCGAGGACCACCTGGTGCGGGTGGCCGGTGGCGACGCACGCAAGGCGCTGACTGCGCTGGAGTCCGGCGCGGGGGCGGCCCGGGCCGTGGGGGCGGCCGAGATCGACCTCGCCACGCTGGAGACGGCGGTGGCGCAGGCGGCGGTGCGCTACGACCGCCAGGGTGACATGCACTACGACGTCGCGAGCGCCCTGATCAAGAGCATCCGCGGCAGTGACGTCGACGCGGCGCTGCACTACCTGGCCCGCATGGTCACCGCGGGGGAGGACCCGCGGTTCATCGCCCGGCGGCTGGTCATCTCCGCCAGCGAGGACATCGGCATGGCCGATCCGACGGCGCTGCTCACCGCGGTCGCCGCCGCCGACGCCGTCGCCTTCATCGGCATGCCGGAGGGGCACTTCGCGCTGGCCCAGGCGGTCGTCCACCTCGCCACGGCCCCGAAGTCGAACGCGGTCACCACGGCCATCGGCGAGTCGATGGCGGACGTCCGGGCCGGCCTGGGCGGGCCGATCCCGCCCGGTCTGCGCGACGCCCACTACGCCGGGGCGAAGAAGCTCGGCCACGGGAAGACCTACGTCTATCCGCACGCGCACCCCGACGGCGTCGTCCCGCAGCAGTACCCGCCGGACGCGCTGGTCGGCAAGGACTACTACCGGCCGACGGCCCGGGGCACGGAGGGCCCGATCGCCGCGCGGCTGGGCCGGCTGCGGGAGATCGTCAGGCGACAGCTCCGGGAGCATCGCAGCGAGGAACGAGCGAGGAGCGGACCGGGGCGCGGAGCCTGACCGAGGACATCGTCCGCCGGTCTCGGTGACTCCCTGCCGGGCGACGGACGACGGCCGGGGCCCGCGACTACTGTGACCACTCCGGGCTGCCGCCCGGTCATCGCACCTCATCGACGAACAGGAGACCCGCGTGTCCGCAGGAGAGTGGGCCGGACTGATCGCCGCCCTGGCCTTCGTGCTGCTGGTGGTGCTCGTGGCCATTCCGCTGCTCAAGCTGGGGCGCACGCTGGACGAGACGACGCTGACCATCCGCCAGGTGCGGGAGCAGAGCGCTCCGATCCTCGGCCAGGCCAGCACCACGGTCGCCCACGTGAACAGCAACCTGGAGCGGGTCGACGACATCACCGGCAACGCCGCGAACGTCTCGAGCAACGTCGCCGCCCTCACCAGCGTCGTCGCCGCCACCCTGGGCAGCCCGCTGATCAAGGTGGCCGCCTTCAGCTACGGCGTGCGCAGCGCCGCGAAGAAGAAGCGGGAGGGGCAGGCACTGGCCGACGCCGCCCGCCGCGACAAGGAGGCGCGTCGCTCGCGCCGGGCCGCCCGGCGGGCCGCCTGATGCGCCGGCTGTTCTGGCTGGCGATGGGCGTGACGATCGGCGCGCTGGTCGTCCGCAAGCTCTCCGCGGCCGCCGAGAAGGTGACCCCGGCCGGCATCGGGGCTTCGATCGCCGAGGGGCTGCGCGACCTGGCCGATGCCATCGGCGACTTCGGCGCCGACGTCCGCGACGCGATGAGCGAGCGCGAGCTGGAGCTGCGCTCGGGCACCGGGCTGGACGCGCCGCTGCCCGCGCCGGGCGACGCCTCGCTGCGGCGGGGCGCGCACGCCGCCGACTCCTGACCCCCCGGCCGGGCACCGCAGGCCGCCCGGCCCCGCAGAACTGAGTAGACGATGCAGACCGCCGAGATCCGCCGCCGCTTCCTGGAGCACTTCGCCCAGCGAGGGCACACCGTCGTCCCCAGTGCCTCGCTGGTCTCGCCGGACCCGTCGCTGCTGTTCACCGTCGCCGGCATGGTGCCGTTCATCCCGTACCTGACCGGCCGGGAGCCCGCGCCGTTCGCACGGGCCACGAGCGTGCAGAAGTGCGTCCGCACCCTCGACATCGAGGAGGTGGGCAAGACCACCCGGCACGGCACGTTCTTCCAGATGAACGGCAACTTCTCCTTCGGCGACTACTTCAAGGAAGGCGCCGTCCAGCACGCCTGGCAGCTGATCACCGGGCGGCTGGAGGACGGCGGGCTGGGCTTCGACCCCGACCGCATCTGGGTCACCGTCTACCTCGACGACGACGAGGCCGCCGACGCCTGGCGCCGCATCGCCGGCCTGCCCGAGGAGCGGATCCAGCGGCTGGGCAAGAAGGACAACTACTGGCACACCGGTGCTCCCGGCCCCGGCGGGCCGTGCTCGGAGATCTACTTCGACCGCGGCCCGGAGTTCGGTCCGGACGGCGGCCCGCTGGTCGACACCGCCGGCGACCGGTTCCTGGAGATCTGGAACCTCGTCTTCATGCAGTACGAGCTGACCGACGTCCGGAGCAAGGAGGAGTTCACGGTCGTCGGCGAGCTGCCGAAGAAGAACATCGACACCGGCATGGGCCTGGAGCGGGTGGCCTTCCTGCTGCAGGGCGTCGACAACATGTACGAGATCGACGAGGTCGCCCCGGTGCTGCGCCGGGCCGCCGACCTCGCCGGTGTCACCTACGGCAAGGACACCGACTCCGACGTGCGGCTGCGCGTGGTCGCCGACCACGTGCGCAGCGGTCTGATGCTGATCGGCGACGGTGTCACGCCGGGCAACGAGGGCCGCGGGTACATCCTGCGCCGGCTGCTGCGCCGCGCCGTCCGTTCGATGAAGCTGCTCGGCGTCGACGAAGCGACGCTGCCCGAGCTGCTGCCGGTCTCCCGCGACGCGATGAGCGCCAGCTACCCCGAGCTGGCCACCGATTTCGCCCGCATCTCCGCCGTCGCCTACGCCGAGGAGGAGGCCTTCCGCCGCACCCTCGCCTCGGGGACGGCGCTGTTCGACACCGCCGTGTCGCAGGCGAAGCAGGCCGGCACACCGAAGCTGTCGGGGGAGCAGGCCTTCTCGCTGCACGACACCTACGGCTTCCCGATCGACGTCACCCTCGAGATGGCCGCCGAGCAGGGCGTGACCGTCGACGAGGCGGGTTTCCGCGCGCTCATGACGGAGCAGCGCGACCGCGCCCGCGCCGACGCGCGCGCCAAGCGCACCGGGTCGGTCGACGTCCTGGCCTACCGCCGGCTGCTGGCCGAGCACGGCCCGACCGACTGGCGCGCCTACGAGACCGTGCGCACCGACTCCCGCGTCCTCGGCGTCGTCGCCGAGGGCGACGACGAGGAGGCCCGCCCGGCCGGCCCGGGAGAGATCACCCGGGTGGTCCTCGACCGCACCCCGTTCTACGCGGAGTCCGGTGGCCAGGTCGCCGACGCCGGCATCCTGACCTGGGACGGCGGCCGGGCCGAGGTCATCGACGTCCAGCGGCCGGTGAAGGGGCTGGTGGCCCACCAGGTCCGGATCCTGGAGGGCGAGCTGTACCGCGGCACGGAGCTCACCGCCGAGGTCGACCGCGAGTGGCGGCTGTCGGCCTGCCAGGCGCACTCGGGCACGCACGTGGTGCACGCCGCGCTGCGCCAGGTGCTCGGCCCGCAGGCGCTGCAGTCGGGCTCGTACAACCGCCCCGGTTACCTGCGGCTGGACTTCGCCTGGCAGGGGGCGCTCACCCAGCAGCAGCGGAGCGACATCGAGGACGTCGCCAACGCCGCCGTCCGCGCCGACCACCCGGTCACCGCGTCGTGGATGACGCTGCCCGAGGCCCAGGCGTTCGGCGCGCTGGCGCTGTTCGGCGAGACCTACGGCGAGCAGGTGCGCGTCGTGGAGATCGGCGGCCCGTGGTCGCGCGAGCTCTGCGGTGGCACCCACGTCCGCGGCAGCGCGCAGATCGGCACCCTCGCCCTGACCGGCGAGTCGTCGGTCGGCTCGGGCGCCCGGCGCGTCGAGGCGGTCGTCGGGCTCGAGGGCTTCCGCTACCTGGCCCGCGAGCGGGACCTGGTCCGCCAGCTCGCCGAGATCCTCAAGTCGCCGCAGGACGGGCTGGTCGACCGGGTGAGCGGCATGGTGGCCCGCCTGCGCGACCTCGACCGGGAGCTGGCCGACCTGCGCGCCCAGCAGAGCGTCGCCGCGGCGGGGGAGCTCGCCGCCTCGGCCGGCGACGTCGGTGGCGTCGCCGTCGTCACCGGGTCACCGGCCGGGCTGAGCGGCGGCGATCTCCGCACCCTCGCCCTCGACGTCCGGGGCCGCCTGGCCGCCGACCGGCCGGCCGTCGTGCTGCTGGCCTCGGAGTCCGGTGGCAAGGTGGCACTCGTTGCCGCCCTCAACCCGGTCGCGGTCGCGCAGGGGTTGTCGGCCAACGACGTCCTGAAGGCGGCCTCGGCTCCCGTCGGCGGTCGCGGGGGCGGCAAGTCCGACGTCGCACAGGGGGGCGGCACCGATCCCGCGGGTATCCCCGCTGCGTTGCAGGCAGGCATCCAGGCGGTTGCGACCGCCACTGGGAGGTAGACCATCGTGTCCGGATCCGAGCACAGCCCCGAGGACACCGGCCCCGTGGGCCGGCGGCGTCGTGAGCTGCCGGCCGTGCCACCGGCGCGTCCCCGGCCGTCCACCGGTGAGCAGCCGTCCTACCACCCGACCACCGAGATCGATCTCACCCAGGGCTTCCCGCCGGTCAAGCACGAGACCACGGAGATCGACCTGAGCGGTGGCTGGCCGCAGCACCTCAAGGTGCCGCCGCGCCGGCCCGGCGCGACCCCGCGGCGAGGCCGGGTGCTCGGCATCGACGTGGGCACCGTGCGGGTCGGCGTCGCGCTGTCCGACGTGACCGGCACCCTCGCCAGCCCGCTGGAGACGCTCCGCCGGGCGAAGAACAGGTCGGACCTCGACCAGCTCGTCGCGCTCGTCGCGGAACACGAGGTGACCGAGGTGGTGGTGGGGGAGCCGGTGCACCTGTCCGGTTTGCCGGGCACTTCTGCCCAGGATGCTGCCGATTACGCACAGGAACTGGCCGACCGCATCCCGGATGTG
This sequence comes from Blastococcus capsensis, assembly GCF_030165005.1. GTDB lineage: Bacteria > Actinomycetota > Actinomycetes > Mycobacteriales > Geodermatophilaceae > Blastococcus > Blastococcus capsensis. Next base: position 73,575 of record NZ_JASNNW010000024.1, read on the forward strand.
CCGGTGAACCTGATCGACGAGAGGCTCTCCACCGTGACCGCAGCCAGCCAGCTCCGCGAGGGCGGCATCGACAGCCGGCGTCAGCGCGGAGTGATCGACCAGGCGGCGGCCGTGGTCATCCTCCAGCAGTATCTCGACAGCAGCCGGACGGGCTCGTGACTGCGCCCGGCGGGCCGCCGCGGCGAGGCAGGTACTCCTTCGACGGGGCCCTCGGTGGGGGCCCCTCGTCGTTCGGGACGGGCCCCGGCCCCTCCGCCGGCCACGGCTTCCCGCCGAGCCTCGGTCGTGGGGCCGCACACGAGGACGCCACCGGTCCGATGGTGGAGCCGGACTGGTGGTCGTTCGGATCGACCGACGACCCGGGTCACCCGCTCAGCTCGCGGCACGGCGGCGGCGACGAGCACGGCTTCGGCCCCCATCCGTCGGCGCCGCTCCCGCCGCTGCCCACGGGCGCCTGGGACCGGCTGCGTCCGCGGCCGGAACCGGGGGACGACGACGCGACCGTGGCTGCCCCGCGGCTCGCCGGACACCCCGACGAAGAGCTCCCCGAGGACGACGCCCCCACGACCGCTGAGCCCCTCTGGGACGAGCAGACCGGCGGCCTGGACGTCATCGGCGCCAACGTCGCCGATGACCGACCGCGCCGCCGCGGATTCCGTCGCGGTCGCCCCGCGGCCGTGCCGCCGGCACCGGTGGCGGACGGGGGAGAGGTTCCGGGACGCCGGGGCGACGACCTCCCGACCGGACACGACGACGATCTCCTGGACACCTCCACCGCGGACGGGTACGACGCGGCCGCCGACGACGAGATCCCGGTGGAGCCCTACGACCCGCGCAGCGACCGGCGCCGCCGCCGGCGGCCGTTCGCGGTGATCCTGGCGCTGCTCGTGCTCGCGGGCATCGTCACGGGGATCGTCGTGGGCGGCCAGCAGCTGCTGGGCCTGCTCGACCCGGCCTCCCGCGACTACACCGGCGCGGGCACCGGCAGCATCGACGTGCGCGTCCAGGAGGGCGACACGCTCAGCGACATCGCCCGCACCCTCGCCGAGGCCGACGTCATCGCCTCCACCGCACCGTTCGTGAGCGCGGCGGAGGCCGATCCCGACGCCACCGGCATCCAGCCCGGCGTCTACACCCTGCGGCTGCAGATGAGCGGCGAGGCGGCGCTGGAGATGCTGCTCGACCCGGCCTCGCGCCAGGTGTCGCGAGTCACGGTGCCCGAGGGCTTCACGGTGGAGCAGATCCTCGCCCGGCTCGCGGAGGAGACCGGCACGCCGCTCGAGGAGCTGGAGGCGGCGGCCGATCCGGCCGTGCTGAGGCTTCCTGCCTACGCTGGTGGCCAGCTCGAGGGCTTCCTGTTCCCGGCCACCTACGACTTCGAACCCGGCACCACGCCGCAGCAGATGCTGCAGCGGATGGTCGACACGTTCACCGAGGTGGCCGCCCGGATCCGGCTGGAGGAGCGCGCCGCGGCGCTGGGCCTGAGCCCCTACGAGGTGGTCACGGTCGCGTCGATGGTGCAGTCGGAGACGCGGCTCGACGAGGAGCGGGCGGACGTCGCCCAGGTGATCTACAACCGGCTCGAGCAGGGGATCCCACTCGGCATCGACGCGACGCTCGCCTACGGCCTGGACAAGAGCGGCAACGAGCTCACCGTGTCGGATCTGCAGACCGATGGGCCGTACAACACCCGCACCCGTCAGGGTCTCCCACCGACGCCGATCAGCTCGCCCGGGGAGGCCAGCCTGGAGGCCGCCCTGACCCCGAGCACCGGTGACCTCCTGTACTACGTGCTGGAGTCCGAGGACGGCGCGCACTTCTTCACCAGCAACTACGCCGAGTTCCAGGAAGCGCGCCAGCGGTGCGCCGCGGCCGGTCTCGGATGCGGTGGCTGACCGGCACCAGCGGGCGGCGGTCGTCGGCCGGCCGGTGACGCACTCGCTCTCCCCGCTGCTGCACCGCGCTGCCTACGCGGCACTGGGGCTCACCGACTGGACCTACGACGCGCTCGACGTCGGGGCCGAGGACGTGGTGCCACTCCTCGCCGGACTGGGCGAGGAGTGGCGCGGTTTCTCGGTGACCATGCCGTGCAAGCGGGCGGCCGTCGAGGTCGCCGACGTCGTGGAACCGCTGCCGCGGCTGCTGCAGGCCGCCAACACCCTGGTCCGCACCGACGCCGGCTGGCGGGCCGAGAACACCGACGTCACCGGCGTCGGGATGGCGTTGCAGGTTGCCGGCGTGGAGCAGGTGCAGCACGCAGCGGTCCTCGGGGCCGGGGGGACGGCGGCGGCGGCTGCCGTGGCGCTCGCGTCGCTGGGCGCCCAGCAGATCGACCTGGTCGTCCGGGAGCCGGCGCGGGCCGGTGACGTCCGGCGGGTGCTGGACACCCTCGGGGTGCGGACCCGTGTCCTGCCGCTCGCGGGTGCCCACGTCGAGGCCCCGGTCGTGGTCAGCACCGTACCGGTCGGCGGTCAGCCGGCCGTGGCGGCGCTGGACTGGCACGGCGGGCAGACGGTGCTCGACGTGCTCTACGCGCCGTGGCCCACACCGCTGGCCGACCGCGTCACCGCGGCGGGCGGCACGGTCATCGGCGGCCTGGAGGTGCTGTTCTGGCAGGCCACCGTCCAGGTGGAGCTCATGACGGGGCAGCCCGCGCCCCTCGGTGCGATGCGCGCCGCCCTCGACGCCCGCTGAACGCCGCCGTGGACATCGCCCGGCCGGTCCTGGTCGGCGCCGCGCTGATCGGTTCGCTGGCGCTCGGTCCCTGGCTCGCGCGGACCGCCGCGCGGCTCGCCGCCCGTGACGACCGGGCGACCGCGCCTCCCGCCGCCCTCGCGCTGGCGACGGCGCTGCTCGCTGCCGGCCTGGCCGGCGCCGTGCTGCTCGGCGGGCTCCGGCCGGCCACGTTCGCACTCGCCTGGGGCGCCGGCGCCGCGGTCGTCCTCGCGCTGGTCGACCTGGCGGTCCACCGGCTGCCGGACCGGGTGGTCCTGCCGGCGCTGGCTGTCTGCACCGCGGCGCTGCTTGTCGATGCCGTCGTGCTGGGCACCTGGACGGCACTGGCGCGGGCGGTCGCGGCCGGTGCGGCGGTGGTCGTCGTCTCGGGCGGGGCCCGGCTGCTCGCGCCGGCGGCCCTGGGCTTCGGCGACGTCAAGCTGCTGGGGCTGATCGGCCTGGTGCTGGGCTGGTTCGGCTGGGGCGTCCTGCTGGCCGGGATCTTCCTCGGGCTGCTGACCGGTGCGCTGGCCTCGGTCGCCCTCGTGGCCAGTGGCCGGGCCGGCTGGCGCAGCGCCGTGCCCTTCGGCCCGCCGCTGCTCGTCGGGGCCGCCCTGGTCCTCGCGCTGGCAGGGTGGGCGACCTTCTGAGGGCACCGGTCGGCGCGCGTCCGGCCGGGTCGACCGAACTCAGGCCTTGACGGCCAATACCGGGCGGTCGGCCTCCAGCAGGATCCGCTGGGCTGTGCTCCCCATGATGAGCTTGCCGACCGGAGACCGGTGGCGCAGCCCGATGACGACGACCGATGCATCGGTCTCCTGGGCGACGCGCACGATGCGGTCGGCGAGCTCCCCGGTGTAGGGCTCCTGGCGGATGTGGGCGCGTACGCCCGACCGGGACGCCCGCGCCAGCAACTCCTCGACCGCCCCCTCGCCGGCCAGCGCGGCGCTGACCGCGGCCCCCTCGCGTGGGGAGTTGAGCACCAGCAGGTCCTCGTTGCGGCGCTGTGCTTCCGAGAGCGCTGCCGCGAAGGCGGCCTCTCCCTGCGGGTTGGGGATGTAGCCGACCAGGACGGTCATCAGAGTTCCTCGAGATCGGGGTGCGGAGGGCGGTCCGCCGGGGGATGAGCCTCGGTAGGATACGAGATACCAACAAGCGTAGGGTGCGACGCAGCTCCGTGGTGCCTCGTCCGGGCCGGACCCGACAGGGGCGGCCCGGTCCACCGGAGCTCACCGAGGCGCTCGGCCCAAGGTGAGCTGCTAGTCACGAAGGAGGCGCATGGCCGCCGACACGCCCGCCATCGTGAGTGGTGCGGTCCCACGTCCTGACTCCGTCCCCGCGGTTCTCGATCGCATCGAGTCGGTGACGCTCTCGTCCATCACCCTCCCGCTGGCCGCCGCCGTCAGCGACGCCAAGGTGTTGACGGGCCGCCAGCGGCCCATGACCGAAGTGGCGTTCCTGTTCGCCGAGGTGCGTACCGAAAGCGGCCACGAGGGGCTGGGGTTCAGCTACTCGAAGCGAGCTGGTGGGCCGGCACAGTTCGCCCATGCCCGAGAGATCGTCCCGGACCTGATCGGCGAGGACCCGAACGACATCGGACGGCTCTGGACGAAGCTGGTGTGGGCGGGCGCTTCCGTCGGTCGCAGCGGGGCGTCGACGCAGGCGATCGCCGCGCTCGACGTCGCCCTGTGGGACCTCAAGGCCAAGCGGGCCGGCTTGCCGCTGGCCAAGCTCCTGGGGGCCCACCGCGACTCGGTCCGCTGCTACAACACCTCCGGTGGCTTCCTGCACGAATCGATCGAGCAGGTCGTGGACAACGCCAGCGCCTCGATGGACGCCGGCATCGGCGGTATCAAGATCAAGGTCGGTCAGCCCGACTCGGCGGAGGACCTGCGACGGGTCCGCTCGGTGCGCGAGCACATCGGCGACGACTTCCCACTCATGGTGGACGCCAACCAGCAGTGGGACCGGCCCACCGCACGACGGGTCTGCCGGGCGCTCGACGAGTTCGGCCTGACCTGGATCGAGGAGCCGCTCGACGCCTACGACGCGGAGGGTCATGCCCAGCTCACCCACTCCCTGGACACGGCGATCGCCACGGGGGAGATGCTCACCAGCGTCGCCGACCACCACGAACTGCTCCGCTTGGGCGCCGTGGACATCATCCAGCCCGACGCCCCGCGTATCGGCGGCATCACGCAGTTCCTGCGCCTGGCGACCCTCGCCGAGCACCGGAACGTGTTGCTGGCCCCGCACTTCGCCATGGAGATCCACCTGCACCTGGCGGCGGCCTACCCCCACGAATCCTGGGTCGAGCACTTCGACTGGCTCTACCCGTTGTTCAACGAGCGCCTCAGGATCAGCGGCGGGCGGATGCACCTGTCCGGGCGTCCGGGTCTCGGGATCACGTTGAGCGAGCAGGCCCGGGCCTGGACCGTGGACCGGTTCCACATCGTTGCGCCGTGCTGACCACCGGCCGCGACGACGACCGCACCGCAGGAGGATTCCGGCCCATGCCCGACGTCATCGACAGCGTGCCGCAGAAGGCCGGTGCCTGAGGTGGGGGCGGGTACCCGGGTCGCCTTGGTCACGTCCGAACGCGGACAGCCGCTGGACCCGGACCTCCCGCTCGCCGTCCCGGCTCTGGTGGCGGCCGGACTGGAGCCGCACGTCGTTCGCTGGGACGAGCCCGGCGTCGACTGGAATTCCTTCGCGCTGACCGTGGTCCGGTCCTGCTGGGACTACACCTGGCGCCTGCCTGAGTTCCTCGCCTGGGCGGAGCGGGTGCCGAGGCTCCGGAACCCGGTGGATGTCATGCGCTGGAACGCGGACAAGGCCTACCTCGGGGACCTCGAGCGGGCCGGGCTGCCCGTGGTGCCGACCGCCTGGGCGCCCCGGGCCGTCGACGACCTGCCCGAGGCGGCGGAGTGGGTGGTCAAGCCGTCGGTCTCCGCCGGTTCTCGCGACACCGCCCGTTGGACCGACGCCCACGCGGCGCTGGCGCACGCCGCGGACCTGGCCGCCGCCGGTCGGGTCGCCATGGTCCAGCCGTACCAGGCCAGCGTCGACCGGCTGGGCGAGACGGCGATGCTGTTCCTCGGTGGCCGGTTCTCCCACGCGGTGCGGAAGGGACCGTTGCTGCGCCGCGGCGAGGGCGTGCGCCAGGACAGGGACAGCCGGGGTGACCTCCTTCCCGTCGAGGCGAGCGCCGCTCAGCGCCGTGCCGCCGAGTCGGTGCTGGATGCCGTGACGGCACTGCTGCCCGGGGCGGCGCCGCTCCTGTTCGCACGGGTCGACCTGGTGGAGGACGCCGAGGGGCGGCCGATCGTCCTGGAGCTCGAGCTGACCGAACCGAGCCTCTTCCTTCCGCAGGCGCCGCACGCTGCCGCCCGGCTCGCCGCTGCGGTGGCGGACATCGTGGCCTGAGCTCCGGCCGGACGGCGCGACGCCCGCCGCGGCGTGTCCCCCGCAGTACGGCACCACGTGGGCGGTCCCGTGGGACATCACCACTGGAGTCGAGGTCCCCGGCGCGAGCCCCGTCACCGGTGCTCGGCCGTGCCTGGCGGCCCTCACTCGTCCCGCGGGGCGCACAGGTCAGAAGCCTGGTTCGAGCGTCCGCTCGATGCGGAAGTCCCACATTCCTGCCCCGTGTTGCCGCACGGACCCCCCCCGCGACGAGGACGCCGGCGCCCATACGCGGCGCATGAGACGCAGGACACATATGACCCTTGTCCCAGCGCGACCCACGGTATACCGTGCACCACATGCCTTCCCGGAAGAGATCGCGGTCGATCTGCCGCCTCCGGTCGCGGACGTCGTCGTCAGCGCGGGTCGCCTGCCGGCCGGCTCGCCGGTCCGGGCGGTCGTAGCATGTCGACTCCGCGGCCCGTCGTCTACGTGACCCAGCCTGTGCACCCGAGGGCCCTCGACCTGCTCGCCGGCAGCGCCGACGTGGTCCTCGGCTACGGCGACGACGCGACACCCCTCGACGACGTCCTGCCGGTGGTCGAAGGGATCCTCGTGCGCACCAGGATCCTCAGCGGTGACGAGTTCCGGCGTGCCCCCAATCTGCGCGTGGTGGCGCGCCACGGGGTCGGCGTGGACAACATCGCCGTCGCCGACGCGACGGATCTGGGCATCCTCGTCGCCAACACCCCCGACGCGAACATGAAATCTGTGGCCGAACACGTGTTCGCGCTCCTCCTCGCGGTGAAGCGCAGGCTGGTCACCGCCGACGCCGTCGTCCGCGGCGGCCGCTTCGAGATCCGCGACACCCTGGTCGGGAGCGAGCTCGGTGGTCACCGGCTCGGAGTGATCGGCATGGGGCGGATCGGCACGCGCGTCGCCCGCATCGCCGGCCAGGGCTTCGGCATGGACGTGGTCGGCTTCGACCCGTACCTCAGCGCGCCGGAGATCCGGCAACGCGGCGCCGAGCCGGTGGAGCAGCTCGGCGACCTCTTCCGGACCTCCGATGTGGTGACCGTCCACGTCCCGCTGACCGCCGAGACCCGCGGGATGATCGGAGCGGCCGAGCTGGCGGAGCTGCCTCCGCACGCCGTCCTCATCCACACCGCGCGGGGCGGAGTGGTCGACGAGGAGGCGCTCATCGACTGCCTCCGGCGGAACGGCATCGCCGGCGCCGGGGTGGACGTCTTCGAGGCCGAGCCGCCGCCTTCGGACTGCGGCTACTTCGGCCTGCCGAACGTCGTCATGACGCCGCACACGGCCGCGCACACCGAAGGGGCCCTGGAGCGGATGTCCGTCGGTGCCGCCGAGGCGATCGTCGCGGTGCTCGGCGGTGGTCGTCCGGCGGCCGTGGTGAACCCGGCGGTGTTCGGGTCGGCCCGGACGCGGGCCGTTGCCACCCCGTCCGGCGGGCTGGGTCGGTGACGCCGGCGACGGCGCCCGGCGTGTCCCCGCCCGAGGACCGCAGCCACCCCCGGAGGGGGAAGTGAGGAAGACCGAGTTGAGGAACGTCCCGCCCACATCGCTCGACGGAGGAAGCATGAACACGCACGGACACGGGCGCGCTACGAGCCCGAGCAGGCACCGGCGCAGGTCTCTGGTGATCGCCGCGACAGCGAGCCTGACGCTCGCCGCCTGCGCCCAAGGCGGGAACGCCGATCCCGAAGAGGGCGGCGACGCCCCGGCCGCCGCCGAAGAGTTCCCGACCCAACCAATCGAACTGGTCGTCCCCTACGCCGCCGGCGGGAGCAGTGATCTCCTGACCCGCGCGGTGGCGCAGTGCCTCTCGGAGCTGGTCGACGAAGAGGTCCTGGTCGAGAACCGGCCGGGGGCGAACGGCGTGGTCGGTACGCAGTACGTGGTCAACGGTGAGCCCGACGGGCACCGTCTGGCGTTGTCGGCCAAGTCGATGTTCGCGGTCACTCCGATCTTCTTCCCGGAGGAGAGCCCGCTCACCCTCGACGACATGACGGTCGTGACCGGCGCGGTCCGGGAGCCGGCGGTGCTCATGGCCAACGCCGACGGCCCGTACCAGACGGTGGAGGACCTCATGGCGGCGACGGCGAGCGGTCAGCCGGTCACCTTCGGCACCTCCGGGCTCGGCAGCACCACCTCGTTCGCGCTGACGCTGTTCTTCGAGGAGGCGGGCATCCCCGCGACCGAGGTGCCGTTCGAGGGCGGTGGACCGGCCCGGACGGCGCTGCTCGGCCAGCAGGTCGACTTCGCGGGAGCCCACCCGTCGGAGGTGGCGGAGCAGATCGAGGCGGGCACCCTCGTGCCGCTGGCGATCTTCGCCGAGGAGCGCAGCCCCCTGCTGCCCGAGGTGCCGACCGCGGCGGAAGCGGGAGTAGACGTCGTCATCGACCGGACCGCCTTCTACGTGGGCCCCCCCGGGATCCCGGAGGAGACGACGGCGCGGCTCGAGCAGTTGCTCGGTGACGCCATCAAGAGCGAACAGTGCTCGTCCTTCATGGAGGACAACCTCATGGAGCAGTGGGTCGTGGGCGGCGCGGAGGTCAAGGAGGAGATCGAGGCCGACCGGGCTCGCTTCGAGGAGCAGATCGCGGAGCTCGGGATCGACGTGGGCGGCGGCGCTTGAGTTCGGTGCCTGAGCCCGCCGCGGCGCGGGGTGGGGCCTCTTCGGGCTCCACCCCGCGCTCCGGCGCGGAGCACACAACCGCGGAGCACACCACCGCGGAGCACACCGCCGCGGACTACGAGGACGAGGACCTCGGCGGACCGCTGTCCCCGTTCCCCGACGAGGAGCCGGACCTCCCGCGCTGGGTCGGGATCGTGGCCGGCGGGGTTCCCCTGGCCCTCGGTATCGCCGGTGTCTTCAGCGCCTTCGACCTCGGCATCGGCTCCATCTCCAACCCGGGACCCGGGCTGTGGCCGCTCGTGCTCAGCGCTGCCATGGCCGTCGCCTCGCTGGCCCTGCTGGCTCTCGGGCACGGACTGCACGGCGCCGAGCGCTTCGGCCGGGGCTGGCGCATCACGGCCGTGGCCACGCTGAGCCTCGTCGTCTTCACCTACCTCTTCGAGCCGCTCGGGTTCGAGATCACGACCCTTCTTCTGCTGGCGTTCTGGCTGAAGGTCATCGGAAAGGAGACGTGGCGGATGACGCTGACGATCGCGGTGGGCACCACCGTCGTCGTCTATCTCGTCTTCATCATCGGCCTGAGCGTCAACCTCCCGCGCCTGCTCTTCTTCTGAGGGAACGGTAGATACGGTGGATTTCCTGGACCCGATCCTCTTCGGATTCGGCGTCGTCCTCACCCCGACCAACCTCGCCTTCTGCCTTCTCGGCGTCACTCTCGGCATGGTCATCGGGGTGCTGCCGGGGCTCGGCCCGACGGCGACGATCGCCATCCTGTTGCCCGTCACGTACGCGATCCCGTCCGAGACGGCGATCATCATGCTCGCCGGCATCTACTACGGAGCCCAGTACGGGGGCACGATCACGTCGGTGCTCCTCTCGTTGCCGGGAGAGGCCTCGACCGTCGTCACGACCTTCGACGGTTACCAGATGGCGCGGTCCGGCCGCGCGGGGAACGCGCTGGGCATCGCCGCGATCGGCTCCTTCATCGGAGCTACGGTCTCCATCATCGCGATGACGTTCGTCGCGCCGGTGGTGGCCGGGTTCGCCCTCGACTTCGGCCCGCCGGAGTACACGGCGCTGGCGGTCCTCGGCATCCTGCTCGTCTCCACGCTGGGGACGGGGGCGCCGCTCAAATGCGCCATCGCGGCCCTGCTGGGGCTCCTGCTGGCCACGGTCGGGCGGGACCCGATCGTGGGTGCCCAGAGGTTCACCTTCGACGTCCTCTACCTCACGGACGGCTTCGACTTCGTCCCCATCGTCATGGGCCTTTTCGGCCTGGGCGAGATCATGTACCAGCTCGGTGCCAGGGCCGAGGCTGCCGTCGCCACCTCCGAGGTGGGTCGGGCCTGGATCAGCAAGCAGGACTTCCGTCAGTCCCGCGGCGCCATCGCCCGCGGCAGCGTCGTGGGTTTCTTCCTCGGCATCCTGCCCGGCGGAGGAGCGACTCTGTCCTCCCTGGTCTCCTACGGGATGGAGAAGCGGCGGTCCAAGACGCCGGAACGTTTCGGCAAGGGTGCGATCGAGGGTGTGGCGGGGCCGGAGTCGGCGAACAACGCGGCGGCGACGTCGTCGTTCATCCCGCTGCTGACGCTCGGCATCCCGGCGAACTCGACCATGGCGATCATCTTCGGCGCCCTCTTGCTGCAGGGCATCTCCCCAGGGCCCCTGCTGATCACCAACAACCCCGAGGTCTTCTGGGGTGTCATCGACTCGATGTACATCGGCAACCTGTTCCTGCTCATCCTGAGCGTGCCGATGGTGGGCCTGTTCATCCGCATCGTGCGCGTCCGGGCGTCGATCCTCTCGCCCATCACGGTCATCGTGATCATGCTGGGCGTCTACACCGTCAACACGAGCTTCTACGACATGCTCGTCGTGATCGGATTCGGGATCCTCGGCTACCTCATGAAGAAGTACGGCTACGAGCCGGGCCCGCTCGTCCTCGCCTTCGTCCTGGGCGGGCTCCTGGAGACGGCGTTCCGCCAGTCCCTGCGCATCTTCAACGGGGATCTGCTCGGCTTCGTCGAGCGGCCGATCTCCGGGACCCTGTTCGGGGCGGTCGTCGTCTTCGCCGTCGTGCTTCCGCTGCTCCGCTACGCCCGCAACACCCGCAGGGCCCGGAGCGCCCGGAGCGGGGACGAGCCGAAGGTCGACGTCGGGGCCTGACCGGCGGCTGTTCCTCGTCCGCCGGCCACCGCGTCACGCGCCCGACCGGGGCCGGACGCCCGGCCGGCGGAGCAGGGGACGGGCAGCTGCACTATGACGCGGGAACACCCACCACGAAGGGAAGCACATGGACAGCCACGTCAGTCACTGGGTCGACGGAGCGGACTGGGCCGGTGACGGGGGCCGTTCGGCCGACGTGTACGACCCGGCCGGCGGGCACGTCGCGCGGACGGTTGCGCTGGCCTCCGAGAACGACGTCCAGGTAGCCGTCGCCAGCGCGGCACGGGCGTGGCAGTCCTGGAGCCGGACCTCGCTGACCAGGCGGATGAGGGTGCTGTTCGCCTTCCGCCAGCTGCTCGACGCGCGCAAGGAGGAGCTCGCCGAGATCATCACGGCCGAGCACGGCAAGGTGCTCTCCGACGCGCTCGGCGAGGTCACCCGCGGGCTGGAGGTGGTCGAGTTCGCCTGCGGCATCCCGCAGCTGCTCAAGGGCGGCTACTCCGAGGCGGTGTCGTCCGGCGTCGACGTCCATTCCATCCGCCAGCCGCTCGGGGTCGTGGGGATCATCAGCCCGTTCAACTTCCCGGCGATGGTCCCGATGTGGTTCTTCCCCGTGGCGATCGCCGCCGGCAACGCCGTGGTCCTCAAGCCGAGCGAGAAGGATCCGTCGGCCGCCACCTGGATCGCACGGCTGTGGCAGGAGGCGGGCCTCCCGGACGGCGTGTTCACCGTCCTCCAGGGAGACAAGGTGGCCGTCGACGGACTCCTGGACCACCCCGACGTCAAGGCGATCTCCTTCGTCGGGTCGACTCCCGTCGCCCGCTACGTCTACGAGCGCGGTACCGCGAACGGCAAGCGCGTCCAAGCCCTGGGTGGTGCCAAGAACCACATGGTGGTGCTGCCGGACGCCGATCTCGACCTGGCCGCGGACGGGGCGGTCAACGCCGGCTTCGGCTCGGCGGGGGAGCGGTGCATGGCGATCTCGGTCGTGGTCGCCGTCGACCCGGTCGGGGACGAGCTCGTCGACCGGATCTCCAAGCGGATGTCGACGATCACGGTGGGGGACGGGCGGTCGGCGGGCAGCGACATGGGCCCGCTGGTGACCGGGGCACACCGCGATCGGGTGGCGTCCTACGTGGACTCGGCCGAACGGGAGGGCGCAAGCCTCGTGGTCGACGGCCGGGACGTCGTCGTCGCCGACCAGCCCCACGGCTTCTGGCTGGGGCCGACGCTGGTCGACCAGGTGCGCCCGGAGATGACGGTCTACCGGGACGAGGTGTTCGGCCCCGTGCTGAGCGTGGTCCGCGTACCCACCTACGACGCCGCCCTGGAGCTGGTCAACAGCAACCCCTACGGGAACGGGACGGCCATCTACACCAACGACGGTGGCGCCGCGCGCCGGTACCAGAGCGAGGTGGAGGTCGGCATGGTCGGCGTCAACGTGCCCATCCCGGTGCCGATGGCCTACTACTCGTTCGGGGGCTGGAAGTCGTCGTTGTTCGGTGACAGCCACGCGCACGGTGCGGAAGGAGTGCACTTCTTCACCCGGGGCAAGGTCGTCACCTCCCGGTGGCTCGACCCCGAGCACGGCGGGCTGAACCTGGGATTTCCGCGCAACGACTGAGTCGTACCGCCCGGACAGGTCGACGACGCAGGCCCGGGCCGTACCCGGCTCCTCTCCCCTGGGGGTGGAGCCGGGTCCGGCGCCGGGCCTGGCGGTCGAGCGCGGACCGGTGCGGAAGCTCAGCCGCGCAGCGCGGAGACGTTCGCGGCGGTCTGGTCCACGATGATGTCGATGTCGCTGCTGACCGACACCATCTGGAACCCCTCCTCGATGAGGCTCTTGGCCAGCTGCGTATCGAAGAGGTGGATGCCGGCGACCTTGCCCGACGCCTTGGCTGCGGCCAGAACGGTCCGATACACCTCCCGCATCTGCGGATCCGACGCCTGGCCGGTGAGTCCCATGTCGACCGAGAGATCGAAGGGCCCGATGAACAGGGCGTCGATCCCAGGCACGGCGGCGAGCGCCTCGGCGTTCTTCACCGCCTCCCGGCTCTCGATCTGGATGGCGATCGTCGTCTCCTCGTTCACCCGGGCCATGTATTCGACTGCCGGCTTCTTCGCATAGTCGCTGTGACCGCGCCGGAGCGCGGTGCCACGCTGTCCCTGCGGGGCGTACTTGGCGTGCCGCACGATCTCCTCCGCCTGCTCGACGGTGTCCACCATGGGCACCAGCAGTCCGGCCGCTCCGGCGTCCAGGGGCTTGAGCACGGTCTCGCGGCGGATCTCGGGGATGCGCACGATCGGCCGAATCCCCGCGCCGCGCGCGATCCCGATCATGGCGGCCATGTCCGACCAGTCGAAGGGGCCGTGCTCCATGTCCAGGATGAAGTAGTCCAGCCCGGCGGTGGAGATCATGCTCACTACGCCGGGATTGCTGACGCCGGACAGCATCATGCCGAGCGCCACGCCATCGTTCGTGAACAGCTTCTTCAGGGACACGGGATCCTCCTGTCGACGTCGGCGTCCCCGCCGTCAGGTGAGCAGGGTCCGGCGTTCGGTGAATGGAACGTGAATGGTGCATCGGGGACCTTCCGGATGGGCCCCTTGTGGACCCTGGCCGCCCTGCTCGTGTGCCCGCCGGTCCCGGTCGCGGGACGGGCGGGCCCGCTCAGGGGCCGGTTTTCCCTGAGGGAGCGCCGGTCGACCGATGCCGCCCCCGGTCCACGTGGCGTACGGTATACCAATGAGCGGTACCCCGACAAGCGGTCCACCAGGCTGCCGTATGGGTGTGGCGCCCGACCGCTCCGGCTCCCGTGGCGACCGGAGCGGTCGCTCGGACAGTGCTCACTGCGGCCCGGTGGTCGCGACCAAGCGAAGGAGATGAATGTGGCCGGCGACCCCTTCCCTTACGCCGTCAACCTCTCGTTGCTCTTCACCGAGGTTCCGCTCCTCGAACGGCCCGCCGCCGCTCGCGAAGCCGGGTTCACGGCTGCCGAGTTCTGGTGGCCTTTCGCCGAGGCGGTGCCATCGGATGACGCGGTGGACGCGTTCGTCGGTGCGTTCGAGGAGGCCGGGGTCCAGCTGATCGGGCTCAACTTCTTCGCCGGCGACATGGCCGCCGGCGACCGCGGCCTGGTCTCCTTGCCGGATCGCCGAGCCGAGTTCCGGGACAACGTCGACGTCGTCGTCGGGATCGGTGAGCGGCTGGGCTGCCGAGCGTTCAACGCGCTGTACGGCAACCGCAGCCACGATGGCGGCCGCTCTGCCCAGGACGAGGTAGCCCTGGAAAACCTCGCCCTCGCCGGTCGTGCCGCGGGTCGCGTGGGCGGCACCGTCCTGGTGGAGCCGGTGAGCGGCGCACCGGACTACCCGTTGCTCATCGCGGCCGACGCGGTGGCGGTGCTGGACCGGGTGGCTGCCGACACCGGCGTCACGAACCTCGGCCTGCTCTGCGACCTGTACCACCTGACGGTCAACGGCGACGACGTCGATCGGGTGATCGACGACCACGCCGAGCGCATCGCGCACGTGCAGATCGCCGACGCGCCGGGCCGGCACGAGCCGGGGACCGGGACGATCGACCTGGACGGGCGCCTCGAGCAGCTCGCGGCGGCCGGCTACTCCGGCTGGGTCGCGCTGGAGTACAAGCCGAGCACGACCACCGCGGAGAGTCTGGGCTGGCTGCCCCGCGAGCGGCGCGCCGGCGCCTGACCCACGACCGTTCCAGGAGAGGAAGTTCCATGACCAAGATCGCATTCATCGGGCTCGGCATCATGGGCGGACCGATGGCCGCCAATCTCGTCGCGGCCGGGCACGACGTCATCGGGTTCAACCGTAGCCGAGGCAAGGTCGACGCCCTCGTGGAGCGGGGAGGGCGCGCCGCCGGGAGCATCCGGGAAGCGGTGGGTGACGCCGATGTGGTGGTCACCATGCTCCCCGACTCCCCGGACGTGGAGGCGGTCGTGCTCGGTGACGACGGCGTCCTGGCGTCCGCTCGTCCCGGGACGGTGCTCGTCGACGCGAGCACCATCCGCCCGGACGTCTCGGTGCGCATCGCCGAGGCGGCCCGCGCCAAGGACGTCGGAGCGCTGGACGCACCGGTCTCCGGCGGCGAGGCCGCCGCCATCGAGGGGACCCTCTCGATCATGGTCGGTGGCGAGAGCGCCGACATGGAGGCGGCCAGGCCCCTCCTGGACGTCGTCGGCGCCACTATCGTCCACGTGGGTCCGGCCGGATCCGGCCAGATCGTCAAGGCCGCCAACCAGCTCATCGTCGCGGGCACGATCCAGCTCGTGGCGGAGGCGATCGTCTTCCTCGAAGCCCAGGGCGTGGACACCGAGGCGGCGGTGAAGGTCCTGGCCGGAGGGCTGGCCGGAAACCGGATCCTCGACCGCAAGAGCGCGGGGATGCTCGCGCGCCAGTTCGCCCCCGGTTTCCGGGTGGACCTCCACCACAAGGACCTGGGCATCGTCACGTCGGCGGCCCGGGAGGTCGGGGTGGCGATCCCGATGGGCGCTCTCGCGGCTCAGCTGATGGGGGCCCTGCGCGCCGAGGGCCATGGCGACCTGGACCACTCCGCGCTCCTGCTGCTCGTCGAGCAGCTCTCCGGCAGGGCTCGCGGCTGATCGCTCGAGCCCGCCATGGTGGGCCCCGGCGCGGGGCCGCCGCGCGGACGCGCCCGACGACGACCGGCGGTCCGCGCGGCACCCCCGTCGGGGTGGTTCGACGGGGACGCTACGTTTCCGTAACGGCGGGTGGGTGGTATACCAGCATGGTGACGCAGACAGAGCCGATCGGTTCCGTGAGTGACGGTTCGCTGACCCCGCTGCCGGCAGCGACGACTCGTTCCGACACGGTGGCCGACTCGATCCGGCGCGCCATCCTCTCCGGCCGTCTGCGGCCGGGCGAGGTCCTCGTCGAGCGTCGCCTGGCGGAGGCGTTGGGCGTCTCCAAGACCCCGGTGCGCGAAGCGCTGATCTCGCTGACCTCGTCGGGGCTGGTCACCATCGCGCGCAACCGCGGGGTCACGGTCCGGCGCCTGGAGAAGGAAGACCTCGAACGCGTCCGCCAGATGAGGCTGTTGCTGGAACCGTGGACCACGGCGTGTGCCGCGGAGCGTTCCGGTGAACACGTCCCCCAGGCGCGGCTGGCGCTGGAAGAGGCGCGCGAGCGGCTGGCCAACGACGACCACGTCGGGCTGAGTCTCGCCAACCGCCGGTTCCATCGCAGCCTCTACCGCGAGTGCGGGAACGAGCTGATCATCGCGGCCCTCGACGGGCTGCAGGACCTGACCGCACTGGGCGCGGTGAGCCTGCTCTGGGCCGCGACGCCCAGCTGGGCCGACGAGTTCACCCAGCACCGGCAGATCCTCGAGGCCGTCGAAGCCGGTCGCGCCGGGGAGGCGCGGGAGCTGATGCTCCGCCACATCACCGAGGCGGCGACGCCTGAGACCGGTGGAGACGCACTGGCCTGCACCGTGGATCTCTGAGCGTCCGCACGGGGCGCGGGGCGGTCGACTCGGAGGCCGCCTGATGGATCGGCCGGTGCGAGCCCTTCTCGTCGGCAGGCATCGCTGGTATATTGGTATACCAAGCACGCCGAGCCCGCCGGGAGGCGATCCGCATGGCCCCCTCGCCCGATCCTGTCCCTGGCCTGCCGGAGCAGGTCCCGGATGCCGTCCTCGCCACTCTTCGCGAGGTCAGCACCGCGACGCTGACGACGCAGTTGATGGCCCGCGGCCTGCGGAACACGTTCCTCGGCGGCCCGCGGCCGTTGCGGCCGGGCCGACCCCGGATGGTGGGCCCGGCGTTCACCCTGAGGTGCATCCCGGCGCGCGAGGACCTCGACGTGCTGGCGGTCTTCCAGGACTACGACCACCCTCAGCGCCTGGCCGTGGAGTCCGTCCCCAGCGGCGCGGTCCTGGTGATCGACTCCCGCGGGCAGACGCGCGCGGCCTCGTTGGGGGAGATCCTGGCCACCCGCCTGTTCCGCCGCGGGGTCGCGGGTGTGGTGACGGACGGCTCGGTACGGGACGCGGCGGGGATCGCCGCGGTCGACATGCCCACCTTCGCCGCCGGCGCGTCCCCGACGACGAACCTGGTCCAGCACCACGCCGTCGACCTGCAGGTCCCCATCGGCTGCGGCGAGGTCGCGATCTACCCCGGCGACATCATGGTCGGCGACGACGACGGTGTGGTGTGCCTGCCGCGTCACCTCGCGGCCGAGGTGGCCGCCGCCGCGGCCGAGCAGGAACGCCTGGAGGAGTTCGTCCTGTCCCGGGTCGACGCGGGTGCGCCCCTGCGGGGCACCTACCCGCCGGACGAGAGCACCCGGGCGGACTACCGGCAGTGGGTGGCCGACCGGCCGACCCCGGGTGGGGAGGGCGCACGTCCCTGACCACTGACCGGGTGGGCCGCCATCCACCCGGCGACAGGCGCATCCGGCAGGGAGCCGCCGCTCGCTGCCGTACGGACGAGGACGAGGAGATCTCGATGAGCGTGCCGGCCGAACGGGTCCGGAAGCAGATCCTGAGCGTGCTGGACGCGTGGGGGATGGACGGCGAGCTCGCCAGTACGACGGCTGACGTCATGGTGGACACGGACCTGGCGGGCATCGACTCGCACGGGCTGTCGATGCTCATGTACTACGAGGGCATCCGGGACAGGGGCGAGCTCAGGCTCGACGTCCGCCCGGTCGTCGTGCGGGAGCACGGGGCGACGGCTCTCATCGACGCGCGAGGTGGGCTCGGGCATCCCGCCGGCGTCATGGGCATGCAGCTGGCGGCGGACAAGGCTGCCGCTGCGGGGGTCGGCGTGGTGACGGTCTTCAACTCGCACCACTTCGGCGCCACCGGTTACTACGCCTCCCTGGCCGCGGAGCGCGGGCTGGTCGGGCTGGTGACCACCTCGGGCCGGACCGTGGCGGTGCTGCCCACCCGGGGCGCGGTCCCCCGGCTGTCCACCAACCCCATCGCCTTCGCGGCGCCGGCCGGCCGGAACCGTCCGTTCGTGCTCGACATGTCGACCAGCACGGTGGCTGCCAACAAGGTGAAGGTCTACGACTTCCACGGCAAGCCGCTCCCGGAGGGCTGGGTGCTCGACGAGGCCGGGACGCCGGTCCGGGATGCGGCGGCAGCCATGCAGTACATCTTCGACCGCCCGGACGGCGGGCTGACCGCACTGGGTGGCACCCCGGAGATGTCCAGCCACAAGGGCTACGGGTTGAGCGTCATGGTGCAGATCCTGTCGGCCACCCTGTCCGGCGGTGCCTTCGCGCCCATCCGTGAGGAACGGCCGGGCGATCCGGACAACATCGGCCACTTCTTCCTGGCGATCGATCCGAAGGCCTTCCGTGCGCCCGGTGAGTTCGAGGCGGACCTGGATGCCGCCATCGACGTGCTGCACGCGACTCCTCCGGTGGACCCGGAGCTGCCCGTGCTGGTGCCCGGTGACCCCGAGGCGGCGTCGCGGGAGCAACGGGCACGCGACGGCATCCCGGTGCCGCAGACGCTGAAGGACAAGATCCGGGCCGTCTGCGAGCGCTCGGGAGCCGAGTACCTGCTCGACTGAGAAAGCGGACGTCGAGCCCGGCCGACGGCGGGACGACACGACACGGAAACGAGAATGCTGTGACGACGAACGTGCACATGCCCTCTGGGTCGGTCTCCGGCCGCTCCCATCCGGGGCTCCTGGTCCTGAGCCTCGCCGACAACGTCGCGGTGGCGATCGGCGACGTCGACTCGCCGACCGGCCCGGTGCCACGGGGACACAAGGTGGCGACCCGGGCCGTCCGCGGCGGTGAGCCGGTCCTCAAGTACGGCCAGGTCATCGGGTTCGCCTCCGCCGACATCGCCCCCGGCGACCACGTCCACTCGCACAACCTCCGCTTCGGTCGCTTCTCCCGCGAGGGCGGCATCGGCGAGGGCGTCGTGGTGCCCGAGCCCCTCCCCGTGGCGGAGCAGGCGACGTTCGAGGGGTACGTGCGTTCCGACGGCCGGGTCGGGACCCGCAACTACCTCGGGATCCTGACCTCGGTGAACTGCTCGGCGACCGCGGCGCGGCGGATCGCCGAACGTTTCCGGTACTCCGACCTCCTGGAGCAGTTCCCGCACGTCGACGGCGTCGTCCCGCTGGCGCACGGCACCGGTTGCGGGATCGGCGATCCCGAGACGCTCGCCGTGCTGCGCCGCACCATGGCCGGGTACCTGATGCACCCGAACTTCGGTGGCTTCCTCGTGCTCGGGCTGGGGTGCGAGCACAACCAGATCGCGGAGCTGACGAGGGATGTCCCCGTGCGCCCCGACCTGCCGATCGTCGCGGCGACGATCCAGGAGCTCGGCGGCACCAGGCGGACCGTCGAGGCGGGGGTGTCGACGCTGACCAGCATGCTGCCGGAGGTCGACAAGGCCCGCCGATCCACGGTGCCGGCGAGCGAGCTCATCCTGGGCACGAACTGTGGCGGTTCCGACGCCTACTCCGGGATCACCGCGAACCCCGCCGTCGGCTCCGCGGTGGACCTGCTGGTCCGCAACGGCGGGACCGGAGTCGTGGCAGAGACGCCGGAGGTGTACGGCGCCGAACACCTGCTCACCCGCCGGGCGGTGGCTCCCGCCGTCGCGGAGAAGCTGCTCGCACGCATCGGCTGGTGGGAGCAGTACCTGGAGAAGTCCGGAGGGACGTTGGACAACAACCCGACGCCGGGGAACAAGGCGGGCGGGCTGACCACGATCCTCGAGAAGTCCCTCGGCACGATCTCCAAGGGCGGCACCACGCCGCTGGCCGACGTCGTCGACTACGCCGAGCAGGTCACCAGCAAGGGCTTCGTCTTCATGGACACGCCTGGGTACGACCCGGTCTCGGTGACCGGGATCGTGGCCGGTGGTGCCCAGGTCATGGTGTTCACGACCGGCCGCGGCTCCGCCTTCGGGTGCAAGCCGGTGCCGAGCATCAAGGTCGCCACCAACAGCGAGCTCTACCTGCGCATGACCGACGACATGGACGTCAACGCGGGGGCCATCGTCGATGGCGACCGTTCCCTCGACGAGGTGGGCCGGGAGATCTTCGACCTGGTCCTGCAGACCGCATCCGGCAGGGCCACCAAGAGCGAGGACCTCGGCTACGGGGACGAGGAGTTCGTCCCCTGGCGGGTCGGCGCGGTCATCTGAGCCGACCGGGCGACCGCTCGCACCCCGACGAGAGATGGGAAAGTCCATGGGCAGCACCGTTGCCGAAGCCGTCGTCCGCCTCCTGGTCCGCAGCCGTGTCCGACGGGCCTACACCGTCCCGGGCGAGTCGTTCCTGGGGCTGCTCGACGCGCTGGAGGCCGAGCCGTCCACCACCCTCGTCTCCACGCGGCACGAGGGGGGTGCGTCCTTCATGGCCGAGGCCGACGCCAAGTTCTGCGGCGTGCCGGCGGTGGTGCTCGGCAGCCGCGGGCCCGGTGCGGCGAACCTGTCCATCGGTGTGCACACGGCCTTCCAGGACGAGACGCCGATGCTGGTCCTGCTCGGTCAGGTCGAGTCGGAAGACCTCGGCAGGGAGAGCTTCCAGGAAGTCGATCTGGCCGCCTTCTTCGCACCGCTGGCCACGTGGTCGCGGGAGGCGGCCACGGCGGCCGAGGTCCCGGCACTGGTCGCCGAGGCGCTCGGGGCGGCGACCACGGGCCGGCGGGGGCCGGCCGTGCTCTCTGTACCGGGCGACTTCTGGGCGCAGCCCTACGACGGCGAGCTACCCCCGGTGGACACGTCTCCCGGCCAGGACGACGCGGCAGCCGCCGCGCGGGCGATCGCGGAGGCGCTGGACGGCGCCTCCGCGCCGGTCGTCATCGCGGGAGGCGGCGCCCGCCCGGCGCGTGCGGAGCTCGTGGCCACCGCGGAGCGGCTGGGCCTGGCCGTCTACACGGCGTTCCGCCGGCAGGACGCCTTCCCCGAGGACCACCCGCAGTACGCCGGCCACCTCGGGATGGGGCTGGCCCCGGACCTCCTGGGCGCGCTGGAGAAGGCCGACGTCGTCCTCGTCCTGGGCACCCGGCTCGACGAGACCACGACGCAGAGCTACCGGTTCCCGCTCCCCGGGCAGCGGTTGATCATGGCCGGTAACGGGGTGCAGGCCCCCGACCGGGACGGCCCGACGGAGGCCTTCGACGTCGACGTCCGCTCGCTGCTCCAGCACCTGGCGGACCTGGCGAGCCCGCGCACGAGGGACTGGTCGGACGCGCGGGCCGCCGTCGACCGGTTCAGCACGCCGGGCGACCGGCCGGCGTCGGACCGGATCCACCCGACCGACGTCGTCACCACGCTGCGGCGTCTGGTGCCCGCCGGCACGGTGGTGACCAACGACGCGGGTAACTTCGCCGGCTTCGTGCACCGCTACTGGCGTTTCACCGATCCGGGCAC
The DNA here is from genome assembly GCF_030165005.1 of Blastococcus capsensis. Lineage (GTDB taxonomy): Bacteria > Actinomycetota > Actinomycetes > Mycobacteriales > Geodermatophilaceae > Blastococcus > Blastococcus capsensis. The sequence goes on from NZ_JASNNW010000024.1 coordinate 94,916, forward strand.
CCAGCTGGCTCCCGCCAACGGTGCGATGGGGTACGCCGTGCCCGCCGCCGTCGCGGCGAAGATGGCCGCGCTGGACACCACCGTGATCGCCACGGTGGGAGATGGCGGCGTGCTCATGACCGGCCAGGAGGTGGAGACCGCGGTCCGGCACGGTGCGGGCATCGTCGTAATCGTGTTCCAGAACGGCCTGTACGGGACGATCGCGATGCACCAGGCGAAGGTGCACGGGCGGCTGGCCGGGGTGGCCATCGGTCCGCTCGACCTGGCCGGGTGGGCGCGCGGGCTCGGTGCCGAAGGGCTGACCATCGACCGGCCGGAGGAGCTGGAGCCGACCCTGGCCCGCGCGCTCGCCTGCGGCCGCCCGTGCGTGGTGGACGTGCGCACCGATCCGGATGTCATCACCGCCGATTCCCGGTTGGCCGCGCTGCTCGCCCGGTGACCGGTCGGGGGACGCCCCCGGGGACCGCGGACGGGGGACCGGGCCGGCGCCGTGCGGGAGAAGGCATGGTCCGGGTGGGGATGGACCGGCCTGTTCCACTTCGCCGTCATCCGCGACGACCGGTCCGCGGCCGCCTCCGTCACCGGCTTCGTACAGACCGGGCTGTCACTGGGGGCCGGCGCCGGGCCGCTCCTGTTCGGCGTCATCGCGCAGGCGTTCTCCTACACCGCAGCCTGGCTGACGACGGCGGGCCTGTGCCTGGTCGCCGCGGTGATCATGCGGATCGGGCGGCGGATCGTCCGGTCGTCCCGCGGGCTGCCCGTGTCGGGGCTGCGGCGGCATCCCTCGCCGGAGGCCCCGATCCCGCAGCTGCAGACCCCGACGCGGCTCGCCCTGCCGCTGGCCGGGCCCGCCGGCGCCTGCCGGTCCGGCAGGGCCTGAAAGCCGGCCGGACCGTCGCACCACAGGCGGGCGGCGCGGGGCACCGCGCCCGTCACCCCGGACGGCGGCCGAGGAGGTCGTCGACGATGTGCTCGGCGATGGCCAGGGAGCTGGTCGCGGCGGGGGAGGGGGCGTTGCGGACGGCGACGACGGCGCCGGTGCGGGTGATGCGGAAGTCGTCGACGAGGCTGCCGTCGGATTCCAGCGCCTGGGCGCGGATGCCTGCGGTGGCGGGGACCAGGTCGGCGGCGGTGAGTTCGGGGACGTAGCGCTGGGCGGCGGCGGTGAAGGTGCGCTTGCTGAGCGACCCGCGCATCTCGGCGATACCGGTCTTCCAGTGCTGGGCGGCGAACTTGCGGAACCCGGCGTAGCGGACGATCTCGGCCAGCTCCCGGGGGCTGACGTCGCGCCGGCGGTAGCCCTCCCGGGCCATGGCGAGCACGGCGTTGGGGCCGACGAGCACCTCGCCGTCGAACCGGGGGGTGAGGTGGACGCCGAGGAACGGGTAGCGCGGGTCGGGTACCGGGTAGACGAGGCCGTTGACCAGGGAGCGTTTCTCGGGGACCAGGGCGAAGTACTCGCCGCGGAAGGGCACGATGCGGGGGGCGGAACCGTCGCCGGCGAGTTCGGCGAGCCGGTCGACCTGCAGGCCGGCGCAGAGCACGACCTGGTCGACGGCGAGCTCCTCGCCGTTGGCTCCCTGCACGACGACCTCCTCGGCCGGCCCGCCGGTGGTGTGCCGCAGTCCGGTGACGGCGAAGCCGGTGCGGACCGAGGCCCCAGATGCCTGCGCGTCGGCGGCCAGCTGCCGGGTGATCCCGGCGTAGTCGACGATCGCGGTGGTGGGGGAGTGCAGGCCGGCGACGCCGGTGACGTGCGGCTCGAGCTCGGCCAGCTGGGCGCGGTCGATGATCCGGATGCCGGGGACCCCGTTGGCGCGGGCCCGCTCGGCGATGGCGTCCAGCCGGGACTGCTCGGCGGCGTCGAGGGCGACCAGCACCTTGCCGATCTCGGAGTAGCCCAGGCCCTTCTCGGCGCAGAACTCCTTCAGCAGGCCGACCCCGCGGCGGCAGAGCAGGGCCTTGAGCGAACCCGGCTCGTAGTACAGGCCGGCGTGCACCACGCCGCTGTTGCGGCCGGTCTGGTGGGCGGCGAGCCGGTCCTCCTTCTCCAGCAGGGTGACCTGGGCATCGGGCCGGAGCTGGAGCAGCCGGCGCGC
>NZ_JASNNW010000025.1 GCF_030165005.1 Blastococcus capsensis
CCCCCCCCCGGCACCTGTCCGACGGCGGTCGTCAGCCCCCGCCCGGATTGCTCCTGCGCCTGACGTGACCGTTCAGGTGCCCGACAGACAGCCCTCGTCCGTGATGGGGAGAAAACGTGCTCGGTCTGTTCGTCCGCCGGTTGCTGGTGAGCATCCCTCTGCTGCTCGTCGTCAGCTTTCTCATCTTCAGTCTGATCGTCCTCGTTCCCGGCGACCCGGCTGTCGCGCTCGCCGGTCCCCAGCCCACTCCGGAAGCCATCGAGGCGGTACGGGAACGGCTGGGGCTCAACGACCCGTTCCTCGTCCAGTACTGGGACTGGCTCAGTGGCGCCCTGACCGGCGACCTCGGCAACTCCCTCTTCACCGGTCAGACCGTCTGGGAGTCGATCATCGCCCGACTCCCGGCGACGCTGTCCCTCGCCGCGGCCGCCCTCGTGCTCGCCGTGATCCTCGGTCTCACGATCGGGGCTGTGGCCGGACTGCGCCCGGGCCGGCTGATCGACCGACTGGCCACCTTCCTCGCCAGCCTGGGGGTCGCGATCCCCTACTTCTGGCTCGGCATGATGCTGGTGCTGTTCCTGGCCATCCAGAACCCCTGGCTGCCGGCGGTGGGCTACGTACCCTTCTCGGATGACCCGGTGCAGTGGTTGCTGCACCTCGTGATCCCGGCGACAGCGCTGGCTCTCGCGCCCGCTGCCGTCATCGCCCGACAGACGCGGGCTGCCGTATCCACGGTCATGGCCGAGGACTATGTCCGCACGGCGAGGGCCAAGGGCTTGAGCCCACGGCGCGTCGTCGGCAAGCACGCCATGAAGAACGCGGCACTGCCGGTGGTCACGGTGTTCGGCATCGAGGCGAACCGGTTGATCGGCGGCACCGTCGTCATCGAGCAACTGTTCGCGATGCCCGGCATCGGCCAGCTGGCCTACCAGGGGGTCTTCTCCCGCGACTTCCCGATCGTTCAGGGAGTCCTTCTCGTCACGGCCTTGATGGTGCTCTTCATCAACATCCTCGTCGACGTCTCCTACGGCTACTTCAACCCACGGATCCGACAGTCATGAATCTTCCTAGTGCGGGGCGCCGGAGCCGGACGGACCAGGCGCAGACCGCCGTTACTGACGACGGATCGCTCTCGCCCGGCGTGGACCCCCATCAGCCGTCGGGGAGCGAGTCGCCCCCCAGCGCCCCGTCGGACTCGGCCCCGGGAACCGGCGAGGCGGCCGCGCCGGTCCGGTCCCCCGGGCTCCGGCGGTTCCTCCGTCGATTCGCCAGCAATCGTGTCTCCGTGGTGGCGCTCGGCATCCTTTTTCTCATCATCCTGGCGGCGGTGTTCGCCCCCTGGCTGGCGCCCTACGATCCCAACGCCATCGACGTCCGCAACCGGCTGAGTGCGCCGAGCGCCGTTCACTGGCTCGGGTCGGATGCGCTGGGCCGGGATACCTTCAGCCGCATCCTCTACGCAGGCCGGGCCTCGCTGTTCGCAGCGGCGACGGCCGTCGGTATCGCTGTTGCGGTCGGCGTCCCGTTCGGCCTCATCGCCGGCTACGTCGGCGGCCGGGTCGACTGGATCCTCGGCCGGGCCGCGGACGTGCTGATGACGTTCCCGGCGATCATCCTCGCGATCGCGATCATCGCCGCGACCGGTCCCGGGCTCACGAACGCGATGATCGCCCTGGGCATCGTCTACTCCCCCCGTCTCTTCCGGGTCGTACGCAGCGCGACGCTCGGCGTGCGGGCGGAGACCTACATCGAGGCCTCGGTGAGCATCGGGACGCCGGCGCACAGCATCATCGCGCGGCGGATCCTGCCGAACATCCTGTCACCCCTGCTGGTGCAGATCTCGCTCATGCTGGCGGCGGCTCTCCTGGCCGAGGCGGCTCTGAGCCTTCTTGGGCTCGGCGTGGTCCCACCGACTCCCAGCTGGGGAAACATGCTCGGTAACGCCTTCGGGGACATCCGAAGCTCGCCATTCCTCGTGTGGTGGCCAGGACTTGCGATCGCGGTGACGACTCTCTGCTTCAACCTCATCGGCGACGGGCTTCGCGACTCCCTCGGGCGCGAGGTAAGAAAGGGTGACTGACCATGCGCGATGACGTAGCCACGGTCGAACCGTCGAGGTCGACGTCGCTCCCCGAGGATGCGGACCGCATTCTCCAGGTCGACGGATTGAGCGTCGACTTCGCTACCGACCACGGTTGGGCCAATGTCGTCTCCGACGTCTCGTTCAGCGTCGGGCAGGGAGAAATCGTCGGGTTGGTCGGTGAGTCCGGCTCGGGCAAGACAGTGACCGGTCTGTCCATCCTCGGGCTGGTTCAGCGCCCGCCGGGGAGGCACGCGGGCGGACACATCTGGTTCGACGGCCGCGACCTGACCGCGATGTCCGACAAAGAGATGCGCGATGTACGCGGCAACGAGATCTCGATGATCTTCCAGGAGCCGATGACGAGCCTCAACCCGGCATTCACCGTCGGCGATCAGATCGCGGAGACGGTACGCCGGCACCGGGGTGGCAGCCGCAAGGCCGGGATGCAGCGCGCGGTGGAGGTGCTCGAACTGGTGGGCATCCCGAACGCCACCCAGCGTGTCCGGTCCTATCCGCACGAGTTCTCGGGCGGCATGCGGCAGCGGGCCATGATCGCCATGTCACTGGCCTGCGAGCCGAAGATCCTCCTCGCCGACGAACCCACCACGGCTCTCGATGTGACCATCCAGGCCCAGATCCTCGAGCTGCTCGGATCGATGCGGGAGGGGATCGGCATGGGTGTACTGCTCATCACCCACGATCTGGGTGTGGTCGCGGAGGTCTGCGATCGAGTCGTCGTCATGTACGCCGGCCAGGTCGTCGAGCAGTCCCCCGTGGCACCGATCTTCGAACGGCCGAGGATGCCCTACACCGAAGGACTGCTCTCAGCCATGCCGCAGGTCGGCGCCCGAAGCGGACGCCTGGCCTCCATCCCGGGACGCACGCCGGAGCCCTGGAACATGCCGCCGGGATGCCGCTTCCACCCCCGTTGTCCCTACACGGAGCCCAAGTGCACCGAGGGACCCATCCCGCTGGAGCCAGTCGGAGCCGGGTGGCTGAGCCGGTGCGTGCGCACGCACGAGCTCGAACTGAACGGAGCGAAGTGACGGAGAACCTGCTGGAGGTCGAGCACCTGCACGTCACCTTCAGGAAGAAGCGCCTGTTCGGGCCGGAGCACGCCGTCCGGGCAGTCAACGACGTCGGCTTCGAGATCGCGACCGGAGAGACTCTCGGCCTGGTGGGTGAGTCGGGGTCCGGCAAGTCGACAACCGGGCGTGCGGTCCTCCAGCTGGTTCCGGTCGAGTCCGGCGAGATCCGCATGGGAGGCCGCGATGTCGCCGGCTACAAGGGCAAGGCACTGCGGCGACTCCGCGCAGAGATGCAGATGGTCTTCCAGGACCCGTACTCCTCGCTCGACCCCTCGGCACCGGTCGGTGCCAGCATCGCGGAGCCGTTGCGGGTCCACCGGGGCCAGTCGAGGAAGGACAGCCGAGGGCGGGTCGCCGAGCTGCTGGACCTGGTCGGGCTCCGCCCGAGTCACGCCGACCGCTATCCCTACGAGTTCTCCGGTGGACAACGCCAGCGGGTAGCGATCGCTCGAGCGCTGGCGCTGAATCCCAAGCTGATCATCTGTGACGAGGCGGTGTCGGCGCTGGACGTGTCGACGCAGAACCAGGTCATCAACCTGCTCGAGGACCTTCGGGAGCAGTTCGGGCTGTCCTACCTGTTCATCGCTCACGATCTGGCCGTGGTGCGGCACATCTCGCACCGGGTGGCCGTCATGTATCTCGGCCACATCGTCGAGGTCGGGCCGACGGAGCGCGTCTACACCCGCCCCGCGCACCCGTACACGCAGGCTCTGCTCTCCGCGATCCCCGTGCCGGACCCGACACATCGGAACAGGGATCGGATCCTGCTGCGGGGCGACCTCCCCGACCCCTCGAACCCACCGTCCGGTTGCCCGTTCCACACCCGCTGTGCCTACGCCATGGATGTCTGCCGCCAGGTGATGCCGGAGATGACGCCGATCGACGGTGGCGGGGCGACCGCGTGCCACCTGCAGACGTCCGGCCCGGTTCTGAAGGGTGCGTCGCTCGCCGAGCTGGGCATGCCCGGCCGGCAGCGTCTCGACGCGACTCAGGACGACCACCGTCCGAGCCTCCTCACCGTTTCCGACGGCGGGCGCACTATCGGTGACGAGAAGTGACCGGTCCCTTCGACGGCCTCACCGTGGTGGAGTTCGGTCAGTTCGTCGTCGTCCCCTTCTGCGCCCAGCTCCTGGCCGATGCGGGGGCCAGGGTCATCAAGGTGGAGCCGCCGACCGGCGATTCGTACCGGTCCGGGCCCGCGCAGCTCGCACCTGGGGAGACTCGTCAGTTCCTGATCAAGAACCGCGGCAAGGAAAGCATCGCCATCGATCTTGCCCACCCGGAGGCACCCGCGGTCGTCCACCGGCTCATCGAGGCGGCTGACGTCGTCCTCGTTAATCTCAGTCCCGCCGCTGTGGAACGCCGCGGGCTCGACTACGACAGCGTGGCCGGCATCAACCCCCGGGCCGTCTACGGCGCGGTCACGGCGTTCGGCCACGTCGGCCCGGAGGCCGGGCTGCCGGGTATGGACGTGGTCGTCCAGGCGCGGTCCGGCCTGATGACGTCCCTCGCGGCGGAAGAGGACGGCCTGCCTCGACACAGCGAGGTGCAGCTGGCGGACTACTCGACGTCCCTCCTCCTGTTCGGCGGCATCGCTTCGGCTCTGTACGTCCGCGAGCGGACGGGCGTCGGCCAGCGGGTCGATGCCTCCTTGCTCGGCACCGCCCTCACGATCCAAAACAACTCCCTGGCGCACGTCTACGGGGAGGACGACTGGCGGCACGAGTTCGTCGAGACACGTCTCCCGGAGCTCCGCCGCGCCGGGGCGCCGCACGCCGAGGTGGAACAGGTTCGCCGCAGCATGCGTCCCGATCCGCCCAGCCACACCGCCCACTACCGCGTGTTCCGCACGCAGGACGGCAGCATCTCGATCGGCGCCGGAAGCGGGCACGCCCGTCGACGCCTCGCCGAGGTGACGGGGCTCGACGGCTCCTTGGCGGACACCGACCCAGCAGGTTTCGGTGTCCGCCTGGCGGGGGTCCTGGCCAGCCGGACGAGCGCTGAGTGGGTCGAGCTGTTCCGGGCCAACCAGGTCCCGGTCGCCGAGGTACGCCATCTCGAGGAGATGTTCTTCGATCCCCACATCGAGGCCGAGGGTCTGGTAGCCGACTACGACCACGAGACCGTCGGTCGCTACCGGGGTATCGGAGTTCCGCTCCGCTTCAGCGCAACACCCATGCGGGCTCACGCACCCTCACCGTCCTTCGCCCGCCACACCACGGCGCTGCTCACCGAGCTCGGGTTCGCCGAAGCAGATGTCACCGCCCTGATCGAGGCGGGCGCAGTCGTGGCCGGATCGCCGGTCGATGCGGCGGCCGATCCGTCTTCCGTTCCCGGCCCCTCAAGGAGGTAGTAGTGGAGTTCGCCCCGACCACCCTGACCGCTGCAGAAGAGGAACTGCGGTCCGAGGTCCGGGAGTTCCTCGCCGAGGAACTCCCGCCCGACTTCCGACCGGGACTCGGCATGGCCGCCGGCCACAACCCCGGATTTTCGCGCAAGCTGGCCGCCCGAGGCTGGGTGGGGATGGCGATCCCGCCCCAGTACGGCGGGCACGGACGGACCGCGGTGGACCGCTTCATCGTGACCGAGGAGCTGCTCGCAGCGGGCGCCCCTCTCGGGGCCCACTTCGTGGCCGACCGGCAGACCGGCCCCGCGTTGCTGCACTACGGCACGGAGGAGCAACGGCAGCGCTTCCTGCCCGCCATATCGGCGGGAGAGTGCTGGTTCTCCCTCGGCATGAGCGAGCCCGACTCCGGGTCCGACCTGGCCTCGGTCCGGACGGCGGCCACGAAGGTCGATGGAGGCTGGCTGATCAACGGCACGAAGATCTGGACCAGCGGCGCTCACCTAAACCACTACTTCGCCGTGCTGTGTCGCACCTCGCCCAACGAAGGGGACAGGCATGCCGGCTTGAGTCAGCTGATCGTCGACCTGTCGGCACCGGGAGTGAAGATCTCGCCGATCCCCTACCTCGACGGTAGCCACCACTTCAACGAGGTCCTGCTCCAGGACGTGTTCGTCCCGGACGACATGGTCCTTGGCGAGGTCGGTTCAGGGTGGCGGCAGGTGACGTCGGAGCTGGCCTACGAGCGGTCCGGGCCCGATCGCTACCTGAGCACCTTCAACGTGTACCGCGAGATGCTGCGCGAGCTGGCCGATCAACCACTGGATGACACCCAAACCCGAACGGTGGGATACCTGGCGGCCCGGTTCTGGACGATCCGGCAACTCTCCCTGTCGGTCGCCCGGCTCATCGACGCGAGGAGAGCGCCCGCCATGGAGGCCGCGTTCGTGAAGGACATGGGCACCGTCTTCGAGCAGGAGTCCATCGGCCTGCTGCGCGCCGCCGCGGACCGAGAACTCGACCCCGGTAGGGGTTCGCTGTTCGCTCGGCTGCTGGCAGAGGCAATCCTCACCGGTCCGTCCTTCACCCTTCGCGGCGGGACCACCGAGGTGCTGCGTTCCGTCGCCGCGAAGGGTCTGGGCCGATGAACGACGAACGACGGATGCTCGTCGACGCTGCCACGTCCATCTTCGAAGATCTGTGCTCGCCCGAAACCGTGCGTGCTGCCGAGCAGTCCGGCTGGCCGGGGCCCCTGTGGAGCGCGCTCGCCGAGGCCGGGTTCCCCTGGGTGTCGGTACCCGAGCAGCACGGCGGTTCCGGAGGCTCGGTCGCTGACGCCTGTGCGCTGCTGCGTGTCGCCGGCGCCTTCGCAGCGCCCGTACCGCTCGCCGAGACCGGCCTGCTGGCCGGCTGGGCGCTGTCGTCAGCGGGCCTGGAGCTCCCGTCCGGGCCCGCGACCGTGGGTGTCGGGAACCGCGACGACACTCTCGGACTGACGGGCAGTCCCGGCTCGTGGCGACTGAGCGGACAGCTGCACCGAGTGCCGTGGGCCCGCGAGAGCGAGCGCATCGTCGCCATCGCGCAGCAGCACGGCCAGGCCTACGTGGTGTCGGTGAAACCGGATGACACGAGGATCGAGCCCGGCCGGAACCTCGCCGGTGAGCCACGGGACACCGTTCGTCTCGATGGTGTGGCGACCTCCGACGATGCGGTGGCACCCGCCCCCGACGGGGTGTCCACGGACGCGCTGGTCCTGCGCGGTGCGCTCGCACGGGCCGCGCTGATGTCCGGTGCGCTGTCCCGCGTCAGTGCGATCACGATCCGCTACACCAACGAGCGGCAGCAGTTCGGGCGGCCGATCGCACGCTTCCAAGCCGTTCAGCAGCATCTGGTCAAGATCGCCGAGCAGACGGAGGCGGCCATCATGGCGGTGACGGCGGCAGCCGGGAACGCCGTCAGAGCGTGCGACTTCTTCGACGTCGCCGCCGCCAAGATCGTGGCGGGCGAGGCGGCCAACATCGCGTCCGCCTCATCGCACCAGGCCCACGGAGCGATCGGTATGACGAAGGAGTACGAGCTCGGTCAGCTGAGCCGGCGACTGTGGTCCTGGCGGGACGAGTTCGGCAGAGCCGAGGACTGGAGCCGATTGCTCGGGCGGCAGGTGGCAGAGGCGGGATCCGACGCGCTCTGGCCCCGCATCTCCACGGGTCTGTTCAGCAACGCCTGATACCACCTCACCTCGGAAAGGACTGGCCTTGCGCACTGAAAATGGTCTCTCGGTCGAGGTCGTCGACCGTGTCGCCCGCGTCACCATCGACCGGCCGGAGCGCCTCAATGCACTGAGCACGGGCCTGATGAAGGACATCGTCAGCACGTTCAGCGCATTCGACACCGACGACGACGTGTGGGCGGTGCTGCTGACCGGCAGCGGCGACCGCGCCTTCTCCGCCGGCGTGGACCTCAAGGAGGTCAACCAGAACGATGCTGCGTCCCGGCCCCCGACGATGCCCATGGGCGGTGCCGAACGCAACGTCTTCGAGACGGTGCTCGAGTGCAGCAAGCCGGTGGTTGCCGCGCTGAACGGTGTCGCTGCCGGGGGTGGTTGCGAGCTGGCGCTCGCCTGCGACGTCCGGCTGGCTGCCGACCACGTCCGCATCGGCCTGCCGGAGGCCAAGCGCGGCATGGGGGCCAACTTCGGGTGCCAGTTGCTCCCGCGCATCGTGCCCCGCGGCATCGCCTACGAATGGCTGTACACGGGTGAACTCGTACCGGCCCAGGAGGCTCATCGGTGGGGCCTGGTGAACCGGGTGATCCCGGCCGCTTCGCTGCTCGACGAGGCAGTCGCCCTGTGCCGGCAGTTGGTCGCCAATGCACCGCTGACCATCCGCCGTTACAAGGCGATGATCGGACGGGGCGGCGAACTTCCCCTGTCGGCAGCACTCCGCTTGAACGTCGGTCCGAACCCGTATCACAGCGAGGACCGCGCCGAGGGGGTAGCAGCCTTTGTGGAGAAGCGGGATCCGGTGTGGAGGGCACGGTGAGATCCGGCTTTTCCCTCCCCGCATGAGAACGCCAGGCGCCGCGCAGGCTGTGGACGCGACGCGTCCGCCGTCGATCGCGGGGCCGAGCGCAGCGGCAGTGGCGGTGGCCACCATGACCGTGCTGCCGCTGTCGCTCGTGGGCGGGCTGGCCATTCAGCTGAGCGCCGACCTGGAGATACCGGTCAGCGCGCTCGGGGCGGCATCCGCGGCGTTCTTCGGCGCCGGGACGGTGATGTCGCCCTTCGCGGGCGTCCTGGTCGCCAAGTTGGGTTCTCGTACCGCGATGCGTGTGTCGGCTGTCGTGGTGGGCGCCGTTCTCCTGGTCACCGGGGCCTGGGTGAACTCACTGCCGATCCTGCTCCTCCTCCTTGCGTTCGGTGGAGCCGGCAACGCCCTGGCGCAGCCCGCGACGAACCTGTTCCTGGCACAGCGGGTCACCGTCGGCAGGCAGGGCACGGCGTACGGAGTGAAGCAGTCCGCCATCCCGGCATCGAGCCTGCTCGCCGGCGTCGCCGTTCCGGCGCTCGGCCTGACGGTCGGCTGGCGCTGGGCGTTCCTGCTGCTGGCGGTTCCCGCGATCGTCCTGGCGCTGTGGGCGCCTGGCGGCGGCGGCAGGGACCACTGGGCATCCGACGCCACGGCGCGCCGACGACTGCCACGCAAGACCCTCGTGGTGATCGCCGTGGGGGCCGGCGTGGCCGCAGCATGCGCCACGAGCCTGAGCATCTTCTTGGTGGCCGGCGCGGTAGAGGCCGGGTGGGGCGAGGCCCAGGCCGGGCTGCTCTTCGCCGGAGCGAGCGCGGTGGGGATCCTGGCGCGGCTGGGATCGGGTCTGCAGGCCGACCGCCGAGGCGCGAGACACTTGGAGGTGGTGGCCCTCATGTTGGCCCTCGGAGCCCTGGGCTTCGCCACACTGGCCTCCGGGGATCACCTTCTGTATGCACTTGGTGCCACGATCGCCTACGGCCTGGGGTGGGGCTGGCCAGGCCTCCTCATCCTGTCGGTGGTGCAGCTGAACCCACACGATCCGGCAGCCGCGACCGCCCTCACCCAGGTAGGGACCTCGAGCGGCGCCGTGCTCGGGCCCCTCGGATTCGGCCTCGTCGTCCAGCATTTCGGCTACGGCCACGCGTTCGGCGCAGGGGGAATCGGGCTGGCCATCGCGGCGGTGACCATTCTTCTGGCAGCCAAGCTCGCGGGAAGGGAGACGGCCGCCGATTCATAGTTGTTCCGCTGTCGACCATCGACCCGTCGTCCCAACCCGGAGGCTTTCGTGAAGACCAATCGTCAACTCGTCGAGGACTATTTCGACGCCTGCACGCGGGGAGACGTGGAGGCGATCACCAGGTCATTCTGCGCCGATGCCATCGTTTACGACTCCAACGCCCGCCCGGTTGCAGGAGCCGATGAGATCGGCCGATTCTTCGCGAAGGTACGTGAGCAGCGCGGCGACGCATCCTGGCATATCGACACATTCGTCGAGGGCGACAGTTCCGCTGCGTCCGAGTGGACCATGATCGACCGCAAAGAATCAGAGGCATTGGTCGTGCGCGGGTCTGAGCACTACGAGTTCCGGGACGGGCGGATCAGCCAGATCCGGCAGTACTGGACGCACGACCCGAAGGGCGCGCGAACGGGACTCCGCGACTACCCCTACGAGGCTGATCCCCGCTTTGTGAAGCCCTAGGGACCGGGACCCGCAAGGCGGCAGTGCGGGGACCTCCTCTCGCCGGGTCGAGATCGACCACCCCTCCCGGTCGCTCCGCGGGCCCGGGCGCCGGTACCGACGTGCCGGCGCCCGGGCGACGGTTGTGCTCAGGCTTCGCTGAGCAATTCGACCCAGTTCCCGTCGGGGTCCTCCACCATGGCGATGCGCACTCCCGGCCGCAATTCAGTCGGCGCTACCGGGATGCGCCTGCCCGCCGCCTCGCAGTCCGCGACCACCTGTTCGAGGTCGGCGACTGACAAAGTCCAGTAGCGGTATCCCGTCGCACCCCTCAGTCCGCCCGGAGCGGCATTGTCGGCAGGAGGTTTCCGGAGCGAGATGATTTTTACAATGCTGCCGCCGCAGCCCAGTCGGTGCATGGTGCCACCGGGCATCTCCGTCTGCCCGAGATCCTCCAATCCCAGAACGTCACGGTAGAAGGTCAGGCACCCATCCGGGTCCGCCGCGACGATGCCGAGGTCGATCGATTCCTTGGTGAGCTTGATAGCCATGGCGGAAGGCTAGTGGAGACCGGCCCTCATTTCCTCGACCAGGTACGCCGTCCGTCCGATATGCCGCGACCGGGGGCCGGACAATCCGGAGAACTCGCCGCCGAGCGACCCGAGCCGGCGTGGCGGCCGGGTCGGCGGCGGAGCGACTGGACCCTCAGGCGGGGAAGCGCCGACAGCGCCATGGCCACAGGCGCGGGTCTTCGGTCGGTCGGGTGCGGCAGTGGTCGACGAACGGCTCGGACAGGCCCGGGCCGGCCGAGGCTCGGATCGCGTTCTACACCGCTGGGACACCAAGGCTCAACGTCGGCCATGACCGATCGAGGGACACCTAAGGGCTTGGCAGCGAATTACATCGATGTAGTTAGCAGTCGACGGTGACGTGCGGAGTGATGGTGTAGTTCCACTCCGGGTGGAACGGATCGCCGTGGAGTCGGACGGCGCCGAGTTCGGCGTCGGTGACCTTGATCTTGTCGGGGTAGGCGCCCTCGTCGAGGCGGGCGTAGACCTTCAGCCCGGTGCCGGTGGTGGTCGAGGTGATCAGGTCGATGATCACCTGGCGGCTTTCCAGCGGTTTGCCACGCCTGTTCATCGTGATGAAGCTGAACAGCCGGTGCTCGATCCTGTTCCACTTGCTCGTCGCCGGCGGAAGATGGCAGACCCGGATGGTCAGGCCGGTGGTGTCGGCCAGTCGCTGCAGTTCGGTCTTCCACAGCCGGGTGCGGTTGCCGTTGGAGCCGCCGCAGTCGGCGGTGATCGTCAGCGTCGTCGCGGACGGGAAGCGCGCCCTGCCGAGGTGCTCCCACCAGGACTGGATCGAGGCGACGGCGAACTGCGCGGTGTCGTGGTCGACGCCGACGCTGACCCAGCCCTCGTTGTTCGCCAGGTCGTAGATCCCGTAGGGGATCGCCTTGCCCAGTTCCGGGTCCTTGAAGTCGTGGGTGCGCACCTCGACGGGCTCACCCTTCGGGTGCCACTCGCGGCCGGCGTTCTTGAAGTCGCCGACCAGTTCCTTCTTCTTGGTGTCGACGCTGATCACCGGCTGGCCGGCATCGAGAGCCTCGCTGACCGCGGCGTTGATGTGCCGGAACTGGGCGTCGCGGTCCGGGTGCTGGCGGCCCTCTCGAGCTTTGACGTTGGCCTGCAGGCTGAAGCCCAGCTGGTGCAGCAGTTGCCCGACCACGAAGTGACTGACCCGATGCCCTCGCTCGCCCAGTGCGGCGGCCAGCTCGCGGGTGGACTTGGCCGTCCAGCGCAGCGGCCGCTCGGGATCCCCACGAGCCTCGTCGTCAACCAGCCGCTGCAGGTCCGACAGCAGCGTCGGGTCGGTCTCGGTCAACGGCTTGCGCCCGCCCCCGGTGCGACGCACCCGGTCGGTCACCGGCGCGCCGCCCGCCAGTTCGGCCATGCCCGCGGTCACCGTCTCCGGATGCAGCCCGCTGGCCCGAGCAACCTGGGCGACTCCGCCCCGACCCAGCGCCCGCGCCTCGGCCCCGGCCAGCAGCCGCCGCTGCCGTTCGTTCAGGTGTGGGAACACGCTGGCGTACTTCTCGGCCAGCACCTCATCGGAAACCCCGGTCGTCGCCACTCACCAACCTTGGCCCTCCACCGCTCAACCTGGAGTTGATCCCTGCCGGGCCCTAAGGTAGTCAGGGATTCGCCGACGGCGGCGCGGCGGACGCTCCTTCGCAGAGAAGGCCGCGCAGATGAATGCGTTCCACGGTGTGGATCTACCGCCCGAGCTCCGGTCCCTGTACGAGACCGTCGGGCGGTTCGTGCACGACGAGATATCGCCCGCCGAGGCCGGTCTCGATCCGACGGCCCGGGCCCTTCCGGACGAGGTGCTGGTGCCCCTCCAGGAGAAGGCGCGGCGCAGTGGCTTCTGGTGCATGGACGCGCCGGCGGAGCTCGGCGGGGGCGGACTGTCGACCTTCGAGATGACGTTGGTGTGGGAACAGGCGAGCCGCCACCGGTTCGCCTTCCCGGTCCCCGGTGGTGGGGTGTTCGGCTACAGCCCCCCGGTGCCCCTCTACCGAGGCAGCCGGGACCAGATCGACCGCTTCGTCAGGCCGACAATCGAGCGGGGACTCAAGACCTTCACCGCGATCAGCGAGCCATCGGGCGGCTCGGACCCGGCTCGGGCCATGCGGACCACGGCCACCCGTCGCGGCGATCGATACGTCCTCAACGGTCGGAAGATGTGGTCGACGAACGCCGACGAGGCATCCTTCGGCGTGATCTACGCCCGGACCGACCCCGCCCGGGGGCGCAAGGGCATCAGTGCCTTCGTCGTCGAGTCGGGGACGCCGGGGATGCAGGTCTCGCCGGTTCCCGTCATGCGCAACCACTGGACCACCGAGATCGCCCTCGATGGTTGCGAGATTCCGGTCGAGAACCGGATCGGCGCAGAGGGCGAAGGCTTCGCCCTGGCCGAGCGGTGGATGGTCCGGGGGCGGCTGATGCTGGCGGCGCAGGCGCTCGGGGTCGCCGCGGAAGCGATCGCGATGGCGGTCGCCTGGGCGAAGGAGCGTGAAACGTTCGGAGCCCTCCTCGCCACTCGTCAGGGGATCCAGTTCCCTCTGGCCGACTCGCTGGTCGAGCTCAACGCGGCTCGACTCCTGACCTGGCAGGCCGCCCGGAAGGACGATGCCGGCCAGGACGCGCGACTGGACGCGTCGATGGCGAAGCTCTACTCGAGCGAGATGGGCTTCCGGGTGGTGGACCGCGCCATCCAGATCCTCGGCGGGATGGGGTTGAGCAAGGAGCTCAACCTCGAGCACTGGTTCCGGGACCTGCGGACCATGCGCGTCGTCGAGGGGGGCAGTGAGATTCAGCGTTTCCTGATCGCGCGGGACATGCTCGGTTCGGCTGCGATGGGACGGCCGGCTGCCGACGGGCGCGGCCCTGCAGCGGGCGGAAGCAATCCCTAGCAACGTCCGACCGGGCAGGGGAGGGCGGCGCACGCACCGGGATCGGTACCGTGCCGGGCGCGCGGCCGTTGTTGACACTGACGTCTATGTCACCTTAGCTGCTGATGATTTCCCCTCACGCCGGAGGCGTCGCCGATGACCGTGCCGCTGCCCACTTCCATGCCATCCGCGCCGTCGGCGGATCCGCGTCCGGAGCCGCCGGGGCAGGACCACGGCCTCTCCGGGCTCCAGGGCTTCCTCCGCCCGCGGGGCATCGCACTGCTGGGCATCTCCGGCCGCTCGGAAAACCTCATGGCCCGGCCGCTGCGCTACCTGGTCGAGCACGGCTACACCGGCGGCATCTACCCGGTGAACCCGAACTACGAGGAGCTGGTCGGGCAGCGGTGCTACCCGGCGCTGGCCGACGTGCCCGGGCCGGTCGACCTGGTGCTCGTGCTGGTCGCCGCCGACCGGGTCGAGGACGCCATCCGGCAGGCGGCCGCGGCCGGGGCGTCGGCCGCCGTCGTCTACGCCTCCGGCTTCGCCGAGGTGGGGCCCGAGGGGCTGGCCCTGCAGCAGCGCCTGGCGGCGGTGGCCCGGGAGACCGGCGTCCGAGTGCTCGGCCCCAACTGCCAGGGCTTCCTGTACGCGCCGACCGGCGTGGTCGCCACGTTCACCGCGGCGGCCGACCGGCCGCTCACCTCCGACAGCGGCGTGGCCTACGTCGGGCAGAGCGGCGCCGTCGGTGGCTCGGTGCTCGACCTGGCCACCGACATGGGCCTGGGCCTGTCGTTCTGGGCCAGCACCGGAAACCAGGCCGACCTGGACCTGGTCGCGGTCTCGCAGGAGCTCCTGGAGGACCCGGCCATCCGGGTCCTCATGCTCTACGTGGAGGCCACCGACGACGGGCAGGCCTACGCCTCGCTCGCCCGCCGGGCGCGCGAGACGGGCAAGCAGCTCGTGGTGCTCCGCTCGGGCCGCTCCAGCGCCGGACGGCGCGCGGTGGCCAGCCACACCGGCTCCATGCTGGGTGACGACGTCGCCTTCGTGCTCACGTCCGAGGAGCACGGCGTGGTGCTGGTCCACGACATCGACGAGCTGCTGTCGGTGGCCGCGCTGCTGTCCACCGGCAAGCGGTCGGAGGGGCGGCGGGTCGCCGTCGTCACCACCTCGGGCGGGGCCGGCAGCCTCGCGGCCGACCAGTGCGAGGACCTCGGCCTGGAGATGCCCGAGCTCTCCGCCGACACCCAGGACCGGCTGCGCCCGCTCATCCCGGCGTTCGGCGCGCTGGCCAACCCGGTCGACGTCACCGCCCAGCTGTTCAACCGGGGTGCGCACGCGTTCGGCGATGTCTGCCGGATCGTCGCCGACGACCCCTCGGTCGACGCGATCGCGGTCTTCGTGACGATGGTGGTCGGCGACGCCGGCGCGCGGCTGGCCGAGGACCTCGTGGCGACGGCGGCCAAGCTGCCGGTACCGCTGCTGGTGGGCTGGATCGCCGGCCAGGAGCTGACCACCGAGGGCCGGCGGGTGTTCCGCGAGGCGGGCATCCCGGTCTTCGGCTCGGTCGGCGACGTCGCCCGCGCCGCCGCGCGCATGGCCGCACCGGCGCACCGGGGCACCGCGCCGGCCCTGCCACCGTCGCCCGAAGTGCCGGCCGCCCGGGTCCGCGAGCTGCTCGGCGCCGATGCCGTCGACGGACCGGAGCTGCTGCGCGCGATCGGCATCGCCCAGCCGTCCTCGACGCTCGTCACCACACCGGAGGCCGCGCGCGACGCGGTCGCGGCGCTCCCGGGGCCGGGCGTGCTCAAGCTCGCCGCCGGCGATCTGGCGCACAAGAGCGAGGTCGGCGGCGTGCGGGTCGGCGTGGCGGCCGAGGAGGCGGCGGCGGTCTTCACCGAGCTGGTCGACGCCGCCCGCCGGCACCACGTGCCCGACGTGGAGGGCGTGCTGGTGCAGGAGCTCATCCCGCCGGGCACCGAGCTGATCCTCGCCGCGACCGCCGGCCGGGACGGCTTCCCGCCGGTGATCACCGTCGGCCTCGGCGGGGTCACCACGGAGCTGTACCGCGATCTCGCCTCCGGGCTGGCCCCGGTGAGCCCCGAGCGCGCCTGGTCGATGCTGCGTGGCCTTCGCGCGTGGCCGCTGCTCGCCGGCTTCCGCGGCGCCCCACCGGCCGACGTCGCGGCTGCCGTCGACGCGGTGGTGCGGCTGTCGCAGGCCGCCGTCGCCGGTGGCGAGCGGCTCGCGGAGTTCGAGGTCAACCCCCTGATCGTCGGGGCGCGGGGCGGTGGGGCGACCGCCGTCGACGTGCTGGTACGCACCACCGGGCACCGCGCCCCGCTCGGCGAATAGCACCACCGACACAGAGAGGCAGGACTTCCCCCGTGGGACAGGTACACCTGGAGAAGCAGGGCGGCGTCGCCGTCCTAACCGTCGACAACGTCGAGGTGAAGAACGGGCTGACGCCCGAGATGGGGATGCAGCTGTCGGAGCTGTGCGACGACATCGACGGCGACCCGGCCATCGGTGCCGCCGTCGTGTTGGGCAAGGGGGGCACGTTCTGCTCCGGTGCCGACCGCCGACGCTGGACGGCGGGCTCGGACCAGGCCGAGGACAAGACCTACAAGGAACTCGGCGCGGTCTACCAGGCGTTCAAGCGGGTCGGGACGCTGCAGGTGCCGACGATCGCCGCCGTCCGCGGCGCCGCCGTGGGCGCCGGCATCAACCTGGCGCTCGCCACCGACCTGCGGATCGTCTCCGAGACGGCCCGGCTGATGGCCGGCTTCCTCCGCATCGGTCTGCACCCCGGCGGCGGCTACTTCACGATCAGCTCCCGGACGGCCGGCCGCGAGGCGACTGCCGCGATGGGGCTGTTCAGCGAGGAGATCGACGGGGTGCGCGCCGCGGAGATCGGCCTGGCCTGGAAGGCCGTGCCGGACGACCAGGTCGAGGACCTGGCGCTGGAGCTGGCCGGGCGCGCGGCCAAGGACCCGGAGCTCGCCCGCGAGGCCGCCCGCTCCTTCCGCACCGAGGCCGGCCCCCCCGGGATCGGCTGGGAGGCCGCGCTGCACTTCGAGCGGGCCACCCAGATGTGGTCGCAGCGGCGGCGCGAGACTGCCTGACCGTCCCCGCCGGGCCGCCCTCCACCGGCGGCCCGGCGGGCACCCCGACCGGAGGAGGTCCGGCGATGCAGTTCGGCGCCACCACGCTCAGCCCCGCCGAGGAGTCGTTGCGCGCCGAGGTGCGCGAGTTCCTGGCCGAGCAGCTGCCCCCGGACCACCGCCCCGCGCTGGGGTTCGCCGGTCGGCACGACCCCGGGTTCTCCCGCACGCTCGCCGCCCGCGGCTGGGTGGGCATGGCGCTCCCGCCCGAGTACGGCGGCCACGGCCGCAGCGCGGTGGAGCGGTTCATCGTGGCCGAGGAGTTGCTGTCCGCCGGGGCCCCGATCGGCGCGCACTTCGTCGCCGACCGGCAGACCGGGCCGGCCCTGCTGCACTACGGCACCGAGGAGCAGCGGCGCCGGTTCCTGCCCGGCATCGCGGCCGGCGAGATCTACTTCTCCCTCGGCATGAGCGAGCCCGACTCCGGCTCCGACCTCGCCTCGGTGCGCACCCGCGCGACGAAGGTCGACGGCGGCTGGACGGTCACGGGCACCAAGGTGTGGACCAGCGAGGCGCACCGCAACCACTTCTTCGCGGTGCTGTGCCGGACCTCGCCGATGGAGGAGGGGCGCAAGCACGCCGGGCTGTCCCAGCTCATCGTCGACCTGCAGGCCCCGGGGGTGCGGATCTCGCCGATCCCGTTCCTGGACGGCTCGCACCACTTCAACGAGGTCGCGCTCGAGGACGTCTTCGTGCCCGACGACATGGTGCTCGGCGAGGTCGGCTCGGGCTGGCGGCAGGTGACCAGCGAGCTGGCCTACGAGCGCAGCGGCCCCGACCGGTGGCTGTCGACGTTCCCGGTGCTGCGGGCGTTCGTCCGCGAGCACGCCGGCCCGGCGGTCGCCGACGACGAGGCGACGGTGATCGGGCGGTTCGCCGCCCGCTTCTGGGCGATCCGGCAGCTGTCGCTGTCGGTGGCGCGCGCCCTGGACGCCGGGGAGGCGCCGGCGGTCGAGGCAGCGCTGGTCAAGGAGGTGGGCACCCGGTTCGAGCAGGACCTGGTCGAGGCGCTGCGGGTGGCCGCCGAGACCGAGGTGGACCAGGGCACCGGCACGCTGTTCCAGCAGCTGCTGGCCGAGGCGGTGCTCACCTCGCCGAAGGTCACCCTGCAGGGCGGGACGACGGAGATCCTGCGGTCGGTGGCCGCGAAGGGGTTGGGCTCGTGAGCGAGGACCGGACCATGCTGACCGAGGTCGCCACCGGCGTCTTCCGCGATCTGTGCACCCCCGAGGACGTGGTCGCCGCCGAGACCTCCGGCTGGAGCGACCGGCTGTGGGCGGCGCTGGGGTCCTCGGGCTTCCCGTACGTATCGGTGCCCGAGGAGGCCGGCGGCTCGGGCGGCGACGTCGCGGACGCCTGCGCTCTCCTGGCCGTGGCCGGCCGGTTCGCCGCGCCGGTGCCGCTGGCCGAGGCCGGGCTGCTCGGCGGCTGGCTGCTGGCGGCGGCGGGGCTGGAGCTGCCGGTGGACGGGCCGCTGACCGCCTCGGCCGGCCGGCCCGACGACGTGGTGGAGCTCTCCGGCGGCCCGGGCGCATGGCGGCTGACCGCGCGGGTGCACCGCGTGCCGTGGGGCGGCCGCAGCGCGCGGGTGGCGCTGCTGGCGCCGGCCGGCGGGAGGGCCTGCGTGGTCTCGGCGCCGACCGCCGCGGCGCGGGTGACCCCGGGCCGCAACCTCGCCGCGGAGCCGCGGGACGCCCTGGCATGGGACGACGTCCCGCTGGCCGACGAGACCGTCGCTTCCGCACCGGCGGGCGTGGACGACGATGCGCTGCGGCTGCGCGGCGCGCTGGGCCGGGCGGCGCTGATCTCCGGCGCGCTGGCCCGGGTGAGCGAGCTGACGTTGCGCTACACCGGCGAGCGGGAGCAGTTCGGCCGGCCGATCGCCCGCTTCCAGGCGGTGCAGGCGCACCTGGTGACGATCGCCGAGGAGGCCCAGCTGGCCGGCCTGGCGGTCGAGGTGGCGGCGCGCAACGCGCGGCCGGAGCCGGGGTTCTTCGACGTCGCGTCGGCCAAGGCGGTGGCCGGCGAGGCGGCGACCGTGGCAGCCCGGGCCTCGCACCAGGCGCACGGCGCCATCGGCATGACCAAGGAGTACGAGCTCGGCCAGCTGACCCGGCGGCTCTGGTCGTGGCGGGACGAGTTCGGCAGCGAGCGGTATTGGAACCGGGTACTCGGGCGGCGCCTGGCCGACGCCGGCGCCGACGAGCTGTGGCCGCGGATCTCGACGGGGCTGGTGAACGCATGAACAGCGACTGGGACCTGGCCGTCGTAGGTGCCGGCGTGGCGGGCCTGACCGCCGCGCGGGTGGCGGCCGAGGCGGGGCTGCGGGTGGTGGCCTACGACCGGATGACCCCGGGCGGGCAACTGGTGAATCTCACCACGCTGCACGACGTGCCGGAGCCGGGCGAGGTCACGTCCTCGGCCGGGCTGCTGGGCCGGCTGGTGGCCGAGGCCGAGGCGGCCGGGGTGACGATGTCCTTCGCCGAGGTCACCCGGGTGCGTGCCGGTGCCGCGCCGCGGCTGGAGACCTCCGAGGGGGAGGTCGGCGCCCGCGCGGTGGTGGTGGCGACCGGGTTGACCGCCGGGCGGCTGGGGCTGCCGGGCGAGGAGCTGCTCGTCGGCCGGGGGATCTCCACCTGCGCGGGCTGCGACGGGCCGCTGTTCCGCGGGCGGGCGGTGGCGGTCGTCGGCGACGACGACTGGACCGCCGAGGAGGCGCTGGAGCTGGCCGAGGTCGCCACCGCGGTCACCGTGCTGGTGCCCGGGCAGCCGCGCTGGTCGGGGGAGCGGGTCGGGCGGCTGGCTGCGTCGGCCCGCGTCGAGGTGCTGACCGGGGCGACGGTGACGGCCCTGCGCGGCGAGGGCGTGCTGTCCGGCGTCGTCGTCGCCACGGCCGGGAGCGAGCGGGAACTGGCCGTCGACGGGCTGTTCCCCTACGTCGGACGGCGGGGGCCGGGCGCCCTGGTCGACGGGCTGCCCACGGACGAGGCGGGCCGGCTGCGCACCGAGGGCGGCGTGCGCACCGCCGTCCCCACGGTCTTCGTGGCCGGTGACGCCCGTTCCGCGGCGACCGGGTCGGTGCCGTCGGCGGGAGCCGACGGCGAGGCCGCCGGTGCGGCGGCGGTGGCGATGCTGCGCCCGGCGGGGGGCCCCGGCCTCCGGATCGTGGACCCGACCTTCGGTGTCCAGCCGGCCGACTCCGCGGCGGAGGCGCAGGCCGGGGGGACGGCGGACTGGTCGGAGGTGGCGCTGTTCTCGAATTCGAAGCCGAACGCCACGGAGCTGTTGCGCGGGGTGGGGGAGCGGCTGCAGGAGCACTGGGAGCTGCCCGAGCTCGGTTTCGCCAGCAAGCCCAACGCCTCCGCGGCTGCCGACAAGGACGTCATCGACTGGCTGTCGCAGCGTTACAAGATGGTGCTCGTGGCGGTCGGTGACTAGGGCTCGTGCTCGTCGTGGAGTCTCCACGACTCGGTGGAACTGGAGAAGCGTGGCGCCGTGGCACCGCTGCTGGTGACCTCGACGTTCCTGCCGCTGGTGGAGGCGCAGGCGAAGGCCCGGCGGGTGACGCCGCGGATCGTCGTCGTGCCGCACCCGGTCGGTGGGCTGAACGAGGCAGAGCTGGCCGAGCGGATCGAGGCCGCGGCCGGTGCGCTGCTGCCGCTGGCCGACGAGGCGCGGGGTAGCGCATGACGGACACGGAGGTGATCGAGCTCCCCGGCGTCACCGAGGAGACCTGGCACGAGGTCGCCTGGGAGCGCGGCTGGGGTGACGGGCTGCCGACGGTGCCGCCCACGCCGGCGCGGGTGGCGGCGGCGTTGACGGCGCTCGAGGGCATCGACCTGGAGTTGGGTCCGGTGCCGCCTTCCGGGCTGGTGCCGACCCGGGAGAGCTTCGCGGCGAACGCGGTGATGGCCGGGTGCCGCCCGGCGGACCTGCCGGTGGTGCTGGCGGCGGTGCGGGCGATGCTCGCGCCGGAGTACAACCTGCACGGCGTGCTGGCGACGACGCACCCGTGCGCGCCGCTGGTGGTCGTCGGGGGGCCGGTGCGGACTGCGGTCGGTCTCAACTCCGGCGGCAACTGCTTCGGGCAGGGCACGCGGGCCAACGCCGTCATCGGCCGGGCGGTGCAGCTGGTCACCACGCACATCGGGGGCGCGCGGCCGGGGTCGATGGACCGGTCGACGCAGGGCACCCCGGCGAAGTACTCGTGGTGCTTCGGCGAGAACGAGGAGGAGAGCCCCTTCGAGCCGTTCTCGGTGCGCCGCGGGTTCGCGCCGGGGGAGTCGATGGTGACGGTGGCGGCCTGCGAAGGGCCGCACAACATCAACGACCACGGGTCGACGACGGGTCTGGGCCTGCTCATGACGATCGCCGGCACGATGACCGACGCGGGGTCCAACAACGTGTACGTCAAGGGCCCGCACTTCCTGGTGCTGGGCCCGGAGCACGCGGCGACGCTGCACCGCGACGGGTGGACGGTCGACGCGATCCGCGACTGGCTGTGGGAGCGGGCGCGGATGCCGGTGTCGCAGTTCTCCGAGGAGAACCGCCGGCAGTTCGAGGACTGGGGAGTGAAGCCCGACGGCGACATGTACACGGTGAGCACCGGGCCGGAGATGCTGCACGTCCTGGTGGCCGGCGGGGCCGGGAAGCACTCGGCGTGGATCCCGTCGTTCGGCGCGACGGCGGCGGTGTCGCGCCCGGTGCCGGTCGCGCGGTGACCTCGCCGGACCTGCCGCTGGTCGCCGACGACGCCGACCCGGCCGCGGTGCTGGCCGACCTGCTGGCGGGCGGGCACGGGGACGGGCTGCCGGTGGTGCCGCCGACCGCGGCCCGGGTGGAGGCGATGCTGGCCGGGGTTGCGGCGCCCGACGAGGAGTTCGGTCTGGTGCCGCCGCTGTTCGGGGCGCTCAGCGTGCGGGCGGTGGCCTGGTACGCGGTGCTGGCCGGCTGCCGGGTCGACGAGCTGCCGGTGGTGATCGCCGCCTGCCGGGCGGCGCTGGCGGACTCGTTCAACCTGCTGGGGATCTCGACGACGACCGGTGCGCCGGCGGTGGCGGTGCTGGTGCACGGGCCGGGGGCGCGCCGGCTGGGCATGACGTCGGGTGCGGGCGGGCTCGGGACGGGGAACCGGGCGAACGCCTGCATCGGTCGGGCGGTGTCGATGGCGCTGGCGGGGATCGGGGGCGCGACCGCGGGGCTCACCGACATGGCGACGATCGGCCAGCCGGCGAAGTACACCTGCTGCACGGCGGAGAGTTCGCGCCCGCTGCCGTCGCTGGCCCAGCGCCGCGGGCTCGGGGTGGACGTCGACGCGGTGACGGTGATCGGGGTCGGTGCCACTGTGGAGGTGCTGCCGGGGGAGGGCTACCGGGAGCCACCGTCGGTGCTGGGGCCGGCCGCGGCGGCGATGGCCGGGATGGTGCTCGCCATGGGGGATCCGGCGCGCGGCGCCCTCGGGGAGCAGTTCCTGCTGCTGCCGCCGGAGCCGGCGGAGCTGCTGGCGATGCACGGGTGGGGTTACGAGCGGATCGCGGAGTTCCTGTTCGAGCAGGGCACTGCGCTGCTGCAGGGCGCGGCGGCGTCGCTGGCCTTCCGGGCGGGGGTGCCGGCGTATGCGGCCTCGGGGCTGGCGGTGGCGGGGTCGCCGGCCGACGTGCACGTCGTCGTCACCGGGGGAGCAGGGGTGAAGATGCTCCTGCTGCCGACCTGGATGGGCGGGTCCCGATCGGTGACCGCGCCGGTGCTGCCGCTGGAACCGGTTTCCCGGGCGGGTTGACCACGGCTCGGTGCGCCTCGGTGCCGTGGCGCTCAGACGGTCTCGGGCACGTGCAGGTGGGCGACGGCCAGGTCGAAGGTGGCCACCTCGAGCAGGTGGGCGCCCATGAGCCGGCTGAATTCCTGGCGGAGGTCGGTGGCCCGGTCCAGGGACGCCCGCATGGCCTCCCGGCTCTCGTAGGTGACGGCGGTGGCGCTCCGGCCCTCCGTCGGATCGACGAGCATGCTCACCGAGCAGAAGCCGGGGATGTCCTCGAGCCGGGGCACGAGGCTCACGCCGAAGGCGTCGACCATGGAGTCGAGCCGGTCGGGCCGGCCGCGGGTCCAGGTCACCCGGGCGCAGGCACCCTCCGGTGCCGGACGCACGCGGTGCAGCACGGCGATGGACCACTCCTCGACCATGGACGGCCCGCCCAGGGTCTCGGCGGCGCGAGCGCGCATCGCCTTCACCTCGTTGGCGCTGCGGTGCAGGGCGGCGCGGTCCTCCCAGGCGGTCGTGACGATGCAGCGGCCGGAGTGCCGGTCGGCCAGCATGGACAGCCCGACGAAGCCGTCCATGCCGAGGACCGCGGGAAGCACCCGGTCGCGGATGTAGACGATGCCGCGGTCGGCGTTCACCGGGGTGCCGGTGATGGTGGTGGAGCGCGCGTACATGCGACGGTTCCTCTCGCGAGCAGGCGAGCCCAGGACGGCATCGCCGCCCCGCTCACTGTCCTCGCTCGGGCACCGGTTGTCACCGGTTCCGGACGCGCCGGTTCCGTCGGTCGGCAGCCCAGCTGGCCAGGCTGCGCTCGGGCGGGGTCTTCCGCGCGGTCAGGCGGCGGCCAGCCAGGTGCGGGCGGCGCAGACGAGTGCGCGGATGCCGAGGTCGAGGGTGGGCTCGATGACCGGGGCGAAGTGGGGGGAGTGGTTGGAGGGCAGCCGACGCACTATCTGGCCCATGTCCCCGGGGCCACGGGCGGTCGCGAACGCGGCGGGATCACTGCCGCCGAGCAGCCAGTAGACACAGGGCGCTCCGGCCGCGGTGGCGAGCAGCCCGACGTCCTCGCTGCCGGTGACCGGTCCTGGGTCGATCACGCGTCGCGGCTCGAGGAGCCGGTCGAAGCTCGCCCGCGTGCGGGTGCAGGCGTCCTCGTCGTTGACGAGGACCGGGAACGACTCGAGTGCCTGGATCTCGGGTTCGCGGGGAGCGCCCGAGGCGGCGGCCTCGGCGCGGACGATCCGTTCGACGGCGGCCAGGACGCGGTCGCGGACGGCGGGGTCGAAGGTGCGCACGTTCAGCAGCAGTTCCGCCCGGTCCGGGATGATGTTCGCCTGGGTTCCGGCGTGCATGGCGCCGACGGTGACGACGGCGGTCTCGGTCGCTGCGGTCTCCCGGGCGACGATCCCCTGCAGTCGGAGCACGGTCGCCGCGGCCATCAGGACCGGGTCGATCGACGTCTCCGGCCGCGACCCGTGCGCGCCCGTGCCGTGCAGGACGATGCGCAGCGAGTCCGCCGCGGCGAAGGCCGGACCGGGTCGCAGCGCGAGCATGCCCGCCGGCAGGGGGCCGACGTGCTGGCCGAGGACCACGTCCGGCCGGCCGAACCGGTCGAACAGGCCGTCGTCGATCATCGCCTGCGCGCCGCGCCCGACCTCCTCGGCGGGCTGGAAGACGAGCAGCAGCGTGCCGCTCCAGGCCGAGCGCTCGTCAGCCAGCACGGCTGCGGCCCCGAGCAGGCAGGTGACGTGCACGTCGTGGCCACAGGCGTGCATCACCGGTACCTCCCGGCCGCCGGCGTCGGTCGCGCGTGCGGTGCTGGCGTACGGCAGGCCGGTCTGCTCGAGGACCGGCAGGGCGTCCATGTCCGCGCGCAGGAGAACCGTGGGCCCGGGTCCGTTGCGCAGGACGCCGACGACGCCGGTGCCACCGACCTCGGTGGTGGTCTCGTAGCCCAGTGCTCGCAGCCGGGCGGCCACCACCTGTGCGGTGCGCCGCTCCTGGAAGGCCAGCTCCGGGTGCGCATGGAGATCCCGGTAGAGCGCGACCAGATCGGCGTCGACGGCGACTGAGCTCATTCATCTTCCCCTTCTGCGGACTCCTCGCCCCGTGCCTCGGCGGGTGACGGACCCGATGTCGCGCGGGTGCGGGCACCCTCTCCCGCGCGACTATGCCGCACCGCGAGGCCGGCCTCCGCGGAAGTCGTGCGCGCGCCGGGGACCGGCCCTACGCGCTCCGCCACGGCGCCGCACGCCACTTCTCGGGGTGCTGGTCGCGCTGACGGTGTCGTCAGCGGTGGCGTTCGTGCAGCGAACGGCCCTTCCGGATGGCGGGCTCCCGGCCGCCGTCGCCGCCGTGACGGTGGGACTCGGCGTGATGGAGCTGCAGTACCTGCTCACGGTCGTTCGATCGAGTCGTCGACAGGCGCGCGGCTTCGTCGGCCAACGGGTGTCCTGCTGCGGCGGCGGGCGACCGACTGCGCGAGGCCAGGACCGCGGGGAACCGGCAATCGCAGCCGCGCCGCTTCCACCGGTCACTGGCGCAGCCGGTCGGGTGGGAACTGCTCTTCCAGCCACGGGGGAACGGGCTCCGGGTCGTGACACCACCCCGGTGGGCGGGTTTCCCGGATGACGCCGCTGGGGGTGCGGACGATGAGCCGTCCGTCGTCGAGCAGTTGGAAGGACCAGTCGCGGGCGAAGGTCTTGATCCGGTGGTGCCGTCGGCACAGGCAGCAGAGGTTCCAGCAGTCGGTGGGGCCGCCGTCGGCGTGGGCGGTGACGTGGTCGATGTCGCAGCGGGCGGCGCGCCGTCGGCAGCCCGGCATCCGGCAGTGCCGGTCCCGGGTGCGGATGAATCTGTCCTGCCTGTTGCTCGGCTCGTATGCGGTTGTGGGTGGTGGGGGACCGATCCCGGGGCCGTCGGCGGCTCCGCTGTCCGGTGGCGCGTCCCCGTGGGCGTGGGCGCTGCTCCGCCGGGCGCTGCTCCGCCGGGTGCGGCGTCGGCGCGTGCCGGCCCCGCGACGCAGTTGGTCGAGCGTGGCGACGGCGAGGAGCCGGCCGCTGACCGGGTCGCCGACGGCGATCTGGACGTAGCCGCCGGTGGGTGCGTCGCCGACGCCGAGCATGTCCAGTTCGCGGAGCAGCTCTCGGCACTGGGCGGCGGTGACGATCTCGCCGGCGATCTCGGCAGCTGGCTGCGGCGTCGACTCGGCGCCGTTCGGTTCCCGCAGGGAGGCGATGGGCGCCTGCACGTCCAGGCGGGCGGTGACCGGCGGCCGGGAGGTGTCCCAGGGGCGCAGGATGAGGTCGGCGGCGATGGCCGCCCGGATGACGCCGATCGGTCGCCGGTCGCCGTCGGCCCGCAGCATCTGGGCGTACTGGTCGATGGCGTCGGCGCAGGCGGCGGCGAGTGGGACGGACAGGTCGACGACGAGCTGGCTCATCCCGTCACCGGTCGGGCGCGCGACGACGTCGGCGCGCCGGGCGGCCTCTTTCCGCCGGTTGTCCAGGGCTTCGGCGTCGAGCTGGGTCAGGGCGCGGCGCACCCGTTGCCGGAGTTGGGGGACGGTGAGCCGGCCGGCGTGGGGCAGGACGCGTTGCTCGATCTCGTGGATCACCGACGGTTTCGCCGGGCCGAGCAGGTCGACCAGCGCCCGCATCTTCCGGACGTCGATCTCGCCGGCGTAGAGGGCGTCCCACGTGCCGGTGAGGATGGTGGTGAGCAGGATCGATTCGACGGCGAGTGATTCGGCTTCGGCTTCGGTGCATCCGCGGATGAGTGCGAGCTCCGAGATGAAGGTGTCGCTGACCTGCGCCAGGACCGGCGATCGCCGGAGCCGGCTGTCGAGGCCCGGTCCGCCGAGCCGGCCGAATTCGCGGTCCCGCTCGACCGCCCGTCGCCGGGCGAGTGCCGCGATCGCCTCGGCCCGTTGGGCGGCGTAGCGGGATTCCCGGGCGTCGGCGGCCCAGATGTCGGCGACCAGTTCGAGATCGCTCAGACCTGGGGCGACCGTGTCGGGCACGTCGCGGATCGGGACACCGTCGAGCGGTGGTCGTTCGGGGTCGGGGTCGATCACACCTGCACCGTAGAGCCGGCCTACGACAGTTTTCCCTGGTCAGTCGTAGGGGTTGGTGAGGACGGTCCGGGCTTGGAGGACGTCGAAGGTGACCGGTGGTCCGTCGGTGGTGGTGGTGCCGGGGACGTCGGCTGGTGTGCCGCCGTTGACGGTGAAGGTGGCGCCCCAGGTGACGGTGAGGTGAGCGGTGTAGGTGCCCGACCGGTAGGAGTGCTCGACGGTCTCCTCTGGGTAGGGCCGGCCGGGGTCGGAGCTGGTGATCTGGCCGGTGGCGTCGCCGGTGTGCCAGGTGAACTGCTCGGCGGTGGCTTCGATGACGACCTGGAAGCCGCGGATGTCGACGGTGAAGGTCTGGGTGGTGGGGGAGTCGGTGTAGAAGATGACCGGCAGCCCGGTCAGGCCGTCCCCGGGTGGCTGGTGCTGGGTGGTCAGCTGAGGGAGCGGAAGGCGCTGGAAGAAGCTGAACACTTCGGCGGATGACGGCGGCGGGTTCAACGGGGTGATGTCGAAGCAGCCTTCGGAGTCGTACCTCCAGTCGCCGTATGGATCACCGGGCTGGTAGTCGCCTTCCACGTCGACGACGGTGGGACCGTCAGGCCCGTCGACGACGGCGGTGTAGTCGCCTTGGACGATCGAGCGGCGCTCTACGACGAAGAATCCGACGACCCTTCCTAGTTCGGCGGGTGGGCATTGGCGCACATCGGTGGGTGAGCAGTAGCCGTCGCTCTCGGCCGCCGCGAGACAGCGATCAAGTAGGCGCCACGCAAAGGTCACTGCCTCCGAACCCTGAACTCCGACGACTGTCGGTACGCCGGCCCCCTCGTGGGTCACAGTGACCGCACCGTCGCCCGTATCTACGCAGGCACCTTTGTACGGGCAGGCTTGTGCGGCTCCCGGACTGCCGATGACGAAAGCCAGAAGCAAGCCGGCGACCAGTGAGCCGCGGATGATCGTCGTGATCATCCGAGCGTCATGCTCTTGACAAGCCAGCCCTGCTGCGCATTCGACCAGACAAGGGTGATGCCAGAGCTGAGACTGGGTTGGACCGGCAGACCTTGGTCGACCGTATTGCCTGCCAGGTCAACGAGGTGGACCGCCTCTTGTCTTACTGTGAAGGCGATTGTGGCCTCCTCGTCACCAAGCAGTGGTTCGGCGACGTCGTTAAGAGAGAGCTGGCCGCCCTCATAGCGATGTCCCTCCGCTTCGACGTCATCGAACGCCTTGGCGATGCGTGAACACTCGAGGCAGTCGGGCCCAAGCTCGCGAAGGGGCTGCCCGTCGAGTGCTTCCTGCTGGCGATCGGACAGCTCAAGGTAGTAGCGCAGAAACGCCTCGGCGCCGGCGGCATCCTTCGTGCGAGCCTCGTCGGGCACGGGGAAATCGGCCGGGCCGAGCGGCGGCAGCTCCGGCGTCGTCTCGCTGGCCGTAGCACTGGGCAGCGTGGTGCTCGCCTCCTGCTTCTCCGAGCAACCGGTCAGTGCCACGGCCAGCAGCAGACAGCCGAGCGTCGTCCGGACCAGGCCCCCACGGAGATCACGCACAGCGGGAGACTACGCAGCGTCCGGGCAAAATCGGTTCCGTAACTGTGGACAGCCACCAGGTGCCGCCGGATCGGGTGACCGGCCGGCCCGCAGAGACCTGGCACACCGGCGCACAATCCGGAGCCGGAACGGCCGGAGACGGGGGATGCATGAGCACGGAGCAGGCGGCGGGGGAGCACCTCTTCGACACGAGCGGCATCGAGGTCGGTGCCGACGGCATCCGCCGCTACACCGGCCTGCCGGTCAACCTCGTCCGCGTGCTCCTGGCCCAGGCGGCGACCCGCGGTGACCGGACGGCGATCGTCGAGCTCGGTGGCGGGCAGCTCACCTACTCGGAGCTCTGGCAGCGGGCCATGCGCGTCGCCGGGGGACTCCGGGACGCCGGCGTCGGGACCGGCGACCGGGTGGCCGTGCAGCTCCCCAACGGTGTCGACTGGGTGCTCGCCTTCTGGGGCGCCCAGCTGGCCGGCGCGGTCGCCGTCCCGATGAACACCCGACTGGCCCCGGCGGAGGCCGGCTTCATCCTCGCCGACTGCGGTGCGGCCTACGTCGTCCGCCCGGGGGAGCCGCTGCCCGACGGCGAGCCCGGCGAGCCGCCCGATCCGGCACACACCGACGTCGCCGCGCTCTTCTACACGAGCGGGACCACCGGCCGGCCCAAGGGCGCCATGACCACCCACGAGAACTTCCTCAGCAACATCGAGTCGGTGATCCGCTGTCGCCAGCTCAGCCGGGACCCGGAGGCGGGCCACGCCACGCTGATCTCGGTCCCGCTGTTCCACGTCACCGGCTGCAACTCCCAGTTCCTGGGCCAGATCGCCCTGGGCGGCACCTCGGTGCTGATGCCACGCTTCGACGCCACCGCCTTCCTCGAGGCGATCCCGCAGCACGGCATCACGCTGCTCACGAGCGTCCCGACGATCTACGAGCTCGTCCTCCGCCACCCGGCGCTGGCGACCACCGACCTCTCCACCGTCCGCACGCTCAGCTACGGCGGCGCCCCGATAGCCCCGGAGCTGGTGCACCGGCTGCGGACGGCTTTCCCGAACGCGCGCCTGGGCAACGGGTTCGGCCTCAGCGAGACCAGCGCGCTGGCCACCTTCCTCCCGCACGACTACGCCGAGACCCACGCCGACGCCGTCGGCTTCGCCACGCCCGTGAACGACGTCCGCCTCGACCAGCCGGACCCGGTCACCGGGGTCGGCGAGCTCCTGGTCCGCGGGCCCAACGTCGTCGCCGGGTACTGGGGCGACCCGGTGCGGACGGCGGAGACGTTCGTCGACGGCTGGCTGCACACCGGCGACCTCGCGACGATCACCGACGGCGTCGTCCGGATCGTCGACCGCGCCAAGGACATGATCAACCGCGGCGGCGAGAACGTGTACAGCGTCGAGGTGGAGAACGCCCTGGCAGAGCACCCCGACGTGCTCGAGGTGGCGGTCGTCGGCGTGCCCGACCCGGTGATGGGGGAGAAGGTGGGCGCGGTCGTCCTGCCGAAGCCCGGCACGGACGCCGGCCGGCTGGTGGCGGAACTGCACTCCTTCGCCCGCGAGCGGCTGGCCGACTTCAAGTGCCCGCAGTTCGTCCGGGTGATCGACGGCCCGCTGCCGCGCAACGCCGGGGGCAAGGTGCTGAAGAATCCGCTGCGCGTCGCGGAGGGCTGGGTGGCCGTCCCGCGGTAGTGCTCTACGTTGCCGGTGACCGCTCATCCGGCGACAGGAGCACCCCGTGCGCATCGGCATGCCCATCTCCTACAGCGGCGGGTTCGACCGCACGACGTCCGTGATCGCCGAGTACGAGAGCGCAGGACTCGACACGGTCTACGTCGCCGAGGCCTACTCCTTCGACGCCGTGAGCCACCTGGGCTACCTTGCCGCGAAGACGACGACGGTGGAGATCGCCTCGGGGATCCTCAACATCTACTCGCGGACGCCGACGCTGCTGGCCATGACGGCCGCGGGCCTGGACTTCCTATCCGGTGGGCGATTCACCCTCGGCATCGGCGCCTCCGGCCCGCAGGTGGTCGAGGGCTTCCACGGGGTGCCCTACACCGCCCCGCTGGCCACGACCCGCGAGGTCGTGGAGGTCTGCCGCACGGTGTGGCGGCGGGAGAAGGTCGACCACCACGGGAGGCACGTCGACGTGCCGCTCACCGTCGAGCGCGGCGGCAGCGGGCTGGGCAGGCCGCTGAAGCTGATCAACCAGCCGGTGCGGCCGCGGATCCCGATGCTGCTGGCCGCCATCGGGCCGAAGAACGTCGCCCTCGCCGCGGAGCTGTTCGAGGCGTGGCAGCCGGCGTTCTTCCTGCCCGAGGGCAGCGCGACGGCGTTCGGGGCAGCGCTGGCCGAGGGGACGGCGCGGCGGGACCCGGATCTCGGCCCGTTGGAGATCTCCGTCGACACCCAGCTGCTGATCAGCGAGGACGCCGCCGAGCAGGCCGCCGCTCTGGACCAGGTGCGCGCGAAGCTGGCGCTCTACGTCGGCGGCATGGGCGCCCGGGGCAAGAACTTCTACAACGACCTGGCCGTGCGGTACGGCTACGCGGAGGAGGCCGCCACCGTGCAGGACCTCTACCTCGACGGCCGCAAGGACGCCGCTGCCGCGGCGCTGCCCGAGGACTTCGTGCGCGGCGTCGCCCTGGTCGGCCCACCCGGGCACGTCGCCGAGCGGGTCGCCGCCTTCCGCGAGGCCGGGGTGACCACGCTCAATGCCACCCCGCTGGCCGCCGAGCACGCCGACCGGCTGCACTCCATCGAGCTGCTCAAGAGCCTGGCATGACGCCGCTGCCCGAGCACGAGCGCGAGATGGTCGCGCTCACCGCCGACTTCGTCGACCGGCGGGTGCGCCCGCGGGTGGCCGAGTTCGAGGCCGAGGACCGCTACCCGCAAGCCTTCATCGAGGAGATGAAGTCGCTCGGCTTCTTCGGTCTGCTGGTGCCCGAGGAGTTCGGCGGCAGCGCGGTGAGCACCGCCTGCTTCGCCCGCGTCACCGAGGAGCTGGCCCGCGGGTGGATGAGCCTGGCCGGCGCGATCGGCGGGCACTCGGTCATCTCCTACCTGCTGGCCACGTTCGGCACCGGGCACCAGCGCACCACCTACCTGCCGCGCATGGCCGACGGCGGGCTGCGCGCCACCATGGCGCTGACCGAGCCCGGCGGCGGCAGCGACCTGCAGGCGATGCGCACGCACGCCGACCGGGTGGGTGACGAGTACGAGATCACCGGCAGCAAGACGTGGATCTCCAACGCCCAGCACTCCGGGCTCATCGGACTGCTCTGCCGCACCGACCGCGACGCCGTCCCGCCGCACGCCGGGATGAGCGTGCTGCTGGTCGAGCCGGGCGCCGGGTTGGCGGTGTCGGAGAAGATCCCCAAGCTCGGCTACCGCGGGGTCGAGGCCTGCGAGCTGACCTTCGACGCGATGCGGGTGCCGGCCGGCGCCGTCCTCGGCGGTGAGCCCGGCCGGGGCTGGGCGCAGATGATGCGCGGGCTCGAGGTCGGCCGGGTCCAGGTCGCCGCCCGCGCGGTGGGGGTCGCGCAGGCGGCGCTGGCCGCCGCTACCCGGTACGCGCAGGAACGCGAGTCGTTCGGCAAGCCCATCTGGAAGCACCAGTCGGTCGGCAACCTGATCGCCGACATGGCGACCAAGGTGCAGGCTGCGCGGCTGCTCACCACCGACGCCGCCGAGAGGCTCGACAGCGGGGTGCGCGCGGACCTGGAGGCAGGGATGGCGAAGCTGTTCGCCTCCGAGGCGGCCATGCAGGTGGCGCTGGACGCCATGCGCGTGCACGGCGGCTACGGCTACTCCAAGGAGTTCGACGTCGAGCGCTACTTCCGCGACGCGCCGCTGATGATCCTCGGCGAGGGCACCAACGAGGTCCAGCGCAACGTCATCGCCGCCCAGTGGATCGCCCGGCACGCGATCTGAGCGGCTACCGTCAGCGGCCCCACATGCCCGACGGCGCGTCGGCCAGCGGCAGCACGTTGCCGGCCGCGGCCAGGTGCAGGCTCCAGGATGCCTCGTCCAGCACCGAGCGCAGCGCCTCGGCCCAGGCCTCGTCGTCCGCGGTGATCTCAGGACCACCCGGCCGGCACAGCGCCAGGGCCAGATGTCCCTCGCCGCCCAGCTGGTCGCCGAGCACCGTGGCGTGCACGTCCCGTAGGCCGACCAGGAGAACCTGATCGGGGAGGGGCGGCAGGTCGTCGACCGGGATGACCACCGGTAGCTGGCGGCCGTCGGTGCCGAACCAGGTCAGCCAGAGGCTGCGGCCGGCGAATTCCGGTGTGCCGAGGACGGCCAGCCAGCGGTCGGTGAGGTCGGCGGTGGAGCGGACGGGCGCGTCGGTGGGCGGTGAGATCGTCATGCCCGTCACCGTGTCAGCCCCACCGACCCGATCCGGGGTTGTCCACAGGATCAGCGGTGGCCGACGCCTCCGGGACCGTGGTCGGCCGGCACCTGCTCCGCCGCCGGCGGAGGCCCGGGCGGCGTGCCGTCGCCGAACGGCCGGTCGCCGAGCTGATCCCGGTCGTGCGGCAGCAACCAGCCCGAGGTGTCGGGGCCCTTCGGGATGATCTGCGTCGGGTTGATGTCGGCGTGCACCACGTAGTAGTGCTCCTTGATCTGCGGGAAGTCGGTCGTGTCGCCGAACCCCGGGGTCTGGAACAGGTCGCGCGCGTAGGCCCACAGCACCGGCATCTCCGACAGCTTCTGCCGATTGCACTTGAAGTGGCCGTGGTAGACGGGATCGAACCGGGCCAGCGTGGTGAACAGCCGGACGTCGGCCTCGGTGATCTGC
Source organism: Blastococcus capsensis (assembly GCF_030165005.1). Taxonomy (GTDB): domain Bacteria; phylum Actinomycetota; class Actinomycetes; order Mycobacteriales; family Geodermatophilaceae; genus Blastococcus; species Blastococcus capsensis. The sequence goes on from NZ_JASNNW010000025.1 coordinate 33,012, forward strand.
CCGCCCATCAGGAAGCGCTGGCTCTCCAGCCGCTCGCTGAGCCAGTCCAGCGTGGTGAACAGCCGGTCGTAGGCCTTGTCGTAGGCGCGCTGCGAGCCGGAGAACCCGCAGCGGTACACGCCGTTGTTGACCTCCTGGTAGACCCGCTCCATCACCTCGTCCATCTCGTCGCGCAGGTGCTCTGGGTACAGGTCGGGCGCGCCCTCGCGGTGGTGGGCGGTCCACTGGATGGAGAGGTCGAGGGTGATCTGCGCGAAGTCGTTGGTGACGACGGCGCCGCTCGGGACGTCGACCATCGCCGGCACCGTGATGCCGCGCGAGTACTCCGGGTCGCGGGCGAGGAACGCCTCCTGCAGCCGCTCGTACCCCAGCACCGGGTCGCGGCCGCCGGGGTCGAGGTCGAAGGTCCAGCTGCGCTCGTCGTGCGTGGGCCCGCACATGCCCATGGAGATGGCGTCCTCCAGGCCCAGTAGCCGGCGCACGATCACCGACCGGTTGGCCCACGGGCAGGCGCGCGCGACGACCAGCCGATAGCGGCCGGGCTCGACCGGCCAGCGGCTCGAGCCGTCGGAGGTGATGCGGTCGGAGATGTACTTCGAGTCGCGCGTGAACTCTGCTTCGACGTAGCCCGACCCGGAGTTGTCCTCAGCCATGCCGCCCAGCCTGACTCAGACCCGGGCGCGCTGCAGGTCGGTGCACCGCAGTCAGCCCAGCTGCTCCAGCACCTGCTGTGCCAACCGCCCCCGGTCGGACTCCCGGCCGAACTGTTCGGACGACAGAGCGGTCCGGATCGCATCGCGCACCTGCCCGGTCCCGGTCGGCCGCGGGAACCGGTCCACCAGCGACTGGGCTGCGCGAAGGGCGTGGAACTGCTCGAAGGCGGTCCGGGGAGCGCTGATCGCCTTCGCGATCGTCTCCGGGTCGGCGAGAGCGGGGGCGGCGGCCATCATCCCGATCGCGACGATGCGGTAGCCCTCGTCGCCGGCGGAGAAGAGTTCCCGAACCGCCTCCGGGGAGTCGATGACGTCCGACAGCGCCTGGGCCTCGCTCTGGACCAGGTCCTTCAGCCGTTCCCGCCGCTGGGAGCTCGATTCCTCGGTCGCGCGAATGCTCTCGTAGCGGGTGGCCACCGAGCGCGATGCCTCGAGCAGCCGGGTCGCCTCACCCCGCAGCCGCGCAGCGGTGTCCCGATCACCGGCTGCGTCGGCGTCCTTGGCGGCTTCGAGCTGGGACGCGGCCGCCTCTTCCAGTTGCAGCTTCAGACCGCCGGCCTTCACCGTCTGGATCTGCTCGCCGTAGATCCCGATGGCCACGAGGGCGAACCCGGCGGCGACCAGCGCGGCTGTGCCGGCCGCGTTCGTGGACACGAAGACCGCGACCGCCCCGGCGGCGAGCAGCACCGCACCGCCGATCCCGGTGGCCAGGGAACCCGTCCCACGCGATCCCTGCGCTGGTCCCGACCGGGAGCGGACCGACGACGCCTTCATGACTCATCCCCCGTGGCTGTCTGCGACCTGTCGACTCAACGTAGGCGCAACGAGCGACCGCGGAGCCCGCGGTGTGGGCGAGGTGCGGGGTCCGTCCTGCTCGGTGACAGGAGCTCGCGCCAGCGCCGCAGGCACGCGACGACCTCGCCGGGCCGACCGCGCTCACGGGCGGGAAGCCAGCGGCGGAGCGATCAGAGGCGGCTGGTCGTCGCGTCGTCCTCGGCGCTGCCGAAGAAGTGGTCGAGCACGTCGCGGAAGACCGGCTGATCCGGGCCGGCGCGGGCGAACAACGTCATCGACGACCGGAGCTTCTGCGCGTCGATCGACCCCATGACCGCGACCGGGTCGTCGGTGTCCAGCGCGGTGAGCGCCCGGGCGGACTCGACCAGCCGGCGGCCCAGCACCGGGTGCGCCAGGTAGGCGCGGGCCTCGTCGAGATCGGCGATCGCGAACCGCTGCGCCATTCCGCTGCGGCCCAGCCCCGCGATCTGCGGGAAGACGAACCACATCCAGTGCGTGCGCTTCCTCCCGGCGCGCAGCTCGGCGAGCGCCTGGTCGTAGGTGTTCGTCTGCGCGTCGAGGAACCGGCGGAGGTCGGAGGGATCGCTCACCCCGGCAGCGTGCCCCAGGCGAGGCGTTCCACACCGGTCCGGCGCGGTGCCCACCGGGATCTGCTCCGGGCCGGCGCCCGGCAGTACCGGATGCGCGTCGCTCATCGGCCGCTCGCCGCCAGGTGGATGCCCTGGAACCGGGCCCGTACGCGGTCGGGCTGCCGTACCAGCGGTCGATCCCCTCGCACCTCGTCGGCGGCGTCGGCGCCGATGCCCGGTCCGTGGTCGACCACCTGGTCGCCCGGCGGTAGATGTCGAAGCGGTGTCAGTTGCCGCCGTCGCCGTGTGACGACGTCGCCGGTGGGCACGGCACCCGCCGACGATCCACCGCACGAGGAGGAGACATGCGCAGGAGCACACGGACGTTCGCCGGCGCGCTGCTCGCTACCGGCCTGGGCCTGAGCGGCTGCGCCTTCGGCGACGACGAGGCCGACCTGGAGGGCACCGGCATCCCGGCCGTCTTCGACGAGGAAGAAGTCGGCGGGCCGGACCGGGTCGACGGCGGCGCGGAGGACGCGGACAGCGTCGATCCCGGCACCGGCGGGATCCAGGACGACGAGCAGACCGGCGCCGAGGGCGACGACCCCGACACCGTCGAGGACGGCGGGGGCACCGACGGCGGCGCGGTCACGAACAGCGAGGCCGAGATCACCGACGACGACGGGACCGCCGACGACGAGGGGGCCACCGACGGCGGCACGCCCTTCGAGAGCCCGGGCGACGACGGCGACGCCGGCCCGGACACCGGTCCCGACACCGTGGAGGACGGCAACGTCGGCTGACGGCTGCGACACCCCGGGCCCGGTAGCGAGATCGATCACGGTGCCGGCTCCTCTCCCGGACTGCCGATAAGCACCCGTGGGTGACGGTCCTTCGCGATCCCCGTCACCCGGGGGTGCACAGCATGAGCGAGCGACGACGGCGGCTCGGGGACGGGCTGACGGTCCTGGCCGGCGCGCGTCCGGACGTGCTGGCGGCCGCGCCGGGAGCCCGGCCGCGCTTCGTGGCGCTGGGCGGCGTGCTGCTCAGCACGGGTGCGCTGGCCGCCGTCTCGGCCGCTTTCGCCGTCGGCATGGCGCTGGGTGTCTGGTGGCCGGTGGCGCTGCTCGTCGGGCTGGGATGGGGCGCGGTCGTGGTCAACCTCGACCGGATGATCCTGGTCGGGATGGCGCACGACGCCTCGCTGAAGCGGAACCTGGTCATGGCCGTGCCGCGGGTCGGCCTGGCGCTGGTGCTCGGCGTCGTCGTCGCGACCCCGCTCACCCTGCAGGTGTTCTCCAAGGAGATCGACGCGGAGATGGTGTCGATGCAGGCGGAGGCCGCCGACGCCCACCGCCAGAGCCTGGAGGCGGACACCCGGTTCGCCGGCCTGCCCGAGTTGGAGGGACGGATCGCCCAGCAGGAGGCGATCGTCGCCAGCGGGGGAGCGGCCGACACCGGCCTCGCGGTGGTGCGTGGCACGGTCGCCGAGAAGCAGGCGGCGCTGGACGCGGCGGTGACCGTCTCCCGCCAGCTGGAGGCCAAGGCGCAGTGCGAGCTGGACGGCACCTGCGGCACCGGTGACGCCGGCACGGGGCAGGCCTACCTGCAGGCGCGCGCCGCGGCCGACGCGCAGGCCGCGGTGGTCGACTCCACGCGGGCCGAGCTCGACGCCGCCGTCGCCGCGGTGACCGCGGCCGAGGGGCGCAGCGCCTCGCTGGCCGAGGGCTCCCTGGACCGCGACCGCGACGAGCTGGCCCGCCTCACCGCCGAGCTCGACCGGCTGCAGGCCGCCTTCGACGCCGAGAACGAGGGCTCCGGCGGCATCCTGCTGCGCCTGGAGGCGCTGGACCGGCTGGGCGACGAGAACGTGACCCTGGCCGCGGCGCAGTTCATGCTCTCGCTGCTGTTCATGTGCGTGGAGGTCCTCCCCGTGCTCATGAAGCTGCTGCTCAACTTCAGCCCGCCCACGGCCTACGACCGGCTGGTCGCCCTGCGCGACTCCGGCGACGTGGATCTGGAGGAGATGGCCCAGGAGTCGCGGCGGACCGTGGCCCAGGCCAAGGAGGAGCTGCTGGTGCTGGCCGAGCGCGAGCGGGTCGACCGGCAGAAGGAGGCGATCCTGGCCCGGCGCCGCGCGGCGCTGGCCGAGGTCACCGCCCGCGCCGAGGCCGCCCGCGCCGAGCCGGAGACCGCGGCCGCCGAGGCCCCGGCCGAGCCGGCGCGGCAGATGTGGGACACCGGCCCGATCCGCGAGCTGGCTGCCCGCACCGTGCGGTCGGTCCGTCGCCGGCCCACCGACCGGGTGCCGACGTCGGTCTGAGGCTTCGCTGCGGGTCCGCTGTGAGTCCGGCCGGGACGGCGGCGGTGCGGCCGGGCGCTGTGGCAGTGTCGCGGGAACCGCCCGGCCGATCTCGCCGGTCGCCGCCTGCGGGCGAGCGCTTCCCCCCGAACTGGACCGAAGGACGTACCGCCATGAGCACCGACAACCCGAACCCGGCCGGCAGCAGCGCGAGCGGCTCCGGCGAGCCCGGGCCCGGGCCCGGCGAGACGACAGTGCCCCCGGTATTCCCCGCGGCCGGGGCAGCCGACGGCCTGGGTTACGGCGTCATGCCCGGCGTGATCGCCTCCGGTCCGTCCGGTGAACCGGGCTGGGCGCAGCGGAACAGCGGGCTGCTGATCGCGGCGATGGTGGCCGTCGTCGTGGTCGCGATCGCGATCGCCGGGCTCATCCTCTGGCGCGGCGGGATCGACGAGGGCAACGCCGCCACCGAGGCCGCCGTCACCCGTGCGATTGCCGAGCAGGGCGGTGAGGTGGAGACCGTCGAGTGCGACGACGACGTCTGCGCCGCGATCATCGGCGGGCAGGCCTACACCGTGCTGGTGCAGTTGGACGAGGACGGCGAGCGGCACTTCGGGATCGGCGCGTACGTCGGCGACTGATCGCCGGCCGCTCCGCGAGCCCCGTACCCGGTCGGGTACGGGGCTCGCGTCGTCTCGCGCGGGTGTGATCTACACCACAGCGTCACCGTCCCTGACTCGCGCGTGACCACGCGCGGTGCCGCGGCGGGGGAACCGGCGCCCCGGTTGGCCGGCGTCCCGCGTTCCCCCGAGGCTCGGGGCGGGCGCCGTGCGCAGCGCGGCCCCGCCCAGCCGGGGGACCGGGCACGGTCCTCCCGACCGGAACCGGAGGGATCGCCATGGTCGTATACCAGTACCGGTGCGCCGGCCACGGCGTCCTCGAGGTCCACCGCCCGATCGGCACCGCGACCGACCGCGAGCCCTGCCCCGACTGCGCCGCTCCCGCGCCGCGGGTCTTCACCGCCCCGCAGCTGTCCTTCGGGTCGGTCCGCAACCGGGCGCTGCTCGACCGCACCGAGCGCACCGCCGACGATCCCGCCGTCGTCTCCGCCCTCCCGTCCCGGCGCACCGCGCCGCGGGCGGCGACGAACCCGGCGCTCGCCCGGCTGCCCCGTCCCTGACCCGTTCCCCGGAGGTCTCCGATGCCCGAGGTCGTCTTCCCGCTCGACTCCAGCCGCTCGTTCACCGACCAGCAGCTGGTCGGCCACAACCGCTGGCACCCCGACATCCCGCCGGCGGTGACCGTGCGACCGGGTGACGTGTTCCGCGTGCACTGCCGGGAGTGGTTCGACGGAGCGATCCACAACGACGACTCCGCCGACGACGTCCGGGACGCGCCGCTGTCGCGGGTGCACGCGCTGTCCGGCCCGATCCGGGTGGAGGGCGCCGAGCCCGGTGACCTGCTGATGGTCGACATCCTCGACCTCGGGCCGATCCCGCAGGAGGACTCCGGGCCGCTGGCCGGCCAGGGCTGGGGCTACACCGGCATCTTCGCGAAGCAGAACGGCGGCGGCTTCCTCACCGACCAGTTCCCCGACGCCTACAAGGCCGTCTGGGACTTCCGCGGGCAGACGGCGACCTCCCGGCACATCCCCGGGGTGTCGTTCACCGGCATCACCCACCCCGGGCTGATGGGGACGGCGCCCTCGGCGGACCTGCTGGCCCGGTGGAACCGGCGCGAGGGCGACCTGATCGCCACCGATCCCGACCGCAACCCGCCGCTGGCGCTGCCGCCGCTGGCCGACGACGCGATCCTCGGCTCGCTGACCGGCGCGGAGTTCGACCGCGTCGCGGGTGAGGCCGCGCGCACCGCGCCGCCGCGGGAGAACGGCGGCAACCAGGACATCAAGAACATCACCCGCGGCAGCCGGGTGTTCTACCCGGTCTTCGTGCCGGGCGCGAACTTCTCCGTCGGCGACCTGCACTTCTCGCAGGGCGACGGCGAGATCACCTTCTGCGGGGCGATCGAGATGGGCGGATTCATCGACTTCCACGTCGACCTGCTCAAGGGCGGCATGGAGACCTACGGCGTCGACGCCAGCGCCATCTTCATCCCCGGCAACGTCGATCCGCAGTACGACCGCTGGCTGGCCTTCGCCGGCACGTCGGTGACCCTGGACGACCGACAGTTGTACCTGGACTCGCAGATGGCCTACCAGCGGGCCTGCCTGCACGCGATCACGTACCTGACGAAGCTCGGCTACAGCCCCGAGCAGGCGTACCTGCTGCTGGGGGCTGCGCCGATCGAGGGCCGGCTGTCCGGCGTCGTGGACATCCCGAACTCGTGCGCGACGGTCTACCTGCCGACCGGGATCTTCGACTTCCCCGTCGAGCCGTCGGCGTCCGGGCCGGTGCAGATCGACCCGGGCATGGGGGCGCCGCACTCGACCTTCTGACCTCGTTCCCGGCGGGGGCGCGCCGGCTGCCGGGGGTGCGTCGGCTAGACAGTCCCCATGACGGACGTGACGACGGCGACCGGTGCCGGCTGGCTCTCCCGCGAGGACATGGACGCCGCGCGCGAGCGGCTGCCGATCCTCTACGTCGACGTGGTGCCGGTGCGGGTGGACGACCACGGCGTGGTCACCGCGGTCGGGCTGCTGCTGCGGGCCGGTGCGGACGGGCAGATCAAGCGGGCGCTGGTCTCGGGGCGGGTGCTGTACCACGAGCGGGTGCGCGCAGCTGTGGTGCGGCACGTGGAGAAGGACCTCGGCCCGCTGGCGCTGCCGCGGATCCCGCCCGCGCCACAGCCGTTCACCGTGGCCGAGTACTTCCCGACGCCGGGGGTGACGCCGTTCCACGACCCGCGGCAGCACGCGGTGTCGCTGGCCTACGTGGTGCCGGTCGAGGGCGACTGCGCGCCGCAGCAGGACGCCCTCGAGCTCACCTGGTTCGCACCCGACGAGGCCCGCGATCCGGGTGTGCTCGCCGAGCTGGCGAACGGGCAGAGCGCGCTGCTGCTGCAGGCGCTGGCGCACCTCGGGGTCTGACGCGGCGTCCTCTGTGACGCATGTCGCCGGTGCCAGGTGTGGCGACCGGATGGCCTCGGGGGCGCGCGCGCTCACCACACTCCTCGACGGCGACCCCTGGCTTCCCGCGCCTGCCTGACCCAGCCATCCGGACCTGAGTAGTTACGACGCACCATCCTTTGATGGAGCAGTCCCGCGTGCAAGGTTCCGTCTGACCCCCGCCGATGCCGTTACTGCTGCTCGAGGCGAGCCTCTCGTCGACCAGCGGCCGCAGGTCGTCGGACGACCAGGTGGCGCCGGAGGGCTGGGCGAGGAAGGCATCGGCGATCTCGTCGAGGTCGTCGTCGGACAGACGGCGGCTCGACGCCCTCGTCGAGCGCATGCGGGACGTCGTTGGACCCGGACGGTCCGCCCCGGCTCTGCCATGTGGTGAGCCGGTCCCGCGAAGCTTCGTCAGGTTCTGGCCAGATTCCTGGCTAGAATGATGTGATGACGAGCATCCCGCTCAGCGAAGCGAAGGACAAGCTGTCGGCCCTCGTGGAGGCGGCCGAGACGACACACGAGATCGTCACCATCACCCGACACGGGCGCGAGGCCGCGGTACTGATGGCCAAAGAGGATCTCGATTCGTTGCACGAGACGCTCTTCTGGCTTTCGCAGCCGGGCGTTCGACAGGACATCGACGCGGCGCGGGCAGACACTGCCGAGGGGCGCACTGTGTCGGGGGAGGAGCTGAGGGCCGAGTTCGGGCTCGCCGAGTGACCGACCGGTTCGAGCTCCGTGTCTCCTCAGCGGCCCGGCGGCAGCTCCGTCGGCTCCCCGCCAAGGTCGCCATCGCCATCGTCGAGTTCATCACGGCGGTACTGCCGGAAAATCCGCTGCGGCTCAGCAAGCCCCTCACGGGCCAGCTGACCGGCCTGCGAAGCGCTCGGCGGGGCGACTACCGGGTGTTGATCGAGGTGGACGACGAGGCGCGGCACATTCTCGTGGTGCGGGTAGCGCATCGTGCTGATGCCTACCGACCTCCGGTGCCGTCCGAGAGGGAGTGAAGGCCAGGGATTCACGGCAGCCGGTAGGCACGGCCTCGGACGGTTCGTCAGGGCCGGCCGTCGTCCGGGACGGACGTCACGGCACCGGGGGCTGCGCATCGAGGGCATCGAGCGCGGCACGGTAGGCATCCAGGTCGACCGGCCGGCGGTCGGCCAGCGCGTGCCAGAGGAATTCGGTCGCCACTCCGGCGAGCTCGTGGAGGACGTCGTGCCGCTCCATACCCGCCGCGAGCATCCGCTGGGCCGCCTGCCAGGCCTCGGGTGGGTCGTCGTCCCCTCACCGCCCGCACGTCGTCCGGGTCGTCGTCGAGGAAGGCACCGGCGGCGACACCGGCTTGCGTGTGGTCCACGAGAACGACGAGGGCGTGCGGTCGGTCGGGGCGGGCGAACTCGACCGCGACCGTCGCGGCGTCGCCGTAGACGTCGCGCAACGTCCAGGCCCCGGTCGGCGTGACGTCGTCCAGACCGGTGGCCCAGGCCGGGTCCTGGACGCCGGCCGCGGTCAGCCGGTCGATGCCGGCGGCGGCGAGGTCGCGCTCGCCCGGACCGCCGATGGCCGCGAGGCACCGCAGCAGACCGAGCGACGTCGGCCGGCGCACCTTACCGGCCTGCCGCGCCAGATCGGCCAGGAGATCGGCCGGTGGTCGCTCGGTGGCCGGATCGCCGTGGCGGGCCAGGCGGGCGGCGCCGAGCAGGGCGGACACCGTGACCTCGGCGGACAGCGTGTCGGCGTCCTGCAGCTCGAGCTCCAGTTCCTGGAGTAGTCGAGCACCCGGGGAGAGGCGCCCGGCGCCCGCCGAGCGGCGGTGCTGGCGACGGCTCGGGTTCCGCGGTGTCCGGCCTCTGCTCTTCGGGCTCACGCCGTCAGCTTCGCAGCGGCTGCGCGGACAGAGAAAAGGGGAGGCGGTAGCCGCACTGTGGACGGTCGTCGCCGGGGCTGCGGTCGCCGTTAGCCTCGGGCGGTGCTGGAGGAGCTGCGGCCGATGCTCACCGACCCCGTCATCCGCCGGACCGTCGGTGACGAGGGGTTCCGGCGCGGGGCGGTCTACGCCGGCCAGGGCCGGGTGTCCGACATCGGCTACTCGCGCACGCAGCGCCGGTTCGCTGCCATGGTCGTCGGCAGCGGCGGTCGCCGGTACGCCACCACGGTCGAGTACGACCCCGTGTCCGCCAGCTGGTGGGGGCAGTGCAGCTGCCCGGTCGGTGAGGACTGCAAGCACGTCGCCGCCGTCCTCGTCGCCGCGCGGAACGGCGTGGCCGGCGCACCGGCGGCCGATGCCGCCCGCGCTCCGGACTGGGAAGCGGCGTTCGCCGAGCTGGTGCCCGCCCCGTCGTCACGGCAGCGGCCGGGCGCTCCGCTCGGCCTGCAGTTCGGCGTCGAGCCGGCGAGCGGTGCAGGCCTCCCCTCATCGGTTCGGCTGCGCCCGGTCGTGCTGGGCAAGAAGGGCCGCTGGGTCCGCACGGGGGTGTCCTGGCGGAACCTGCAGTACGACTACCACTCCCAGCGCGATGCCGCCCAGGCCGCCGCGCTCCGCGCGCTGCACCGCGCCCACCAGGCTGCCGACGACGCCCCCGTGTACTACGGCTACGGCTACGGCTCCGCGGACACGCAGGTGCGGCTGGAGGACTTCGGCCCCGCGCTGTGGCCTGCCCTGCAGCAGGCGGTGGACGAGGGGGTCACCCTGGTGAGCACCCAGGGCGGTCCGGTTCGAGTGGCGGCCGAGCCGGCCTCCCTCGTCGTCGACCTGCGCCGGGACGGCGACGCCGACCTGCGGGTGGAGCCGGTGGTCGATCTGGGCTCCGGCGTCGTGGCCGGTGCGGCCGCGGTGGGGCTGCTCGGCAGCCCGCCGCACGGCGCGTTCCTGCTTCCCGGCGACCCGGCACTGCCGTCGGGCCTGGTTCCCGAGAAGGGGCTGCTGCTGGTTCCCTTGCAGCCGGTGCCCCGGCGCGTCGAGAAGCTGCTCACCGCGGGCCCACTGCGGGTGCCCGCGGCCGACCGCGGCCGCTTCCTGACCGGGTTCTACCCGGCGCTGCGCCGTGCGTTGCCGGTGCGCTCGTCCGACGGGTCGGTGGAGCTGCCGGAGATCCTTCCCCCGCAGCTGTGCCTGCAGGTCGAGCACGGCGGTGGCAACCGGACCCGGCTTGCCTGGTCGGTCCAGTACCGGACGGGCGACGACGTCCGCCGACTGCCGCTGGCAGAGGACGGCGCCGCCCCGGACGCCGGGCGGGACACCGCAGCCGAGGCGCGGCTGGTGCAGTCCCTCCCGCTGCCGACGGACCGGTTGGCCCGGTTGTGGCAGGAAGGCCCGGAGCGGCGGCTGGCTCCGGCTGCCGAGCTGGGCGGCATGGACAGCGTCGTCCTCGCGACCGAGGTGCTGCCCCGGCTGGCGGATGCGGGCGTGCTGGTGGAGGTGACCGGCGAGCCGCCGGACTACCGGCACACCGAGGAGGCCCCCGTCGTGCACGTGTCGGCAACGGAGGCCGACGACAGCGACTGGTTCGACCTCGGCGTCACGGTCACCGTCGACGGCGAGGACATCCCGTTCCCGCTGCTGTTCACCGCACTGGCCGCCGGCGACTCGCACCTGGTGCTGCCCAGCGGGACGTGGTTCGACATCCGCAGGCCGGAGTTCGACCGCCTGCGCTCGCTCATCGAGGAGGCGCGGGCGCTGCAGGACGCCGAACGGCCGGGCCTGCGGATCAGCCGCTACCAGGCCGGGCTGTGGGACGAGCTGGTGGAGCTGGGCGTGGTGGCCGAGCAGAGCGAGCGGTGGGCGCGCGACGTCCGGGCGTTGCTCGACGTCGACGACGCCGCGCCGCCGCCGGCGCCCGCCGGGCTGGCCGCGGACCTGCGGCCCTACCAGCTGCAGGGCTACCAGTGGCTGTCGGTGCTCTGGGACGCCGGGCTCGGTGGTGTGCTCGCCGACGACATGGGGCTGGGCAAGACCGTGCAGGCCCTCGCCCTGGTGTGCCGGGCCAAGGAGGCCGGCGGCCTCACCGCACCGGTGCTCGTGGTGGCTCCGACCAGCGTGGTGTCGAACTGGGCGCGCGAGGCGGCCCGGTTCGCCCCCGGCCTCGTCGTCCGGACCATCGACGCCACCGGCCGCAAGCTGGGCGCGCCGCTGGCCGAGATGGTGGACGGCGCCGACCTGGTCATCACCTCGTACACGCTGCTGCGCCTCGGTGACGAGGACTACCGCGAGCTGCCCTGGAGCGGGCTGATCCTGGACGAGGCGCAGTTCGTGAAGAACCACGCCGCCAAGACCTACGCCGCCGCCCGGCGGCTGCCGGCCCGGTTCAAGCTCGCCATCACCGGCACGCCGGTGGAGAACAACCTGATGGACCTGTGGGCCATGCTCTCGATCGTGGCGCCCGGGCTCTTCCCCAGCCCGCAGAAGTTCACCGAGCACTACCGGACGCCGATCGAGCGAGGGAGCGATCCGGAGGTGCTGGCGGCCCTGCGCCGCCGGATCCGGCCGCTGATGCGCCGCCGGACCAAGGAGCAGGTCGCCGCCGAGCTGCCGCCCAAGCAGGAGCAGGTGCTGGAGGTGGTGCTCAACCCGAAGCACCGCAAGGTGTACGACACCCACCTGCAGCGGGAGCGGCGAAAGGTGCTCGGCCTGGTCGACGACCTGCAGCGCAACCGGTTCACCATCTTCCGCTCGCTGACCCTGCTGCGGCAGCTGGCCCTGGACGCGTCACTGGTCGACGAGTCCTACGCCGGTATCCGGTCGAGCAAGGCCGACACCTTCCTGGAGCACCTGCAGGAGGTGGTGGGGGAGGGCCATCGCGCGCTGGTGTTCAGCTCGTTCACCGGTTTCCTCCGTACGGTCCGGGAGCGGCTGGACGCCGAGGGGCTGCCCTACGCCTACCTCGACGGGCGGACGCGGGACCGGCAGCGGCGGATCGACGAGTTCCGCGACGGGCGCGCCCCGGTGTTCCTGATCAGCCTCAAGGCCGGCGGTTTCGGGTTGAACCTGACCGAGGCCGACTACGTCTTCGTGCTGGATCCCTGGTGGAACCCGGCGGTGGAGGCGCAGGCGGTCGACCGTGCGCACCGGATCGGCCAGGACAAGACGGTGATGGTGTACCGGCTGGTGGCCGCCGGGACCATCGAGGAGAAGGTCCTGGCGCTCCAGGCGCGCAAGCGCGACCTGTTCGCCCGCGTGATGGACGACGACGCCGGTGCCCTGTCGGGGACGCTGACGGCCGAGGACATCCGCGGCCTCTTCACCTGACCCTGCTCGAGGTCGCCGTCAGGTCGTCTCGCCGGCGGGCGGCAGGAGTGGTCGGTCAGCGCGGAACGACCGTGATCGGACAGCGGAGCCCCGGTACGCGGCTGAGTCGAGCCGTCCGCCGTGAGGAGCGCGCAGCCGAGGGCCTCGGCGAGCGCGAGGTAGGAGGCGTCGTACGCGGAGACGTTCTCCCGCGCCGCGCTCCGGCGACGGGGCGGTCACCCGGGATCACCCGACGGACGCCGTCCGTTCGCCGGCGCGGGCGGACTCGATGAACTCCCGCACGACGGGGTAGACCTCGGCCTCCCAGCGCGAGCCGCTGAAGACGCCGTAGTGGCCCACCCCGTCCTGCAGGTGGTGGCGCTTGTGCTCCTCCGGGATCCCGGTGCACAGCTCGTGGGCCGCCTTGGTCTGGCCGGGGGAGCAGATGTCGTCGTTCGCCCCCTCCACGGTGAGCAGCGCGGTGTTCCGGATGGCGCCGGGGTCGACCCGCCGGCCCCGCCAGGTGAAGCGCCCGGTGGCGAAGTCGTGCTGCTGGAAGATGCGGGCGACCGTCTCCAGGTAGAACTCGGCGGGAACGTCCATCACTGCGCCGTACTCGTCGTAGAAGGCGCGGGTGGTGGCGGCCGCGGCCGTGTTGCCGGCCACGAGGTCGCGGTACAGCCGGGCGTGCGCGGTGAGGTGCCGCCTGGGGTTCATCGACATGAAGGCCGTGAGCTGGACGACGCCGGGGTACACCCGCCGTCCGGCGCCGGCGTACCGGCCCGGCACCGTGTCGACGACCCGGCGCTCGAACCAGGTGATCGGCCTGGTGGTGGCCGAGGTGTTGACCCGGTTGGGGTTGATGCGGGTGTCGACCGGGCCGGCCATGAGGGTGACGCTGCTGGGCTGCGCGGGGTCGTCCGCTTCCGCGAGCAGCGCGACGGCGGACAGGACGGGGACGGCGGGCTGGCAGACGGCCACGACGTGGGTGTCGGGGCCGAGGTGGCGCAGCGCCTCCATCACGTGCTCGATGTACTCGTCCAGCCCGAAGGGCCCGTGCTCGGTGGGGATGTCGCGGGCGTTGTGCCAGTCGATGACGTGGACGTCGTGGTCGGACAGCAGTGTGCGGATCGTCGGCCGGATGAGCGTGGTGAAGTGGCCGGACATGGGGCCGACGACGAGCACGCGGGGCTGGGGAGGGACCGACGGCTTGGCGAAGTGCAGCAGGGTGGCGAACGGCGTGGTCAGCGTGGAGCGCTCGACGACCTCCACGTCGCGGTCGCCGACCGGGACGACGTCGATGTCGAACGCCGGGCGGTCGTGCGTGGGCCGGGCCTTGGCGAGGATGTCGCAGGCCGCCCGCACGTGCCGGACGCCGGGCGTCCTGGCCAGTGGGGCGGGCAGGGCGTGCAGTGCCCGCGAGGTCAGCTCGGACGCCGCGACGACGGGCGCTCCCGCTCGGCGGTTCATCTCGTACGCGGTGTAGAGCATCGGCCTGCCTGTCCGGAATCGGTGAGGAGTGACGGGCGTCACCTCATCGGACGGTAACCGCAACCGCGGACGGCGGCACGCAAGGGTGCAGCGGGGTGGCCGGCAGTGTCGTCCGGGGACGGTCGTCATGGGCATGGAGGAGCCCGACCGGCGGGACGGGGACCAGGCCGGCGCCCGGCGGTGGGAAGGCGCTGCCGTCGCCGGTTCCGCGCGGGATGCGGGCTGCGGTCCTGACCCCCACGCCGGGCAGCGAGGTCAGGACCCGGGCGAGAGCGTGGTCATCGAGCCGCCCTACGACCTCGCCGGCACGGGCCGCCGACGGCCGAGGACGTCCGCGGCCTGTTCAGCTGACGGCGCTGCTCCGGCTCCGTCAGTATCCGTACAGGTCGAAGGCCGCGTGGATGGCCTCGGTCAGGTCTGTCTCCTGGCCCGGGAGCAGGTAACCGATGTGCCGGCCGAGCGACGCGGTCGGCACGGTGACGATGTTGTCGAGGTTGACGACGCTTGGATGATCCAGGCCGTTGGCCGGTCCCACGGGCACCTCGGTCGAAAGACCCCGAACGGTGCTCGTGATGGGAGCGACCGTCACCCGGGTGAGGTGCGGCCGGACGACCCCTCGGGTGAGCACGAGGACGGGGCGCACCTCGTCCAGCTGTGCGACATGGATCGGCCGCATCAGTCGAGATCGTCCAACGGCACGTCTGCGGCGTAGGCCGCGAGCGCGTCGAGATCGGCGTCGTCGCGCCGATCCGCGGCGGCCAGGATGGCGGCGTCGCGCGCAGCGACCTGGCGCCGCCGCTCCCGTTCCAGGGCGCGGCTGACGACGGCGGCTCGGCTGCTGGCCCTTCCTTGCGCCACCAGCGAGTCGATGAAGTCGACGATCTCGTCCGGAAGCCGGACCGCGATCTGCTTGCTCATCCCACAATGGTACCGGGTTGGGATGCAGCTCGACGGCCACACAGCTTCGGGGCGAGCCGTGGCAGGTACGGCCCTCGAGCAACGGCCGCCCACGTGTGGGCTGGTTGCCGTCCGGCTGCTCGCCGCCAGGAGTTACGAGGAAGCCGGCGCCGTTGCACCACTGCTGCCTGCGGACCGCCACCGGGCGACCAGGGGCGGCACCAGCTCCGCGCCCGCGGCGCCGACGGCGGCCGAGCCGAGCACCGTCGACCACGACACCGGGTCCAGCGGCGTGCAGCCGAAGAACCGGCTCAGGCCCGGGGTCTGCACGATCGCCACGAGGGCGGCGAGCGAGCCGGCCACGGTGACCAGCACCAGGGGGCTGCGCCGTCCCGACCACGCGGTCTGCGCCAGCTGGGTGCTGATCAGCGCGGCGAGGCCCATCGTGCTCGCCCGGCCGGGAAGGATCGGCGTGGCCCGCCCGACGGCCCAGGCGCCGGTGGCGCCGGCCGCTGTCGCCGCGCCCCGGACGAGCACCATGCGGCGGACCTCCCGGGTGAAGCCGCGGTGCGGGCCGGCGTGCAGCACGGCGGCGAGCGGGTGTCCGGCCAGCGGGCCGTCGTCGTCGCCGGCCTGGACCTGCCGGGGTGCGGCGACCGCGACGGCCAGCGCCGGGAACATGTCGGTCAGGAGGTTGACCAGCAGCAGCTGACGGGTGCCCAGCGGCGCCCGGCCGCCGACCGCGGTGCCGAGCACGGTGAACGCCACCTCGCCGGCGTTGCCGCCGACCAGGATCGCCACCGCGTCGCGAACCCGGGACCACATGGCCCGGCCCTCGGCGATCGCGTCGACCAGCCGGGTGAGGTCGAGGTCGGTGAGCACGAGGTCGGCGGCGGTGCGGGCGGCCGGGGACTCGGCGCCCTCGACCCCGACGCCGACGTCGGCCAGCCGGATCGCCGCCGCGTCGTTCACCCCGTCGCCGGTCATGGCCAGCGTCGCCCCGGCCCGGCGCAGCGCGGCCACCAGGGTCACCTTCTGCTCGGGGGAGAGGCGGGCGAACACCGCGGTCTCGGCCACCAGCCGGGCCCGTTCGGAGTCCGAGGCGCGGGCCAGCTGGGCGCCGGTGACCACCAGGTCGGCGTCCGGGATACCGGCCTCCGCGGCGATCGCGCTGGCGGTCTCCGGGTGGTCGCCGGTGGCGACGACGACGCGAACCCCGGCGGCCCGCAGCTGCTCGACGGCGCGCACCGAGGACTCCCGCAGCGTGTCGGCGAGCCCGATGAATCCGCGGAGGGTGAGGCCGGTGGCGGCCTCGTCGAGGTCGTCGGGGACGCCGTCGACCGCGCGATCGGCGACGGCGAGCACCCGCAGGCCCTCGCCGGCCAGCTCCTTGATGCGGTCATGGACCTGCGGGGCGTCGGCGCAGCGGCGGAGCACGGTCTCCGGGGCGCCCTTGACCACCAACCGCCCGTCCCGGACGGCGGCGGAGAAGCCGCGCCCGGCGGCGAAGGCGAGGCTCGCGTCGGGGGGTGAGTCCCAGGCGTCGCCGGCCGCGTCGAGGACGGCGCGGTCGGTCTCGTGGGCCCGGTCGTCGCCGTTGCCCATGCCGGCGGCCGCCAGGCGGAGCAGTTCCTCTTCAGTGCCGTCGAGCGGGACCAGGCGGGTGACCCGCAGCCGGTTCTCCGTCAGCGTGCCGGTCTTGTCGAAGCAGACGGTGTCGACGCGGCCGAGCGCCTCCAGCACCCGCGCGCTGCGCACCACCGCGCCGCGCCGGGACAGTCGCCGGGCCGCCGCCTGCTGGGCGACCGTGGCCACCAGCGGCAGCCCCTCGGGGACGGCGGCCACCGCGATGGCGACCCCGGCCGACACCGACTCGCGCAGCGGGCGGCGCCACAGCACGGACAGGACGGTGACCGCCGCGCCGCCGGCGAGGGTGAGCGGCAGGACGGCGCGGGTGAGTTCGGCCAGCCGGGCCTGGACGCCGGCCGGGGGAGCGGCCCCCCCGGCGGCGCGCGCGGCCCGCCCGGCCTGGGTGGCGGAGCCGACGGCGACGACGACCGCTCGGCCACGGCCGGCCACGACCGTGGTGCCGTCGAACAGCATGCAGGTGCGGTCGCCGACCTCGGCCCCGGGCGTCGCGGCCACCGACTTGGCGACCGACAGCGACTCGCCGGTGAGGCCGGACTCGTCGACCTCCAGGTCCGATGCCTCCAGCAGCCGGGCGTCGGCGGCCACGACGGTCCCGGCCTCGACGAGGAGGACGTCGCCGACGCGCAGCGCGGTGCCGGGCACCTCCTCGTGACCGCTGTCGGTCTCCCGGCGGGCGCAGGTTTCCTGCTCGAGCAGCAGCGCCTCCAGCGCGGACTCCGCCCGCAGCCGCTGCAGCCCGCTGACGACGGCGTTGATCGCCGTGACGCTGCCGACCAGCACTGCGTCGGTGACCTCGCCGAGGACGGCGGTCGCGCCGGCTCCGGTGACCAGGATCGGGGTGAGCGGGTCGGCGAGCTCGGCGGCGACCGTACGGGCGAACCGGGCCGGTACCCGCACGGGCGGGAGCGCGGCCGCGCGGCGGGCCAGGGCCGGCACGCGGCCGGGGCGGTGCTCGGGCTCGGCCGGGACGTCGGCCAGCCGGCGCAGGACGTCGTCGGGCTCGAGCGCGTGCCAGGGGGTGTGCACGGTCGGGGCGGGAACGGGGCGGCTCGCGGACCGGGCGGCGGTCCAGGTGGCGGCGGCCATGGTGCTCACCGTCGCGCCCTTGCCCGGCGTCGTCGCTTTTCGCTGGCCGTAGCGGGCGCTGCCGACGGCGGCGAGCAGGCCGCCGAGCACGTTGCCGGTCAGGGCGGTGGCGGCGGACCGCCGGCTGACCGCCTTCGCGTCGGGGACGGCGGCGACGATCCGGCAGGCGTCGGCCAGCCCGGGGGAGGTGACCAGGTCCGCGCCCCACGCCGGTGCCCGCCCGTCGAGGACCGGGGTGACCGCGATGTCGGCGGCCAGCAGCGCCGGGCCGTTGACGGCGGACACCAGCAGGACACCGCGCCCGTCCTCCTGCAACTGCCGGACCGTGTCGACGAGCGGCACGTCTGCGGGCACGATGTCGTCGGTGAGGCCGGCGATCTCCCGGGCACCGACGTGCCGGGTGAGCACCAGCTCGAGGCCGGCGTCGGCGGCGGTGCTGAGCAGCGCCTCGGCGTGCGGGTCGAGCTCGGCGGCGACGGTGACGGTGCCGACCCTCCTGCGGCCTTCAAGGAGGGAGCGGACCTCGCCGCCGGGAGCGTCGTCGCTGCTGCGGACCGGGCCGAGGCGCAGCCGGCTCCCGTCATCGCTCGTCGTGAGCAGGCGGCTGGCGGCTGTCCAGACGGCGGCGTCGTCCCAGCCGTCGGCCTCGGCGGTGGCCTCGACGACCACCGGCGGGCCGGTGCAGAGCGTGGCGGCGTCGACGACGACGGTGTCGACGCGGTCGAGCCGGCGGTAGGCCGAGCCGTCGAGCGGGAGGATGCCGCGGCGGCACAGCAGCAGGTCGAGCGTGGCGGCGAAGGACTCTCTTCCCTGGACCGCGGCCTTGGGGGTGAGGGCCCGCAGCAGGTCGGCGGAGCGGCCGGGGCGGCGCGTCAGCGCGAGGAGGGTGAGGGCGGCGGCGAGCTCGCTGGGGGCGAGGCGGTCGCGGTAGGTCTCGACCGGGCCGTTCCGCAGTGGTGCCGGGCGGGGGCCGGGGGGTTGCTCGGGTGTGGCCTCGTCGTCGTCGGGTCCGGGGCGGCACAGCTCCCGTTCGCGGCGGCACCAGACCTGGCGGCGGGCGCGCATCTCCAGGGCCCGCTGGACGGCGGCGGTGGCGTTGAGCGCCGGCACGGTGGGGCTCTGGGTGAGGGCGTGCAGGAGTGCGCTGGTGCCCTCGAAGACGAGGTCGGTGCCGACGGGACCGATGCGGTCGGACAGCGCCCGCTTGAGCCACTGCTGCGTGTCCAGCACGGACATGAGGAGGGTGGCGTGCCGGTGCACCGCGGGGATCGGCAGGTACTTGGCGGCGGTGGCGACGCCGAACGCCGCGGTGTCGACCGCGGCGGCGAGGACAGCGGCCAGGAGGGGCTCGAGATCGGCCGGGTGGTCGGGGCGCTGCGGGAAGACGCCGGTGCCGCCGCGGGCCTGCTCGATCTCGGTGACCACGCCGACGACGTCCTCGACGGTGACCCGGCGCGCGTCGACGGCGATCATCACCCGGCCGACGACGTCGTTGACCGTGGCCCACTCGACGCCCTCGAGCCGCTCCAGGTGGCTGCGCAGCGCGCGGCGGGCGCCCGGGGCGTCGTCGTCGGTGGGGTCCTCGACCTCGATCTGCAGGCGGTCGCGGTCGCCCCAGACCCTCCTCGTGTGGCGGGCGAGTGGCGGCTCGAGCATGCCCTTGGCGGCGTCGACGAGGTCGTGCAGGTGGCCGCCGGGGAGCGGGTCGGCACCGGTGACCAGGGTGCCGACCGCGCGGGTGGTACGTGTGGCGGCGCTCTGGGCCAGGTGCAGCGAGCCGTTGACCCCGGCGCGGGCGACGCTCCTCGTGAGCCCGGCCGTCTCGCCGAGCAGCCCGGCGCCGACGAGCACGGGGACGGCCGCCAGCCCGGCGATGCCGGCGGCGAGGCCGGCGGCCTCGCGTGCGGCCCTCCGGGCCGAGTCGAGCCGATCGAGCAGAGTCATGTCACCCCCGTGACGGCGGTCACGGGGAACGGTACGTGGACTGGGTGTGAACCGCAGGGGGTGCGGGTCCTCGGTTCCCGTCAGGTGAGGAAGCCGCGCAGCAGGGCCGCGGTGCCGGCCAGGTGCTCGGCCATGCCGGAGCGCGCGCCTTCGGGGTCGCCGGCCAGGATCGCGGTGACGACCGCCGCGTGCTGGCGGTCCGAGTGCTCGATGTTCGGCGGCAGCAGCGGGATGGCGTCGAGCAGCTCGTTCACGCGGGTGCGGACGTCCGCGACCGCCGTCGTCAGGGACGGGGAGCCGGCCACCTCGGCGACCGCGAGGTGCAGGCGCGAGTCCAGCCTGCGGTAGTCGGCAGGACCGGCGCCGGTGCACCCGGCGAGCAGGCCGGTGAGGTGCTCGCGGTCCGCGCGGGTCAGCGATCGGGCCGCGGCGGCCTCGGCCGCGCCCGCCTCGAGCACGAGCCGGAACTGCAGGACGTCCTCGAGGTCCGCCGGCGGCCGGCTCCTGGCAGGGCCCGGTCGCGCACCCGCCGGCGGCGCCGCCACGACGAACGTCCCGCCGTAGCGCCCACGCCGGGACTCCAGGTAGCCGGCCGACTGCAGGGTCGCGACCGCTTCCCGCAGCGTCGCGCGGCTCACCCCGAGCCGCGGGGCGAGCTCGCGTCCCGGCGGCAGCCGCCCTCCCGGCGCCACGACGCCGAGCCGGAGCGCCTGGAGCAGCCGCTCCACCGTCTCCTCGAAGGCGTTGCCGCCCCGGATCGGGCGGAAGACGGCCTGGTCGGCGCCGCGGACGGGCAGCTCGTCGCCCGCCGGTGGCGGGGCCGCCGATGACTTCATCGGGGATCCCCGGCCGGGGTCAGTCGCCTGCGAGCTCGGCCTCGGCCCGCCCGATCGCCTCGAACTCCTCCTCGGGGGCGTCGGCCACGAGGCGGTGCCGGCTGTAGAACCAGAAGTAGGCCAGCGCCGCCACGAAGATGAGCGCGGTGATGCCGGCGGCCTTCTCGTCGACGAAGAAGGTGGCCACCACGGCGGCCGCAGCGAGCACGAGGGCGATGCCCGTGGTGACGACACCGCCGGGCGTGCGGTACGGCCGGTGCAGGTCGGGCTCCCGCCTCCGCAGCACGATGTGCGACAGCATCATGAGCACGTAGGACACCGTCGCGCCGAACACGGCGATGTTGATCAGCAGTGCGCCGTCCTGGGTGATCGCGGCCAGCAGGAAGCCGATCAGCCCCGGGACGATCAGGGCCAGGTGCGGTGTCTTCCGGGAGCTGGTGCGCGACAGCCAGCGCGGCAGGTAGCCCGCCCGCGAGAGCGCGAACAGCTGCCGCGAGTAGGCGAACACGATGGAGAAGAAGCTCGCCACCAGGCCGGCGAGACCGGCGTAGTTGACGAAGTCCGCCATCCAGGTGTTGCCGCCGTAGGCCTCCCGCAGCGCCAGGGGAAGCGGGTTGTCCGACTCGGCGATCGCGGCCGCACCGGCCCCGCCGGGGGCGGTGACCAGCATGAGGGCCGCGGTGACCAGCAGCACCATCATCGCGGCGATGATCCCGCGCGGCATGTCCCGCTTGGGGTCGCGCGCCTCCTCGGCCGCGAGGGGCACGCCCTCGACGGCGAGGAAGAACCAGATGCCGTACACGAAGGCGGCCAGCACGCCGGCGAAGCCGAACGGCAGGAAGTCGCTGGCCCCGGCGGCGGTGGTGGGCTCGATGTCGAACAGGTTGGCCGCGTCGAACCGGGGCAGCATGCCGATGACGAACACGGCCAGGGCGACGACGGCGATCGCGGTGATGCCGAACATCAGCTTCAGCGCCTCGCCGACGCCGTACAGGTGCACCCCGACGAAGAGCGCGTAGCAGACGAGGTAGACCGGCCAGCCGCTGGTCAGCCCGAACAGGCCCAGCGCCTCGACGTATCCGCCGATGAACACCACGATGGCGGCCGGGGCGATGACGTACTCGATGAGGATCGCCGTGCCGGTGGCGAACCCGGCCAGCGGCCCCAGCGCCCGGCGGGCGAACCCGTAACCGGCGCCGGCGACCGGCAGCGCCGAGGCCAGCTCGGCCAGGCCGAAGACCATGGCCGTGTACATGATCCCCATGAGCACGGTGGCGATCAGCAGACCGCCCCAGCCACCCTCGGCCAGGCCGAAGTTCCAGCCGGCGAAGTCGCCGGAGATGACGTAGGCGACGCCCAGCCCGGCCAGCAGCACCCACCCGGCCGCGCCGCCCCGCAGCTGCCGCTGCTCCAGATAATCTGCGTCGACCCGCTCGTAGTCGGCACCGTGTACGTGGCGGCGATCGGCCATGCCGGCCTCCATGCTCGGGCCCGCCCAGCGGCGGGCTTTGGGCTTCACCTGGACCTTTGGGTGTGATCGGTGGCGCGAACAGTGGCCGTGCGCGCGGGCCCTGTCAAGGCTGTGGCGCCGCCCCCGTGCAATCGGTGCTCCGACCTGACCTGCGAAGGCGCCGACTGCCGGCCGGTCCGGAAGCCGTTGACGCCGGGCCGGTCGGACGTGTTGCATCTGCCCGCAATGGACTCGTGCTGATCCCTTGACGCCCCCACCGTCCGCACGGAAGGGGTGCAGCGCCCGAGGAGGCTACGTGGAGCGACCCCCGGCACCGCTGTCGGTCGACGAGCTGGGCAGGCTGGTCGCCGACGGCCGGATCGAGACCGTGCTGGTCGCCATGACCGACATGCAGGGCCGGCTGCAGGGCAAGCGCTGCGGGGCCCGGTACTTCATGGAGGAGGTGCTGCCGCACGGGGCCGAGGCGTGCAACTACCTGCTCGCCGTCGACGTCGAGATGAACACCGTCCCCGGCTACGCCATGACCTCGTGGGAGAGCGGCTACGGCGACTTCGCGCTGAGCCCCGATGTCTCGACGCTGCGGCTGGTGCCGTGGCACCCGGGGACGGCGCTGGTGCTCTGCGACGTCCGGTGGCTGGACGGCCGGCCGGTCGCGCCGTCGCCCCGGCAGGTGCTGCAGCGGCAGCTGGACCGGCTGGCCGAGCACGGTCTGACCGCCTACGTCGGCACGGAGCTCGAGTTCTTCACCTTCAAGACGTCGTTCGAGGACGCCTGGCGCCGCGGCTACCGCGACCTGGAGCCGGCCAACCAGTACAACGTCGACTACTCGCTGATCGGCACCGGCCGCATCGACGGGCTGCTGCGCGACATCGCCCGCGGGATGACCGGGGCCGGCCTGTACGTCGAGTCCGCCAAGGGCGAGTGCAACCTCGGCCAGCACGAGATCGCCTTCCGGTACAGCGACGCGCTGAGCACGTGCGACAACCACGTCGTCTACAAGACCGGCGCCAAGGAGATCGCGGCGCAGCACGGCATGAGCCTGAGCTTCATGGCCAAGTTCGACGAGCGCGAGGGCAACTCCTGCCACATCCACCTGAGCCTGCGCGGCTCGGACGGCCGCTCCGCGATGGCCGGCGACGGCGAGCACGGGTTCTCGCCGCTGATGGACCACTTCCTGGCCGGGCAGCTGGCCTGCCTGGAGGAGCTGACGGCGCTGCTCGCCCCGAACGTGAACTCCTACAAGCGGTTCGCCGAGGGCAGTTTCGCGCCCACCGCGGTGGCCTGGGGCGTGGACAACCGCACCTGCGCGCTGCGCATTGTCGGGCACGGCGAGTCGCTGCGGTTCGAGAACCGCCTGCCCGGCGGCGACGTCAACCCCTACCTCGCGGTCGCCGCACTGATCGCGGCCGGGCTGCACGGGCTGGAGAACCGGCTGCCGCTGGAGCCGCCGGTCACCGGGAACGCCTATGCCTCGGACAAGCCGCGCGTGCCCACGACGCTGCGACAGGCAGCCGACCGGCTCGAGGCCAGCGAGATGGCCGTGCAGGCGTTCGGCGAGGAGGTCGTGCAGCACTACGTGCACGCCGCGCGGGTCGAGGTCGCGGCCTTCGAAGCCGCGGTGACGGACTGGGAGCGGGTGCGTGGCTTCGAACGGCTCTGACTCCGTGGGCGGGGGACATCGTCCGCGCATCGGCGTGACGACCTACCTGCAGAACGCCCGCCACGGGGTCTGGGACCACGAGGCCGCGGTGCTGCCGCGCTCCTACGTCGACGTCGTCGTCCGGGTCGGTGGCTCGCCGCTGCTGCTCCCGCCGGTGGACGAGGTCGATCCGGACGTGATCGGCGTGCTCGACGGCCTGGTGCTCAGCGGCGGCGGGGACGTCGATCCCGCGCGCTACGGCGCCGAGCCGCATCCGCGGACGGGCGGCACGTCCGCCGTCCGTGACCAGGCGGAGGAGACGCTGCTGCGGGCGGCGCTGGCCGCCGACGTGCCCGTGCTGGGCGTGTGCCGCGGCATGCAGGTGCTGAACGTGGCGCTGGGCGGCACGCTGGCACAGCACCTGCCCGACGTCGTCGGCCACGAGGGGCACCGGCCGGCGCCGGCGACCTTCGGGCGGACGCGGGTGCGGCTCGACGAGGGCAGCCTGCTCGGCGGGGTGTTCGGCGCCGAGACCGAGGTGCACTGCTACCACCACCAGGCGGTGGACGTGCTGTCGCCGGAGCTGGTGGCCGTCGGCCGGGCGGACGACGGGACACTGGAGGCCGTCGAGCTGCGCGGGCCGCGGTTCGCCGTCGGCGTGCAGTGGCACCCCGAGGTGGACGGGGACGACTGCCGGCTGTTCCAGGCCCTGGTCGACGCCTCGGCCCGTGCCTCGACCTGACTGCCCTGACCACCCGACCTCGACGAGGAGACGCGTGACGACGACCATCCAGCTGGTCAACCCGGCCGACGAGCAGCTGCTGCAGGAGGTGGCGCTGACGTCGGCGGAGGAGGCCGATCTCGCGATCGAGCGCGCCGCTGCTGCGCACGCGTCGTGGCGCCGCGTCGCGCCCGCGGACCGGGCGCGGCTGCTGCGGCGCTTCGCGGCCGCCGTCGACGCCGAGGTGGAGAACCTCGCGTCGCTGGAGGTGCGCAACTCCGGCCATCCGGTCGGTGCCGCGCGGTGGGAGGCGGGGCACGTCCGCGACGTCCTGGAGTACTACGCGGCCGCACCCGAGCGGCTGTTCGGCCGGCAGATCCCGGTGGCCGGGGGAGTGGACGTCACCTTCCAGGAGCCGCTCGGCGTCGTCGGCGTGATCGTGCCGTGGAACTTCCCGATGCCGATCGCGGCGTGGGGGTTCGCGCCGGCGCTGGCCGCGGGCAACTGCGTGGTGCTCAAGCCGGCCGAGCTGACGCCGCTGACGGCGCTGCGCCTGGCCGAGCTGGCGCGGGATGCCGGCATCCCGGAGGACGTCTTCCAGGTGCTGCCGGGGGAGGGGTCCGTCGTCGGCCGGCGGTTCGTCGAGAACCCGCTGGTGCGCAAGGTGTCGTTCACCGGCTCGACGGCGGTGGGCAAGCAGGTGATGGCCGGCTGCGCCGACCAGGTGAAGCGGGTGACGCTGGAGCTCGGCGGCAAGAGCGCCAACATCGTGTTCGCGGACGCCGACCTGGAGAAGGCGGCGGCCACGGCGCCGTACGGCGTCTTCGACAACGCCGGTCAGGACTGCTGCTCGCGGTCGCGGATCCTGGTCGAGCGGTCGGTGTTCGACCGGTTCCTGTCGCTGATGGAGCCGGCGGTGACGGGGCTGCGGGTGGGGGACCCTTCGGACCCCGCCACGGAGATGGGGCCGCTCATCTCCGCGGCGCACCGTTCCAAAGTGGCCTCGTACGTGCCGTCGGATGCGCCGGTGGCGTTCCGGGGGAGCGCGCCCTCCGGTCCGGGTTTCTGGTTCCCGCCGACGGTGCTGACGCCCTCGCGCCCGGACGACCCGGTGCTGCGCGAGGAGGTGTTCGGCCCGGTCGTGGCGGTGGTGCCCTTCGACGACGAGGACGACGCCGTCCGCATCGCCAACGACTCCGACTACGGGCTGTCCGGGTCGATCTGGACGCGGGACGTGGGGCGGGCGTTCCGGGTGTCCCGCGGGGTGGAGGCCGGCAACCTGTCGGTCAACTCGCACTCGTCGGTGCGCTACGGCACGCCGTTCGGTGGCTTCAAGCAGTCGGGGCTGGGCCGGGAGCTCGGCCCGGACGCGCTCTCGGCGTTCACCGAGACCAAGAACGTCTTTCTCGCGACGGAGGAGTAGGAATGCAGCGTCTGGAGGGTCGGGTCGCCGTGGTGACCGGCGGCGGGAGCGGGATCGGGCTGGCGTCGGTGCGCCGGCTCGCCTCGGAGGGTGCCCGGGTGGTCATCGCCGACGTCGACGAGCAAGCCGGTAAGAGCGCCGCCGACGAGGTGGGCGGGCTCTTCGTGCGCACCGACGTGACCAGCGAGACCGACGTGGAGGCGCTGTTCGCCGCGGCGAACGAGACCTACGGCTCGGTGGACGTCGCGTTCAACAACGCCGGCATCTCGCCGCCGGACGACGACTCGATCCTGGTGACCGGGCTCGATGCGTGGCGGCGGGTGCAGGAGGTGAACCTGACCTCGGTGTTCCTCTGCTGCAAGGCGGCGATCCCGTACATGCAGCGCCAGGGGAAGGGCTCGATCATCAACACGGCGTCGTTCGTGGCGGTGATGGGGGCGGCGACGTCGCAGATCAGCTACAGCGCCTCCAAGGGCGGCGTGCTGTCGATGAGCCGGGAGCTCGGCGTGCAGTTCGCCCGAGAGGGCATCCGGATCAACGCGCTGTGCCCGGGGCCGGTGAACACCCCGCTGCTGCAGGAGCTGTTCGCCACCGACCCGGAGCGCGCGGCCCGCCGGCTGGTGCACGTGCCGCTGGGCCGGTTCGCCGAGCCGGAGGAGATCGCCGCGGCGGTCGCGTTCCTGGCCAGCGACGACTCGTCGTTCATGACCGCCTCGACGTTCCTCGTGGACGGCGGGATCTCGGGGGCGTACGTCACGCCGGAGTGACCGCCCGGCCGGGCGGATCACTCCGGCGGCCGGCGCCTGACGCGCGGGGGAGCGGCCAGCGCGCCCCGACGGAACGTGAGCGCCGTGCTTCTCGGCGTCGCCTGGGGGGTCCGCCAAGCCGGGCGGTGGCGGTTCGACCGAACCCAGCCCGGAGCCCGATCCCCTCGACGGTGTGCAAGAGCTGCCCGCCGACGGCAGCCTATGGTGTCGGCGGAGCTATCGGCGCCCACCGACCGCGCCGCCGCGACCGCGGTTCAGCCGCCCAGCGCCCGCCGTCCGGCCGCGAGCAGCCCGGGCTTCGCGGCCCGGATCACCTGCTGCGCGGCCAGCAGCCCGCTGGCCCCACCCAGGCCCGGGCCGGGGTGGGTGGAGGCGCCGATGTGCCACAGCCCGTCGACGGCGGTGCGGTGCCCGCGGGTGCGCGGGGTGGGCCGCCAGAGCAGGAACTGGTCGATGGTGCAGGCGCCGGAGTACGGGTCGCCGTCGACCAGGTTGCGGTTCCAGGACTGCAGGTCCGCCGGTGAGAGCACCCGGCGGGCGGTCAGCGCGGAGTCCAGGTTGGTCACGTGGCGGGACAGCTCCTCGACCACGCGGTCGGCGTACCGCTCGCGCAGCTCCTCGGTCCAGGTGCCGTCGCCGACGTCGATGGTGCCGGCGGCGTCGCCCTGCGGCCGGCCCGGGGTCTCCTGCAGCTGCAGCCACAGGACGCCGGCGCCGTCCGGGACCCGGGTGGGGTCGAGCGCGGCGGGCTGCCCGGCGACGATCGTCGGGTGGACGGGCAGTTGGTGCCGCTGGGCCTCGTTGACCGCGCGGCTGACGCTGTCCAGCCCGTCGCTGACGTGCACGATCGCCGCCCGGGACAGCCGGTCGTGGTCCTCCGCCCACCGTGGCGGCTCGGACAGCGCCAGGTGGATCTGCATGTCGCCGCGGCCGTAGCGGTAGCCGCGGGCCGCCTCCCGCACCCGGTCGGGCACCGCCGCGACGCCGTCCAGCAGGTCCAGGTACAGCGACTGCGGGGTGACGCTGGCCAGCACCGCCTCCCGGGCGGTGACCACCTCGCCGTCGGCCAGCCGGACGCCGGTGGCCCGCCCGTCGGTGGTCTGGACGGCGACGACGTCGGCCTCGGTGCGGGTGCTGCCGCCGGCGTCGGTGACGATGCCGGCCAGCGCCTCGACGACCCGCACCCCGCCGCCCTCGGGCACCGGGCAGCCGCCCTGGGCGAGGGCGAGCGCGATCACCTTGTTGATGAACCCGCTGAACGCGTCGTCGGGCCCCAGGCCCTCGTGCCCGACCCACGGGGAGAGCAGCCCGTGCACCGCGGGGGAGGTGAACGTGCCCGACAGCCAGGTGCGGGCGGACTCCAGGCCCTCGGCGCCGAACTGCTGCAGCCCGCGAGGGCCCAGCTGGCGGACCGCCTGGCCGGCGAGCTTCAGCCCGTCCAGCGACAGCAGCTCGGTGCCCAGCGCGCCGAACGCGATGCCGGCCTTGCTGCCGAACTCCTCGAGGAACGAGCGCCAGGCGTCGCCGTCGCCGGGGGCGAGCCGGTCGAACTCGGCGGCGGTGACGTCGGCGTCGGTGGACAGCACCGCCGTCGAGCCGTCGCGCAGCGCGGCCGCGGCGGGCAGGTCGGTGTTGCGGTAGACGACACCACGGGCGGCCAGGTCGTCGGCGAGCGCCGGATAGGCCGGACCGCCGACGAACAGCGGGTGCCAGCAGGAGAAGAGGTCGGTGGTGAACCCCGGCGCCGGTGTGTCGGTCTCGGTGCGGATCGCCCCGCCCAGGCGGGGGGCCCGTTCGTAGATGCCGACGTCCCGCCCGGCCTTGGCCAGGGTGGCGCCGGCGACCAGGGAGTTGATCCCGCTGCCGATGATGACGACGTCGTGTGCAGCCATGGGGTACCGACTGCCCCGTTCCGTGGGGGAGTGAAACCGCTCAGGCCCTCGTGTCGGCGACGTGGAGCCCCTCGGTCCGCCAGGCGGCGAGCAGATCGCCGTCCGCCGAGGCGGCGACCACGTCGGTGTCGGCGATCCGCAAGGCTGCCGCGCAGTGCACGGCGTCGAAGCCGCGCAGGGCGTGGTCCCGCGCGAGCGCTGCTGCCTGCCGCACCAGTGACTCGTCCACGGGAACGACGGTCATCTCGTCCCAGACCTGATCCAGCTGGGCCAGCCCCCGCTCCTCCTGCTCGGCGGTCATGCGACCGAGGCGCGTGGCTCGCGCGAGGGCCGCCGCCGTCTCCACGTATCCCAGTTGGCTGCACACGACGTCGGCGGCAGCGCTCCACAGCGAGAGGCAGGTCGCGCTGCCCGGCTCCTCGATCAGGAGGGGGACGATCGCGGAGGTGTCTAAGTAGGTGATCACCCGCGCTGCTCGGCGACGAGGTCGCTGACCGTGCCCGTCACCCGCATCGGCTCGGGAAGCGATCCCCTGCGCTTCTTCGGCGATTGCACGACTCCCTCGGCGATGAGCCGCTCCAGGGCGGTCGGCTGGTCCACGGGGACGATCCGGGCCACCGGTCGGCCGTGGTCGGTGACGGTGATGGTGGCGCCCGCCGCGACCGTGGCGATGTGCTTGCTGAGCCCGTTCCGCAGCTCGCGGATGCCGATGTTCGCCATGACGCCCCCCCTGTGGCCACACTTCTGTGAGAAAAGTAGCCACAAGGTGCACCCACGCACAAGGATGGATGGTCCGGTGCCCGCCGGCGGGCCTCCCACCGGGTCACGTCCTCGGCTAGCGTTGCGTCATGCGCAACGGTGCGGACGGCGACGGGCAACCTTCGCTCGTCCAGTCGGTCGACCGGGCGCTGGCGATGCTCTCCGTCCTGGCCGACCGCGGCAGCGCCGGAGTCACCGACCTCGGCGCCGAGCTCGGCGTGCACAAGTCCACCGCCTCCCGGCTGCTGGCCACCCTGGAAGCCCACGGGCTGGTCGAGCAGCTGGGGGAGCGGGGCACCTACCGGCTCGGGTTCGGGTTGGTGCGCCTGGCCGGGGCGAGCGCTGCGCAGCTGGACCTGACCCGGCTGGGGCGCGAGGTGTGCGAGCGGCTGGCCGCCGAGCTCGACGAGACGGTCAACCTCGCGGTGCTCGACGGTGACAGCGCGGTCAACATCAGCCAGGTGCACGGGAGCGCCTCGGTGGGAGTGCTGAACTGGGTCGGTCGGCGGACCCCGCTGCACGCCACCTCCAGCGGCAAGGTGCTGCTCGCCTTCGGGCCGGCGGTCGCGCGCGCGGCCCTGTCCTCCTCGTCGCTGGAGCGGTACACCCCGTCGACGATCACCGACGTCACGCTCCTCGACGAGGTGCTGGCCGAGGTGCGCGAGCGGGGCTGGGCGGCCACCGAGGGGGAACTGGAGCTGGGCCTCAACGCGGTAGCCGCGCCGGTGTGCGCGCCGGACGGGCGGCTGGTCGCCGCGCTCAGCGTCTCCGCGCCGTCCTACCGGCTGCCCCGCGACCGGTTCGCCGACGTCGCGGAGCGGCTGTGCGCCGTCGCCACGGAGACCGGCCGGCAGCTGGGCTGAGGCACCGAGACGGCGTTCCGTGTCGGCGGTGTGAACACCGCGTCAGGACTCGCGCCGACACGCGGTCTCCTCTTGACGGGGTGCTGAGCCGTTCCGGACCCTGTTGCGCATCCCGCGAGCGGTTGCGGGTGCCGCAACAAGCGAAGGGCGTGGCCATGGACATGGCTCCCCGCAGGACGTCGCCCCGCGTCGTGGTGATCGGCGCCGGGATCGTCGGGTGCTCGCTGGCCGACGAGCTCACCGCGCGCGGCTGGACCGACGTCACCGTGCTCGACCGGGGCCCGCTGTTCGCGGCCGGCGGATCGAGCTCGCACGCCCCGGGCCTGGTCTTCCAGACCAACCCCTCGAAGACGTTGGCCGAGTTCGCGAGCTACACCGTCGGCAAGCTGGGCGGCCTCGCGCTCGACGGCGCACCGGTCTTCCGGCCGGTCGGCGGCCTGGAGGTGGCGACGACGCCGGAGCGCTGGGCCGACCTGGCCCGCCGGCACGGCCTGGCCACCTCGTGGGGCATCGAGGCCCGCCTGGTCGACCCGGGCGAGTGCGCCCGGTTGCACCCCTTGCTCGACCCGGGCGCCGTGCTGGGTGGGCTGCACGTGCCGAGCGACGGGCTGGCGCATGCGGTGCCGGCCGGGGAAGCGCAGGCGCGGCGGGCGATCGACCGAGGGGCCCGCTTCCTGGCCCGGCACCGGGTCACCGGGGTCGCCGAGGAGCACGGGCGGGTCAGCGGCGTGCACACCGACCAGGGCTTCGTGCCGGCCGACGTCGTCGTCTGCGCCGCCGGCTTCTGGGGCCCGGACGTCGGCGCGCTCGCCGGGCTGACCGTGCCGCTGCAGCCGCTGGCGCACCAGTACGCCACCACGGCGCCGGTGCCGGCGCTGGCCGGCGCGGTGCGGGAGATCAGCGCGCCCATCCTGCGGCACCAGGACGCCGACCTGTACTACCGCGAGCACGGCGACCGGGTCGGCATCGGCTCCTACGGCCACCGGCCGATGCCGGTCACCGCGCAGGACGCCGAGGCGCACGCGAACAGCTGCCTGCCCTTCACCCCCGACGACTTCGCCGACGCCTGGAAGCAGAGCCTCGCGCTGCTGCCCGGGCTCGCCGAGACGGAGGTATCCGCCGGCATCAACGGCGTCTTCTCCTTCACCCCCGACGGCATGCCGCTGCTCGGCGAGCACCGCGACCTGCCCGGCTTCTGGGTCGCCGGGGCGGTGTGGGTGACCCACTCGGCCGGGGTGGCGAAGGCGCTGGCCGAGTGGCTGGTCGATGGGCAGCCGCGCACCGACGTGCACGAGTGCGACCTGCACCGGTTCACCGACGTCCAGCTCTCGCCGGAGTACGTGGCCGGGCGGGGCGCGCAGCAGTTCGTCGAGGTCTACGACGTCATCCACCCGCTGGACCCGCCCGCGGTGCTGCGCCCGATGCGCACGAGCCCGTTCTACGGCCGGCAGCAGGAGCTCGGCGCCGTCTTCACCGAGGCGGGCGGATGGGAGCGGCCGCTGTGGTTCGAGTCGAACGCGCCGCTGGCCGAGGGGCTGGACCTGCCGCCGCGCGACGCGTGGGCGGCGCGGTGGTGGTCGCCGACCGTGGCCGCCGAGGCGCTGGCCACCCGGGAACGGGTGGCGATGTACGACATCACCGCGCTGACCCGGATCGAGGTGACCGGTCCGGGGGCGGCGGACTTCCTGCAG
Organism: Blastococcus capsensis; assembly: GCF_030165005.1. Taxonomy (GTDB): domain Bacteria; phylum Actinomycetota; class Actinomycetes; order Mycobacteriales; family Geodermatophilaceae; genus Blastococcus; species Blastococcus capsensis. Next base: position 64,812 of record NZ_JASNNW010000025.1, read on the forward strand.
CGGCTGACCACCAACGACGTCGCCAAGCCCGTCGGCCGGGTCACCTACACGCTGCTGCTGGACGCCGCCGGCGGGATCCGGAGCGACCTGACCGTCGCCCGGCTGGGCGAGCAGCGGTTCCAGGTGGGGGCCAACGGCCCGCTCGACCTCGACTGGTTCCGCCAGCACGCCCCGGGCGACGGGTCGGTGCAGCTGCGCGACGCCACCGCCGGCAGCTGCGGCATCGGACTGTGGGGCCCGCGGGCGCGCGACGTCCTGCAGCCGCTGACGAGCAGCGACGTCTCGCACGAGGCGTTCGGCTACTTCCGGGCGCGCGAGCTGCACGTCAGCGGCGTGCCGGTGACCGCCCTGCGGGTCTCCTACGTCGGCGAGCTCGGCTGGGAGCTCTACACCGACGCGGCCACCGGGCTGCGGCTGTGGGACGTGCTCTGGGAGTCCGGGCAGCGGCACGGGATGGTCGCCGCCGGCCGCCGGGCCTTCGACAGCTTGCGGCTGGAGAAGGGCTACCGCGCCTGGGGCACCGACATGACGGCCGAGCACGATCCGGTCGAGGCGGGGTTGTCGTTCGCCGTCCGTCGGGACAAGGACTTCGTCGGGCGGGCGGCGCTGGAGCGCCGGCCGCACGACCGGCGGCTGGCCTGCCTCACCCTCGACGACCCGGCGACGACCGTGCTGGGCCGGGAGCCGGTGCGGGTCGACGGGGTGCCGGTCGGTCACGTCACCAGCGCGTGCTTCGGCTACACGATGGGGCGGTCCATCGCCTACGCCTGGCTGCCGGCGTCGCTCACGGAACCCGGCACCGCGGTGACCATCGACTGGTTCGGGACACCGGTCGCGGCGACCGTCGCCGCCGAACCGCTGGTCGACCCCGCCGGCGCCCGGATGAGGTGCTGACATGGCCTACGACGTCATCGTCCTGGGGCTGGGCGGCATGGGCAGCGCGGCGACCGCGCACCTGGCCGCCCGCGGGCAGCGGGTGCTCGGGCTGGAGCGGTTCGGCCCGGCGCACGACCAGGGCTCCAGCCACGGCGGGTCGCGGATCGTGCGGCAGGCCTACTTCGAGGACCCCGCCTACGTGCCGCTGCTGCTGCGCACCTACGAGCTGTGGGACCAACTGTGCGCCGACTCCGGCACCGACGTGCTGGTGCGCACCGGCGGGGTGTTCCTGGGCCGGCCCGACAGCCGCACGGTCGCCGGCAGCCTGCGGGCCGCCCGCGAGTGGGGGCTGGCGCACGAGCTGCTCGACGCGGGGGAGGTCCGCCGCCGGTTCCCGACGCTGACCCCGGCCGACGACGAGGTGGGGCTGGTGGAGGCGGCCGCGGGGTTCGCCCGGCCGGAGGCGACCGTGGCCGCGCACCTGGACCTGGCCTTCGCGCGCGGCGCCGAGCTGCGCTTCTCCGAGCCGGCGCTGGAGTGGACGGCGACCCCGGGCGGCGGGGTGCGCGTGCGGACGGCGGCGGGCGAGTACGAGGCGGGCGCGCTGGTGGTGAGCCCCGGGTCGTGGGCGCCGGAGGTGCTGGCCGGCCTCGGCGTCCCGCTGACCGTGGAGCGCCAGGTCATGTACTGGTTCCAGCCGACCGGTGGCACCGGCGCCTGGACGCCCGACCGGCACCCGATCTACATCCACGAGGCGGCCGACGGCACCCAGGTCTACGGCTTCCCGGCGATCGACGGCCCGGACGGCGGGGCCAAGGTCGCCTTCTTCCGGCGGGGCACCCCGTGCACGCCGGAGACGATCGACCGGCAGGTGCACCCGGAGGAGGTCGCGGCGATGGCCGGGCACCTGGCCGGGGTGCTGCCGACCCTGCCGGGCGAGCTGCTGAAGGCCGCCACCTGCATGTACACGACGACGCCGGACGAGCACTTCGTCATCGCTCCGCACCCCGAGCACCCGCAGGTGACCGTGGCCTGCGGCTTCTCCGGGCACGGCTTCAAGTTCGTGCCGGTGGTCGGCGAGATCCTCGCCGACCTCGCCACCACGGGAACCACCGAGCACCCGATCGACCTGTTCGACCCCCGCCGGCCCGCACTGGAGGCCACCTCATGACCGCGACCCTCCCTGCTCCCTCCTCGAGCCTGATGCCGACCCTGGCCGGGCGGTACTACACCGACCCGGTGCTGTTCACCCGCGAGCAGGAGCTGGTGTTCGAGGCGATGTGGTGCTGCGTCGCCCGCACCGACGAGGTCGCCGCCCCCGGCAGCTTCCGGCGGGTGCAGGTCGGCCGGGAGAGCGTGCTGGTGGTGCGCGGTCGGGACGGCGGCCTGCGGGCGTTCCTCAACGTGTGCCGGCACCGCGGCGCGCAGCTGTGCACCGAGGAGTCGGGGCAGGTCAACCGGACGCTGCGCTGCCCGTACCACGCGTGGTCGTTCGGGCTGGACGGTGCGCTGGTCGCCGCACCCAACCTGGCGCGGATGCCCGACGTCGACCGGGTGGCCAACGGCCTGGTGCCGGTGCAGCTGCGCGAGTGGCTGGGCTACGCGTGGGTGTGCCTGGCCGACGACCCGCCGTCGTTCGAGGACGACGTGGTCGGCGCGGTGACCGAGCGGCTCGGCGACCCGGCGGCGATCGAGGAGTACGACGTGGGGCGGCTGGCCCTGGGCCGGCGGATCCGCTACGACGTCGCGGCCAACTGGAAGCTCGTCGTCGAGAACTTCATGGAGTGCTACCACTGCGCGACGATCCATCCCGAGCTGACCGACGTCCTGCCGGAGTTCAGCCGCGGGTACGCCGCCCAGTCCTTCGTCGGGCACGGCGCGGAGTTTGCCGCGTCCGCCGAGGGCTTCACCGTGGACGGTGGTGCCGGGTTCCCCGCGCTCCCGGGGATCGACCCGGACCGGGACCGGCGCTACTACGCGGCCACGATCAAGCCGGCGGTCTTCCTCAACCTGGTGCCCGACCACGTGATCCTGCTGCGGATGACCCCGCTGGCCGTGGACCGCACGGTGGTCGAGTGCGACTGGCTGTACGCCCCGGAGGTGGTCGCCGCGGGGCTGGACGTCTCCCGGTCGGTCGAGCTGTTCCACCGGGTCAACCAGCAGGACTTCGCCGCCTGCGAGCGCACCCAGCCGGGCATGAGCTCGCGGGCCTACGCGGCCGGAGGCGTGCTGGTGCCCGTCGAGCACCACCTCGCGCTATTCCACGACTGGCTGCGCGGCCGGCTCGGGGAGGGGTGACGTCCGGCCGGGACCTGCTCAGGCCGGGACGGGCTCGGGCTGCGTGGCGGCCCGCGGCGTCGAGGCCGCGTACGCCGCCGCGGCGGCGACCACGAGCGCGGCGGCCAGTGCCGTTGGCTCGTGCCGAGGTGCAGCCGGCCGGTGGTGTGCAGGAACGGCCGCGAGCCTATCGCGGGCGCCGGTCGGTCACCGGGGTAGCGGCGGGGTCCCGGCGAGTTCGGCGATCGGTGCGGACCAGGCGCCGGGCGCCGTCCAGACGAAGCTGTGCGCGCCGGGAACGCTGCGGAACCGGCCGACCCTGGCCCGCTCGCTGAGCTCGCGCGCCCAGGCCTCGGTGCAGAGGCGGTCACGGTCGCCGTGCAGGACGAGCACCGGGTGGGGCACCCGCTCGACGGTGTCCTCCAGCCGGTCCCGGAGGTGGACGGCGAGCGCGTGCCGGACCCGGCGCAGCCCGGCGCGCTGCCGGTCGGGGGTGTGCTCGACGTCGAGCTCCGGCGGCTCGAGCTCGTGGTTGCGGCGCCAGGCGAGCAGGACGCGGCGCATGCTGCGGTAGGCGGGGTCGACGGTCGGGCTGGCGAGTACCAGCGCCCGCACGCGGTCGGGTTCCCGGACGGCGACGTGCGCGGCGACCTGGGTGCCGCTGGAGTGCCCGACGAGGACGACGTCGTCCAGCCCGCTGGCAGTCAGCCACTCGATGACGGCGTCGGCGTGGTCGGCGACGTCCATCGGGCGCGGCGGATCGGCGCTGCCGGAGAAGCCGGGCAGCTCGACGAGGTGCGCGCGGGTCCAGGTGCCGAGCTCGCGGACGGCGGGCTCGAGGTAGTCGGCGACCGCGAGCCCGTGGACGACGACGACCTCGGGGACGCCCGGTCGTGGCGTGCCGGCGCCCCGGCTGCGCAGGACGCCCCACGGGGTGGGGCGGTGCTGCAGCTCGACGGCCGGGGGCACGGTCTACCCGTGGCTCGTCGGTCCGGGCACCCGGTGCCCGGGGTCGTGGCGGCCGGCGGCGGTCATGGTCGGGGACGGTAGCGGCCGGTGCCTGTCTTCGCGCTGCAGCCCGGTGACGCCGCTGGTTGAGTGGCCGGTGCGGTGAAGATGACGCCGTCCTTGTCCAGTTCCGGGAGTTGACGATGGCCAAGAAGAAGACCGCTGCAGAGACGTCGAAGAAGTCGATGGCCCAGGCGCTGGGCGCGGTGGGGGTGGCGTTCGGGGCGATCAGCGTCCTGGCGCCGCGGTCGGTGGCGAGCGGCTACGGCGTCCCGGTGACGCCCGCAGGCCTGCAGCTGCAGCGGCTGTTCGGCAGCCGCGCGCTGGTCGTCTCCGCGCTGGCCCTGACCGCGAAGACCGACGAGGAGGTCGACCGCGGCCTGGCCGCGGTGGCGGCGATGAATCTGCTCGACACGCTGACCGCACTGGCTGGCGCGGGCAAGGCCGGCGGGCGGACCACCAGGCGCGCCGTCGTCAGCTCGCTGGCCTACGGCGCGACGGCGCTGTGGATCCGGTCCTTGAAGGACTGACCTCCGCGCTCGCTCAGACCAGTTCGGGGACGCGCAGGTGGTGCAGGACGACGTCGAACTCGGCCACGTCGGTGGCTGACATGTGCAGCGCCCGGCGGAACACGTCGCGGATGTACATGGCGCGCTGGCGGGTGGCCTCCATGGCGCGGCGGTCGGCGTAGACGGCGGTGAGGGAGTTGTCGCCGGTCTGCCGGTCGAGCATCAGGCTGAGGCTGCAGAAGCCGGGCATCTCGTCCATCCGCGGGACGAGGTCCGTGCGGAAGACGTCGAGGACCTTGTCCACGGTGGCCGGGTCGACGCGGGACCAGGTGACCCGGGCGCAGGAGTCCCCGCTCACGGGGTGCAGCCGGTGCATCGCCACGATCTCCCACTCCCGCACCTCCGGCGTCTCGGCACCGAAGTGCTGGGTCGCCTGCTCGCGCATCCGGCGGACTGCCTCGCGGGTCGCGGCCATCGACTCCTCGCTCTCCCAGGCGGTGGTGACGATGCAGCGGCCGGAGCTCCGGTTGCACAGCATCGACAGCCCGACGCAGCCGGCCATGCCGCTCACGGCGGGCATGACGTTGTCGCGGACGTCGGCGATGCCGGCGTCGATGCGGTTCGGGCCGGCGGTGATGGTGGTGGTGCGGGCGTGCATGACGCCCTCCCTTCCGGGGACAGGCGCGCGGCGCCCCGGCGGCGTCCGCCCAGGTCATCGTGCTCGGGTGCCCACCGCTGTCAACCGGTGTGCGCATCGCGCATGCGCGGCCGACGCCGAAATTCTCGGGAACTCCGGACTACCTCGGCGGCTGGTGCTGAAGACGACGGCTGCAGAAGGCGCCGCCGCCGCGGCCGCGGATAAACCGGGCGGGTCGATCACCACGTCTGGCCCGGGGGCGGCGATTCAGGACACCGGCGGCAGGAACCGGTGTGCTCGGCCCCGCCGATGCAGCGGTACCGGCCGAGCCGGCCGTCGGCGGCAGGGGAAGCTCATCGCCGGCCACTACTGGCTCATGGCTCCGAGGGTCGCGTCAGATTTCAGGACGGCGGGCCGAGCGGGTGGCCGAGCCGCAGCAACGCTGCCCGTGCCTTGGCCTCGTCCGCGAGGGTGATCAGCAGGTGCCGCTCGCCGACCCGTGTGCACAGTCCCCGCAGCGCCCGGTCCCCGGCCAGCAAGGTGGCCGTCTGCGCGTCCGCGCACTCCACGACCCGACGGACGCCGAGGTCGCGCACCCGCCGGAGCCGCGCCTCGACGTCGTCCAGGAGAGTGGTCAGCGTCTGCGGCAGCCCGTGGGCCGCCCGGTCGGTGAGGAAGCTCGTGAGCTCGTGTGGGGGCCGGCCCACGTCGGCCGCGGCGAGCACGCTCCCTGCCGACAGCGTCCACACCCGGTCGGACGTGCGGGAGGCGAAGGCGTCGAGCACCAGGCGGTCGGCGGCGGGGAGCTCCCCGAGGCTGACGACGTCGAGATTCGGCAGCACCTCCAGGCCGCGTGCGGGCGCTACCGGCTTTGGCGGCTCGTAGCTCGACGTCAGCCCGGTGGCATAGGCGCCGAGCGCGGTCAGCCGGACCGCCGTGAGCCCGTCGTAGCGGCTGAGCGCGTCGAGCCAGTCGGCGCCCCACATGTGGCGGAAGTCGTCCCGGGCGTGTGCCGGCGGCACGTACTCGACGTCGATCAGCCCCAGCGGCGCCGCGTACTCGAACAGCACCGCCAGCAGGTAGCGGCCCTCGAGCACGGCGAAGTCGTGGTGGCCGTCGTAGCCGAGGCTGCCGTACTCGGGGTCCTCGATGTAGAGCTTCCACAGCCCGCGCTCGGAGCGGGCCATGGACAGCCGTGGTCCGCGCCGGCGGATGGTGTCGAACAGTGTGTCCACGCCGATCCACTCGCCCGGCGGGCAGTGCCGCAGTGCGGCGGTCGCGGCCTGGCGGCGCGGAACCGCGGCGCTCAGGGCGGCTGCGGCCTTCTGCCCCTTGATCTGCTCGACGCGGCTGAGTTCGTCCAGCGGCGCATGCTTGGGCCAGCGCTCCCAGATGGCCCGCACCGGTTCGTGCGGAGGCCGGTCGAGCGCGCGCCGTCCCGCAGGGGTGAGGACGAGCCGGGTGCCGTCCAGCCTCGCCAGGCCGCCGCCCTGGACGAGCAGCGGCCAGGCGAACGCGGCGATCGGGTCGTCGGAGTAGAAGTCCCCGGCGACGAGCACATCGGCCACCGCGCGAACCGTCGCCGCCGAAGGGCGGCGCGTGATCGCGCTGCACCGCACCGTGCCGGCCTGACAGAGCCGCAGGACGGCGGCGAGGTTGGCCAGCGCCTCCGATTCGGTGCTGCGGACGGCGGGCTGGTCCATCACGAGGGCCGGTCCCGCAGCCGGTCGCGGGCGGCGACCATGCCGGCCCGGTGGTCGCCGGTGAGGTAGTCGGGAGAACCGAGATGGCCGTCGCCGTAGGCCCAGCCGTCGGGTTCCACACCGATGGCCTTGAGCAGCGCCCGCGCCGGCGACGAGGGGCTGCCGGTGACGCCGAACCAGCTCGTCAGCTGCTTGACGGTGAGCCGGCGGTCGCGGAACAGGTGGTTGGCGGTGGCCACGATCCAGCAGACCGCCGCCGCGGTGCTCTCGGGCCGGCTGCGGCGGCGGAACAGGTCGGGGTCGGCGGCGGCGACCCGGGCCAGCAGTCGACGTGCCGCGGTCCGCAGCTCGATGTCGAGCAGCTCGGTGCACGCGCCGTCGGCCAGCTCCCGCACTCGACCCACCAGGGGGCGGACGTCGCCGGGCACCATGTCCCAGTCGAATGCCTCGTCGGGCAGCGGCGTGCCGTCCAGGGCGTCGAGGGCGGCGCGGCCGCCGACGGCCTCGGCCAGCTGGTCCACCGGGTCGTAGCCGAGGAGGACGTCGTGAGGCACCGGCCAGGGACCCTCAGGGTCCAGGGCGCCCAGCCGAGCCAGCAGCGCCAGCGGCCCCTGCGGCCGCGGGCTGCGGATGGTGCGCTGGTAGGCCGGCTCCCAGACGTCGACCGCGGCGAGGGTCTGCTCGGTGAGCTCGGTGCGGATCCCGCTTTCGGCGTGCGCGAAGCGGATGAAGGCCCGGAGCAGGCCGGGTGCCTGCGCGAGGTAGTCGACGTCGGCGGCGATCTTGCGGGGAATCCAGTCGGTCAGCAGGATCTCGACGGTCACCGGGCTCCAGCGCAGGGGGTCACCGGGGCCGTAGTCGCAGCCGAACCACAGCAGCGACTCGAGCAGGCTCCGCGAGTCGGCATCGTCCAGGCCGGCGCCGAAGGGAGAGGCGAGGAATCGCACGGCCAGGGCCTGCCGGGCGTCGTCCGGCCACTCGGGCCGCAGGTACCCGGTGCCGCCCTCGGGCAGCAGGCCGACCGCCCAGCGAAGCAGCGGCCGGCACGCCGGCCAGGTGTCGGTCTCGATCGGCGGGACGGTGATCCGGCCGAGCTCGAAGGCCTCGGTGATCATGGCCCGGGCGTCAGCCGGGTCGAGGTCGGTGACGGTGACGTCGGGGTCGTCGGTGGCCGCGGCCATGTCGTCGAGCACCTGCTGCACCGGCTCGGGGGAGACGAAGCCGTCCTTGACCAGCGTGCCGAGGTTGTGGTCGACGTAGGTGGCCAGCGCCAGTTCCGCGCCGCCGGGCAGCCGGACGCCGAACAGCAGGTTCTCCCCGTCGCCGAGGACGTGCCGCAGCCGCACCACCGGGCCGGTGGCCTGGGACGCAGGCAGCTCCACCAACCACCGTGGCAGGACGTGCCCGCGTGCGCCGATCTCGCGGCGGACCCGGTGCCGCAGCACCTCGTCGCCGGCGAGGCCCGCGATGCCCGCCAGCAGCGCCGAGGTCTCGGGCCGGTCGATGTCGAGGAAGGTGGCCACCAGCTCCTCGAGGGTGGGTAGCTCCGGGTCGGGCTGCCGGCCGAGGGCCGGCTCCGGCTCGAGCGAGGTGATCAGCGTGCTGACCAGGCCGAGCAGGGCCAGCGGGTCGGGGTCGGCCAGGGCGGCGCGGATGCCGGAGAGCAAGTCTGGTTCGTGGCTGCCCGGCTCGTACCCGTCCGGCTCACGGGGGCTCGGAGTGGGGCCGCTCCGTGCGGGACGTCGTGCCGCGCGCGCCGGCCGCTGGCGGTGTGCCTGCGCGCGGCGGGCCTTCTCGCGGCGGGACCGTTTGGACACGCCCGCAAGGCTATCGACCGGGAGGCCCGAGCTCGACCCTCGAACAGCGCGGCCGGCTGCTCAGGGCGGCCCAGCCCGGTCAGGGCGTGATGTGGTCCAGCCAGGGAACCTCCGCAACCCGACAGGTGGCCCGCCCAAGACCTCCGGAGTCGGTGGCGAGTGGGACCTGCGTGAGCCGAGTGGCGTTCCCGGGCGTGGCTTGCCAGAACACCGGCCGCGCGGACCTTTCGAGGACCTAGCGTCTCGATCGCCGTCGGAGGTTCCGGCGGCCCTGACCGGGGAGTCCCCATGTCCATCACCAATGAGCCCACGGGTCAGCCCCAGGCGGCGTATCCGACCCCGCAGTACGGCCAGCCGCAGTACGGCCAGCCGCAGTACGGCCAGCCGCAGTACGGCCAGCCGCAGTACGGCCAGGCGCCGATGGGCTACCCGCCTGCGCCGGCGGGCCATGGTCGGACCCTCGGCCCGGTCGGGAAGATCCGCAGCACCTGGGCGGTCATCGGTCTGAGCATCGTCACCTTCGGCATCTACGGGCTCTACTACTACTTCGCCACGCACGAGGAGATGAAGCAGCACTCCGGCGAGGGCGTCGGTGGCGCGATCGGCCTGGTCCTCGCGATCTTCACCCTGGGGCTCGTCACACCGTTCGTGCTGCCGAACGAGATCGGCAACCTGTACGCCAAGCAGGGGCGACCCCGCCCGGTCAGCGCAACCACTGGCCTCTGGGTCCTGCTGGGCTCGTTCATCCTGATCGGTCCTCTGGTCTGGCTGATCAAGACCAACGGGGCGCTCAACGCGTACTGGCGCAGCATGGGTGCGTCCTGACGGATCGAGCAGCATCGACGCCCGCCCCCTTCAGACGGGCGGGCGTCCGCGTTCTGGTGAGGAGTGGTCAGCCAACGGCTCACCCCAAGGCATGGCTCCGTGGCCTCGAGCGGCCGTTGATGTCCCGTTGTCCCTTGACGTCGGCCCGTTCATCAGTTCGAGAACCGTCGAGCGGTGTAAGCGGCAGTGGCGCTGATCATTGCGGGCGCGGTCAAGGCCGTGGCTGCGGCCGCCCGGGTCGAGCTCGTCGTCCGATGGAGGCGGCGGCTACGACGGTTACACGGGTTGCCGCGCATACGGCTCCGGTGGCACGTCCGTGGACGAGAAGGGGTGCCCGTACACCAAGATCGACTGCACGACGAAGCAGCCCATCGGGTGATCGCTCGATTCTCCATCGGAGCTGCCGATGCTCTTGGCACACCGAGCAACACGACAGGGACGAGCCCAACTGCTCTCGTTCGTCGTCCGACGTCATGAGGAGCGCCCGTGACCCAGCCATCACCACCGTCGTCCTGGCAGCACGCCGCCCATGCCGGCGGTTCCGCCCAGGGCAGCGGCACGACCTCGCTCGCTGACCGGCTCGCGAACGGCCGTTGGTACTTCTACGTCACCGTCTTCACGGCGGGCTTCCTGGCCGCGCTTCCGTTCTGGCATGCCGCTCAGCGGCTCGGCCGTCCGTCCGTGCGTCGCCTGGCGCTGATCTACACGGCGGTCGGCGCATTCCTCGTCGTCCTCATGGCGCTGACCCCGGAACCGAACCCCGACGGGTCGTCCGGCAACTCCACCATCAGCACGATCGGTGGCATGGCAGTCGTCGCAGTCGTGGTCATTGGCTGCTATCAGCTCGTCGGCCTCCGGCGGGAGGTCTACGGGCGAGGGAACGGCGTCCGGATGTCCTCTGCCGACGTCGTCGCTCGCGCCGTCGCCACCCGGCAGCGGCGGCAGGAAGCGCGTCGGCTGCACGAGACGGACCCCGCCCTGGCGCGCGAGCTCGGGATCGGGCGTCCCGATCTGGGGCGGGGGTACGACGACGGCGGCCTGGTGGACCTCAACACGGCCTCGGCGGCGCTCATCGCGACGGTGAGCGGCATCGACCGCGAGCACGCCGACGCCGTCGTCGCCGCCCGGTCGGCTCGGGGCGGCACGTACCTCACCGTGGCCGAGGCGTTCATCGAGGCGCACCTGCCCTCGCACGTGCAGGACCAGTTGCGCGAGCACGCCGTCGTCTGAGAGCGTGTCCGGGAACTGGGGCGTGTCCGCGCGGGCGGGAAGGCGGACTCCTGGTAGGGCGGTAGGTGTCTACGCCACCACCTACCAGGAGTCCTGGTGTCATCTTCCCCGACTTGCACGTGTGCGTCCTGCCCGGCCAACAGCACCACCGGTAGCGACCGGCGATCGGGGCTTCCGCGCTGCCAGGTGTATCCGTCCTCGGCGACCACCGACGCCCAGTGGGCGCTCATCGAGCCGCTGCTGCCGCCGCC
>NZ_JASNNW010000001.1 GCF_030165005.1 Blastococcus capsensis
CCGAGGCCCTCGGCGACCCGGGCGACGGTCAGGTGCTGGCAGACGATGCCTTCCAACGCCCACCGCAGACCTCGGCGGGACAGCTTCGCCCGCGGCTCGGCCGCCTTGCTGGTGTCTTGGCGCCACACGTGCCCACAACCCGAGCATCGGTAGCGGCGGACCGTGATCAGCAGCGTGGTGGGTCGCCAGCCCAGCGGTGCGTGGGCCAGCGACCGGGTCACGGTGTCCCGCGGCGCGCCTTCGCACCCGCAGCGACGGCACCACCGGTCGGGTTCGACGACCCGGCAGGCCAGGACCGCACGGTCAGGAGCCAGCCGCTGCCCGACGACCTCCAGACCCAGCTCATCCACGCCGGCGAACGTGGTCAGGTCAGGGCAGCCGAAGGTAGCGTCAGGCACGTCGAGGTCTTCCGGATGGGCAGTGTGAGAACTTCCATCCTCGGGAGGCCTCGACCTCTATCCCGGGACCGACGCGCCAGCCCTACCTACACCCTCAACTGCGAAGAGCCCCTATGTGGAGGTCAGAAGGAGCGCTTCGAACGAGGAAAAGTCTGTCGGCCCTGCCGGCCCTGGCTTCGATACGCCGCCTCGCTCCGTCAGTTCGGACTCACTCCGGCGGAGTATGTAGCGATCTTCAATGCGCAAGGAGGTCGTTGCTACGTATGTGGCGCGCCGCCGCAGAGGGTCCGCTTGTGTATCGATCACGATCATTCGATTCCGGAGACTCGAAGAGCTATTCGTGGCCTTCTGTGCGGTGAATGTAACTACAATAGGCTGCCGCGGTTTCAGGACAACGCGGTCATGCTGCGGAACGCAGCTAACTATCTGATCGACCCGCCGGCGCAGACGGTTCTTTCCGCCCTACCTTCTGGCTTGCCAGCGCCCCCGTCTCCAGAGGGTCTCGTGTTTTTCCCCGAGGTGACGGTGGCCGACGATCGCAGGCTCAGTGGCGAAGCTTCTCGCGTTGCCGGCCAGCACCACGGGGCCAGCCGGCCCGGGGAGCCGCCGGTAGGGTCGCAGCGACGTCCGGGGACGCGCGGCGAAGACTTGCGCGGACTCGGCCGAGAACAGCGGTCACGCCGGCGCAAGACGGCGGGAGAGGTGGATGGGTGAACGAGTCGTCAGCCGGCCGGAGCGGGTTCCCGCCCGCCTACCTGGACCGGGTGGGTTCCTCGTTCACGGACTTCCTGTCCACGGCCGCGCCGGACCTGCTGCCCGGCCGGCGGCCGGCGCCGCAGCTGCCCGTGGGTGACATCGCGCCGCACGGCACCACGATCGTCGCGGTCACCTACGACGGCGGCGTCCTCATGGGCGGTGACCGGCGGGCCACGATGGGCAACCTGATCTCCAGCCGCGACATCGAGAAGGTCTACCCGGCCGACTCCTACAGCGTCATCGGCATCGCCGGCGCCGCCGGCATCGCCATCGAGATGGTGAAGCTGTACCAGGTCGAGCTCGAGCACTACGAGAAGATCGAGGGGCTCACCATGTCCCTCGACGGCAAGGCCAACCGGCTGGCCCAGATGATCCGCGGCAACCTCGGCGCGGCGCTCCAGGGTCTCGCCGTCGTCCCGCTGTTCGCCGGCTTCGACCTCGACGCCGCGTCCGACACCGCCCCCGGGCGGATCTTCAGCTACGACGTCACCGGCGGGAACTACGAGGAGCGCGGCTACGCCGCCGTCGGCTCCGGCTCGCTGTTCGCGAAGAACTCGCTGAAGAAGACCTGGCGGTACGGACTCCCTGCCGACGAGGCCACCCGCACCGTCGTCGAGGCCCTCTACGACGCCGCCGACGACGACTCCGCCACCGGCGGCCCCGACCCGGTGCGCCGGCTGTACCCGATCGTCTACCGCGTCGACGCCGAGGGTGCCGTCCGGCTCACCGACGCCGAGGTGGCCGCCGTCGCCGACCAGATCGTCACCGAGCGCGCGGCCGCCGACCGGCAGAACACCGAGCGGGGGGCCTGAGCCATGACCATGCCGTACTACGCCTCCGCCGAGCAGGTCATGCGGGACCGCTCGGAGTACGCCCGCAAGGGCATCTCCCGCGGCCGCAGCGTCGCCGTCCTCACCTACGCCGACGGCGTCCTGCTCATCGCCGAGAACCCCAGCTCCACGCTGCACAAGATCGGCGAGATCTACGACCGGATCGGCTTCGCCGCCGTCGGCCGCTACAGCGAGTTCGAGAGCCTGCGCGTGGCCGGCGTGCGCCTGGCCGACGTCCGCGGCTACTCCTACAACCGCCGCGACGTCACCGGCCGGGTCATCGCCAACGCCTACGCGCAGACCCTGGGCGCCATCTTCACCGAGCAGATGAAGCCCTACGAGGTGGAGCTCTGCGTCGCCGAGGTGGGGGAGACCCCGGAGCAGGACCAGCTCTACCGGCTGACCTTCGACGGCTCCGTCGTCGACGAGCCCGACTTCGTCGTCATGGGTGGGCAGGCCGAATCCGTCACCTCCCACCTGCGGGAGAACTTCCACGCCGGCATGGGCCTGGCCGACGCGCTGAAGGTCGGGGTCGACGCGCTGTCGGCCGTCAGCCCCGCCACCAGCGGCGCCGGCAACGGCGGACCCGGCCGCCTGGACGCCCAGCAGCTCGAGGTCGCCGTCCTCGACCGGCGGCGGCCCAAGCGCGCCTTCCGCCGGATCGTCGGCGCCGCCCTGCACACCCTCCTGGGCGACGGCGAGACCGGTCCCGCCCCGTCGCCGGCGCACACGCACACCCCCAGCCACCCTGCGCCGGGGACCCCCGCCGGTCTCGGCGACCCGGCGGCCCCGGACACGGCCGGCGGCGCAGCCCACACCGGCGAGGCGCATCCGCAGACCGGGGACGATCCGGGCGACTGATCCGCGCTCGCGGGGTAGGGGTGCGGGCATGCCGAACTACGAGGTCAACGACGACGCCGTCGCCCATGCTCGCACGCTGATCGACGCCGGCACCTACGACGACCGGACGGAGTGGTCCGACGCCGCCCCCTCGGCCGACGACGGCAACACCGAGATCGAGAAGCACGGCTGGGACGGCTACGCCGCCTGGCACCTCGCCGTCGACCCGGAGGCGAACGAGGAGACCAAGAAGCGCTACCACTTCCCGTACGGCGACTTCTCGACGGTGAACCGGGCCGCGCTCATCCACGGCAAGCAACGGGCGTCCCAGAACGGGCACGACGAGATCGAGCAGGCGCTCGACGACCTGCTGCAGCGGCTCGACGACAAGCGCGCGTGACCGGCAGTAGAGCGGGTCGGCGGTCCGACTTCCGCGGCACCGCGGTCGACCGGTCCGCGCGCTGCCGCACTGTGCGACACCTCCGGCGTCCCGTCGGACGTTGCGATGGCATGACGATCAGGGCAGCCCGAGGTGGTACCGGGCCGACCGGGTAGGTCCGTCGCGACCTCATCGCGCCCCCGCCGAACGGAGAAACCATGGCCTCCTCAGAAACGCATGCGGATACGCACGGCCTCCACCGCAGCGCCCGTGCGACGAAGTACTCGCCGAACCTGACGGTGGACCAGCTACTGACCCGGGGCGTGGCCGCCGGTCTCACCGGCGGCCAGGTGTTCATCGTCGCCAACATGTACTTCGCGTTCAGCCAGGGCGCTCCGCCCGTCGCACCTTTCCTGGCGATCTCCACGATCTTCCGGTTCTCCGACATGCCGATGATGGGCCCACCGGAGGTCATCATCGGCCTGGTCACCCATCTGACGCTGTCCATCCTCTTCGGCATCATCTTCGCGCTGATCGCGCCGCTGCTGCGCAGCGCGCTGGCTTTGATCGCGGGCGGGCTCGTCTACGGCCTGCTGCTCTACGTCGTCAACTTCCAGGTGTTCGGGCGGCTCCTGTTCCCGTGGTTCACCAACCCGCAGGGCCCGAACCAGATCCTGGAGCTGATCCTCCACCCGCTGGCCTTCGGGTTGTTCCTGGTGCCCTTCTTCCTGGCCGTCGCGTGGCCGCGCCCCGGCACCCGGACCCGCGACTGAGCACGTGCCGAGGAGCCGTCGGCGGAGCGGACCCGGGCGCAGGGAACACCGGTTTCCGCGCGGAAGACAGCTCCCCGTCGCTCCCGGCGCCTAGTCTCGGGGCGTGGACCGACGGATCTTCGGGATCGAGACCGAGTACGGCGTCACGTGCACCTTCAAGGGGCAGCGCCGGCTGTCGCCGGACGAGGTCGCCCGGTACCTGTTCCGGCGCGTGGTGTCCTGGGGGCGGAGCTCCAACGTCTTCCTGCGCAACGGCTCCCGGCTCTACCTCGACGTGGGCAGCCACCCCGAGTACGCCACCGCCGAGTGCGACGACCTCACCGAGCTGGTCGTCCACGACAAGGCGGGCGAGCGCATCCTCGAAGGCCTGCTGGTCGACGCCGAGCAGCGGCTGGCCGAAGAGGGCGTCACCGGCGACATCTACCTGTTCAAGAACAACACCGACTCGGCCGGCAACAGCTACGGCTGCCACGAGAACTACCTCGTGGGCCGGCACGGCGAGTTCGGCCGGCTGGCCGACGTGCTGATCCCGTTCCTGGTGAGCCGGCAGATCGTGGTCGGCGCCGGCAAGGTGCTGCAGACGCCGCGCGGCGCGCTCTACTGCGTCAGCCAGCGCGCCGAGCACATCTGGGAGGGCGTCTCCAGCGCCACCACCCGGTCCCGCCCGATCATCAATACCCGGGACGAGCCGCACGCCGACGCCGAGCGCTACCGGCGGCTGCACGTCATCGTCGGCGACTCGAACATGAGCGAGACGACGACGCTGCTCAAGGTCACGATGACCGACCTGGTGCTGCGGATGATCGAGGCCGGCGTGCCGATCAAGGACATGACGCTGGAGAACCCGATCCGGGCCATCCGGGAGATCAGCCACGACATCACCGGCCGCCGCAAGGTCCGGCTGTCCAGCGGCCGCGAGATGTCGGCCCTGGAGATCCAGTCCGAGTACCACAGCCGGGCGATGGAGTTCGTCGACCGTGAGGGCTGCACGCCCGTGCACCGGCAGATGCTCGAGCTGTGGGGCCGGGTGCTCAAGGCCGTCGACAGCGAGGACCTGAGCCTCATCGACCGCGAGATCGACTGGGCCATCAAGTACAGCCTGCTCGAGCGGTACCGCGCCAAGCGCGAGCTGCCGCTGAGCTCTCCGCGCATCGCCCAGATGGACCTCGCCTACCACGACATCAGCCGCACCCGGGGGCTGTACTACCTGCTCGAGCGCAGCGGCCACGTCGAGCGGGTCACCCACGAGCCGCAGGTGTTCGAGGCGAAGAACGTGCCGCCGCAGACCACCCGCGCCAAGCTGCGCGGCGAGTTCATCCGCAAAGCCCAGGAGAAGCGCCGTGACTTCACCGTCGACTGGGTGCACCTCAAGCTCAACGACCAGGCCCAGCGCACCGTCCTCTGCAAGGACCCGTTCAAGTCCGTCGACGAACGCGTGGAGAAGCTCATCGCGAGCATGTGATCGACGAGCCGTCCGACACACCAGTGCCCGGCTGGTCGCAAGCCCCGCAGGTCGCCGCGGCATGATGTGGGCGTGGGAGCCCGCACCGTGCTCGTGACCGGGGTGAGCCGCCGTGCAGGCATCGGCTTCGCCATCGCCCGACGTCTACTCGCCGACGGCCACCGCATTGTCGTCCACTCGTGGTCGGCGCACGACGCCGAGCAGCCGTGGGGCTCCGACGACCTGGCGGCCGTCCTGGCGGAACTCGGGGACCCACCGCACGTCGCGTCCGACCTGGCCGACTCCCTGGCTCCTGCCCGGGTCGTCCGCGAGGCGCGGTCGCTCGCCGGTCCGCTCGACGCGCTCGTCGCCAACCACGCCCGGAGCAGCTCCGGGGGGCTGGCGGAGGTCACCGCCGCCGAGCTCGACCGGTCCTTCGCCGTCAACACCCGCGCGACGGTCCTGCTCGTCCAGGCCTTCGCAGCCCAACACCGCGGCGCGACAGGCGAGGGGGCCGTCGTGCTCATGACCTCCGGTCAGCACCGTGGCGCGATGCCGGGCGAGCTGGCCTACGTCCTCAGCAAGGGAGCGGTCCAGCAGGTCACCGCCACGCTCGCCGCCGAGCTGGCCGGTCAGGGCATCGGGGTGGTGTGCGTCAACCCCGGACCGGTCGACACCGGCTACGCCGACGACGCCACCCGCGCGGCCGTCGCGGCGCGTTTCCCGACCGGTCGGTGGACGGCACCCCATGACACGGCCGACATCGTTGCCTGGCTCACCGGTCCGGCCGCCATGGCACTGACGGGGACGACCATCGACGCTGAGCACGGCTTCCGCCGGTGACCGCGGACGGCTGCCGCGACGCGTAGGCCTGCGGGCCCCACTCGGCTCGATTCACGTACCGGTGCCGTCCCCGGCTTCCACGTGCACGCCGGCCTCGTCCTCCGCGCCCGGCAGGGGTACCTGGAGGGCGGCGTAGCGGCCGGCCGCCGCGGCGGCCAGGAAGTACGCCCGCTCCTCGGGGTACCCGCGGCCCATGGTGCGCAGCGGTACGGGGGACAGCCCCAGGGCGGTGTCCAGCCCGTCGGTGTCCACCCAGACCACGACGTTGCGCTCCGGCTGGCCCGCCAGGTCCTCGTCCACCTGGCCACCCAGCTCCGAGGAGAGACCGCGCGGCGCGACCAGCGTGACGCCGCCGAGCGCCACCCGGCCGAACGCGGTCAGCGAGTGGTGCGAGACGCCACGGTGGCGGGGGCGCGGATCGGCGTCGGAGATGCGCAGCGCGCCCACGGCCAGGCCGCCGAGCACGCTCACGGCATTGCACGCCTCGCCCGCCGCGACGCCGGAGAAGCCCCACGGCGTCCCGGTGCCCAGATTGCCCGGGCCCTGGGTGACGATCGCCAGATCGGCGTTCAGCACGTGCCTGGCCGCCAGCAGACCGGTGTGCAGCGTGACCGCCTCGAGGTCGCCGCCGAACGCCTGCCCGACGGTGACCACCCCGGCCAGCGAGTTCTTCAGCGTGCCCACCGTGCGGGAGAACGCCGCGGGCAGTGCGCCGCCGTCGGTCATCACGTAGGCCACCCGCAGGTCGGGGTCGGTGGCCAGCATGCCGATGAGCACCGCCGGCAGCGCCGAGTGAAGGTCGGCCACGACGACGGGCATGCCGGCCAGGTCGGCGGCGGCGGCGATCGCCGCGTGGTGCTCGGTGTCCTGCTCGTCGACGCCCTGCACGGTCACCTGCAGCGGCGTGTACCGCGCCTTGACCAGGTGCCCGGGGGTCTCCGGGTCCGGCGGCAACCGGTCGGGGACGGCGACGACGAGCGCGTAGCCGCCGGTGCCGAGGTTCTGCGCCAGCGCCGTCGTGTTGAGCAGCACGTCGTCGCCGACCTCGGGAACGCCGACCAGCGACGGGTAGGCGAGCGCCTGCAGCTCGCCGTCGCCGGGCACCTCGACGCTCAGCTCGAGGGCGTCGCGCCACGAACGGCCGGTGGCGCTGACCCGCCCGCGGCGCCACCGGATGCGCGAGGTGGGCACGGATCCGGCTGCGCTGCTCATACCGGCAGGCTAGCGAGCGGACCGGGAGGCGGCCGGGCGACGACGGCCGACCCGGAGGCTGACTAGCCTGAGGGGCATGGCGGCCAAGCGGGCGGAACGACTGGTCAACCTGGTCATCGCGCTGCTCAGCACCCGGCAGTTCGTCACGGCCGCGCGGATCCGGGCCACCGTGCCCGGCTACGAGGCCGACGACGGCACCGCCCGCGCCGACGAGGCGTTCAAGCGCATGTTCGAGCGGGACAAGGCCGAGCTCCGCGAGATGGGCGTGCCGCTGGAGACCGGCCGCACCAGCGTCTTCGACACCGAGGACGGCTACCGCATCGCCCGCGCCGACTACGAGCTGCCCGAGATCCATCTCACCGGCGAGGAAGCCGCGGCGGTGGGCCTGGCACTGCGACTGTGGGAGTCCGCGCAGCTGGCTGGCGCCGCCCAGAGCGCGCTGGTGAAGCTCCGGGCCGCCGGCGTCGACGTCGACACCTCCCGCACCCTCCCGATCCAGCCGCGGCTGGACCGGGGAGAGGCCGCGTTCGAGCCCTGCTACGCCGCTGCCCGCGACCGTCGCCGGCTGCAGTTCGACTACCGCCGTCCCGACGAGGACACCGCCGTCCGCCGGGACGTGCAGCCGTGGGGCGTCGTCGCCTGGCACGGCCGCTGGTACCTGGTGGGGCACGACCGCGACCGGCAGGCCCCGCGGGTGTTCCGGCTCGGCCGCGTCGTCGGCACCCCGAAGGCCGTCGGGCCGGCCGGGGCGTTCGAACCTCCCGCCGACCTGGACCTCACCGCGGTCGTCGCCGGTCAGGCCGGGGGAGAGGAGCAGCTGGTCGTGGTGCGGGTGCGGCCGGGCACCGCCGTGGGCCTCCGGCGGCACGCCACCTCGTTGGGCCCGGCCGGCGACGGCGACGACCGGCTGCAGCTGCGCACCACCGAGCCGTGGGCGCTGGCCGACCAGCTGGCCGCCTACGGGGCCGACGTGGTGGTGGAGGCGCCCACCGGGATGCGGGACGCGGTCATCGCCCGGCTGACCCGCCTGGCCGCGATGGGGGTCCCCGCATGACCAGCTCGGGTACCACCGACCGGATGACCCGGCTGCTCGCCCTGGTCCCGTACCTGTCCGCCCGCGTGGAGGGGGTGGCCGTGGCCGAGGCGGCCCGCGACTTCGGCGTGACCGAGCGCCAGCTCCGCAGCGACCTGGAGCTGCTGTGGATGTGCGGGTTGCCCGGCTACGGCCCCGGCGACCTCATCGACGTCGCCTTCGAGGGCGACCGGGTGCGGGTCACCTTCAGTGCCGGCATGGTCAGGCCGCTGCGGCTGACCACCGACGAGGCGGTGGCGCTGGTGGTCGCGCTGCGCACGCTGCTCGAGCTGCCAGGGCTGGCGGAGCGGGACGCGGTCAGCCGGGCCCTGGCCAAGGTGTCGGCGGCGGCCGGCGAGGCGGCCGACCGGGTCACCCCCGTCGCCGTGAGCGTCGACGCCCGCGAGGAGACCCTCGCCGAGGTCCGGACCGCGCTGGAGGACGGCCGTGCCCTCCACCTCCACTACTACGTGCCCACCCGGGACGAGCGCACCGAGCGCACCGTCGATCCGATGCGGCTGCTGCTGGTCGACGGCCGGTGGTACCTCGAGGCCTGGTGCCGCCGGGCGGAGGGCGTCCGGCTGTTCCGCCTGGACCGGGTCGACGACGTCGTCGCGCTCGACGAGCCCGCGGCCCCACCGCCCCAGGCCACCGGCCGCAACGTCGACAACGGCGTCTACCAGCCCGGCCCCGACGCACCCCAAGTCCGGCTCCGCCTGGCCCGCAGCGCCCGCTGGGTGGCCGACTACTACCCCGTGGAGGACGTCGCCCCGGTCGACGAGCCGCCCGGCGGCCTGGCGGTCACCGTGCGCACCGCCGACCTGGCCTGGGCGCGCCGGCTGGTCGCGACCCTCGGCGGGAACGCCGTCGTCGAGGAGCCGGCCGAGATCGGCGCCCAGGTGGCCGCCGAGGCCCGGGCCGCGCTGGCCCGGTACGGGATCGCGCCCGGCACGGACGGCTAGGGTTTCCGCCGTGGTGTTCTGGATCGTGCTCGCCGTGGTCGTCGTCCTGGCACTGGTGACCCTCGGGGTCGTCGCGTACGGCGTGCTGGGGGCCTTCGGCCGGCTCGACCGAGAGCTGGCGGCGGCCGAGCGGGACATCGCGCCCGTGCGCGCGGAGATCCAGCAGTCCGCCGAGCGCGCCGCGCAGGTCCGGAACGAGCGGGCGACCGCCGGCTGACCGCGGTCGGGCCCGTCACCGCCCGCCCGCGGACATCCGCCGGCACCCCGGGAACGAACGCTCCCCGGCGTAGCATCGCCGGAGCCACCCGACTTCTGGAGGACGTGCCATGGGACTCGGCCCGCTCGAGATCGGCCTGATCATCCTGGCCATCCTGCTGCTCTTCGGCTACAAGAAGCTGCCCGACGCCTCGCGCTCGCTGGGGCGCTCGCTGCGCATCTTCAAGGGCGAGATGAAGGGCATGAAGGACGACGACGTCCGTACCCGGGACGCCGCCACCACCACCCCGGTCCGCGGTGAGATCGCTCCCGCGTCGGCTCCGTCGGACGAGCTGAACACGCGCCTGCAGGACGAGGCCCGGGCCGCCGAGCTCCGGGCCGCGGAGCTGCGGGCCCGCGCCGAGCAGGCGCGCACGGCCGACGGCCCCCGCTGACCTCCCGGGAGTTCGAGCGGTGAGCGGGGCGACCCGCGGCGCACCCCGCCGGCGGCGCCCTCCCCGGGACGCCGAGGCCACCATGACGCTGATCGCGCACCTCACCGAGCTGCGCAACCGGATCGCCAAGGCGCTGCTCGCGCTGGTGGTGGCCACGGCGGTCTGCTTCTGGTGGTACGAGCACGGCCTCGGCGAGTTCATCCGCGCCCCGTACTGCGGGCTGCCGGAGGACCTGCGGTTCGCCAGCGGCGACGAGCTCGAGTGCGGGCTACTGATCACCGACGTCCTGGGCGGGGTGTTCATCCGCCTCAAGGTCGCCTTCCTCGCCGGGGCGGTGCTCTCCGCACCCTTCTGGCTCTACCAGCTGTGGGCGTTCGTCACGCCGGGGCTGAAGAAGAACGAGAAGGGCTACGGCATCGCCTTTGTGGCGGTCTCCTCGACGCTGTTCGCCCTGGGTGCGGCGCTGGCCTACATCTCGCTGTCCGCCGGCCTCGAGCTGCTGCTCGGGCTGGCCGGCAGCGGCACGGTGATCGCGTTGACCGCGCAGGACTACATCGGTTTCGCGATCTCGCTGCTGATCGCGTTCGGGGTCAGCTTCGAGGTTCCGCTGGTCGCCGTCGCGCTCAACCTGGTCGGGGTCCTGAGCTACGACGTGCTCCGGAGGAGCCGTCGGTGGATCTTCTTCCTCACCATCGTCTTCGCCGCGTTCGTCACGCCCACCCAGGACCCGTTCACCATGCTCGTGATGGCCGGGCCGATGATCGTGCTGTTCGAGCTCGCCATCCAGGTGGCCCGCTTCGTAGACCGGCGGCGTGCCCGGCGGGACGCCCTGGCGCACTTCCACGACCTCGGCGACGACGAGGCCTCGCCGCTCGACGCCCACCCCTCGGCCCTCGACGCGCCCGTCGACTCCTCGCCGTCCCCACGCAGCTGAGCCGACCAGTGGCCGCCGAGCGCCGATGATCAACCGGAGGTGAGGGCCGGCGCTCGCCCGGTCGGTGTCCCCGCCAGCGCCTAACGTGGGGGCATGTCCAGCCCCGCAGAGCAGTACGCCGCTGCCCGCAGGCGGACCTCCCACCCGACGCTGGGCGACTTCACCGCCGGGCTCGGCTTCTCCCTGGACCCCTTCCAGGTGGAGGCCTGCGAGACGCTGGAGGAGGGCTCGGGGGTCCTGGTCTGCGCGCCCACCGGTGCCGGCAAGACGGTGGTGGGCGAGTTCGCCGTGCACAAGGCTCTCGCCGAGGGGCGCAAGGCGTTCTACACGACGCCGATCAAGGCGCTGTCCAACCAGAAGTACAACGACCTGGTCGAGCGGTACGGCGCCGACCGGGTGGGGCTGCTCACCGGGGACAACGCGGTCAACGGCGACGCCCCCGTGGTCGTGATGACCACCGAGGTGCTGCGCAACATGCTCTACGCCGAGTCCCCGGCGCTGCACGGTCTCGGCTACGTCGTCATGGACGAGGTCCACTACCTCGCCGACCGCTTCCGCGGTGCGGTGTGGGAGGAGGTGATCATCCACCTGCCGCCGTCGGTCACGCTGATCTCGCTCTCGGCGACGGTGAGCAACGCCGAGGAGTTCGCCGACTGGCTGGTCACCGTCCGCGGCGACACGGAGGTCGTGGTCAGCGAGGTCCGGCCGATCCCGCTGTGGCAGCACATGCTCGTCGGCAACCGGGTGTTCGACCTGTTCTCGCTGCGCCCCGCCGCGCATGCCGCGGAGCAGGGGAACAGCCCCCGGCCGCTGTCCACGCGGGAGCGCGGCGCCTCCGTCGTCGACCCGGAGCTGGTCCGGTACGTGCGCGAGCACGAGCGCCGGATCGACAGCTGGGGCGGCTCCGGCCGCCGGGAGAGCCACCACCGGCCCCGGTACCGTCCGCCGGCCCGCTCCGACGTCATCGAGCGGCTCGACCGCGCGGGCCTCCTGCCGGCCATCACGTTCGTGTTCAGCCGCAACGGCTGCGACGCGGCCGTGCACCAGTGCCTGATGAGCGGGCTGCGGCTCACCGACGAGGTCGAGCGGGCGGAGATCGCCGCCATCATCGACGAGCGCACCGGCTCGCTGCCTGAGGAGGACCTGCACGTCCTCGGCTTCTGGGAGTGGCGCGAGGGCCTGCTCGCCGGTCTCGCCGCCCACCACGCCGGGCTGGTGCCGGCGTTCAAGGAGACCGTCGAGGAGTGCTTCGTGCGGGGCCTGGTCAAGGCCGTCTTCGCCACCGAGACCCTCGCGCTGGGCATCAACATGCCGGCCCGCACCGTGGTCCTCGAGCGGCTGGTGAAGTGGAACGGCGAGGCGCACGTCGACGTCACGCCGGGGGAGTACACCCAGCTCACCGGGCGGGCCGGTCGCCGGGGCATCGACGTCGAGGGCCACGCGGTGGTCATCTGGGCGCCGAGCATGGACCCCTCGGTGGTCGCCGGGCTGGCCAGCACCCGCACGTACCCGCTGAAGTCCTCCTTCCGGCCCAGCTACAACATGGCGGTCAACCTGGTGGGCTCGTTCGGCCGCGCCCGCGCCCGGGAACTGCTGGCCAGCTCCTTCGCCCAGTTCCAGGCCGACCGGTCGGTGGTGGGCCTGGCCCGGGCCGCGGCCCGGCACGAGCGGGACGCCGCGCAGTTCGCCGCGGAAATGCGTTCGGACCGGGGCGACGTCGGTGCCTACGCCCAGCTGCGCCGCGAGATCGCCGACCGCGAGAAGGAGCTGTCCCGCGACTCCCAGGCCAAGCGTCGAGCGGAGGCCGCCGACGCGCTGGCCGCGCTGCGCCCGGGAGACGTCATCCGGGTGCCGTCGGGGCGGCGCCAGGGGCTCGCCGTCGTCCTGGACCCGGGGATCACCGACCTCGCCGATCCGCGGCCGCTGGTGCTCACCGAGGACAAGTGGGCCGGGCGGCTGGGCTCGGTGGACTTCCCCGGCCCGGTGACGGCGCTGGCCCGGGTGCGCGTGCCCAAGAACTTCAACCACCGCAGCCCGCACGCCCGGCGCGACCTCGCCTCGACCCTGCGCAACGCGCGCGTCGAGCACGACCTGGGTGCCCGGCGGACCAGGCACCGCTCGGCCGCCGCCGACGACCCGGTGCTCGCCGACCTCCGGCAGGCGCTGCGCAACCACCCGGTGCACCAGCTGCCCGACCGCGAGGAGCGGGTGCGGGTGGCCGAGCGCTGGCTGCGGGCGGTGCGCGAGGCGGAGTCGCTGCAGCGCACCATGGCCGAGCGCACCGGCTCGCTCACCCGGCAGTTCGACCGCACCTGCGACGTGCTGGAGGAGCTGGGCTACCTGGTGCCGGAGGCAGCGCCTCTGGTGCCCGCCGACACCGCGGTCCTCGGTGCCGCCGATGACGTTCCGGTGGTGACCGACGACGGCCGCCGGCTGGCGCGGATCTGGTCGGAGTCGGACCTGCTGGTCGCCGAGTGCCTGCGGGCCGGGGTGTGGCGCGGGCTGACCCCGGCGGAGCTGGCGGCCGCGGTGTCGACGCTGGTCTTCGAGGCCCGCCGGGACACCCCCGGCCTGCCCGCGGTACCGGCCGGCGCGGTGGCCGACGTCATCGGGCGGATGCGCGGCATCCGCTCGCGGCTGCAGGACGTCGAGCTCCACCTCGGCGTACCGGCCAGCCGCGACCTCGACCTGGGCTTCGCCTGGGCGGCCTACCGCTGGGCCGACGGGCAGAACCTCGACCGGGTGCTCGCCGGTGCCGAGCAGGCCGGCACGGAGCTCTCCGGCGGCGACTTCGTCCGCTGGACCCGGCAGCTGCTCGACCTGCTCGACCAGCTCGGGAAGGTCGCCGACGACGCGGTCGCGCGCACCGCCCGGAGCACCGTCGAGCGGATGCGGCGAGGAGTGGTCGCCGTCGCGGTCGGCGGTTGACCGGCGGGGCGCCGCGCGTGGCCAGGGCGGTCGGTGCGACAGAATGCCGGCACGTCCCGACGGGGCGTCAGGCACCTCGGGAGCGACGATGACGAACCCGCCGCACGGCGACGCCGAACCCGACGGGTCGCCGGTGCCGGGGCCGGGCGGCCGGCCGCCGGGGGCCGGGCAGCCGCCGGCGGGGTCGCCCCCGTACGGCGCGCCCGCCTGGGGCCAGCACCCCTGGCCGCAGCCCGGCGCCGCTCCGGGTGGGCCGCCGTTCGGCGCCACCCAGCCCTACGGGCAGCTCCCGGCGGACTTCGGACCGCGGGGACAGCTCCCGCTGCCCCCGCGGGGGCAGCAGTACGGGCAGCGGCAGCAGTACGGGCAGCCGCCGGCCGGCTTCGGCCCGCCGGTTCCGCCGGGTGGTGCGCCGTACGGCGTCCCCGGCTACGGCGCTCCTGGCCACGGAGGTCCCTGGCAGGCGCCGGCGCGGCGGCGGATCCGAGCGAGCCTGTTCGCCGCCCTGACCGCCCTCGCCGTCCTGATCGGCATCGCGGTGCTCGCCCTGTCCACCGGCCCCACCGTGCTGTCCCGGGCCGCGGTCGAGCAGGACGTCGCGGCGCAGTTCGAGCGGCGCGAGGGCGTGGCCGTCGATCTCCAGTGCGCGCAGGAGATGGCGGTGGAGGAAGGGTCGACCTACGAGTGCACCGGCGTCACGGCCGACGACGAGCAGGTCACCCTCCAGATCGAGATCACCGACGAGGACGGCGCCCACTACACCTGGACCGAGCCCTGAGGACGCTCAGCCCACGACGTCCTCGCGCCAGCCGAGGGCGGCGCCGAGCCGGCTGAGCGAGGATTGCAGCCCGTGCGCCCGGGCCAGCGCGGCGAGGGCGCCGGCGTCGGCAGGGGAGCGGGGGAGGGGGCCCTCGACCGGGGGCAGATCGATGTCCCTGGCCACGGCCACCACGACCGGAGCCGCGTCGAGGTAGCCCGCCGCGGCGTGCAGCTTCTTCAGGACGGCCGCGGTGAGCGGCGGCTTCGGCACGACGGTCCGCGCGACCGCCGCCCGGATGCCGGCCAGGTCGCCGAACTCGTCGATCAGCGCTGCGGCGGTCTTGGCCCCGACCCCGGCCACGCCGGGCAGCCCGTCGCTGGGGTCCCCGCGCAGCACGGCGAAGTCGGCGTAGGCCCGCCCCGGGATGCCGTACTTGGCGGTGACCGTGGCCTCGTCGACGAACTCCAGGTCGGCGATGCCGCGGGCGGTGTAGAGCACCCGCACGGCCCGGGCGTCGTCCACCAGCTGGAAGAGGTCCCGGTCCCCGGTGACGACGTCGACCGGTCCGCGCGCCCGGGTGGCCAGCGTCCCGATCACGTCGTCGGCCTCGTAGCCGGGGGCGCCGACCCGGGCCAGGCCGGCCGCGGCCAGCACCTCGACGAGGATCGGTACCTGAGGGCCGAGCTCCTCGGGGGTCTCCTCCCCGCCGTCGGCAGCCAGCCGGTGCGCCTTGTACGACGGCAGCGCCTCGACGCGGAAGGCCGGCCGCCAGTCGTCGTCCCAGCAGGCGACGAGGTGGTCGGGGCCGTGCGCCGTCACCAGGCGGGCGGTCATGTCCAGGAAGCCCCGGACGGCGTTGATCGGCCGCCCGTCGGGGGTGGTGACGCTCGTGGGCACCCCGTAGAACGCGCGGAAGTACAGCGACGCGGCGTCCAGCAGCATGGTGGTCACGAGCGCTGCCCGCGCACGCTCGCCCGTCCCGTGCTCCTGCCTGACCTCGCCCGCTCGCTCACGATGGCGGACGGTAGCGGTCTGGCAACGATTGCGGGCAACGGCGGTCCCCGTCGCTACTCTGCGCTGGTGGGAAACGCGACAGCTCCGCACGGATCCGACCCGCTCGTGACCATCGACCGGGTGCACGCCGCCCGGTCGGTCGCCGCGGAGCTGGGGGTGGACCTGCTCGTGCTCACCCCCGGCGCCGATCTGCGCTACCTGTGCGGGTACGACGCCCACGCGATGGAACGCCTCACCGCGCTGGCCGTGCCGCGCAGCGGGGAGCCGTTCCTGGTGGTGCCGCGGCTGGAGGCGCCGATGGTCGACGCCGGCCCGGCCGGCGCGCTGGGGCTGGAGCTGCTGGCCTGGGACGAGACCGACGACGCGTTCGCGGTGCTCGCCGGTGCCGCCACGGCACGGCTCGGCACCGCACCCGCGCGGGTCGCCGTCGGCTCGCGCACCTGGGCCGAGCACGCCCTGGGCGTGCACCGGGCGCTCCCCGGCTCGGCCCTGGAGCTGGCCGCACCCGTCGTCGACCGGCTGCGCATGGTGAAGACGCCCGCCGAGATCGAGGAGCTGGCCCTGGCCGGCGCCGCGATCGACCGGGTGCACGCGCGGATGGGGGAGTGGCTGACCGTCGGCCGCACGGAGGCCGAGATCGGGGCGGACATCGCCGCGGCGATCCGTGCCGAGGGGCACGTCGGCGTCGACTTCACCATCGTCGGGTCGGGGCCGAACGGAGCCAGCCCGCACCACGAGCTCTCCGACCGCAGGGTGCAGGCCGGCGAGCTCGTCGTCGTCGACATCGGTGGGGAGACGGCGACCGGCTACCGGTCGGACTGCACCCGCACCTACGTCGTCGGCGGCAGCGCGTCCGCCGAGGTCGCCGAGTGGTACGGCGTCCTGCACGCCGCGCAGCAGGCCGCGACGGCGGCCGTGCGGCCGGGCGTGACCGCCGAGCAGATCGACGCCGCCGCGCGCGAGGTGATCAGCGACGCCGGGTGGGGCGAGTACTTCATCCACCGCACCGGCCACGGCATCGGTCTGGACACCCACGAGGCGCCCTACATCGTGGCCGGCAACGCCCTGCCACTGGAGCCGGGCATGGCGTTCTCCGTGGAGCCCGGCATCTACCTGCCCGGCCGCCACGGCGCCCGCATCGAGGACATCGTCGTCTGCACCGACGACGGGGTCCGCGTCCTGAACAACGGTCCCCGTGAGCTCGTCGAACTCCCCGGCTGAGGCCGGCGGCGTCGCTGTTGACGTCGACCGTGCGCTGATGGCGGCCCTGGCCCGCGACGGGCGGGCGAGCTACACCGAGCTCGCCGAACGGGTCGGGCTGTCGGTGTCGGCGGTGCACCAGCGGGTCCGCCGGCTCGAGCAGCGCGGGCTGATCACCGGCTACCGGGCGACCCTGGACGCCAGGCAGCTGGGTCTGCCACTGACGGCCTTCGTGTCGATCACCCCGTCCGATGCGCAGACCGACGACGCGCCGGCCCTGCTGGCGCACCTCGACGCAATCGAGGAGTGCCACGCGGTCGCCGGGGTGGAGAGCTACATCCTCAAAGTGCGGGTGGCCTCGCCCGACGCCCTGGAGGCGCTGCTCAAGGAGATCCGGTCCGCGGCGAACGTGACGACCCGGACGACGGTCGTCCTCTCCACGCCGTACGAGGCCCGCCCGCCGATCTGATCCGCTGGACATCCGTTCGAACGCATGTTCGGATAGGTGCCATGCGGTGGGAGGCCCAGCGGATCGATGTCGAGGACACCTCGGCGCTGCCGGGCATGTCGTCTGTCCGCGGTCTGCTGCGCAGCGTGCAGGTGCCGGAGTTCCCGGGGCTGACCTTCCACGAGGTGCGGGCGCGCAGCGCCCTCAACAAGGTGCCCGGCGATTCGGCCATGCCGTTCCCGTACACGATCAATCCGTACCGGGGATGCAGCCATGCCTGTACCTACTGCGTCTCGGGCGATACCCAGGTCCTCATGGCCGACGGAAGCCAGCGGCCGATCGCGGATCTGCGGGTCGGCGACCACATCGTCGGCACGGAGGAGCGTGGCCGATACCGCTACTACGTCATGACAGAAGTGCTCGATCACTGGTCCACGGTGAAGCCCGCATATCAGGTCGACCTCGCGGATGGGACGGAGATCGTCGCGAGTGCGGACCACCGATTCCTCACCGGTCGAGGGTGGAAGCACGTGACCGGGGCGATGCGCGGTCCTGATCAGCGCCCACATCTCACGACGAACGACAGCCTGCTGGGGTTCGGCCGCACAGTCGCAACGCTCGAGGTGTCTGCGGACCATCGGCGGGGCCATCTGACGGGCATGGTCCGAGGAGACGCACTTCGTGTCCTGTCGGTCGAGGCATTGGGGCTTGACCTGCCGATGTACGACATCACCACCGGAACCGGGGACTTCGTCGCCAACGGCGTCATCAGTCACAACTGCTTCGCTCGCCGGACGCACGAATGGCTCGAGTTCGACTCCGGCCGCGACTTCGACACCCAGATCGTGGTGAAGACGAATCTCGTCGACGTCCTGCGCAAGGAGCTCGCCCGGCCGTCGTGGCGGCGCGAGCACGTGGCCCTGGGCACGAACACCGACCCGTACCAGCGCGCGGAGGGGCGGTACCGGCTGATGCCCGGCGTCATCCGGGCCCTCGCCGACTCCGGCACCCCGTTCTCGATCCTGACCAAGGGCACGCTGCTGCGCCGTGACGTGCCGCTGCTGGCGGAAGCCTCACGGCGGGTGCCGATCGGGCTCGGCATCTCCATGGCGATCTGGGAGGACGCACTGCACGCGGATCTGGAGCCCGGTGTGCCCACGCCGCGGGCCCGGCTGGACCTCGTCCGCACGCTGGCCGACGCCGGCCTGCCGTGCGGCG
This sequence comes from Blastococcus capsensis, assembly GCF_030165005.1. GTDB lineage: Bacteria > Actinomycetota > Actinomycetes > Mycobacteriales > Geodermatophilaceae > Blastococcus > Blastococcus capsensis. Next base: position 18,659 of record NZ_JASNNW010000001.1, read on the forward strand.
TCTTCCTCGCCCCGGTCCTGCCCGGGCTCACCGACGACGAGGCGAGCCTGGATGCGGCCATCCGCGCCATCGCGGCCGCCGGCGCGGCCGGGGTCACCGTCATCCCGCTGCACCTGCGCCCGGGTGCACGGGAGTGGTTCATGGCCTGGCTGGCCGGCGCCCATCCCGAGCTGGTGCCGCGCTACGAGCGGCTGTACGCCCGCCGGCCGTACGTGCCGACGGAGTACCGCAGCTGGCTGTCCCGGCGGGTGGCCCCGCTGCTGGCGCGGCACTGTCTGGACCGCCGCTCCGGGGGCGCCGCGCGGCGGGTCGACGAGCCGGTCGCCACCGGGGTGCCCGGCGACGAGGAGGTCGGGTTCCCCGACGGCAGCCTCCCTACGGGTGCTCTGCCCGGCGTCCAGGCGCCCGACCCGTCCTGGCGGTCGGTCGGGACCGTGCACGAGGACGCCGGCGGACCGGAGCAGCTGAGACTGCTGTGAGAGCCGGTCAGCCGGCCTCACGGGCGGCCCTGGCCGTGGCGCGGTTCGCCCGGACCACGCCACGCGCGGCCACCGGCGGGGCGCCCGCGGCGAGCGCCAGCCTGCGGTAGGAGTCGTAGGAGAGCGTCCGGTAGGCGGCGGCCAGCTCCTCGACGGCGTCCCGGCGGGACGGCGGGGCCGTCGCCCGCAGGTCCCGCACGGTGTTCCGCACGTGCTTGGTGAACGTGGCCTGCAGTGCCTGGTTGGAGAGTCGTCCACCGATCCGGGACTCCAGGCCCGGACCGCGGCGCAGCGCCGGCAGCACCCAGGGGCTGGCCGCCAGCGCGGGATACCGTCCACGAGCCGTCTCCCACGCGTGCCAGGCGATGTTGGCGCCGGGCACCGCCCAGTCGCCGTCGTCGGTGGAGACCAGCAGCCGGCGCGCCGTGGCCCGCACCTGGTCCCGGCGCAGCGAACGGAACATCCCCACCGGAGCGGGCCATCCCAGCGCGAGGGCGCACCAGGCCGTGGAGCGGAGGTGCTCGGGGTCGTCTCCGCGCAGCTGGGTGAGCGGCCGCAGGTCGAGCGCCGGCGGATCCGGCTCCGGCGTGGCAGGGAGGGGCAGCGCGAGGCCGCCGTAGCGGGCGACCTTGCTGTACAGCGCCACGGTCGCCGGCTTCCAGCCGCGGGCGCCGGCGATGACGTCCAGGCCCACCCCGGCCAGGTCGTCCGGACCGAGTCCCAGCTCCAGGGACGCATCGGCCAAGCGCCGCCACTGCACCTCGTAGCCGGGAGGCGCGGAGAGCCGCGCCCAAGCGCGGACCGGTGGGACCGACGGCATGGCGGGCAGCGGCTGCTGCCAGGCGCGTGGCATGCCGTCAATCTACCGTTATCCCCAACAATAATTCAATTCAAAATTGTCGGCACCTGCCGTTGACGACCACCAGCGCCCTCCGAGCGCCGAAGCACCAACACAGGAGGCCGAGCGAGAACAGCGCTGCACGACGCCCCGGCGACCCGGATGATGGGTCCGATGCGAACCATGGGCGTCGAGGAAGAACTGCTGGTCGTCGATGCCGACGGTGTGCCCGTACCCGAGGGCCCCGAGGCGCTGGCCGTCGCTGCACGGCGCGGTGAGGGGGAGGACGTCGAACAGCACGACCGCGCGGACCGAGGAGAGGCCGTCGCTGCCCCGGAGACGGCCCACCTGGCGCCCGAGCTCAAAGCGCAGCAGGTCGAGCTGGGGACGCCGGTCTGCGCGACGCTCGCCGAGGTGGAGAGCCAGCTGCGCCACTGGCGACAGCGCGCCGACGCCGCCGCGGTGGCCGTCGGAGCACGGATCGCGGCGCTGGCCACCTCTCCGGTCGCCGTCGAGCCGGTTCCGACCGAGGGGGAGCGCTACGGGCGGCTGATGGACGCCTTCGGCCAGACCGCCCGCGACGGGCTCACCTGCGGGTGCCACGTGCACGTCTCGGTCGCCGACGACGAGGAAGGCGTGGCCGTTCTCAACCGCATCCGGATATGGCTGCCGGTGCTCACCGCGATGACCGCCAACTCCCCGTTCTGGCAGGGGCAGGACACCGCCTACGCCAGCTTCCGGTCGCAGGTGTGGCAGCGGTGGCCCTCGGCCGGCCCCACCGGGCCCTTCGCCGCCGCGGCGGACTACCACCGGCTCGTCGACGCCATGCTGCAGACCGGGACGGTCCTGGACGCCGGCATGGTCTACTTCGACGCCCGGCTCTCGGCACGCTGGCCGACCGTGGAGGTGCGTTCGGCCGACGTCGCCCTCCGGGTCGAGGACGCCGTGACGCTGGCCGGCCTGGTGCGGGGGCTGGTCGAGACGGCCGCCCGGGATGCGGGCGGCGGGGGAGCGGTGCCGGAGATGCGACCGGAGCTCCTGCGCCTGGCCGCCTGGCGGGCCGGGCGCTCCGGCCTGTCCGGAGAGCTCGTCCACCCGCGCACCGGCCGCCCGGCCGCGGCCGCCGACGTCCTCACCGACCTCCTCGACCACGTCCGCCCCGCACTCGCCGACGCCGGCGACGAGCAGCGCGTCTCCGACGGGGTGGCGGCCCTGCTCTCCCGGGGCACCGGCGCCGACCTCCAGCACCGTGTGCACCAGGAGACCGGCGACCTCACCGCTGTCGTCCGGGCCGCGGTCGCCGCCACCGCGGGAGGGGACCCTCGGGCGACCGTCGGGGCCAGCCGCTAGATTCCGCGCATGTACACCGCGAGCTGGCGTGACGTCGTCCGTCCCGGGCTGTTCGGTGCCGCACCCGACCCACGGGACAAGCCCTACCGGTTCGTCATCCGGATCGCGCTGGTCGTCTTCCGGCTGCTGCGCTTCCGGTTCGACGTCCGCGGCGCCGAGCACGTCCCCGCGACCGGCGGCGCGATCATCTGCAGCAACCACGTCAGCTTCTTCGACTTCACCTTCCTCGGCCTGGGTGCGCTGCCGCAGCACCGTCTGGTGCGGTTCATGGCGAAGTCGGCGGTGTTCGACCACGGGTTCGCCGGCCCGTTCATGCGGGCCATGAACCACATCCCGGTCGACCGGAAGGCCGGTTCCGCCGCCTTCGAGACCGCCGTGCGCGCGCTCAAGGACGGCGAGATCGTCGGGATCTTCCCCGAGGCGACGATCAGCACCAGCTTCACGGTGAAGGGGCTCAAGGCCGGCGCGGCCCGCATGGCCATCGACTCCGGCGTGCCGATCATCCCCGCCGCCGTGTGGGGCGGGCACCGGGTGGCCACGAAGAACCACAAGGTGGAACTGCGTCGCGGCGTCCCCGTGACGGTGATCCTGGGTGAGCCGATCGTCGCCGAGCCCGGTGTGCAGATCCCGGCCCTCCTGGGGCGCGTGCGCACGGCCATGGAGGCGCTGCTGGACGAGGCGCAGCGCACCTACCCCGACCAGCCGGCCGGCGACGACGACCGGTGGTGGCAACCGGCCCACCTCGGCGGCACCGCCCCCACCCCGTCCGAGGCGGCCGCCGCCGACTCGGTGCGCGCCGCCGGGCGGGAGACGCGGGCCACCAAGCGGACGCTCGGCCGGCGGATCAGCGGCCTGCTGCGGCGCCGCTGAAGATCACTCGACCACGACGGGTGCCATGAGCCGGAACGCTTCGAGCTCGACGTCGTACCAGCGGGTCATCCGGCCCAACGGTGTCATCCCCAGCCGCCTGCAGACCGCCATCGACGGCGCGTTGCCGGGCCGCACGACGGCGTAGACCTCGGGCAGGCCGAACTCGAACGCGCGGTCCACCACCGCCCGCGCGGCCTCTGTGGCGTAACCGCGTCCCCACGAGTCGGGGTGGAGGTGCCAGCCGACCTCGATCTCCCCGACCCCGTTCGGCAGCGGCTTGAGCAGCACCGTCCCGGCCGACACGCCGTCGGGCCGCTCGATGGCCCAGCAGAGGAAGCGGGGGTCGAGCTGGTGCACCGCGGTCCAGCGGGCCACGAGCTCGTCCGGTGGCACGGAGGGGCCGCCGCCCAGCCACCTGGTCACCTCGTCGCGGCCGTAGATGTCGGCCAGCCGGGCGAGGTCCGCGGCACCGGTGGTCCACGGCCGGAGCCGTAGCCGCTCCGTGCACACCTGCTCGACCACGTCCATCCCTCCTGCTTACCGTCGCCGCGGGGCCGTGGCCACCTGGGAACGCCGGGTACCCCGGCGGTTGCAGCGTCAGCAGCGGGCAACACGGCGGCCGCCCGGCCGGAGGCGCGCCCGTCGACCGTGGTCTGCTGTGTGTCCGGAGCACCGCCGTCCCCGGGCGGGGCCACGAGGCGGAAGGACGGCGGCGGACGTGACCGGTTCCGGCAGGAACGCGCAGGTGCGCGGATCCCTGCTGCTCACCGACGTGACCGTCGGCGACCGGCCTGGCAGAGCGGTGCAGGTCGTCGACGGCCGGATCGCCTGGCTGGGCGCAGCCGCCGACGCCCCTGCCGCCGGCCGGGTGGTCGGGGGAGAGGGGGCGCTGCTCACACCCGCCTTCGTCGACGCCCACGTGCACGCGACCGCCACCGGACTCGCGCTGACCGGTCTCGACCTCCACTCGAGCCTGAGCCTTGCCGACGCGGTGGCGTCGTTGCGGGCGCACGTCGCCGGAGTGCCCGTCGGCATCGTCCTGGGCACCGGCTGGGACGAGACCGGCTGGCCGGAGCGTCGCGGTCTCACCCGGGCCGATCTCGACGCGGTGGCGGGGAGCCGGCCGGTCTACCTGGCGCGGGTCGACGTCCACTCCGCCACGGTCTCGACCGCGCTGCTCGACCTCGTCCCGGGCATCACCGGCCTGCCGGGCTTCTCGTCCGACGGCAGGCTGCGCCTGGACGCCCACCACGCCGCCCGCCAGGCGGCGTACGGTGCGGTCGGGCCGGCCCAGCGCCGCGCTGCGCAGCGGGCCACCCGGGCGGCCGCCGCCGCTCTGGGCATCGGCAGCCTGCACGAGATGGCCGGGCCGGAGGTCTCTTCGGCCGATGACCTGTCGGAGCTGCTGCTCCTGGCCGGCGACGAGCCGGGCCCGCGGGTGCTCGGCTACTGGGGTGAGCTCTCCGAGCGCGGTGGCCTGGAGCTCGTCCGCGAGCTCGCCCTGGCCGGCGCAGGGGGAGACCTGTTCTGCGACGGCGCACTCGGTTCGCACACCGCGGCCCTGAGCAGCCCGTACCACGACCGGCTGGACACGTCCGGCGTGCTTCGGTTCGAGACGGCGTCGCTCGTGGCGCACGTGCGGGCCTGCACGGCGGCCGGCATCCAGGCGGGCTTCCACTGCATCGGCGACGCCGCCGTCGGCCAGGTGCTGGACGCGGTGGCCGCGGTCGTCGCAGAGCTCGGCGTCGCCGCCGTCCGTTCCTGCCGGCACCGCCTCGAGCACCTGGAGATGCCCTCGGCCCAGGTGGTGGAGCGGATGGCCGAGTGGCACATGGTCGCGAGCGTGCAGCCGGCCTTCGACGCCGCCTGGGGTGGGGACGCGGGTATGTACGCGGAGCGGCTGGGCGTGGAGCGCGCCCTGGCCACCAACCCGTTCGCCGACCTCGCCGACGGCGGCGTCGCCCTGGCGCTGGGCAGCGACGCACCGGTGACAGCACTGGACCCGTGGGGTGGCGTGCACGCCGCCGTCGACCACCGGACGCCCGGCTCGGGCCTGCGCCCGTTCGACGCGTTCGACGCCGCGACCCACGGCGGCTGGGTCGCCGCCCGCTCCGAGCACCCCGCGGGCCCCCTCGCCGTCGGCGCAGCGGCCGACCTCGCCCTGTGGGCGACCGGGAACGGGCTGTCGCGGGTCCTGGCGGACCGGTCCCGCCTGGGCTGCCGGCTGCTGCTCGTCGACGGCGTCCCGGTCGGGAACTCCTGACCCACCCGGGACTTCCTGGACAGCAGGTCTCCCCGGTGGCCGGACAAGATGTGTCGGGGACAACGATCAGTAACGATCCGGTCACACTGCGGCTCGCAGCTCTCCGGGGTCTCGATCTCTGGGCGCCGTGGTTCTTACAGTGCCTGCAGTTCCTGACCGGACGCACCGCCTGAGTGCTCTCCCGGCAGGCGCGCCAGGCCCCCCGGCCGGCGTGGCCGGCAGCCGCCGGCCACGCCCCCGGGTCGTGGGGGACGGGCGTGCCGCCGGCGGACGCGGAGGCGGGCATCCCGGCGGAGCCCACGCCGACCCGCGCCATCAGACAACGGTCGCGCCCCTCGCCGCCAGCGAGTGGCCGTCCGGCCCGAAGGTGCGTCGCCCGCGTGCGGCGACCGCTGGCGCGACCCGTGCAGGAGATCCGGAGCCCGGACAGGTGGTGTGGGGAACGTCCGCTCACCCGCCGGGCGTAGATGGGATGCTGGGTCAGGACCGCGCGGAACCGCCGGTCCGGACCCTGCCCGAGCGGTGCGGGGACGATCCGCCCCTCGGGGCGCCGGCACCTCCCGGAGGCTCTGCGTGCCCGTAGGCGATGCTGGGCCGGCGACGGGCACGCTCGCCCGGCCGACCGGCCCCGACGTCGCCGCCCACCCGGGCGCGGCTGCGCGCCGCGCGCTGCGGGCGCCGTGGCGCACGCTGCTGGCCGCTGCCGGTGGGCTGGCGATGTTCCTGTCCTTCCCCGGTCACGATCTGACCACCCTCGCCGTCCTGGGGCCGGCCGCGCTGGCCGTGGCGGTCCGGGGCGTCCGGGTGCGCACCGGGCTCTGGCTGGGCCTGGTCATGGGACTCGCGTTCTTCGTGCCGCTGCTCTCCTGGACCGGCATCTACGTCGGGGCGTTCCCGTGGCTGGCCCTCGCGCTCAGCCAGGCGCTCTACCTGGCGCTGCTCGGTGCGGCGACAGCACTCACCTCCCGGCTGCCGGCGTGGCCGGTGTGGGCGGCCGCGCTCTGGGTCGCCGACGAGGCGATCCGGGGGCGCTTCCCCTTCGGTGGCTTCCCGTGGGGCCGGCTCGGGTTCTCCCAGAGCGAGGGACCGCTGCTCGCGCTGGCCGCCTACGGCGGCGTGCCCCTCGTCAGCTTCGCGGTCGCCCTCGTGGGCGCCCTGCTGGCTGCCGCGGCGCTCGCCCTCGGCCGGGCCTGGCGTGCCGGAGCGGCCTCGGCGGGGGAGCAGCGGGGCGCCGTCCGCTCGGCGCTGCGGCTCGCCGCCCTCGTGCTGGCCGTGCCGCTGATCGGTGCGCTGGCCTGGCTGCCCCTGCCCGGTGACTCGCTGACGGCGGGCGGGCCGACCGCCGCGGTCGCGGTCATCCAGGGCGACGTCCCCCGCGCGGGACTGGACTTCAACGCCCAGCGCCGGGCCGTGCTGGACAACCACGTCCGGCAGACCCTGCAGCTGGCCGCCGACGTGGCCGCGGGGGAGCAGCCGCAGCCCGACGTCGTCCTGTGGCCGGAGAACAGCTCCGACATCGATCCCTACACCAACGCCGACGCGGCCACGCAGATCCAGCGGGCCGCCGACGCCGTCGACGCGCCGATCCTGGTCGGGGCCGTCGTGGACGGTCCCGGGCGGTACATCAGCAACACCGCGATCGTCTGGACGCCGGAGAACGGCCCCGGCGACACCTACGTCAAGCGCCATCCGGTGCCCTTCGCCGAGTACGTGCCGGCGCGGGACTTCTTCCGCTTCTTCAGCGAGAAGGTGGACCTGGTCCGCCGGGACTTCGCCGCGGGCGACGAGGTGGGCCTGCTCGAGGTGGGCGGCATCCGGCTGGGCGACCTGATCTGTTTCGAGGTGGTCTACGACGGCCTGGTCCGCGACGTCGTGGACGCGGGCGCCGGCATGCTCGTCGTCCAGACCAACAACGCGACGTTCGGCTACACCGACGAGAGCGCCCAGCAGCTGGCGATGAGCCGGCTGCGCGCCGTCGAGTACGGGCGGACGGTGGCGGTCGCCGCGACCAGCGGTATCTCCGCGATCGTGGCACCCGACGGCACCGTCGTCCGGTCCTCGGAGCTGTTCGAGCCCGCGATCTTCGTCGAGGAGATCGCACAGCGCGACGGCGCCACGGTGGCGCTGCGCCTCGGCTCCGCCCCGGAGTGGGTGCTCACGGCGCTGGGACTGGCGGCACTGCTCTGGGCGGTCCGGGCACGACGGGGGAGCGCGGCGTGACCGATCGCGTCCTGGTGGTCATCCCGACGTACAACGAGGTCGACAACCTGGCAGAGGTGCTGGAGCGGCTGCACGCCAGCAACCCGGACGCGCACGCCCTCGTGGTGGACGACGGCTCACCCGACGGCACCGGAGCGCTCGCCGACACGCTCGCCGCCCACGACCCGCGCATCCACGTCCTGCACCGCACCGCGAAGGCCGGGCTCGGCCGCGCCTACGTGGCCGGGTTCCGCTGGGCCCGCGAACGTGGCTACGACGTGCTGGTCGAGATGGACGCCGACGGCTCGCACCCGCCCGAGCAGCTGCCCCGCCTGCTCGCCGCGCTGGCCGACGCCGACCTCGTGCTCGGCTCGCGGTACGTCGACGGTGGCCGGGTCGAGGACTGGCCGCTGCACCGGCTGCTCCTCTCCCGCATGGGCAACAGCTACACCCGCCGGGCGCTGCGCCTGCCGCTGCACGACGCCACCGGCGGCTTCCGCGCCGCCCGCGGCGAGCTGATCGACCGGCTGCCCTTCGACGAGGTCGCCAGCGAGGGGTACTGCTTCCAGGTGGACTGGGCGTGGCGGGCGGTGCGGGCCGGCGCCCGGGTCACCGAGGTACCGATCACCTTCTCCGAGCGCATCCTCGGCCGGAGCAAGATGAGCGGCTCGATCGTTGGAGAGGCGTGGGTACGGGTGACGGTGTGGGGCGTGCAGGACCGGCTGGCCGGCTGGCTGCCGGGCCGGGTGCCGCCGCCGCTGCCCCGCCCGGCCGAGGAGCCCGGGCAGTGACCCACAGCCGGCGGGACCGCCGCCGGGCCGAGAAGGGGCTCCGGCCCCGGAGGAGGGATCGTCGTGGCTGACCTGCTGCGCCGGCGGCTGCGCCTGGTCGTCGGGTTGACCGCGCTGGCCGAACTGGTCGTCTTCGTGCTCGTGGCCGCCTGGATCGGGGTGGGCTGGACGGTCCTCGCCATGCTGGCCACCAGCGCGCTCGGCTGGATCCTGCTGGCCCGGCAGGGCCGACGTGCGCTGACCGACCTCCGGGCCCGGGCCGCGTCGCGGCAGGCGCCCGGGAAGGAACTCGGTGACGCCGGCCTGGCCGCCGTCGGCGGCCTGCTGATGGTGCTGCCCGGGTTCATCGGCGACCTGCTGGGCCTGCTGTGCCTGCTGCCCGGCACGCGTGGGCTGCTGCGCCGGGTGCTGTCACGGGTCGTCCTCGCCCGGCTGCCCGATCACGTGCGCGGCCCGGTCCGGGTCGGCAGCACCCGCAGCGGGCACGTGCCGCCGGCCGGCCCGTCCGGGAGCACCGGCACCGGAGAGCCCCTGGTGCTCGAGGGTGAGGTCGTCGACGGCCCGACGACGGACCGCCCGCGGAACTGACCGCAGACGCGGAACGGCCCCGGTGGATAATTTCCACCGGGGCCGTTCGAGAGCTGATCAATCGGCCCGCCTCCAGGGGAGAGGCGAGCCGTTCTTCAGCTGGCCCGGGTGCGCCGGCCGCGGAGCACCTCGAGGCGCTCGGCCAGGACCTCCTCGAGGTCCTCGACGCTGCGACGCTCGAGCAGCATGTCCCAGTGGGTACGCGGAGGCTTCACCTTCTTGGGCGCCGGCTCGGCCCCGCCGATCAGCTTGGCCGCGCCACCGTCGAACTTGCACTCCCACGTGTCGGGGAGCTCGGCGTCGTCGGCGAACGGCACCGTGAACAGGTGGCCGGAAGCGCACCGGTACTCCGCGTACTGCCGCTCGATCGGAGCGGTGTTCCGCTCGGTCTCGTAGCTGACGCTGCCCAGTCGGCTGCCGCGCAAGGAACGCTCACCCATGGCACACCGTCCTCTCGTCTTGTGTCGGTCGGGACTCGACGTCCGATCGCCGGGGCCTTACCCAGACGACCGAGGAGTCAGAGAGATGAACGACCAAAAAGGCGGAGAGATTCCGCCGAATCGGCTGCTCATCATCGCATGGGGTGGGATCCGGGCTGTCGGCGGCCCCCACACGGGTGAGAGCAGGCTCAGGGCTGGCTTAGCTGTTCCCGGCCCGCCGCCGTGGGGCCCAGCTCACCGCGCGCGTAGTGCCGTCGGCACAGCACCTGGTACCGGACGGCGGGGGAGGGGCCGGTCGCCTCCCCGGGCAGCTCGGGCGGAGCGGTGTCGGCGACGACGACGGTCTCGCCCGTGCGCACCATGATCCCGTCGACCACGCGTGCGTTGAGCAGCCCGGGCAGGCCGCACCAGCACAGCACCTCGACCTGGATGCGCTGGATGTCGTCGGCCACCTCCAGCAGCCGCTGGGTGCCGGGGAACAGCCGGGTGCGGAAGTCGGTGGTCAACCCGAACGCGTATACGTCGACGTGCGATTCGTCCACGACCTCGGCGAGCTGGTCGACCTGGCCGCGGGAGAGGAACTGCGCCTCGTCGACGATCAGGTAGTCCACGCGGTGGCCGTCCGCCCAGCGGTCCCGGACGAGCAGCCGCAGATCGGTACCGCTGTCGATGCCGAGCGCCTCCCGGCACAACCCCACCCGGGAGCTGATCTGCGGCGCGGCGGAGCGGTCCCCCTGGGTGACCAGCAGCCCGTGCCGGCCCTGCCGGCTCTGGTTGTGGTCGACCTGCAGCGCCAGCGTCGACTTCCCGCAGTCCATGGGTCCGTGGAAGAAGCGCAGGTGCGCCGGAGCGGGATTCCGGCGGTGGTCCCCGGACGTGGGCACCGCGGCCGGGGACGACAGCGGCAGGGGAATGGTCGGGGAGCCGGACTCGCCCGCGGTCACACGCGCTCCGGTGGGGTGTTGCCGGCCTCGACGATCGCCTGGCGCAGGTCCAGCTTGGCGAGCAGGTAGAAGCCGGCGACGAAGAAGAAGATCAAACTGAAGATGGCGTACCGGTAGGAGTCGGTCAGCTGGTAGGTCAGGGCGAACAGGAACGGGCCGAGCCAGCTGGTCCCGCGGTCGCTGATCTCGTAGAAGCCGAAGTACTCGGCCTCCTTGCCCGGTGGGATCAGCTGGCTGAACATCGACCGGGACAGCGCCTGCGTGCCGCCCTGCACGAACCCGATCACCGAGGCGAGCAGGTAGAACCCGACGACGGCGCCGGCCTCGAGGAAGTACGCCGCCACGAGCACGCCGGTCCATGCCACGAGCGCGCCGAGCACCGTGCGCTTCGCGCCGATCACGGCCGCCGCCCGGCCCAGCGTCAGCGCACCGAAGAAGGCCACCACCTGCACGAGGAGGATCGCCGAGACCAAGGTGGTCTGGCTCAGCTCCAGCTGCTCGGCGCCGTACTGCGCCGAGACGCCGATGATGGTCTGGACGCCGTCGTTGTAGAGCAGGTACGCCGCGAGGAACCACAGGGTCAGCCGGTACCGCCGCATGTCCCGGAGCGTCGCACCGAGCTGCCGGAAGCTGGCCCCGACCGCACCGGCCCGCGGGCCGGCCGGGACGACGTCTCGTGGCCGGCGGTTGCGCAGCAGCGAGACGCTGACCACGGTGAAGCCGGCCCACCAGACGCCGGCCGAGGCCAGGGAGATCCGCACCGCCTCACCCTCGGTGAGACCGAGGCTCTCGTGCTGCGTGAACAGGGCCAGGTTGGCCGCCAGCAGCAGCGCCCCGCCGAGGTAGCCGAACGCCCAGCCCCGGCTGGAGACGGCGTCCCGCTCCTCCGGGCCGGCGAGGTCTGGCAGCCAGGAGTAGTAGACGACGGTGGCCGCGCCGAAGCAGAGGTTGGCGACGATGAACAGCGCCGCGCCGAGCAGATAACGGGCGTCGGCCACGAAGAACATCGCCATCGTGCACAGCGAGCCCAGCGTGGCGAAGCCGGCGAGCAGCTGCCGCTTGTGGCCGGTGCGGTCGGCGATCGCGCCGGTCAGCGGCAGCACGAGGACCTGCAGGAGCACCGACAGGGAGAGCACGTAGCCGAAGAAGCTGCCCGACGGGACGCTGATGCCCAGCGGGTGGATCCGGTCGTCGGCGTCCGCGGCCGCCTCGGCGATCGAGGTGAGGTAGGGCGCCAGGAAGACGGTCGTCACCGAGGTGTTGAAGACCGACATCGCCCAGTCGTAGGAGTACCAGCCGAGGCGCTCGCGCCGGAGCGCGCGGTCGACCGGCGGCACCGACGGACCGGTGGCGGGCGGGGCGGTGGTCACCGCGGCAGATTCCCAGGCCGTTCCGGCGCGGTCCAGCACCGGGGCGACGCCCTCACGGGATGTCGTCCGGCACGATCCCGCCGGGGAACGCGGCGACAGCCGTCGTCGGGCGCGTCGGGTCGTCGAAGGCCGGGGCGTCGAGCTCGTCGGCGCGCAGCCGGCGCAGGCCGCGGGTCAGCGCCGCGGCGATGCGCAGGCGGGCCCGGTTGGCATCCCCGACCCGTCCCATCTGCAGGTCGTCGAAGACGACGGGCGGGCCGACGTGGACCCGCAGCGCCGGACGCCGCACGACGGCCCGCAGGAGCGTGCGCAGCTTCCCCCAGTCGTTGCCGTACTGCAGCACCTCGTGCGCGCCCCACTGGCTCACCGGGATCACCGGGACCTGCAAACCGAGAGCCAGCCGGGCCATGCCGGTGCGCCCGCGTTCGGGCCAGAAGTCCGGCGCCAGTCCCACCCGTCCCTCGGGATAGGCGACGACGTGGCCGCCGTGGACCAGCGCCACCTCGGTCACCCGGACCGCGTGCCGGGCCAGCTCCGTGCCCCGCTCGACGCGGATGGCGCCGGTGCGCTCGATCAACGGCCCGGCCACCGGCGCGGAGACGATGCCGCCGGTGGTCATGATCCGCGGCGCCACGCCGAGCTTGCTGAGCGCGACGGCGATGACGACCGGATCGAAGTCGCCGATGTGGTTGGCAGCCAGCAGCAGCGGTCCGCGGCGCAGCTCCTCGGGGATGCTGCCGGTCACCTCCACCCGGCCGAAGAGGCCCACCAGCCAGGAGAAGCGGCGCAGCAGGAGACGCCACACCCACCACGGCGGCGCGACGGCGATGGCCAGTTCGCGCGCGAACCACTCCGGATCCCCGGGCCGGACGAGGTCGGCGAGATCCTGCGGCAGCGGCGGAGTGCGCGGGTGCCAGCTCTGCAGCCGCGCGCCGATGCTCACCGCGGCGCCCACTGGCCGCGCTTCTCCAGCAACTCGCGCAGCATGGCCGGCCGGTCGGTCATGATCCCGTCGACACCGAGATCGAGCATCGCCTCGGCCTCCACCGGGTCGTCCACGGTCCACACGTGCACCTGCAGGCCACGGGCGTGGGCGGCGGCCACGAACCGCTCGTCGACCAGTGCCCGGCCACCGAGCTGCAGGGGCACCTGCGCGCAACCGGCGGAGATGCGCACCAGGCCCGCGGCCCGCGGGGAGTAGGACGACAGCCGCAGCGCGGCGACCCCGCGCGGTCCCAGCGAGGTGCACACGGCGGGGCCGAACAGCCGCCGGGCTGCGGCGATCCGTGCGTCCGAGAAGGAACCCAGGCAGATGCGGTCGGTCACCGCCATGCGGCGGGTGAGCCGCACCAGGGGAGCCAGCACGCCGGCCGCCTTGATGTCGAGGTTGAACCGTACGTCGGGCCAGGCGGCCAGCAGGTCCTCCAGGCGCACGATCGGCTGCCGGCCGCCGATGCGGGCCTCGCACACCTGAGCCCACGTCAGCCCGTCGATCCGCCCGGTGCCGTCGGTGATCCGCTCGAGGGTGGGATCGTGGAAGGCCACCAGCACGCCGTCGGCGGTGACCTGGACGTCGGTCTCGAGGTAGCGGTAGCCGAGGTCCACGCAGGCCTGGAAGGCCGGCATGGTGTTCTCCAGGTGCTCGATGGCCCCGCCCCGGTGCGCCATGGCCAACGGTGTCGGCCCGTCGAGAAAGGGGAACCGCGCGGCAGGCACGCGTTCACGCTAGTGGGGGCGCGCCCGGTCCGTGCGGGGCCCTGTCAGGCCCGTCCCAGCGCCGCGGCCATCCGCTCGACCATGGCGGTGAGCAGCGGCCTCGACGTCGCGAAGTTCAGCCGCACGTAGCCCGGGGCGCCGCACTCCGCGCCGTCGACCAGGGCGACCCCCGCCTGCTCCAGGAAGAAGTCGCCGGCACGGCCCGCCAGGCGCAGCTCACGGCAGTCCAGCCAGGCCAGGTAGGTGCCCTCGGGAGGCTCGAACCCGATGGCCGGGATCTGCCGGGCCAGCAGGTCGGCCAGGACCCGGCGGTTGCCGGCGAGGTAGTCGAGCACCCCGTCCAGCCACGGCCCGCCCTCGGCGTAGGCGACGGTGGCCGCGAGCACGCCGGGGGTGGCGGCTCCGTGCCCGGCCAGGAAGCCGACCCGCGCCCAGTGCTCGGCGTCCGCGGCGGTGGAGACGATCAGCTGGGCGGCCTTCAGCCCCGGCAGGTTCCACGCCTTCGACGCCGACGTCGCCGTGACGGTGTGGCCCGCGGTGACCGGGCTGAGCGAGGCGTAGGGGCGGTGGGCTGCTCCCGGCAGGACCAGCGGCGCGTGGATCTCGTCGGAGAACACCCGCGCACCGGAGCGGTCGACGACGTCGGCCAGCTCGAGCTGCTCGGCGGTGCTGAACACCCGCCCCGTGGGGTTGTGCGGATTGCAGTGCACGAGCAACCGGCCGCCCTGGTCGAACGCGCGCCCGATCCCGTCGAGGTCGTAGGTCAGGCGCCCCTCGCGCCGGACCATCGGCACCTCGATCAGCTCCCGGCCCAGCAGGCTCGGAACGCTGCGGAAGGGCATGTAGGCGGGCGTGGGCAGGACGACCGGGCTCCCGGCGGGGGTGAAGTGCTCGATCGCCGCCTGGAACCCGGCCAGGACGTCGGGCAGCGGGGTCACCCACTCCGGCGGCACCGCCCAGCCGTACCGGTCGGCCTGCCACCGCGCGCAGGCCTCCGCCATGTCGGTGGCGGCTCCGGGCGTGAGGTAGCCGAAACGGCCGGCCTCCACCGCGGCGGCCAGGGCGCGGGTGACCACCGGCGCCGTTCCGAAGTCCATCTCGGCCACGAAGGCGCCCAGGGCCCCGGTGTACCGGGTCCACTTGAGGCTGCCGGCGGCACGCAGTCCCTCCTCGCTGAGCGCGTCGAAGACCGGGGAGAGGTCCTCCTGCGAGGGATGGGTCATCTCGGACCTTCCGTGCGGTGTCCTGGCGTGTCACCGGAAGCTGTCGGCAGCGGCGTCTACCGTGCGCAGTCGTGGCACAGCAGCACGCGTCCGGCAGCGTCACCTCGGCGCCCCTCGTTCCCCTCCCCAGCCGGGGGAGTGACGACCAGCGGCGCTGCGGGTGGTGCCGACGGGTCCTCCCGCAGCAGGGGTCGGTGGGCCGTCCCCGCCTGTACTGCGGCCAGGCGTGCCGGCAACGGGCTTACGAGCAGCGGTCGGCGACGGCCAAGGCGGGGCTGCCGGGCGACGTCGTCCTGGTGTCGCGGGCGGAACTGGACGGTCTGCAGGACCGGCTGTTCCAGTTGCGTTGCGCCCTCGAGGACGTCCAGACCCTGCTCCAGGAGCGGCCGACCAAGGCCGAACTGGAGCGTTCGCTGGCCGAACTCGTGCACTCGACCGGCCGGCTCGACCGGCTCTGGGTCACCGAACGCTCCAACTGAGCCAGGCGATGGCTCAGTCCGGGTCGATGGCGTCCTCGTCGGTGCCCTGGCCGGGCTCCCGGTTGCTGTTGTCCGGCAGGTTCTCCCGGTCGGCTTCCTCCGGGTCGACCGTCTCCACGACCTCATCTGTCGAGCCGTCGTTGCGGTCGAGCCCGGCCGGGTCACCGCAGGCGCTCAGCGAGGCCGCTCCGCCGAACAGTGCCAGCGAGGTCATCAGTGCGGCGAACGGTCGTCGGATTCTCATGGTGCGACCCTACGAACGCCGACGGCCGGCCGCCCGTCGAACGACGGACACCACACCAGTTGCGTCACAGTGACGCTATCTGGCTGGTCACGGCGGTAGGGGGGAGAGACCTCTGGAGATGTCCACCCTGCGCCAACATTGCGTCCGGCCGGCACCCGCTGGTGAGGGGTCAGGCGATCTTGATCGCTTGTTGATCATGACAGGGGAGTCGTGGACCGATGTGGTGGAGCGGTCGGCCCCCCGAGGCGCCGGGTCCAGGATCGATCGCACCCGGCCGGCCGTGGCGGTGTTCGTCCGGGAGTTCGGCGCGGGACCGGCGAGGCGGCGTCGAGGACGAGGACGGCGGCGACGATTCCTGGAGGCACACGCTGGTCCGCCGGTCCGGCCAGCGTGTGTAGGACAAGATCGACAACCCCTTCCGGCGCTCGGGGTCTGGCGCCGATAATCCACATTATGTCAACTAACGAGGCAAAGGCCGCTACGTGAGCACCAGGACGTCGTAATCGGCGAAGCGTCGATCCGCCGTCACGAGGACGAGCCCTCGTCGCATGGCTTGAGCAATCAGGATCCGGTCGAAAGGATCGGCATGATGTCGAGGTAGCGCGCCGGCCGCCAGACCGTCCTCCACGGTGATCGGGATGGCGGCGAAGCCTTGGCGCTCGAGTTCCTCGGCCAGGTCGTCCGGGATCGCCAGCTTTCCGATAAGGCGGACTAAGTCAACGTTCCGCAGCGAGTTGGATCCGCACGCGGTCCCGGCCCCCCGGATCAGCGATCTACGACCGTCGGCGACGGTGACAGCGTTGCCGCACGAGCCCCTGCGGGAGGATGGCGGCATGCCACCCGCCTGGACGCACGTCGGCCGCTGCTGGACCAACGGCGAGCCGTTCCTCGCCCTGGACGGCGATCTGCTCCCCGCCTGGCGGGGCCTCTCCGACCAGGCCTACGAGGCCCTGGTGCCGCAGCTGGGGTACCAGCTGACCGGCATCCCGGTCGGCGCCAGCACCGCGGCGGTCGTGCTCACCGACCCGGATGTCGGTGACGAAGGCTGGCTGGAGGTCTTCCGGGGCGACGACGGCAGCGTCGCCGTCGTGCAGGCCAGCGCCGGCGACTACCGCGGCACACTTGCCGCCGCGCTGGCGTTCCCGGCGGCCGGCGACCACATCGGCGACCTGGTGACGGTGCCCAGCGGCCGGCTGGCCTTCATCAGCGCGGCTCTGGACGGTACCGGCGAAAACGGGGCTTTCCTTCTCCCCGAGTCCCCGGGGCCGACGCCGTCGTCGGACCGGCTGGACGACGACGACGCCACCGATGCCAGCCCGATCCTGGTCGTGCCACCGGGGACCTTCCGGCTGTCGGTTCTCTGGTGCACGGAGCTGTACCAGGACGCCGTCTTCGCCCGCTGGCTGTTCACCCGCCAGGACTGAGCGCTCAACTGCCGCACACCGGGCGGTCGACCATGCAGCGGGACTGCTCGACCGACCTCTCCCCCGGAGTTCCCGGGTTCCCCACCGGGCGCCCGATCCTCGTCACGCCGGTCCTCGAGCGCCTGCCCTCATACGTCGGCCTGTTCGACGCTCAGGCGACCGACCGCTTCCCCCAGAAGGGCCCGCTGTTCCACCTCGGGCTCCGTCTCGGGAACTCCGGGCTCGGGCTCACGGCCGATTCCGCGGTCGGGACGGGCTTCCCGGGCCGGGTGCTGCTCAACGTCGAGGTGCCCGACGTCGACGCAGTCATCCCCCGCGTCGCCGGCCTCGGCGGTACCGCACCGTCTGGGGCGAACGACATGCCCTGGGGCGCGTCGCCCACGTCACCGACCCCGACGGCAACGCGGTGAACCTGACCCAGCAGCTGTCCAGAAGTTCTCCGATTCCACCGCCGCCCGGGGGTAGCACCCGGGCGACCGGATCAGCGAGCCGGAGCGGGAGGCCGCGGGTCTGAGCCCTCTCCAGGCCCTACCGAGGCCGGTCGGCGGCGTCCTCGTCGCTCTCGGGAATCCTGCTGAAGGTCGCCAGCGCGCCCTTCTCCGAGAAGGCTGCCCAGAGGTTGAACCCGATGATGGCGATGCCGGCGACGCACCACAGGACGAGGAAGGCTAGCCCTCCCCGTCCAGGCCACTGCTCACCATCGTGACGACGCCGAAGACCAGCAGGGCCAGGCCGAAGGCCGCTCCGAAGATCGCCAGGGGCTTGCTGGGCTTGTACCGGTAGCTGCTCACCGGGTCTTCCTCTCCCGTGCTGCGCGACCGGCTCCGGTGTCCCCCTCCGGCCCCGGCGATCGTGGCACTCCCCCGCCGGCTGCGCGCGGTGGCGACGCGTGCAGCCGGCCCGGGTAGGTGTCCGGCCCGGGCAGCCGGGTAGCGCCCCGCAGATACCTACGACTGGAGACGCTCATGACCGAACGGCATCCCGACACCGACAACAGAGGCGAACCGGGCGGCACGCCCACCCCCGGACCGGACGACCTCATCGACAAGCCGACCACCCCCGGTGCCGGGAACGGCGGGACTGTGACGCCCGGGGTCTACGACGCCGACGAGGACGATCGGGAGCGCGGCAAGGCGGCCAAGCCGGGCAACTGAGGCCGGACGCCGGTGTTGTTTCTTCCGTCGTGTTCGTGTTGCTCGTAGCGGATGGTTTTGTTGTCTTATTGTTGGGGATAACGGTGCATCGACGGCGGATGGCCACCGGAACGCCGCCGGCTCCGGCTCTGCGATCCTGTGCGGGACCCCCGGCGCGACGGAGGAGACATCCTGGAGCGGCTGCAGCGCTGGTGGGCGCAGGTGAGCGCGACGGTCCCCGATCTGTCCCCCGGCCTGCTGTGGGGCAGCGCCGCCGTGGCGGCGCTCCTGGTCGGCTCCCCCGCGGCGTGGCGGCTCACCCGCAACGTCGTGACGATCGCCCACGAGGGGGCGCACGGCCTGGTGGCCGCGGCCGTGGGCCGCCGGCTGGCCGGCATCCGGCTGCACTCCGACACCTCCGGGCTGACCGTCTCCGCCGGCCGCCCCACCGGGATCGGCATGGTGCTCACCTGCGCGGCCGGTTACACCGGCCCCGCACTGTTCGGCCTGGGCGCGGCCGCGCTCCTGACCGCGGGCCACGCCGTCGGCCTGCTCTGGGCCCTGCTGGCCCTCCTGGCACTGCTGCTGGTCCAGATCCGCAACTGGTACGGCCTGTGGTCGGTGCTGGTCACCGGCGGGATCGTCTTCGCGGCCACCTGGTGGCTGCCGCCGGCGGGCCAGGCGCTGTTCGGGGCGGTGGCCACCTGGTTCCTGCTGCTGGCCGCGCCGCGCGCGGTGCTGGAGCTGCACGGGGCCCGGCGCCGCCGGGCCGCACCGGACTCCGACGCCGACCAGCTCGCCCGCCTGACCCGCCTCCCGGCTCCCCTCTGGGTCGGCTTCTTCCTCGCCGTCGACGTCGGGGCGCTCGCGTTGGGCGCCCGCTGGCTGATCAGCTGAGCCGCTCGCTGTCCTTGGCCGACGGGCGCACGGCCGGTGTGCTCCGGGACCGGGTCCGCCGCCGGGGCTCGCACCCCGGTGGCTGGGAGACCGGCTCGACGTCCGGCGGCTTCGGGATGTCCAGCACGACGTCCTCGTGGTCGATGGTCACCTGCTGCCCGTGGTGGCGGATGTCCAGCGGATCGCCGTCGACCAGCCGGTAGGTGGCCCGTGCCGGCTCCACCGTCACGGTCAGCTTTCGCCCGCGGTAGACCATGCGGAAGCAGAGCCGGGTGATCCGCGGGGGCAGCCGCGGGGCGAACGCCAGCTGCCCGTTGTGGTCGCGCATCCCACCGAACCCGGCCACGGCGACGGTCCAGGCGCCCGCCAGCGAGGCGATGTGCAGCCCGTGACCGGAGTTGAGGTGCAGGTTCTGCAGGTCGGTCAGCGCCACCTCCGCCCAGTAGTCGTAGGCGAGCTGTAGGTGCCCGGTCTCGGCGGCGACGACGGCCTGCTGGCTCGCCGACAGCGACGAGTCCCGGGTGGTGCGGGCCTCGTAGTAGGCGAAGTCGGCGATCTTCTCCTCGAGCGTGAAGGCGTCGCCGCGCAGGTGCAGCGCCATCACCAGGTCGGCCTGCTTGGTGACCTGCTTGCGGTAGATGTCGAAGTACGGGTAGTGCAGGAGCAGCGGGTAGTCCGAGCGCGGGGTGTTCTCGAAGTCCCACTCCTCGTGGTGGGTGAAGCCGTCGGACTGCATGTGCACCCCGCGCCGGGTGTCGTACGGCACCGCCATCAGCGAGGCCGCGCGCAGCCACGTCTCCACCTCGTCCTCCGACACCTCGAGCCGGCCGGCCACGTCGGGCTGGCGGCGCACCGCCGCGGCCGCCTCGCGCAGGTTCCGCTGCGCCATCAGGTTCGTGTACACGTTGTTGTCGACCACGGCCGTGTACTCGTCCGGGCCGGTCACGCCGTCGATGCGGAACCCGTGCTCGGTGTCGAAGTGGCCGAGCGAGGCCCACAGCCGGGCGGTCTCGACGAGCAGTTCGGTGCCGAAGTCGCGGTCGAAGTCGTCGTCCAGGGTGGCGTTGAAGTAGCGGACGACCGCGTCGGCGATGTCGGCGTTGATGTGGAAGGCCGCGGTCCCCGCCGGCCAGTAGCCGGAGGTTTCCTCGCCGCGGATCGTGCGCCAGGGGAAGGCCGCCCCCTGCATGCCGAGCACGCGGGCGCGCTCCCGGGCCTTGTCGAGGATCGAGTGCCGCCAGCGCAACGCGTCCCGGGCCGCCTGCGGAGCGGTGTAGGTCAGCACCGGCAGCACGTAGGTCTCGGTGTCCCAGAAGGTGTGGCCGTCATAGCCGGGGCCGGTGAGCCCCTTGGCCGGGATCGGCTGCCGTTCCCCGCGCAGGCCGGCCTGCAGGAGGTGGAACATGCCCACCCGCACCGCCTGCTGGAGCTCGTCGTCGCCCTCGATCTCGACGTCGGCATCCTCCCAGTGCTGGTCCAGCAGCTCGCGTTGCTCGCGCAGCAGGCGGTCGAACCCGGCCAGCTTGGCGGTGGCCAGGGCGCCCTCGACCTGGTCGCGCACCGCCGGGGCCGACCGGCGCGAGGACCAGCCGTAGGCGAGGAACTTGGTCAGCGTCAGCACGCCGTGCGGCGGGATGCGGGCGGCCAGGGCGTAGCGGGCGAGGTCGCCGCTGGCCTCGAGGTCCTCGGTGCTGGTGTCGGGGATCTCGATCAGGTGGTCCATGCCGGCGGCGACGCGCAGCCGGCTGCGCTTGGTGCGGTGCACGAGGACCGCCCGCCGGCCACGCCCGGCGGCCAGCTCGCACTCCAGCGGCTCGGCCAGTGCGGCCGCCGCCCGGGGATCGCCGTCGACGGTGCTCTGGCCGGCGGTCTCGTTGGCCAGCAGGTCCGACTGCAGGGAGACGTACAGGTCGCCCAGGTCGTCGATGAGCTCGACCTGGTACTGGATGGCCGCGACCGACCGGCGGACCAGGGAGACCAGCCGGGTGCTGGTGATCCGCACCGTCCGCCCGCCCGGGGAGCGCCACTCCGTGGCCCGGCGGAGGACCCCGCCCCGCAGGTCGAGGGTCCGCCGGTGGTCGATGATCTCGCCGTAGTTCAGGTCCAGCGGCGAGTCCTTGACCAGCAGGCGGATGAGCTTGCCGTCGGTCACGTTCACGACGGTCTGGCCCTGCTCCGGGAACCCGTAGCCGACCTCGGCGTAGGGCAGCGGCCGCTGCTCGTAGAACCCGTTGAGGTACGTACCGGGGACGGCGACCGGCTCCCCCTCCTCGAACGACCCGCGCATCCCGATGTGCCCGTTGGCCAGCGAGAACACCGACTCGTGCACCGCGAGGGAGGCATGGTCCAGCCCGACCTCGGTCAGCGCCCAGGGTTCGATGGGGAACGAGGCCCGGCCCTCGGTCACCCGTCCTCCTCCCCCAGCAGCTCGGCGAGGTCCTGCACCACGACGTCGGCGCCGGACTCCCGGAGTCCGCCGGCGTGCCCGACCCGGTCGACTCCGACCACGAAGGCGAAGCCACCCGCCCGTCCGGCGGCCACCCCGGCGAGGGCGTCCTCGAACACGACCGCCTCCTCCGGTGGTACGCCGAGGGCTCGGGCACCGGCGAGGAACGTGTCGGGGGCGGGCTTGCCGCGCAGCTGGTCGCGCGTGGCCACGACCCCGTCGATCCGGACGTCGATCAGGTCGGCGAACCCACCGGCCCGCATCACCTGCTCGCCGTTGGCCGAGGCGGTCACCACGGCCGTCGCCAGCCCGGCGTCCCGCACGGCACGCAGGTAGCGGATCGAGCCCTCGTAGACCTCGACCCCGTGCTCGTCGAGCTCGGCCAGCACCAGCTCGTTCTTCCGGCTGGCGACCGCCTGGACGGTGGCGGCGTCGGCCGGGTCGCCGGGGCCACCCTCGGGCAGGGTGATGCCCCGGCTGGCGAGGAAGTCCCGCACCCCGTCGGCCCGTGGCTTCCCGTCGACGTGCTCGTTGTAGTCCTCCTGCGAGAACTCCGGCGCTCCGGGGTCGCGCGAGCGCAGGAACTCGTCGAAGGTGCGCTTCCAGGCCGCCATGTGGACCGTCGCGGTGCGGGTGAGGACGCCGTCGAGGTCGAACAGGCAGGCACGGACGCCGTCGGGGAGACCGACCGATCGCGGAGTGGCCACGGTGCGACGCTACCGGCGACGAGCCCGGTCCACGTGTCCGGACCTGCGGTCCCGCATCCCGGGGTATCTCTGCGGCGGCCCCCGTCGACGGGCGCCGCCGTCCTCGGCTGCCTAGGGTCCGACGGAGGACGCTGCGCGCATCCGGCCAGCCGTTCACCGCTACCGAGGGAGAGGACCACCATGGCCGACCGGCCCACCCCGCCGAACCCGTACGACTTCCTGCCGAAGGTGCCGGGCTTTTCTGTCACCAGCAGCGACGTGTCCGACGGGCAGCCGCTGCCGATGCCGCACGTCAGCGGCGTCATGGGCGCCGGCGGCGAGGACCGGTCCCCGCAGCTGTCCTGGTCCGGTTTCCCGGAGGGCACCCGCAGCTTCGCCGTCACCGTCTACGACCCCGATGCACCGACGGCCAGCGGGTTCTGGCACTGGGCGGTGGCGAACATCCCGGCCTCGGTCACCGAGCTGCCCTCCGGCGCCGGCGACAAGGAGACCCCGCGGCTGCCCGACGGGGCCCTCCAGCTGCGCAACGACGGTGGCTTCGCCGGCTACGTGGGTGCCGCTCCGCCGGCCGGCCACGGCCCGCACCGGTACTTCGTGGTGGTGCACGCGGTCGACATCGACCGGCTCGACGTCGATGCCGACGCCACGCCCGCCGTGCTTGGCTTCAACCTCTTCTTCCACACGCTGGCGCGGGCCACGCTGATCGCCACCTACGAGCAGCAGTGAGGCGCTGCCGCTGTGCAGCCGCCTGGTTGCACAGCGGCACGGCCGCCCGCTGGTCCCGAACGGATCGGGCTTCCCCGGATGAGCCACCGGTCGGCGGGTAGCGGTCAGATGTGTCCCATCCGATTGCCCCGCACCGATCGCGGTCCGCAAGGATCTCGGCACTCGCGGTCCTGCTCACCGGGGTCCACCTGCTCGCGCTGGTGCTGGCCATCCCCGGGCGGGCCACGACCGGCGGCGGGCCTCCGGACAGCCTCGTGACCGACGCGGTGCGTGCCCACGGCGGGGCCGGCACGCTCGCCGTCGTGGTCGCCCGTCAGCACACTCGCGCCACCGAGGGCAGCATCCGTGCGATCGAGGCACGCGCGGCCCGCCGGGCCGCCTACGGCTCCGACAACGGCCCGGTGAGCGACCGGCCGTTCCCGACCGCGTCGATGGTCAAGCTCTTCATGGCCGAGGACATCCTCACCCGGGCACGCGACGGCTCGATCGAACTCACGGCCCGCGAATCCGACCTGTTGGCCGCTATGATTCGGCGGTCGGACGATCCGGCCGCCTCCCTGCTCTGGGTGCGGTTCGACGGCAGTCAGATGGTGCGCGACGTCGCTGCCCGGTACGACCTGGCGGGCACCCGCCCGCCGCCGGCGGAGATCCCGGGCCAGTGGGGGCAGGCGGTCACGACGGCGCAGGATCTGGCCCGGTTCCTCGCGCTGCTGCCCGTGGTCGCCCACCCCCAGGACGCGAGCACCTTGCTGAGCTGGATGCGGGGGACGACACCCCAGGCCGCCGACGGCTTCGACCAGCGGTTCGGGCTGTTCGGCACGCTCCCGGGCGATCCAGCCGTGAAGCAGGGGTGGATGTGCTGCGTCGACGGCCAGCGGCACCTGCACTCGGTCGCCGTCCTCGGCTCCCGGGTGGTCGTGCTGCTCAGCGAGGTCCCGCGGTCGGCGGACTACGGCTCCGCGCGCAGGGCCCTCACCGCGGCCGGGGCGGCGATCGCCGCCGGCTTCGAGACCCCCGGCGACAGGTGAGCCGTCGGCCGGGTCACTCCCCCGGCGCCTGCAGCTCGGCGACGCCGGTGGTGGCGATGCGGGCGAACCCGATCCGCTCGTAGACGCGGGCGACGTCGTCGTCACCAGCGGCCAGGAACACCAGGTCGGCAGTCTCGCGAGCGTGCGCGGCCAGCGCGGAGGCGATGCCGGCGCCCAGGCCCCGCCCGCGGAGCCTGGGCAGGGTCGCCACCCCCACGATCTCGCTGACCTCGGTCCCGTCGACGTCGACCGGCTGGTGCCAGCCCACCGCGACCGGCTTGCCGTGCTCGATGGCGACCATCATGACGGTGCGCCCGTCGGCGATGCGCTCCCGCAGCACGGCGGTGCGCCGCGCGGCCTCAGCCGAATCGTCGAGCAGCACCTCCTCGACGTCGACCGCGCCACCCGGATGCGCGAACGCGACCGTGGCCACCTGCTGGTAGCGCGGCAGCTCGGGGTCGTCTCCTCCTACGAGGAACAGTCGCACACCCGCCGGGAGCACCACGTCGACCGGGTCGGCGGCCACCAGCAGCGGCAGCTCCTCCACCGTCATCCCCGCGGCCCGGGCGACGCCACCCACCTCGGGCGAGCACTCCGGAACCCATTCCAGGGCGGCCGGAAGGCCCGCCGCCCGCTGCAGCGCGACGGCGGCGCGGACGTCGTCGACGGTGACCGGATCGCCGTCCCACCGGGGGCGCGCCGGGTAGGGCCAGGCCGGATCGGCGATCGGGACATCGAGCGTCCCGGCCGTCTCGATGCGCGCATCCGGCAGCGGCGCGGCGGCGAAGTACCGCTCGATGCACTCGAGCAGCCCCGGGTGGGAAGACACGGGACGACCCTAGACGGGCGCCGTCCCGGCCGGGTCCCGCGCCGGCGCTCCGGCGGCCCCTGCCCACCCGCGCGGGTGACCCGCGCGCAGGTCGCTCCCGGGCGGGACGGCACGATGGGCACTGTGACGGCTGGGACGCGTGGCTCCATCTCGCCCTACGCGGTGTTCGACCGCGACTCGTGGCGAGCGCTCGCGGCCGGGTCCAGCCTGCCGCTGGACGCCGCCGACCTGGATGCCCTCGCCTCCCTCGGTGACCGCATCGACCTCGGCGAGGTGGCGACGGTCTACCTCCCGCTGGCCCGGCTCCTGGGTCTGCACGTCGCCGCCAGCCGCCGCCTGTGGGCGGCGCAGAGCGAGTTCCTCGGCGACACCACCGCCAAGGTTCCCTTCGTCATCGCCGTCGCCGGCAGCGTCGCCGTCGGCAAGAGCACCACCGCCCGCCTCCTGCAGACCCTGCTGGCGGCGACCCCGGGCGCCCACCGGGTCGACCTGGTCACCACCGACGGCTTCCTGCTGCCCAACGCGGTCCTGGAGGAGCGTGGCCTGCTCGGCCGCAAGGGCTTTCCGGAGAGCTACGACCGACGGGCCCTGCTGCGGTTCCTCGCCGACGTGAAGTCCGGTCGGGAGGAGGTGTTCGCGCCGGTGTACGACCACCAGTCCTACGACATCGTGCCCGGGCGGGTGCAGGCGGTCGACCGGCCGGACATCCTCGTGCTCGAGGGGCTCAACGTGCTGCAGGCCGGACGGCGCACGGACGGATCGGCTCCCGACATCTTCCTGTCGGACTTCTTCGACTTCTCCGTCTACGTCGATGCCGCCGAGGGCGACATCCAGCGCTGGTACGTCGAGCGCTTCCTGGCGCTGCGGCGGACCGCGTTCCAGGACAGCACCGCCTACTTCCACCGCTTTGCCGACATCACCGACGAGCAGGCCCGGGAGACGGCGCTGGACATCTGGGCCGCGGTGAACGGGCCGAACCTGCGGCACAACATCGCCCCGACCCGCTCCCGGGCGCGGCTGGTCCTGCAGAAGTCCGCGGACCACTCGGTGCGGCGGGTCCTGCTCCGCAAGCTGTGAGCGGAGCCGGTCGACACGCCGATCGCACGGCGTCACCCATGCGCTGCTGCGGAGCACCATGGCAGGACCTGACGACCCGGACGGGTGACTCGGTGACCTGGATCACGTGACCTGAGCCCCGTTCGTGCCGACACTGATGGAGTCCGGTAATCGGATGCGTACCACCAGTGACTGCCGGCTTCCTCCCGGCGAAACGGAAGTGACTGCCATGTGCACCCACCGCACCCCCTGCCCCGAGCCCGCCAGCGACGCCCGTGACCTGGCCGCTGTAGTGAGCAGCCACCCCGAGCAGGGCTGGCGGCTGCTCTGCAACGGCGTCGTGCTCTTCGACGACGACGGGGCGCTGCTGCCCGACGGCCGCGCCGTTGCCGACCACCACGTCTGGCTGGCCCCGCAGCCGGTCAGCGCCTGAGTCCTCGGGCCGGCAGGACGGCATGGCACGCCCATGCGCGTGGATGCGGTCATGCGCGCCGGATAACCGCATCCAGGCGCATATCAGCGGATCGGCGCAGCCACGGCCCAGCTTCTCGGCGTCGGCGTGCAGCGGCGCGCCGGGTCAGCTCCGGGCGCCGACCACGTCGGCCACCGTGCCGAGGTCGTCCGGCGCACCACCGGTGCGGCCGGCCACCTCCTGGGGCTCCGGATCGGCGAACGCCTCCGGCGGCGGGCACGAGCAGACCAGGTTGCGGTCACCGTAGGCCTGGTCGATGCGGCGCACCGGGCTGAGGTAGCCCCGGCTCTTCAGCCGCGGCACCGGGTGCACCGCGGCGCTGCGCGGATAGGGCCGGCCCCACTCCCCCGCCACCATGGCCAAGGTGTGCGGCGCGTTGCGCAGGGGGTTGTCGGTCCGGTCGTACTCGCCAGTGGCCACCTTGTCGATCTCACCGCGGATGGCCACCATCGCCTCGACGAACCGGTCGAGCTCGGCCTTGTCCTCGCTCTCGGTCGGCTCGACCATCAGCGTTCCGGCGACCGGGAAGCTCATCGTCGGCGCGTGGAACCCGAAGTCGATCAGCCGCTTGGCGATGTCGTCGTTGGTGACACCGGTGGCCTTGGTGAGCGGCCGGATGTCGAGGATGCACTCGTGGGCCACGAGCCCGTTCGCACCCGTGTAGAGCACCGGGTAGTGCTCACGCAACCGGGCGGCGAGGTAGTTCGCCGCCAGGATCGCGTGCTCGGTGGCCCTCGTCAGGCCGTCGGGGCCCATCAGCCGCAGGTACGCCCAGGAGATCGGCAGGATGCCCGCCGACCCCCAGGGAGCGGCGGAGACCACCGGCCCGGCGGCGCCGGTGTCCACGACCGGGTGGCCGGGGAGGAACGGCACCAGGTGCTCCCGGACGGCGACAGGGCCGACCCCTGGCCCACCGCCACCGTGCGGGATGCAGAAGGTCTTGTGCAGATTCAGGTGGCTGACGTCGGACCCGAACCGGCCGGGCCGGGCGAGCCCCACCATCGCGTTCAGGTTCGCCCCGTCGACGTACACCTGACCGCCGGCGTCGTGGACGGCTGCGCAGATGTCCTGGATGTCGGTCTCGAACACGCCGTGGGTCGACGGGTAGGTGATCATGAGCGCGGCCAGCCGTTCGGCGTGCTGCCGCACCTTGGCCCGCAGGTCGGCGAGGTCGACGTTGCCGGCCTCGTCGCAGGCCACCACGACCACCCCCATGCCGGCCATGACGGCGCTCGCGGCGTTGGTGCCGTGCGCGGAGCTCGGGATGAGGCAGACGTCGCGCTGCTCCTCACCCCGGGAACGGTGGTACCCGCGGATCGCGAGCAGCCCGGCGAACTCGCCCTGCGACCCGGCGTTGGGCTGCACGCTGACCGCGGCGTAACCGGTGATCTCCGCCAGCCCCGCGCACAGTTCCTCGATCAGCCGGGCGTAGCCGCGGGCCTGGTCGGCCGGCACGAACGGGTGCAGGTTCGCGAACTCCGGCCAGGTGATGGCGGCCATCTCGGTGGCGGCGTTGAGCTTCATCGTGCAGGAACCCAACGGGATCATCGTGCGGTCCAGCGCCAGGTCCTTGTCGCTCAGCGAACGCAGGTAGCGCAGCATCGCGGTCTCCGAGCGGTGCGCGGAGAAGACCGGGTGGGTCAGGAACTGCGTGCGGCGACGGAGGTCGGCCGGCAGCGCATCCGCGCCCTCGTCGTCCTGCGCGGCGTCGTCCACCGCGACGCCGAAGGACTCCGCCACGGTTCGGAGCACCGCGGGCGTCGTCGTCTCGTCGCAGGCGACCTGCACGGTGTCGGCGTCGACCTGCCACAGGTTGATCCGCCGCTCGGCCGCCGCCACCACCACCTCGGCCGCACGGCCGGGCACGGCGACGTGCAGCGTGTCGAAGTAGTGCTCGTGCACGATCTCCAGCCCCCCCGACCGCAGCCAGCCGGCCAGCACGGTGGCGCTGCGGTGCACCCGGGCGGCGATGGCCGCCAGCCCCTCGGGGCCGTGGTAGACCGCGTACGCGCCGGCCATGACGGCCAGCAGCACCTGCGCGGTGCAGATGTTGCTGGTCGCCTTCTCCCGGCGGATGTGCTGCTCGCGGGTCTGCAGCGCCAGCCGGTAGGCGACGTCGCCGTCGGCGTCCACGGAGACGCCGACCAGCCGGCCCGGCAGCTGCCGGGCCAGCCCCTCGCGGACCGACAGGTAGCCGGCGTGCGGGCCGCCGTAGCCCATCGGGACGCCGAAGCGCTGGGTGGTGCCGCAGGCGACGTCGGCGCCCCACTCCCCCGGCGCCTCCAGCAACGTCAGCGCCAGCAGGTCGGCGGCGACGACGACCGACGCGCCGGCCTCGTGGGCTGCGGTGGCCAGCGTTCGGTGGTTCCGGACCGCGCCGCTGGCCCCCGGGTAGGACAGCAGGACGCCGAAGGCGCCGGCCTCGGGCAGGTCGGTCGGCCAGCCGTCGGTCAGGTCGGCGACGTGCAGCCGGATGCCGAGAGGCTCGGCGCGGGTCTGCAGCACCGCGAGGGTCTGCGGCAGCGTGTCGGCGTCGACGACGAAGACCGCATCGTCCTTGGCCCGGCCGGCCCGGCGCACCAGCGTCATGGCCTCCGCCGCGGCGGTCGCCTCGTCCAGCATCGATGCCCCGGCGACGGGGAGCCCGGTGAGGTCGGCGACGGTGGTCTGGAAGTTGATCAGCGCCTCGAGCCGCCCCTGGCTGATCTCGGGCTGGTAGGGCGTGTAGGCGGTGTACCAGGCGGGGTTCTCCAGGACGGTGCGCTGGATGACCGGTGGGGTCACCGTGCCGTGATAGCCCAGGCCGATCATCGAGGTGAAGACCTCGTTGGCCGCCGCGCACTCCCGCAGCAGAGCGAGGACGGCCGCCTCGCCCTGGGCCGGCGGGAGGGCGAGCGGCGCACGGTCCCGGACGCCCTCCGGGACGCAGGCGTCCGCCAGAGCGTCCAGCGACGGGTGACCGACCGTCTCGAGCATCGCGGCGGTGTCCGCGGGGCGGGGGCCGATGTGGCGGCCGGCGAAGGAACCGGCAGGGTCCAGCGACGTCAGCGAAGGAAGCGGCCCGGCCAGCGGCGGAAGGTCCGCGCCCTCGGGTCCAGCGACGGTCTCAGCACGGTCTGCCACTGGCAGAACGCTACCAGCGGGA
This sequence comes from Blastococcus capsensis, assembly GCF_030165005.1. GTDB lineage: Bacteria > Actinomycetota > Actinomycetes > Mycobacteriales > Geodermatophilaceae > Blastococcus > Blastococcus capsensis. Next base: position 48,316 of record NZ_JASNNW010000001.1, read on the forward strand.
TGTCCCGACGAGCGGGGGCCCGGAGGGCTCCCCGAGGAGGGACGGGGTGGAAGACGAAGACGCTATGACTCCGTCGTCCTACCGGACGACACCGCGACCAGGTGCCGTCCCGACACCGCTGAGCCGCTACGTCGTGCCTGCGCGGACCCCTCCGGGGCCCACTCGGCGCGACAGGACCGAAAACCAACTACATGGCGCGGCGTCGACGGCGCATCGACAGCTCGTCGTCGGACGGGACGACCTGGCCACCGTCGATCCGCTCGGCAGGCAGCTCGGCCAGCTCGCCGGAGAGCTCGCGCAGGGCCCCGGAGACGGCGATGCCGAACACGCCCTGACCGCCGGCGAGCAGGTCGACAACCTCCTCGGCGGAGGTGCACTCGTAGACGGTCGCACCGTCGGAGAAGAGCGTGACGTTGGCCAGCTCCTTCACCCCGCGCTGGCGCAGGTGGTCGACGGCCTTGCGGATGTTCTGCAGCGAGACACCGGTGTCCAGCAGCCGCTTGACGACCTTGAGCACCAGGATGTCGCGGAAGGAGTAGAGCCGCTGGGTGCCCGACCCGGTGGCACTGCGCACCGACGGGGCGACCAGACCGGTACGGGCCCAGTAGTCCAGCTGGCGGTAGGTGATGCCGGCAGCGGCGCAGGCGGTCGGGCCCCGGTACCCGACGAGGTCGGTGTCGACCTCGTCGTACGCGGGAGCCCCGACGGCGGCGTCGCTGAACAGCTGACCCTGCGAGCCGTTGCTCTGGTCGCTCACGTCAGCGTCCTCCTCTGTCCCGCCACGCCTGCGGCAGGTCGACGGCTGGTCACCCGCTGTTCTCAGGTGTCACACCGTTGTTGTTCGCCGACGGTAAGCCGGGCCGGGAGGGCGGTCAACCGAGCGGGTCGGCGTGTCGCCACACCAGCCCCATTTCGGGTGAGGATCCGGCCCGGCCTGCCGATAGCCAGGAGTTGGCCTCTTCCGGTCACCGCCCGCCGGCCGACCGGGGAGCCGGTCAGGAGGACGGTCCCCCACCGGAACCCGAACCGGCCCCGAAGTCCTCCGGTGAGATCTGGTCGAGGAACTCGCGGAACTTCTCCACCTCGTCCTCCTGCTCGTCCGGGATCTCGATCCCGGCCTCGTCGAGCAAGTCGTCGGCCCCGAAGATGGGCGCCCCGGTGCGCACGGCGAGGGCGACCGCGTCCGACGGGCGGGCGCTGACGACGCGGTCGTCGCCGAACACCAGCTCGGCGATGTAGATCCCGTCCCGCATCTCGGTGATGTTGACGGCCTCCAGCTCCGCGCCCAGCGTCCGCACCACCTCGCGGAGCAGGTCGTGCGTCATCGGGCGGGCCGGGCGCACGCCCTGCTGCTCGAACGCGATCGCGGCCGCCTCGACCGCACCGATCCAGATCGGCAGGTAGCGCTCCCCCTGCGTCTCCTTGAGCAGCAGGATCGGCTGGTTGCCGGGCAGCTCGACGCGGACGCCGACGACTCGAAGCTCCTGCACGGTGCGGCTCCCTCGGCTGCGGCCCTGGACTCGGGCGGGACGGTGGTGGTCGGGCGGCCGGTGACGGGTCGGTACGTCGGTCGTCTCGGCCGGCGAGGGCTCCACGGTACGCCGCGTCAGGGGCGCAGGAGGTCGCGCAGGCGCGTCTCCAGCAAGGCGGTGTGCAGCTGCGCCGACAGCGCGGCGAGTTCGGCGAGCTTCTCGGTCGCGCGGGTGCGCGCCTCGTCGGACCGGGCGCGCAGGACCGGCGCCACCAGCTGTTCCACGAGCCCGGCCTCGCGCTCCACGGCGGACCGGTAGACCCGCAGGTGCCGCGGTTCGATGCCGTGCCGGGCGAGGCCCGCCGCGGCGCGCGCGATCGGCAGGTCGGTGGCCGGGTGCCGGCCCTGCGCGTCGGTGGACAGCAGCCCGAACTGCACGCAGTCGGCCAGCTGGTCCGGCTCGAGGCCGGCCGCGCGGGCGAACTGCTCCGCGGTCAACGGGGCGTCGGCTCCCTCCGGCGTCGACGCCGGGGGCAGCGGCGCGGGCCCCCCAGCGGCACCCGGAACCGGCTCCCCCCGGTCCAGCGCGTCGAGGTGGTCCTTGATCACCCGCAGCGGCAGGTAGTGGTCCCGCTGGGCCGTGAGCACGTACCGCAGCCGGCTCACGTCGGCCCGCGAGAACTTGCGGTACCCCGACGGCGTGCGCTGCGGGTGGACCAGGTCCTCGGACTCCAGGTAACGGATCTTGCTGATCGTCACGTCGGGGAAGTCGTCGCGAAGAACAGCCAGCACCTCGCCGATGGTCAGGCGTGGCGCGTGCTGGTCGCCGGCGTCCCCGAGCGCACGCTCGGGCACGGCGGTCACGCCCCTCTCTCGCCGGGATCCCGTCGCGGGATCCCGGGCTGCGGTCCCCACATGCGGAAGATCGCCGGACGGTGCACTAGCGAGCGGCCGGCTCGCCCGTGCGCGGGCCGGTCAGGTAGACGAGGCGGAACTTGCCGATCTGCACCTCGTCCCCACCGGCCAGGGTGGCGACGTCGACCGGCTCGCGATTGACGTAGGTGCCGTTCAGGCTGCCGACGTCGTGCACGGAGAAGCCGCCGCCCTCGCGGTGGAATTCGACGTGCCGGCGGCTGACCGTCACGTCGTCGAGGAAGATGTCGCTGTCGGGGTGCCGGCCGGCCGTGGTGACGTCCTGGTCGAGCAGGAAGCGGCTACCCGCGTTGGGGCCACGCTTGACCACCAGGAGCGCCGAACCCGCAGGCAGGGACTCGACGGCGCCGGCGTGTGCGTCCGCGCCGTCGACGACCTCCGGCTGGTCGCCGGAGTCCTCGCCACCGACCTTGGGGATCACGCTGGTCGCCTCGCCGATCCGCTCGGGGCTGAGCGCCGCACCGCACTGCGCGCAGAAGCGACTGCCCTCGGGGTTCTCGTGGCCACATCGAGTGCAGTGCACGTTGCGTCTCCTCCGGTACGAGGGGCCAGCCGCGGGGCCTCGAACGGGCCGCGGGCGGCCGGCGGACGGTGGGCCGGGCGGCCCGCCGTGGGACGGCCGCCGCGGGAGGGCGGCGGACCGTGGGTCATGGAACCAGCCGGTCGGCCCGAGGGTCAACCGGACGTGCGGAGCCGGGGCGGGCGGTTTCCCCGCAGGTCCTCCGCCGTTCCCGGTACCAGCGCGATCATAGTGAGCGACGCCGGGAGCAGCCTCCCGGCGGCCCCGGCTACGAGCCCTCGATCAGCGCCTGGTAGGCGGCCGCGTCGAGCAGCAGGCCGATCGGGTCGCCGACCTCCACCGGGACGGCGATGTCGACCAGCCAGCCCGCGCCGTACGGATCGGCGTTGATGGTCTCCGGCGCGTCGGTGAGCCGCTCGTTCACCGCCGCGACCACGCCCTTCACGGGGGCATAGATGTCGGAGACGGACTTCGTCGACTCGACCTCGCCGATGGCCGTCCCGGGGGCCACCTCCGCACCCACCTCGGGCAGCTGGACGAAGACGATGTCGCCCAGCGCGTCCTGGGCGTGGTGGGTGATCCCGACCCGGACGACGGGCGACGTGCCGTCGGTGCCCTGCACCAGTGCCCACTCGTGCTGGTCGGTGTAGCGGCGGTCGTCCGGTGTTGCCATGTGATGCGTCTCCAATGGGTGCTACGGCCTGCCTGCAGGGGCCGCCGCGAGCATGCGAGCGGTGGGGCAGAAAGGTCCTCGATCAGTCGCCGGTGTCGGGCGCAGCGTATTGAGGGCGGTCCAGCGGCCGCAACGCGTCCACGACCAGAGCGGGCGACTGGGCGATCTCCACGGTGCCGCCCACCCGCTCGATGCTCTGGACGATGCCTCCCGGGATGAACATGGCCGTCTCCATGTTCTGCGGCTCCCCCAGGACGACGAACTCGTAGGGCGCCCGCAGCGGCGTGCCGTCGACCCGGAGCCGGCCCGGCTGTCCCGTGACGGCGCTGGACAACCCGATGCGGACGCCGTCGACCTGCATCGTCTCGGCGCCGGCACCGCGCAGTTCCTGGACGATGTCGATGATGTCGGACACCCCGACCTCGTCGGAGGGGTCCCGGACGGTGAGCGTCAGCCCGGGTCCCTGCGCCGGCAGCGTGCCGTTCAGGGTCCCCAGGGCCTCGGCCCGGCGGCGCGCCTCCTGCAGGGCCGTGGCCGTCCGGCTGTCGGAACCGGTCAGCTCCCGAAGGGCCGCACGCTGGTCGGCCAGCTGGGACCGCAGCCGGTCCTCCCGGCCGTCGAGCTCGTCGAGGATGCGCACGAGGTCCTCCTCCCGTGCGCCGGCCAGCATCTGGGCCTCGTCGGCGTTGCGGACCTGGACGGCGAGCGCGAAGCCGAGCAGCAGGGTGAGGACGCCGATCAGCGCAGCGGCCAGCGGGTCCCGGCCCCGCCGCCGCGCCGTCGCGGTGGCCGTCGGGTCCCCGGGAGGAGCCCCGGCGTCCGCCCCGTCGGCGGGTGCCGGGGCGTCGGGCCGTTCGGCGTCGGTCATGCCCGGAACACGTGCCGCCGGATGGCCGCGGCGTTGCCGAAGATGCGGATGCCGAGCACCACGACGACCGCCGTCGACAGCTGGGCGCCGACGCCGAGCTGGTCGCCGAGGAAGACGATGAGCGCGGCGACCACGACGTTGGAGACGAACGAGATGACGAACACCTTGGCGTCGAAGATGCCGTCGAGCCGGGCGCGGAAGCCACCGAACACCGCGTCCAGCGCGGCGACCACGGCGATCGGCAGGTAGGGCTGCAGCCACAGCGGGACGGTGGGGTCGAAGAGCAGGCCCAGGAGGACGCCGGCCGCCAGTCCGAGGATGGGGATCACGGCGTCAGCCTCCGGGGGTGGGATCGGCACCGGTGCCCGCGCCGGGATCGACCGGTTCGGCGGAGCGGAGCTCGGGCGGGCTGGCGGCGGGCAGGGACAGCTCGTCCTCCTTGGCGAAGTCGAACCGGAGACCGAAGTTGAGCGAGTCCTCGGCCAGGGCCTGGACCTGCGGGCTGAGGAGGAAGGCGTTGGCGAGCTCGTCCGGGTCTCCGACGGCACTGATCTCGTACGGGTCGGTGACCGGCCGGAAGTTGACCAGTACCGCCTCCCCGGCGAAGCGGATGGCGCTGGTGGGCCCCAGTCGCTGGCCGTTGATGCTGATCGCCTCCGCGCCTGCGGCCCAGAGTGCGTTGACCACGCGCTGCAGGTCCCCGTCCTGGACCCGGCCGAGGGGGTCGGCCACCACCGAACCGCCGCCCACGAGGTCGTCGTCGGGCTCCGCCTCGGCGTTGGCCAGGGTGACGAGCAGCCCGGGCCCGGTGACGGCGACCGCCGCGGTGCCCTGCTCGGCACGCGCCAGGGCGTCCCGTGCCCGTTGCCCCACCGCGGTGGCGTCGAGCAGGTCGTCTCTGGTCCGGCTGACCTCGGCCCGGAGCTCGGCGAGCTGGTCGACCAGTTCGTCGCTGACCGCCGATGCCTGCTGGATGTCGCGCACGAGGGCGGCGCGGATCTCCTGCCGGCCCTGCGCCCGGTCGGCCGCCAGTCCGTAGGTCACGGCGGCGAGCAGTCCGGCCACGGCCATCGCGAGGGCGACCAGCACCCGCCCGCGCCCGCGGCGCGGGGGTTCCGCTCGGGCGGTCCGCGCGGCGGCCGCCTGGGCGTACGCCGGGTCCAGCGTCTCGGCGAGGACGTCGTCGAGCAGCGAGGCGCCCAGCGACCGCACCCCGCCCGGCGGCCGTCGGTCGGTCACGACCGGCGTCCGGGGCCCGCGGGCCGCTCGGCGGCCAGCAGTCCGACCACCTGGATGACGTAGAAGACGCCCGCGAGCAGGTACAGCGCGGTGCCCCAGATGGTGAGTGCCCAGGCGAACGGCGCGGCGACGGTCGCCAGCAGGCCGTCGCCGTCGGCCAGCAGCAGCCCGGGGAAGGCGTAGAGGAGCAGCAGCGTCGCCGCCTTGCCCAGGTAGTGCACCTGCAGCGGTGGCCAGCCGTGCGCCCGCAGGACCAGCAGCACCACGCCGAGGACGAGATCGCGGCCCAGGAGCAGCGCCACCATCCAGACCGGCACGACGTCGCGCAGGGCCAGCGCCACCAGCGTCGAGACGATGTAGAGCCGGTCCGCGGCCGGATCCAGGAGCGTGCCCAGGCGGCTGCCCTGGTCCATCCAGCGGGCGATCTTGCCGTCGAGCCAGTCGGTGAAGCCGGCGACCATGAGGACGACGACGGCCCAGCCGTCCTCCTCGGGACCGAGCAGGAGCCACAGGAACAGGGGGACGCCCAGCAGCCGGAGCACCGACAGCGCGTTCGGCACCGTCCAGATCCGGTCCGGCAGCGCCTCCCGGTCGATCCCTGCGCGAGGCGTCCCGGCGCCGGGTACGGGCGCGGGAGCCGACGGCCCGCTCGACGACGTCACGTTCCCTCCAGCCCCTGCACCACCGTGCCCGAGGCTAGCTGAAGGACCCCGTCCCTCTCACCGCTCACAAGCTCGCGGCGAGCCTCTGGACGGGGCCACTGGGCACGGGGCCGTCAGGCGGGCACGGCCACCCCCGCCGGAGCGGGCTCGTAGCCCAGCGGGCCGCGGTCGAAGGTGGCCGTCCCGTGCGTGACCGAGCGGAGGACGCCGGGGTAGCCGAGCAGCTCGACCTCCGGCACCTCCGCGCGCACCGTGGTGCGGTCCCGGCCGTCCTGGGCCTCCGAGCCGGTCACCCGGGCGCGCCGGGAGGACAGGTCGCTCATCACCGCGCCCACGTACTCGCTGGGCGCCTCCACCTCGATCTGGCACCAGGGCTCCAGCACCCGGGTCCCGACCGCGGCCACCAGCTCCCGCAGCGCCAGCGCTCCCGCCGCCTGGAACGCGGCGTCGGAGGAGTCGACCGAGTGCGCCTTGCCGTCGACCAGGGTCACCCGGACGTCCACCAGCGGCCGGTCACCGTTCACCCCTCGCTCGGCCTGGGCCCGGATGCCCTTCTCCACGCTGCCGTGGAACTGGGAGGGCACCGTCCCCCCGACGATCCGCTGCTCGAACACGATGCCCGAGCCGGGCGGGCCCGGCTCCCCCTCCACCACGACCACGGCGTACTGCCCGTGCCCGCCGGACTGCTTGACGTGCCGGCCGGTCACGCGGGCCGGGCCGCACAGCGTCTCCACCAGCGGCACCCGCACCGGCACGGTGGTGACCGCGACGCCGTGCCGGGTGCTCAGCCGCTCCAGGAGGACCTCGGCGTGCGCGTCGCCGACGCACCACAGGAGCAGCTGACCGGTGGCGGCCCGTCGTTCCAGCCGCACCGTGGGATCCTCGGCGACCAGCCGGGCGAGCGCGGTGGCCAGTCGGTCCTCGTCGGCCCGCGAGGCCGCCTCCACCGCGACCGGGAGCTGCGGCACGGGCAGCTGCCACGGCGGGACCAGCCGCGGCTCCTCGGGACTGCTCAGGGTGTCGCCGGTCTCCGCGGTGGTCAGCCGGCTCACCGCGCAGATGTCGCCCGCCGGGCACGCCGCCACCGGGCGCAGCGCGGCACCCAGCGGCGCGGACAGGACGCCGATCCGCTCGTCGGCATCGTGATCGGGGTGGCCCCGTTCGGCCATCCCGTGACCGGAGACGTGCACGGCGACGTCGGGTCGCAGCGTGCCGGAGAAGACCCGGACCAGGGAGACCCGGCCGACGTAGGGGTCGGTGGTCGTCTTCACGACCTCGGCCACCAGCGGGCCGTCCGGGTCGCAGGCCAACGGCGGCGCGGCCGAACCGTGGAGGTGCGTGACCGGCGGGCAGCCGTGCTCGGCGGGGCAGGGAAGGGCGGAGACCAGCAGGTCGAGCAGCTCGCGGACGCCGACGCCGGTCACCGGTGAGGCGCAGAGGACCGGGTGGAAGTGCCCCCGGGCGACAGCGGTCTCGAGGTCGGCCACGAGGTCGGCGACCGCCAACTCCTCGCCGGCGAGGTAACGCTCCATCAGCGTCTCGTCCTCGCTGTCGCCGATGATGCCCTCGATCAGCTCGCCGCGGAGCCGGTCGGCGTCCTGGTCCCCGACCGGCACGGAGTCGACGTCCGGCTCCAGCAGCGACACCAGCCCCCGGGCCGCCCCGTCGGGACCGCGCTCGACCAGGTGCAGGGGGTAGACCCCCTCCCCCAGCATCAGCTGGCAGAGCCGGACGGCCTCGGCCACGTCGGCGCGCGGCCGGTCGATCTGGCTGAGGACGACGGCGCGCGGCATCCCGACCGCGGCGCACTCCTCCCACAGCTGCACGGTGGCGGCGTCCACCCCGGCCACGGCGGAGACCACGAAGAGCGCGGAGTCCGCGGCCCGGAGCCCGGCCCGCAGCTCCCCGACGAAGTCCGGCGAGCCGGGGGTGTCGAGCAGGGTCAGCCGGTGGCCGGCGTGCTCGACGGTGGCGACACCGAGGGACACCGAGCGCTGCTGGCGGACCTCGACCTCCTCGCTGTCCAGGCACGTGGTGCCGTCTTCCACGCGGCCGGCGCGGGGCACCGCTCCCGTCGCGGCCAGCAGCGCCTCGGCGAGCGTGGTCTTCCCGGCGCCCGCCCGTCCGACGAGCGCGACGTTGCGCACCGTCGCGGCCGGGCGGGGGGCGGGAGCCGGGGGGATGTCCTTGCCCATGGGGCGTCACCTCGGGCGTGGTCGCCGGGGACGGCGGCCCGTGCGCGGCGCACGGCGTCTCCCGGCTCGCTGACGTGTCGTGGATCACAGCCTGCCGTCTCGCGCGAACCCCGACAAGCCCTCCGGGCGTCTTCGGCGGCCTGTTCAGCTCCTGCGCAGGGCGCTGGATGCGAGGCGCCGTGCTCCACGGCGGTGGAGCAGCCAGCCACCCACGAGCAGGAGCGCCCCGGACGCCAGGAAGCCGAGGTCCCAGCTCAGCGGCGCGCCGAGGTCGTCGCGGACGTGGTGCACGCCGAGGATCTGGTGGTCGACGAGCCCTTCGACGAGGTTGAACAGCCCCCACCCGGCCAGCACCAGGCCGAAGTGGAAGCTCCAGCTGGGTGCCAGGCGGCCCTGCCGCCAGGCGATCAGGGCGGTGATCGTGCCGGCGAAGGCCAGCATCCAGGTGGCCACGTGGAAGAAGCCGTCGGCCAGGGTGTTGATCTCCAGGCCGGCCAGCGTGGTCGGCTCCCACCGCTCCACGTCGCTGACCATGTGGTGCCACTGCAGGATCTGGTGCAGCACGATGCCGTCGACGAACCCGCCGAAGCCGAGCCCGTAGAGCAGCCCAGGTGACCTCGTGGGCATGCGTGCGACCCGGTCGGGAGCCGTCTCGGGAGCGGTGGCCATGCCGCTGCGCTACCCCACTGCCGCCCCGGCACGCCCGCGACGCATGCTGGGTGCATGACGACCGACCACGCGGCGGGCCGCGATCAGGCGACGGGGCGGGCGCACGCCGTCCTCCGCACCACCGCCGACCTGCCGGCCCCCTGGGCCGCGCTGTGCGGCGCCTCGGTCGGGGTGGTGCAGGGGCGCTGGGACGGCCCCCGCGGGACCGGCTCGGCCGACCCCTGCCCGGAGTGCCTTCTCCTCACGACCGGTTGACGGCCGACCCTTCTCGTCGTGGCGTGTCGTGAGCCGGTCGGAATCTTTGCGCAGCTGTTGGGGATAACGGTCGATCCGGATCGGGACCGCGGCACGACTCCGTCACCTGGCGGGCTACCGGGCCCGCCCCCGGACGAGATCCTCGAGGATCTGACCCGCACATCTGGAGCCCGGGCAACCGCATCGAGGGCTTCCGTGTGGGTTCACGTCCGGCGACCTCGGCCCCACCGGGAAGTGGCGGCAGGAGCTGCTGCGGAACCCGGCCTGGGATCCTGCCCGTCAGCGCGTCCCCCGTCCGGCCCCGCGGCCGGCCCTGCCACGACCGGAGAGACATGACGACCACCCGGCCACTCGCTCCTCGTCCTCCTCGGAGCGTCCGATGACCGCGCGGACCATCGACGGGACCGCCGTCGCCAGGAAGGTGCGGGAGGACGTGGCGGACGGCGGCCCGATGACGATCGCCATGCTGCTGGCCAACACCCTCGTCGCGGCCCGGGCCCAGCAGGGCATCGGGAACTGATGAGCCGGCCCTGGGCGCGGTTCGACGACCTGCGCGCGGGCGAGGCGCTGCACTGCCCGCCGCCCTCGCGGATCCTCACCGCGGCGCGGCCCGACGAGGTCGCCGGGGTGCTGCAGCAGGTCCACGACGCGACGGACCAGGGCAGCTGGGCGTTCGGGTACGTCGCCTACGAGGCGGCCGTGGGCCTGGATCCGCAGCTGCCGGGCGGGCACCCGCCGGCCGGAGACCTGCCGCTGGTGTGGTTCGGGCTGTGCGACGAGCCCGCCCGAGTCGCGTCGGTCGCCCCACCGGTCACGAGGGCACCGCCGACGTCGACCTGGGCCGCGGACTGGACCGACGCCGAGCACGCCGACGCCGTCGCCCGGGTCCGGGAGCAGATCGCGGCGGGCGAGACCTACCAGTGCAATTTGACCGACCGGCTGCGCTCCACCGTCACCGAGGATCCCCGGGACCTCTACGCCCGCCTGGCGCTCGCCCAGCGCGGCGCCTACAACGCCTACCTGGACCTCGGCCGGCACGTCGTGGCCAGCGCCAGCCCCGAGCTGTTCTTCGAGTGGTCGGGGGACGTCGTCCGGACGCGGCCCATGAAGGGCACCGCACCTCGCGGGCGCACCACCGCCGAGGACCGGGAGCAGAGCGGGCTCCTGCGGTCCAGCAGCAAGGAGCAGGCGGAGAACCTCATGATCGTCGACCTGCTCCGCAACGACCTCGGCAAGGTCGCCGAGCTCGGCAGCGTGGGAGTGGACGAGCTGTTCACCCTCGAGCGCTACCCCACGGTCTGGCAGCTGACCTCGCAGGTCAGCGCCCGGATACCGGCCGGCACCGGGCTGCTGGACCTGTTCCGGGCGCTGTTCCCGTGCGGATCGGTCACCGGCGCCCCGAAGCACCGGACCATGCAGCTGATCGACCAGCTGGAGCCGATGCCGCGCGGCGTCTACTGCGGCGCCGTGGGGCTGGTCGCTCCCCCGACCGCGGCGTTCCGGGCGCGGTTCAACGTCGCGATCCGGACGGCCGTGGTCGACCGGACGACCGGGGACGCGGTGTACGGAGCCGGTGGCGGCATCACCTGGGGGTCCGAAGCGGCGCGGGAACGCGCGGAGCTGCACGCCAAGGCCGCGGTCCTCTCCCACGACGTCACCGAGCACCGCCTCCTGGAGACGCTGGCGTTCGTCCCCGGCGAGGGGCTGCGCAACCTCGAGCGGCACCTGGCCCGGATGGCCGACTCGGCCGACTGGGCCGGCTTCTCCTGCGATCGGGCGGCGGTCCGGGACGCCGTCCACCGGGCCGTCTCCGGGCGCGCCGGCGCGCGGCGGGTACGGGTGCTGCTCTCCCGGGACGGGGACGTCGAGGTCGGGGTGGAGGCGCTGCCCCCGGCCGTCGAGCGGCCGGTCCGGCTGGCGCTGGACGACGATCCCGTGGACGCCGGCAACCCGTGGCTGCAGCACAAGAGCACCCGCCGCGACGTCTACCTGACCCGGGCGCTGCGCCACCCCGAGGCCGACGACGTCGTCCTGGTCAACCAGCACGGCGAGCTCACCGAGACCACCATCGCGAACCTCGCCCTGCGCCTCGGGGACCGGTGGTGGACCCCGCCCACGAGCTCCGGCTGCCTCCCGGGCGTCGAGCGCGCCCGGCTGCTGGAGTCCGGCCGGCTGCACGAGCGCGTGCTCTCCGCCGGTGACCTGCGCGACGCCGAGGCGATCGCCGTGGTGAGCTCGCTGCGGGGCTGGCGCGAGGCCCGGCTGGTCAGCGGACGCGCAGTCGCGCACGACCGGCCCGAGGCCGCCGTCGACACCTCTTCCGTGGGTGGACCGTGAGCGGCGGGGGGAACGGTCGCGACGACGTCGATCGCCAGTCGCTCGGCGGGTTCCTCGGCCGGCTGGCCGCGCGCATGGCCGCGCCCGGAGCGGGCGCCACCGCCGCGGTGGAGGCGGCGCTGTCGGCATCCCCCACCCGGCTGGACCTGGGGCACCAGGCAGCGGTCCCCGCTCAGCCGCCGTGGGGCGGGGCCAGGTCTTCCCAGCCGCCGGACGGCGTCACCACCGCCGTCACGGGGCGGTCGTGCACCTCGCGCGGCAGCTCGTCGACCCGTTCGTCGTCGAAGACGACGGTGACGAGCACGGCGTCCGGCCGCGCGTGCACCAGCGCCCGGTCGTAGTAGCCACCACCCCGGCCCAGCCGGATCCCGGTGCGGTCCACCGCCAGCGCCGGTACGACGACGGCGTCGGCCTGCCCGATCGCGGTGGGACCCAGCCGCGGTCCGGTGGGGTGCGACAACCCGAACCGGCCGGTCTCCAGTTCGCCGGTGCAGAGCCCCCACTCCAGCACCCGGCCCCGGACGGGCACGACCGGCAGCAGGATCCGGGCCCCGAGCCCGGCGTAGGCGTCCGGCAGCCGGCCGGTTCCCGGTTCGGTGGGATCCGGGACGAAGGCGGCCAGCGTGCGGACGCCGGCCAGCCCGGTGAGCAGCGCGGCGGCGACCGCGTCGGCGGCCGCGACGCGGTCGGTCATCGGGCGGGCCCGCCGCCGGGCGAGCAGGTTCTCGCGCAGCACGACCTTCGTCAGGACCGGATCCGCCGGCTCCACCATCCCGGCAGCATAGGGATCTGGGCCCGGCGGGATGGTGCGGCCGACCACGGCGGGGCTGCGCCGGCCACGCTGCGCGTCGCTGGAACGGGCGACCGCGCGGCACCCAGTCTCATGGTCGGGGCGTCCGGGCAGGGCTCCAGGAGACCCCCCTTGAGGGGAGATCAGCCGGCAGGGGCTTCATTACCGTCGCCCGCCTGCCGACCACGAATTGAAAGGTCCGCACGGGCGCGGGTCTCGAACGCGGGAGACAGACATGGCACTCATCGAGGGACTCGCGGCGCTCGCCGCCAAGATCGCCGGCGTCGGCACCGTGGCACAGGCCACCGCAGGGCTGGGCATCGCCGTTGCCGGCGTGACCGGTGCGGGCGCGGCGGGGGCACTGCCCGAGCCGATCCAGGACTCCGTGGCCGCCGCCGTGGAGACGGTCTCGCCGTTCGACCTGCCGGACTCCGACGACGCCGGCGAGACCGACGACTCGGGTCTGGAGCGGCCGGGCGCCCTGCCTGACGTCGACGACTCCGACAGCGACGACTCCGACAGCCTCGACGACGGCGACACTCCGCAGCGGCTGGCCGAGAAGGCGGAGGAGGAGGCCCGGGAGGCCGCCGAAGAGGCGGAGGAGGAGGCCCGGGAGGCCGCCGAAGAGGCCGAGGAGCAGGCCCGCGAGGCCGCCGAAGACGCCGAGGAGGACGCCCGCGAAGCCGCCGAAGAAGCCGACGAGCAGGCCCGCGAAGCCGAGGAAGAGGCCCGTGAAGCCGCCGAGGAGGCCGAGGAGCGAGCCCGCGAGGCGGCCGAGGAGGCCGAGGAGGCCGAGGAGCAGGCCCGCGAGGCGGCCGAGCGCGAGAATTCCGGCTCCGGCTCGGAGGACTCGGGTCCCGGCGGTGGGGACGACTCCAGCGATTCGGATGACGACTGACAGCTGCACGTCGTCGTGAACCAGCAGGGCCCCGCTCGCTCGAGCGGGGCCCTGCTGCATCGTCCCCGTATCGAATATCGCTGACCAACTGGTGGCCGAGCACCCATGGAGGTCGGGACGGCGCCGGCAGCAGTCCTGGCGCGCAGCGCTGAGCCCTCCCCCGTGAGGCGACCGGAGAGGGCCCGCAACGCTGATCGTGGGTGACTGGATCACTCCGTGACAGCCGACCGGTATGTCGCCATCTCGGCGACTGCACTTCACCGGACGGGGTAGTGCGCCACCATCCCCCTCGGACGAAATGGGAGAGGTTCATGGCAGAGCAGCCAGGCACAGCGAACGTTACTCAGCCGGTCACCGACGACAGCATCCGCGTTCGGCAACTCAGTCACTACCAGTTCTCCTGGGTCGCCCAGGAACCGGGAGCACCGGGTGTGTTCACCCTCCAGCTCGTGCTCGACCAGGGCGCCTGGGAGGAAGTCGTCACCGTCTCTGCGGAGGACGCGGATGTCCTCCAGGATCTCCTCCGGGACAGCAAGAACGCCCACTACGACGTTGGCCGTCGAACGCTCATGTTCGGGACGACACCAATCGACGGATAGCCGACCGGACTCCTCGTCGATCTCGTCGCTGAGCCCCGCTGTCTTCTCGACGGCGGGGCTCAGTTCTTGGTGCCGCCAGGTTCAGTCGGCATCACTGCGTCCGGCTCAACACGTGGGAACGCTGCTGTCCGTGGAGGAGCGCTGGATGACATCAGCGCCCCGGTGATCGGCGCCGGCAGCCCCTGCCCGCGTCTGCTCACTGGCGGCGGCGGAGACCCGCGGGCCGGACAGAAGTGGCGACGACAACGCGGCGCGACGGCGAGCGGTCGTGGAGGACGGCGAAGTCCAGCGGCGCACCTGCCTGGTGTCGGCCGGCGGGCCCACGAGACCGGTACGGCGAGCGGTGCCAGGCCGAGCCGGGTGGCGGCGGACCCACTCACCACGACTCCCGGATGTCGTTCGGCACCTCCCCGCGGAGGACGGGTCGTCGGCGACGTCGGGAGGCTTCACGGTGGATCCCCGGATCCCGTGCGCTGCGCGCGATCCAGGACGGCGAAGGTCCGCTCGGCCATCAGGCCGGCGTCCATCTCGCGGACCGCGCGCCGGCGGGCCCGGGTGCCCAGGACCGCGCGGCGGCCGGGATCGGACAACACGGCGGTGAGCGCCGCGGACAGCGCCGTCACGTCACCGGGCGGGACGACCAGGGCGTCCTCCCCCACGGCCACGGCCACGTCCCCCACGTCGGTCGCCACGCACGGCAGGCCCTCGGCCATCGCCTCGAGCAGTACCAGGGGCAGGGCTTCATGGCGTGAGGACAGGCAGAACACGTCGAGGCCGGCGAGAAACACGCGGACGTCGGTCACGAAGCCGCAGAAGGTCACCGGCAGCCCAGCCGCCGCGGCGCGCAGCGCGGCCTCGTCCCGACCGGCACCCCCGATGACCGCCTCCACCGGCCTCCCGTCCGCGACCAACGACCGGACCGCCTGGATCAGGACGTCGAAGCCCTTCTGCCCGGTCAGCCGGCCGAGTGCCCCGACCCGGGGCACCAAGCGGCCGGCCGGTCCGCTGGGGACGGCGGGGACGGCGACACCGTTGGGGACGACGTGCACCCGCTCGGCGGCCACGCCCAGCTCGGACGTCACCTGCCGGCGGCCCTCCACCGAGGGGCTCACCACGGCCGCAAGGCGCCGGTACAGCGCCGCGAGCGCGCTCCGTCGCTCCCCGGACCCGGTGTCCCCGGCCAGGTGGAGGACCCCCACGGTCGGCGCGACCGCGAGCCCGGCGGCGAGGGCGGCTGCGTTGGAGGGCGGGTCCACGAGGTTGACCGCCACGACGTCCGGATGCCGCGCCGCGACGGCGGCGCGGATCGCCGGGGCCTCGGGCCGGTGCCGGGCCAGCGGCACGGCGGTGAGCCGGTCCGACGGGACCATCGCGGCGAAGCGTTCGGCCACGGGCTCGGCGCAGACCAGTGAGGCCGCCCACCCGTTGGCCTCCGCCCGCCCCATCAGGTGGGTCAGGTACACCTCGGCACCGCCCCAGGCGTCGCTGTCGGCGACGAAGCAGACGCGGGGACTCACCCGACCCCCTCGTCGAGCAGGTCGCGGGCTGCCGCGAGCACGTCCGCGGGGCGGACCGAGGCCGCGCACCGGAAATCGATCGGGCAGACCAGATGGGGGCAGGGCGCGCATGCCACGTCGGCGATCACGGCCCGGTGCCGCGGGCCGGGATGCGCCCAGCGGACCGGATCGCCGGGCAGGAAGACCGTCACGGTGGGCGCCCCCACGGCCGCGGCCAGGTGGGCGGAGCCGGTGTCGTTGCCGACGAGCACCGCGCAGTCCCGCAGGAGCGCGGCCAGGCCGCCGAGGCTGGTCGCCCCCGTGAGGTCGGTGGCCGGCGCGCCCATCCGCGACTGCACCGCGGCGCTGATCGGCCGCTCCCCCGCCACCCCGGTCAGCACGACGTCCCACCCGTCGGCGGCCAGCGCGTCGCCGACCGCCGCATGGCACTCGGCCGGCCACCGCCGGGTCGGGGACGAGGCGCCCGGATGCAGCACCACGTACCGGCCGGGGACCAGACCGCTGTTCCCGAGCGTGGTGGCGTGCTCGGCATCGTCCGCCTCCGAGATGGGGAAGCTCATCCGCGCCGGAGGCCCCGCCGGCACGCCGAGCTGTTCGAACAGCCGCAGGTGACGATCGGTCTCGTGCAGGTGCGCCGGGTAACGCAGGTGCAGCGGCGCGGTGCCGGCGGGAGGGTCCCATCCGGTGGGGGCGAAGCCGCCGGCCAGGCGCGCGCCGAGGGCCGCGGTGACGCGGTTGGCGGCCGGCCGGTCCCCGTAGACCTGCAGGGCCAGGTCGAACCGCCGTTTCGCCGCGGCGGCCAGGAAGGATGCCCAGCCGTCGGGGTCCGGCGTCCGTTCCGGGATGCCCTCGGCGCCCGGGAAGGGCAGCAGCTCGTCGACCATGCGCCCCATCCGGTCGACGACCGGTGCCATCTCCGGCCAGGTGATGAGGCTGACGTGCAGGTCCGGTCGAGCCGCACGCAGCCGACCGAGCGCCGGCATGGAACAGAGCAGATCACCCAGCCCCACCCGCAGGCGGACCAGCGCCACCCGTCGGACGGACCGGTCGGCGAGTGGGGCACGCACGGCGGGATCCTGCCCGCCCGCCCGGGCGGGCAATCCCGTGCTTCACTCCAGGTCGCCGGACAGGGAGGTGCGGATGCCCGGTTCCATCGACACCGTCGTCGATCGTCACGTACTCCGGCTGTGCAGCGTGTTCGAGCCGCCGCCGGGCACCGAACAAGAGGCGACCGGCCGGCCCGGTGAGCTTCGTCCCCGGGCCGCCCGGTTCGACCCGATCGGCGGCATGCAGAACCACACCGCCGCCCTCACCCGCGCCCTGGACGCGCAGGCCGTCCAGCAGACGGTCGTCACCTCCCGGCTCGCCGCCCCGCGGTCGGTCACCCGGCTCGGGCAGTCGGCGCAGGTCCACCGGACGGGCCTGCCCCTCACGGGCCTGCGTCAGCTGTGGGCCCTGACCGCCCTGGCTCACGTGCTCCGCCGTCCGCCCGCCGGCTCCGTCCGGCCGGTCGATCTGGTGCACGCCCACCAGGGAGAGGACATCGCGACGCTGCTGCTCGCGCGGCTGGCCGCGCGCCGGCACCGCGCCGGGCTGGTCGTCACCGTGCACTGCAGCGTGGGACACACCCTGCGCGGCGGCACGCTCCGGATCCGGCTGCTGCGTTCCCTGGGCGGCGTCGTGGAGCGGACCACGCTGCGCCGGGCCGACGCGGTGATCGTGCTGACCCAGCGGACCGCGGCTGCGCTGCGGTCCGACGGCGTCGACGCCGACCGGATCCACACGATCCCGTCCGGCTTCGAGCCGTCCCTGTTCGCCGCGGCCGAGAACGACACGCGGCCGCCATCGGCGCGTCCCCGGATCGGCTACGTGGGACGCCTGGCTCCGCAGAAGCGGGCCGACCTCCTGGTCCGCGCGTTCGGCCGGATGCGCCGGCCGGCCGAACTCGTGGTCGTGGGCGACGGGCCCGACCGCCGGCGGGTCGCGCACCTGATCCGCGAGAGCCCGGCCGCCGACCGGATCACGATGACCGGGTTCGTCGAGCACTCCGCCGTCCCGGGGGTGCTGTCCTCCCTCGACGTCCTGGTGCTGCCTTCTGCCTACGAGGAGATGGGATCGGTCCTGGTGGAGGCCATGGCCGCCGGCCTGCCGGTGGTGGCCAGCGACGTCGGCGGCATCCCGGAGGTCGTTCGGCACGGGGAGACGGGCCTGCTCGTCCCGCCGGGCGACGTGGACTGCCTGGCGGAGACGCTGGACCGGCTGGTGGCCGACCCGTGGCTCCGGGCCCGCCTCTCGGCCGGGGCGCGGGCCCGGGCGCGGGCCTACGCCTGGCCGGCGCTGGCCGCCCGCGTCACCGGCGTGTACGCGGCGGTCATGGGACCCGATGCGTCGTCCGTTCCCCTTGCATGACCCCGCCCCGGGTCTCCGTGCTGGTCCCCGTCCACGACCAGTCCGCCTTCCTGCCCCGGGCCCTGGACAGCCTCCTCGGTCAGCAGGTGGCCGACTGGGAAGCACTCGTCCTGGACGACGGCTCCCCCGACCCGGAGGCCGTGGCCGCCGTGGTCGCCGCGCTCGCGGACCCCCGGATCCGGCTCATCGGCTGGCCGGACAACCGCGGGGTCGGTGCCACGCTCAACGCAGGACTGGACGGAACCGCCGCGCCGGTCGTCGCCCTGCTGCCCGCCGACGACGTCTGGCACTCCGACCACCTGTCCCGGGTCCTCGACCGCCTGGACGACCCCGAGGTCGTGCTCGTCCGTTCCGGCCTTTCCGAGCCGGCGGGCACGCCCTACGCCCAGCTGGTCCAGGTGGCGCACCGCCGCACCGGGGACCGGTGGACAGAGCGCACCGAGCTGGAGACCGACGACCTGGAGCGGTTGTTCTGGGCGCGGTTGGCGGCCCGCGGACGCACCGCGGACACCGGCCGGGTCACCTGCTCCTGGACCCGCCACCCCGCGCAGCGGTCCCGCGCGATGCGGGAATCCTTCGACGGCGGCCTCAACGTCTTCCGCAGCCGGTACCGGGTCGCCGGGCCGCTGCGCTTCGCCTCCACCGACAGCGGAGAGGTCGACGAGGCCGCCCGATACGCCCGCTTCCGGGACACCCGGTACCCGGCGGCACCGCACGGCCTCAACGTGCTGATGGTCGGCGAGCTGGCGTTCAACCCGGAGCGGGTCCTCGCCCTGGCCGAACGCGGCCACCGGCTCAGCGGCCTGTGGACGACCGACGGGCTGGGCGACGCCACCGTCGGGCCGTTGCCCTTCGGGCACGTCCCCGATCTGGCACGCGAGCGCTGGCCGGAGGCGGTACGCCAGCTGCAGCCGGACGTCGTCTGGGCCCAGCTCAACTGGCGGGCCGTCCCGCTCGCGCACACGGTGCGGGCGGCCTTCCCCGAACTGCCCTTCGTCTGGCACTTCAAGGAGTCACCCCAGCGCAGCATCGTCCGCGGCGAGTGGCCGCTGCTCGCCGACCTGGTCACGCACGCCGACGCCTGCCTCCTGGCCACCGACGAGGAGCGGGACTGGTTCGCCGCGGCCCTGCGGGGACGGGTCGATCCCGCGCGGCTCGGCGTGCTCGACGGCGACCTACCGAAGCGGGAGTGGCTGGACGCGCCGCTCGCCGACAAGCTCTCCGAGGCCGACGGTGAGGCGCACACGGTCGTCGTGGGCCGGCCGGCCGGCCTCGACGGTCCCTGGGTCCTCGACCTGGCCCGGCGCGGCATCCACACCCACCTCTACGGCCAGGTCCGGGCACCCGGTCCGACGGGGTCGTGGAGCACCTGGCTCGACGAGGCGCTCACCGCCGCCCCCGACCACGTGCACCTGCACCCGCCAGTGGGCCCCGAGGACTGGGTCGGCGAGCTCTCCCGGTACGACGCCGGCTGGTTGCACCGCTTCGACAGCGACAACGGCGGAGAGCTGCACCGGGCCGGCTGGGACGACCTCAACTCCCCCGCCCGGCTGCCGGTGCTGCTGGCCGCCGGGCTGCCCCTCCTGCAGCAGGCCAACCCCGGATCTCTGGTCTCCGTCGAGCGGGTGCTGCGGACGGAGGGGACCGGGTTGTTCTACCGCTCGGCCGACGACGTCCGAGCCGCCCTGGCCGGGGAGCTGGCCGACCGCCGCGGCGGCACGGCGGCCCTCGCCGTCCGGGAGCGGCACACCTTCGACGCCCACGCCGACCGGCTGGTCGAGCTCTTCCGGTCGGTGCTGCGCTGAGTCAGCGAGCACGCGCCTCTCGTCGGCCGCCTCTGGTCGCCCGCGGATGCCGGCCGTGGCCGGTCGCCCTCGAGCTGGAGGACGGGCTCGTGCCGACGGCTCTCGCCCGGGTCGCCGGCCCGGTTGACCGCCCGGCAGCCCTCCCCGATGTCTGGCAGCATCGGCGGGCGTGGCTGTCCCCCGGCCGGACCTGCTCGTCGTCGGTGCAGGTCTGTTCGGGCTGACGGTCGCCGAACAGGTGGCCACCCGGTGGGACCGACGGGTGCTGGTCGTCGAACGACGGGGCCACCTCGGCGGCAACGCCTGGTCGGAGGTCGACCCCGCGACGGGCATCGAGGTCCACCGGTACGGGACCCACGTGTTCCACACGGGCAACGAGCGGGTCTGGCAGTACGTCCGCCGGTTCACGGAGTTCACCGACTACCAGCACCGGGTGTTCAGCAGGTGGCGGGGCAACATCTATCCGCTACCCATCAACCTCGCGACGCTGTGCCAGTACTTCGGCCGGTCCTTCTCCCCCGACGAAGCGCGTGCGCTGATCCGAGAGCAGGCCGCCGAGATCGGCGACCGCTCCCCCCGCAATCTCGAGGAGAAGGCGGTGTCGCTGATCGGGCGCCCGCTCTACGAGGCGTTCGTCCGCGGGTACACCCACAAGCAGTGGCAGACCGATCCGCGCGAGCTGCCCCCGACGGTGATCAGCCGGCTACCGGTGCGCTACACCTTCGACAACCGCTACTTCTCCGACCCCCACCAGGGCCTGCCGGTCGACGGATACGGCGCCTGGCTGACGCGGATGGCCCACCACCCCAACATCGAGGTGTGGCTGTCGACCGACTACTTCGACGTTCGGGACGAGCTGCCACCCAGCCTCCCGACCGTCTTCACGGGGCCCGTCGACCGGTACTTCGGATTCGCGGCCGGCGTACTGGGCTGGCGGACGCTCGACTTCGAACGGGAGGTCCTCCCGACCGGCGACCACCAGGGCACGGCGGTGCTCAACTCCGCCGACGAGGACGTGCCGTTCACCCGCGTCCACGAGTTCCGCCACCTGCATCCGGAGCGCCCGTACGCCGGCGACCGAACCATCATCGCCCGCGAGTACTCACGCCCCGCCGGACGCGGGGACGAGCCGTACTACCCCGTCGACACCGCCAGTGACCGGGAGAAGCTCGAGCACTACCGGCGGCGGGCCGCCGCGGAGGCTCGCGAGCGGGCGGTGTTCTTCGGCGGCCGGCTCGGCACCTACCGGTACCTGGACATGCACATGGCCATCGCCGCGGCGCTGACCATGGTCGACAACGTCCTGCGCCCGCTGCTCCACCCGGCCCACGATTCGACACCGCCCGCTGCCACCTGGTAAATCGGGACGATCCTCCGGCGACCAGTCGCCGTCGAAGCGCAGCACCGCCTGGGAGCGTGGCCCGCCGGCGGGCGGCGAGGTCGGCCGGCAGCTGCGGGCCCTCGTCGAACGGCACGATGTCGGTCACGAGCCGGGTACGGACGTCCCGTCCCCGCTCGCGCAGCAGGTCGAGGGGGCCCGCTGCTTGATCTCGACCCACGCCGCCCCGTCGGCGTCGTCCACGGTGCCCAGCCCCAGTGCCCCGGCGACGGCGCGGATCTCCACGCCGATCTCCTCGGTGAGGTCACCGACCGGCTCACCGCGCTGGCGCAGGCGGCTCAGGACGCCGGTATCGACCACGAGCGGGTGATCGCCGACCCCGGCATCGACCTGGGCAAATCCTGGCGCCAGTCCCTGCAGCTGCTCGCCCGTACTAGACGACATCGTCTCGCTGGGCTGTCCCGTCCTGGTCGCCGTCTCCAACAAGGTCTTCCTGCGCCGCACCCTCGGACTCGACGGCGCGCCCCTGGACGTCGCGACGGCGGCGGCCTGCGCGCTCGGGGCTTCGATCGGAGGACACGTCATCCGCGTCCACGACGCCCGGATCGGCCGCCAGGCCGCCGACCTGGGCTATGCACTCGCAGCGGCGCGGGTGCGGGGAATCTGACGTCCGAGCGGTGGCGACTCGGACGGCAGGACGGCCGGACGGCGAAGCGGAGAAGCCGGGGAGGCACCGGCGCTGCTCTCCGACGTGCCGGCGAGTGCCCTCGTCGTGTGTGCGGACGCGACGCAGATGCTCCCGGCGCTGCCGAGCGACTGCGTCGACGCGGTCGTCACGGATCCGCCGTGGAATCTCGGCCGGCCGTACGGGCGGAACCGGGATCAGCTGCCCGAGGACGACTACGTGTCCTGGCTCAACGAGGCACTGGCGGAGTGCCGCCGGGTCAGCACGGGGCCTGTCGTGGCCTGCATCGGCGCCCACAACGCGCAACGGATCGACCGGCTCCTCCGGGAACGGGTCTGCAGGCCGCCCACTGGCTCTCCTGGCACCGCCAACCCGGGAGCCCGGAAACCGTGGTCGTCGCCGCGCCGCCCGGTTGGGCAGCTGCCCGGCCCCTGGCCGACGCGGCTGACCGTGTGCTGCACCGGACGCCGGAACTCCGCCGGCGATGGGGTCACCCGGTTCCCGAGCCGGTCGCCATGATGGCCGCGCTGGTGCGGCTGGCCTGCCCGCCGGGTGGCCTGCTCCTCGATCCCTTCGCCGGCACCGGCTCGACCCTGGTCGCCGCACACCGGGCCGGACGGCGATCGATCGGCCTGGAGCTGGAGGAGAACTATTGCCGGACGGCCGTCCGCCGGCTGCGACATGGGCCCTGAACCGGACGCCTCTCCAAGCACCGGCTTGCTCGAGCACCGTCTGGACCTGGACGTGCACCCGGCCCCGCTTCCAGAAAGCAATGGCCCGGACCCACGAATCGTGGGTCCGGGCCATGCCGATGTCCTGGGACATCACACTGTCGGGCTGACAGGATTTGAACCTGCGACCCCTTGACCCCCAGTCAAGTGCGCTACCAAGCTGCGCTACAGCCCGCGTGCCGCCCGCCTGCCGGGAGTTCCCGGGCCGCGCGACGACCGCCCCGGAAGGTTACCGCACGGCTCCCGGTCGCCTCGACGGTGGTCAGCCGCGCTTGCCGTCCTTGTCCCGGCCCTCGCGCACCTTCACCGAGATCTCGATGGGCGTGCCGCCGAAGCCGAACTGCTCGCGCAGCTTCCGCTCCAGGAACCGGCGGTAGCCGGCCTCCAGGAAGCCGGTGGAGAAGACGACGAACCGTGGCGGGCGGATGTCCGCCTGGGTCACGTACTTGATCTTCGGCGCGCGACCGCCGCGGGCCGGCGGCGGCGTCTCCTGCACCAACGACCGCACGAAGGTGTTCAGCTCGGCGGTGGGCACGCGGGTCTCCCACGAGGCCAGCGCGGCCCGCAGGTGGTCGGCCAGCTTGCTGACGCCCCGGCCGGTGGCGGCGGAGATGTTCACCCGCGTGGCCCACTTCACCCGCGACAGCTCTCGCTCGATCTCCCGCTCCAGCTGGTAGTGGCGGTCCTCGTCGAGGGTGTCCCACTTGTTGATCGCGACGACCAGCGCCCGCCCGGCGTCCACGACCTGGCTGATCACCCGCTGGTCCTGCTCGCTGATGACCTCGTCGGCGGCGAGCAGGACGACCGCGACCTCCGCGGCCTGGATGGCGGCCTCGGTGCGCAGGCTGGCGTAGTACTCCATCCCGCTCGCGGTGTTCACCTTGCGCCGCAGCCCGGCGGTGTCGACGAACCGCCACTCCTCGCCACCGAGGTCCACGATCGAGTCGACCGGGTCGACGGTGGTGCCCGCGACGGAGTCGACGACGGAGCGCTCCTCCTTCGCCAGCCGGTTGATCAGGCTCGACTTGCCGACGTTCGGCCGGCCGACCAGGGCCACCCGGCGGGGCCCGCCTTCCTCGTCCTGCTCGCGCGGCGCCTCGGGCATCGCGTCGAGGACCAGGTCGAGCAGGTCACCGCTGGCCCGGCCGTGCAGGGCGCTGACCGCGTACGGCTCCCCCACCCCCAGCGACCACAGCTCGGCCGCGTTGGCCTCGCTGCGCTCGTCGTCGACCTTGTTGGCCACCAGGATCACCGGGCGGTCGCTGCGCCGGAGCACCCGCGCGGCGGCCAGGTCGGTCTCGGTGGCGCCCACCTGGCTGTCGACGACGAACACGATGACGTCGGCGGTCTTCATGGCGTACTCGGCCTGGCGGGTGATCGACGCCCCCAGCCCCTCGGCCCGGGGGTCCCACCCCCCGGTGTCCACGACCGTGAACCGCTTGCCGTTCCACAGCGCCTCGTAGGCGATCCGGTCCCGGGTGACGCCCGGGGTGTCCTGGACGACGGCGGCCCGCCGGCCCAGGAAGCGGTTGACCAGCGTCGACTTGCCCACGTTCGGCCGCCCCACGATGGCGACGACGGGCAGCGGCCCGGTGTGCTCCTCGGTCATGCCCGCGCTCCGCCGGCCGCCACCACGGAGCCGGCGAGGGCGACCACCCGGTCGACGACGCCCTGCTGGTCGAGTTCGGTGCTGTCCACGACGATCGCGTCCGCGGCCGGCCGCAGCGGGCTGTCGGCCCGGCTGCTGTCGAACTCGTCCCGCCGCCGCAGGTCCGTGGCGAGCTCGGCGATGCCCGACTCGTCGCGGATGCCCAGCTGGGCGGCCCGGCGTCGGGCGCGGGCCTCCGGCGCGGCGGTCAGGTAGACCTTCAGCGCCGCGTCCGGCAGGACGACGGTCCCGATGTCGCGGCCCTCGACCACCACGGCGCCGGCCTCGGCGACCAGGGTCCGCTGCTGGTCGACCAGCCGGCGGCGCACCGCGGGCACCGCGGAGACGGCGGAGACCGCACGGGTCACTTCGGCGCCCCGGATGCGGGCCGCGACGTCGACCCCGTCGACCCGCACCGTCTCGGTCGCCGCGTCGGTGCCCACCTCGATGCGGGCCCCGGCGACCGTGCGGGCCACGCCCTCGGCGTCGGACGGGTCGACCCCGGCGTCGAGCACCGCGACGGTGGCCGCCCGGTACATGGCGCCGGTGTCGAGATAGGCGGCACCCAGCCGGGCGGCGACGCCGCGCGCCACGCTGGACTTGCCGGTCCCCGACGGTCCGTCGAGGGTCACCTGGCCGGGGAAGGTCATCTGCTCACTCACTGCTCTCTGCGCCCGCTCGTCCACGGGGCACTGTCATCGTCCTGCTGCGCAGCCCGCTCGCTCACTGGGCGATGTCCCGCCGGAGCGCGACCGCGCCCCGCAGGTAGACGTGCTGGATGTCGCCACGCTCCTTCGGCGTCTCCGCGTGGGCCATGAGCCGCAGCACGCGCGGCAGCGCGTGCGGCACCGCGATCTCGGTGGCGCACATCAGGGGCACGTCGCCCAGACCCAGCTCGCGCGCGGCCAGGGCGGGGAACTCCGACACCAGGTCGGGCGTGGCCGTGAACAGGATGCTGATCAGATCCTCGGAGCGCAGGTCGTTGCGGTCCAGGACCGCGCTGACCAGCTCGCGGGTGGCCTCGAGCACCTGGTCCCGGTCGTCGGCCTCCACCTGTGTCGCGCCCCGGACGGCTCGGACGGCCATGCACTCTCCTCGATCGGTGTCGGCACACGGATCGCCGCGCGCCTGGGCCGAGTCTAGGGATCGGCCGCCACCCTCGGCCGCACCGCGTGGAGTGCCCGGTCCGGCGGCCCGCGTCCGGGCCGCCGGACGGGTCCTAGTCCCCCAGCCTGCGGCCGGCGCCGACGTCGAAGAGGTGCACGTGGCCGGTGCGCGGCACGACGTGCACGGTCTCGCCCTTCCGCGGCGGACGTCGGCCGTCGACCCGGACGGTGACCAGGTGCTCGCTGCCGCCGGCCGTCGTGCGGCCGTACAGGAAGGCATCGGCGCCGAGTTCCTCGACCACGTCCACCTCGACCGGCAGGCCCCGTTCGGCGACCTCCAGGTCCTCGGGGCGCACCCCGAGGACCACCGAAGCATCGGCGGTCGCCCCCAGCACGGAGCGCTGCACCGGGAGGACGACGTCCCCGAGCACCACCCCGCCGTCGACGACCGGCAGGGTGAGCTGGTTCATCGCCGGTGAGCCGATGAACCCGGCCACGAAGGCGTTGACCGGGCGGTCGTAGAGCTCGCGCGGCGTCCCCACCTGCTGCAGGAGGCCGTCCTTGAGCACGGCGACCCGGTCGCCCATCGTCATGGCCTCGACCTGGTCGTGGGTGACGTAGACGGTGGTGATGCCCAGCCGGCGCTGCAGGGAGGCGATCTGGGTCCGGGTCTGCACGCGCAGCTTGGCGTCGAGGTTGGAGAGGGGCTCGTCCATCAGGAACACCTGCGGCTCGCGGACGATCGCCCGGCCCATCGCCACCCGCTGCCGCTGACCACCGGACAGTGCCTTGGGCTTGCGGTCCAGGTAGGGCTCGAGGTCCAGGATCTTCGCCGCCTCGCGCACCCGGGTGGCCCGCTCCTGCTTGGACACCCCGGCGATCTTGAGCGCGAAGCCCATGTTGTCGGCCACGGTCATGTGCGGGTACAGCGCGTAGTTCTGGAACACCATCGCGATGTCCCGGTCCTTGGGCGGCACGTCGGTGACGTCCCGGTCGCCGATGAGGATCCGGCCGTCGGTGACGTCCTCCAGGCCGGCCAGCATCCGCAGCGACGTGGACTTGCCACAGCCGGACGGGCCCACGAGGACCAGGAACTCGCCGTCCTCGACCGTCAGGTCGAGCGCGTCGACCGCGGGCTGCTGCGCGCCGTCGTACACCCGCGTCGCGTGGTCGTAGGTGACCGTTGCCATGTCCTGCTCCTCTGCTCCCCCGGCGTCGTCGCCGGGTCCTGGGGCTGTGCGGTTGGTGGTGCGACTGCGCTGCGGCGGCGGGGTGGTCCCGCGGTCAGTGGAGGGAGACGGCCGTCCACGAGACCGGCGGCAGGGTCGCTCGAAGCGTGCCCTCGACCACTGCAGCCCGGGCGTTCGGCCGCAACCCGACCCGGTCCGGCCGGTCGGCCGTGTTCGCCGCATGCGGATCCGGGTCGGAGAGCGTCAGTGCCTCCTCGATGGTGGTCGCACCCAGCGCTGCGAGGTCGATGGAGACCTCCACCTCCTCCGTCTGCGAGCGGTTCACGAGGAACAGCGCAGCTCCGCCTGCGTCGGCGGTCGCAGCAGCGTCGATGACCGGCACCTCGCCGTACGCGGCCGTGTCGTAGCCGGGGCCGTCGATGCCGACCTGGAGGGCGACGCCGCGCGCCAGGCGGGAGGTGGTCGCGAACGGGAAGAACGTCGCCTTGCGCCACGCCGGTCCCTGCGGCTCGGCCGCGATCGGAGCGATCACGTTGACGAGCTGGGCGATCGAGGCGCTGGTCACCCGGTCCGCGTGCCTGATCAGCGACATGAGCAGGCTCCCCACGACGACGCCGTCCGCCACGGTGTAGGGCTCTTCGCTGATGGCTGGCGCGAGGGGCCAGTCGTCGATGCGCCTCGCGAGGTCTGCCGGCACCTTGGACAGGTACCAGACGTTCCACTCGTCGACGGAGATGTTGATCGTCTTCGGGCTCTTGCGCACGGCCTTCACGTGGTCGGCGGTGGCGACGACCGTCTCGATGAAGTGATCCATGTCCGTCGCGGAGGCGAGGAAGGAGCCCAGGTCACCGTCCTTCTCCTCGTAGTAGGCGTGGCAGGAGATGAGGTCCACGTCCTCGTAGGCATGGGTGAGAACGGCGCGCTCCCACTCACCGAAGGTCGGCATGGTCGCGCCCGAGGAGCCGCAGGCGACCAGCTCGAGGCCGGGATCGACCTGGCGCATGGCCTTCGCGGTCCGGGCGGCGAGCTTGCCGTAGTCCTCCGCGGACCGCTGGCCGAGCTGCCACGGTCCGTCCATCTCGTTCCCGAGGCACCACATCCGGACGTCGAACGGCTGCCGACGCCCGTTGCGGATCCGCTGCTCCGCGAGCGTCGTGCCGGAAGGCACGTTGGCGTACTCGAGCAGGTCCAGCGCTTCGAGCGTGCCGCGGGTGCCGAGGTTCAGGGCGAGCATGAGCTCGGCGCCGACCTTCTCCAGCCACGAGGCGAACTCGTGCAACCCGACCTCGTTGGTCTCCGTGCTGTGCCACGCCAGGTTGAGCCGGACGGGGCGGTGGTCGCGCGGCCCGACGCTGTCCTCCCAGCGGAACCCGGAGACGAAGTTCCCTCCGGGATACCGGACCGTCGTCACCCCCATCTCCTTGACGAGGTCGATCACGTCCCGGCGGAAACCGTCCTCGTCCGCCTCGGGGTGCCCCGGCTCGTAGATGCCGCCGTACACGCCGCGACCCATGTGCTCGACGAAGGCGCCGAAGAGCCGACGGGACACCGGACCCACCGGTCGCGCCGGGTCGACGGTGAGGCGTGCGCGCAGCATCAGGCGCCCTGCACTCGCGGTGCGGGATGCCCGGCGGGAGCGGACGATCGGGCGGTCGGCACCTCGAGCCGGCTCCGGAGCCAGGCGAGCTGCTCGCGCTGCTGGTGAGCCGCTCCGCCCTCGTGGTCGTTGAACGGGTAGACCGTGATCTCCTTCGGCCCCCCGTATGCGTTGTACGCCGCGAAGACCGTCGACGGAGGACAGATCTCGTCCATGAGGGCGACGGAGAACAGTGCCGGAGCGGACGACCTGCGGCCGAGGACCGCGGCGTCGAAGTAGCTCAGCGTCACGAAGACGCGGTCCACGCTGTCGCGGTGGGCCTTGAGGTACCGCACGATCTCGCCGTACGGGTCGCCGGGAGCGATCCGCGCGGCCCGTGGGAAGTCGCAGAGGAACGGCACGTCGGGCATGACCGCCCGCACCCCGCGGGCGAGTGCCGAGACGGCCAGCGCGATGCCGCCGCCCTGGCTGGCGCCGGTCACCGCGACCCGGTCGCCGTCGACCTCCGGGTGGCCGCGCAGCACCTCGAGAGCCCTCGTGGCGTCGGTGTAGACCCGCCGGTAGTAGTACTCCTGCGGGGACAGCACGCCCCGGGTCATGAACCCGGGCTGCGCGGCCGTGGAGCCCACCGGGTCCCCTGTGTTCCCCACGGTCCACCCGCTCCCCTGACCGCGCGTGTCGACGACGAGGTGGGCGAACCCCGCCGACGCCCAGAAGACGTGCTCGTGAGGCAGGCCTCGTCCGCCGTTGTAGCCCTGGTACTGGACGACCCCGGGCAACGGGCCGTCCCCACGCAGTGCGCGGGCGGGCAGGTGCAGCCAGGCGCGGACCTGGGAGCCGCCGAAGCCGGCAAAGGACACGTCATGGGTCTCGACGGTCACCAGCCCGGAGTCCACCGGAGTCCAGGAGGCGTCGAGCGGCCGCTCCCCGGCCTCGTCGAGGGTGGCGTCCCAGAAGTCCTCGAGGTCCTCCGGGGCCGGGAGGTGCGGGGTGTAGCGCTGGAGCTCCTCCAGCGAGAGGTCGGTCTGCGGCATCAGCCGGCACTCCCCCTGCCGCGAGCCGCGTCCGCCGTCAGGTGCTGGACGACGCTCTCCGGGTGCAGCCGGCGCTCGAACCCGACCGTGCGACGGCTGCCGGTGAGGGTGAACCGGAGCACCTCCCGCACATCGGCGCTGGAGGCACCCACCCGGAGCTCCACCTCACCCGGCTCGACGATCCGCGTGCCGTCCCGCCCGGTGAAGGACGTGAGGTCGGCGTGCAGGGTGAACCGGACGGTCGCAGCCGACCCTGCCGCGAGGTCGATCCGCCTGGCGGCCAGAAGCGCCTGGACCGGCCGGACCACCTCGGCTGCGGGATCGTGCAGGTAGACCTGGACGACCTCGGTGACCTCCCGGTCGGTGTCGTTGCAGAGCTCGACCTCCAGCTCGCCGGCCCCGTCGGTGTCCCACCGCGGCCCGGTGAGCGCCCGCACGCCCGCCCAGGTCGCGGAGCCGTATCCGAGTCCGTGCCCGAACGGGAACAGCGGGGTCGGGTCCACGCTGCTCACGTCGGTGCGCCGCCCCAGGGCCGACGCCAGGTAGGTCGACGGCTGGCTGCTGCCGGCGCGCGGGAAGCTCACCGGCAGCCGGCCCGACGGGCTCACCCGTCCGCTGAGGACGTCGGCGATCGCGGGCCCGCCTTCCTCGCCCGGGAAGAAACCGCACACCACGGCGGCCAGCCGGTCGACCTGGCGCGACAGCTCGTAGGGGCGGCCGACCAGGAGGACGAGCACCACGGGGGTCCCCGTCGCGAGCAGCGCCTCCAGCAGCTCCTCCTGACGGCCGGGGAGCCGGAGGTCCACGGCGTCACAGCCCTCCCCCGAGGTGCCGTTGCCGAACAGGCCCGCCTGGTCGCCCAGGACGGCGACGCACACGTCGGCGTCGGCCGCGGCACGCGCGGCGGCCTGGATCCCCTCGTCGTCGCCACCCAGCACCGGGCAACCCTCCGCGACCACGACGTCGTACGCCGCCGGGTCCGCCCTCAGCGCGTCGGCCAGCGTCGGGATGTCGACACCCACGGGCACGTCCGGGTGGTGCACGCCGACGTGCATCGGGAAGGAGTAGCAGCCGAGCATCGCCTGGGCGGTGTCGGCGCGGGGACCCACCACAGCCAGGCGCAGCCCGGCCTGCAGCGGCAGCGTCCCGTCGTTGGCGAGCAGCACGACCGAGCGGCGGGCGAGTTCTCCGGACACGGCCCGGGACTCCTCGGAGTCGAGGGTGACCTCGCCCTCCACGACCGCCGGGGAGTCCGGCGACCAGTCGGGATCCAGCAGGCCCAGTTCGCACTTCTGGAGCAGCACCCGGCGCAGCGCCCGGTCCACCAGGCCCTCGTCCACGGCACCGCTGCGCACCGCCTCGACCAGCGGCTGGCCGTAGCAGCTCACGGTCGGCAGCTCCACGTCGATCCCCGCTTCGAGGGCGCGCGCGGCCGCCTCCGCGGCTGAGGCCGCCACTCCGTGCAGGCTCTGGAGGAAGGCGATCGAGAAGTAGTCGGCCACCACGGTGCCGGTGAACCCGTAGGTCTGACGCAGGAGGGAGGTCAGGAGCGCCGGGTCGCCCGCCGCGGGCACCCCGTCGATGTCGGTGTAGGAGTTCATCACCGACCGCGCCCCCGCCCGCAGGGCCATCTCGAACGGCGGGAGGAACACGTCGGCGATCTCCCGCGGGCCGGCGGAGACCGGGGCGAGATTGCGCCCCGCCCGTGAGGCGGAGTAGCCGACGAAGTGCTTGAGCGTCGACACGATGCCGCTGGACTCCAGGCCGCGCACGTACGCGCTGCCGGTCGTGCCCACCAGGTGCGGGTCCTCCCCCATGGTCTCCTCGACCCGCCCCCAGCGCAGGTCCCGGGCGACGTCGAGGACCGGGGCGAGCCCCTGGTGGACGCCGAGCCGGCGCATGCTCTTCCCGATCAGCGCACCCATCCGCTCCACGAGGTCCGGATCGAAGCTGGCCGCCCAGCACAGCGGCGAGGGGAAGACGGTCGCCGTCCACGCCGCGAGCCCCGTGAGGCACTCCTCGTGCACCAGCGCGGGGATCCCGAGGCGGCCGGCCGCCATGATCTGCCGCTGGCTCTCCGCCAGGCCCTTGGCGCCCAGCAGCGGGTCCACGGGTGCCGTCCCGAACGGCCGGGTCAGCTGCCCCAGCCCGCTGCGGATCAGCTCGTCCCACTCCACCGGCACCGCAGCCATCTCGTGCTGGTGCGGGGCCACGTCGCCCCCGGTCGCATCGATGCCCACCCACACGCCGTACAGCTGGGCGACCTTCTCCTCCAGCGTCATGCGCCCGATCAGGTCCGCCACCCTGTCCTCAGCAGGGACTCCCGGGTCGCGCCACAGCGCAGTGTCGATGTCGACGTTGATGACCATGCCCTCGAAAGTCCGTCCTGTCTCGTGGTTGCTGGTGCGGCGGACCGGGGCCGCCTGTGAGGGGACGGCTGCGGCAGGGCGCCGCGTTCGCAGCATCCTGCCCCGCCCCGGGTGGTTCGCCGGTCAGGCCAGGGTGACCTCCGGCGTGGGCGCGTCCTGCCCCAGCGTCCAGGACGCGACGCTGTCCCCCACCGACAGCGAGTAGTCGCCGGCCCAGCCGCGCACGGGAACCCGGCCTTCGCCGTCGGTCCGGAGCCGCGTCGGAGCCAGCCACCACTCCCCCTTGACCAGGCCGCGCAGGGCGTCGTAGGCGGGCTTGGGGCTGCCGTCGGCGCGCACGAGTCCGGCCGGGGCGCCCAGCCAGGCGCCCCGGTCGGTGATCCCCCAGTACGTCACGGCCTGGACCGAGGGATGGGACAGCAGCGTCCGGTAGTGGCGGACGACGTCGTCGGCCTGTCGTTCCTCGCCGTCGGCCGTGGAGGGCCACTCGTCGGCCTGGTGGTCGTTCAGGTCCACGATCTCCGGTGGCATCAGGTCCCCGGACACCAGGGTCGTCTCGGTCCAGTGGAGCGGAAGGCCGTAGCGGGCGAACCGCTCCAGGACCTCCAGCGTCCGCTCCTCGCCCCAGTACCCCTGGTGCATGTGGCTCTGCAGGCCGATGGCGTCCACCTGCACGCCGGCTTCGAGAACACCCTCGATGAGGCACTCGTACGCCGTCGACAGGTTGAAGTCGTTCAGGATCAGCGTCGTGGCGGGGTTCGCCCGGCGTG
This sequence comes from Blastococcus capsensis, assembly GCF_030165005.1. Classification (GTDB taxonomy): domain Bacteria; phylum Actinomycetota; class Actinomycetes; order Mycobacteriales; family Geodermatophilaceae; genus Blastococcus; species Blastococcus capsensis. Next base: position 80,625 of record NZ_JASNNW010000001.1, read on the forward strand.
CCTCCTCGAAGGCGAGGCGGATGGTCGGGATCCGACCGATGCGGCGGCACAGCCGGGTGACGGCGTTCTGCCGGTCCTCGTTCGCGAAGACCGGCATGATGACGACCTCGTTGATCGCGTCCCAGGTGTCGACGAGCCCCGCGAACGACGTGACCTCCCGCCGGATCCGCGCTCGCACGATCTCCTCGACCTCACGGTCGGGGTACTCCCTCAGCCAGTCGGGGGCGAGCGTGTGCCAGACCAGCGGGTGGCCCTTGACGGACACGCCCCGGTCGTGGAACCACGCGGCCGCCTTCTGCAGGCGCCGGGTGTCGGGCTGTCCGTCCACCGGCTCGAAGCCGGCCCAGTAGAACGGCAGCGTCGCGGTGTTGAACACGTCGAGCCACAGCTGCTCGAGCCGCTCGGCCGCCTCCGGGTCCGCTCCGCCGAAGACGTTGCCCCGCGAGTCGCCACGCTCGTGGTTGGCCAGCCCCACGAAGTCGAAGCCGATGTTGCCGAAGGCGAAGTCGTGCCGGACCTGCTCGACCAGCACGTCCACGTCCGCGCACGGCGAGCCGTCGGCGGAGCGCACGGTCAGCATGGCCTCGGAGCGCCGGACGGCGTCGACAGCGGTGGCTGGGGTCACAGCGCGAAATCGTTATCGACAACGATTGACAGCGCAAGCCCCGGCTGCCACCTTTTCGGCACGTGATCCACGCCACGACGGCGTGCGGAGTGACGAAGGGGTCAGACATGCGGCGTTCGGGGCGAGCAGCTCTCTCGGTGCTGTGCAGCAGTGCGGTACTGCTGACGGCCACTGCCTGTGGCGGTGGGAACGACAGCAGCGCCTCGGGAGGCGACGAGAACACCATCACCTGGTGGCACAACTCGAACAACGAGCCCGGCAGGGGTTACTACGAGCAGGTGGCCGAGGACTTCGAGGCCGAGAACCCCGGCGTCGAGGTCGAGGTCGTCGCCATGGCGCACGAGGACATGGTCGACCGGCTCGAGGCCGCCTTCCAGAGCGGCGACCTGCCGGACGTCTACATGGAGCGTGGCGGCGGCGAGCTCGCCGACCACGTGGAGGCCGGCCTGGTCCGCGACCTCTCCCAGGAGGCGGACGAGACGATCGAGAAGCTCGGCGGCACCGTCTCCGGCTGGCAGGTCGACGGCCAGACCTACGCGCTGCCGTTCTCCCTCGGCGTCGTCGGCTTCTGGTACAATACCGAGCTCTTCGAGCAGGCGGGCATCACCGAGCCGCCGGCCACGATGGAGGAGCTCTACACCGTCATCGACAAGCTGAAGGCCGCCGGCATCACGCCCCTCTCGGTCGGCGCCGGCGACAAGTGGCCCGCCGCCCACTACTGGTACTACACGGCGCTGCGGTCCTGCGGGCAGGACGTCCTCGAGGACGCGGTCACCAGCCTCGACTTCACCGACGAGTGCTTCGTGCAGGCCGGCGAGGTGCTCGAGGAGCTGCTGGCGACCGAGCCCTTCAACCCGGGCTTCCTCACGACGCCGGCGCAGGGGGGGGCCACCTCCGCCTCCGGCCTGCTCGCGACGGAGCAGGTCGCGATGGAGCTGGCCGGCCACTGGGAGCCGGGCGTGATGCAGGGGCTCACCGAGAACGGCGAGGGTCTGGGCGAGAACACCGGCTGGTTCGCGTTTCCGGAGGTCGAGGGCGGCGAGGGTGACCCGGATGCCCAGCTCGGTGGTGGCGACGCCTGGGCCGTCTCGACGGAGGCTCCCGACGCGTCGGTCGACCTGGTCGAGTACCTCCTCTCCGACGAGGTCCAGCAGGGCTTCGCGGAGAACGACATGGGTCTGCCGACGAACCCTGCTGCCACCGACGCCGTCTCCGACCCGGCGCTCGCCCAGCTGCTCGAGGTCCGCGACGCGGCGCCGTACATCCAGCTGTACTTCGACACCGCCTTCGGCGCATCGATCGGTGGCGCGATGAACGACGCGATCGCCCTCGTGTTCGCCGGGCAGGCGACGCCGGAGGACGTCGTGGACGCCACCATGCAGGCCGCCGAACTGGAGAAGTGATCCACAGATGACCAGAGTGACCGCTGCGCCGGCGGCGACGGACCCCGGCGCAGCGGTCACCCGGGGCGCAGACGCGCGCCGGGTGACCGGACGTCGCCGGGGCGGGAAGCGCCGGCAGCGCCTCGAGATCCTCCTGTTCGTGACGCCGGCCCTGGTCCTGATGGCGACCTTCGTCATCTACCCGGTCTTCTCCGCGGCCCGGATGTCGTTCTACCGCTGGAAGGGCTTCGGCCCGATGGTCGACTTCGTCGGCCTCGAGAACTACCTCCGCGTGCTGGCCGACGACGTCTTCACCGACGCGGTCATGCACAACTTCGTCATCGTCTTCGCCTCGATCCTCGTGCAGCTGCCGCTGGGGCTGGCGCTCGCGCTGCTGCTCAACCGCCGCATCCGCGGGCGGGGTCTGCTGCGGACGATCATCTTCGTCCCGTACGTGCTGGCCGAGGTGATCGCCGGCGTCGTGTGGTTCCAGCTGCTGCAGCCGCGCACGGGTGTCCTCGAGAGGATGCTGTCGTCGGTGGGGATCCCGGTCCCCGAGCAGGGGTTCCTCGGCACACCCGACCTCGCGCTGGCCACCGTCTTCGTCGTGCTCACGTGGAAGTACCTGGGCCTGGCCGTGCTGCTCTTCCTCGCCGGGCTCCAGGGGGTTCCCGACGAGCTGCACGAGGCCGCTCAGCTCGACGGCGCCTCGTGGTGGCAGGTCCAGCGCCGCATCGCGATCCCGCTCATCGCGCCCACCATCCGCACCTGGATCTTCCTGTCGATGATCGGTTCGCTGCAGCTGTTCGACATGGTCTGGATCCTCACCGGCGGCGGGCCGGCCAACGCGACCACCACGATGGCCACGTACCTGATCAGCATGGGCACCCAGCGCAGCAACTACGGGATCGCGGGTGCCGCGTCCGTCGTGCTGTTCCTCATCGGCTTCGCGATGGCGGTCGCCTACCAGTTCCTGGTGCTGCGCCGCGACACGAGGGCCGACGCATGAACCAGGCGGAGCACGCATCGAGAGGGGAACGGCGCTGATGGCACGGCGAGCGACGGCGTACGGACGGGGTGGCCCGTTCGTCTACCTGGTGGCACTGGCGGTCGTGGCGGTCACGCTCGGGCCGGTGCTGTACGGCGCGCTCGGCGGCTTCCGCACGAACGCGCAGCTGGCGCGCGACCCCGCGGGGCTCCCCGACCCGTGGGTGCTGAGCAACTACGCGAACGTCCTCAGCAACGCCGCCTTCTGGAGGTACACGCTCAACTCGACGGCGATCGCCGTCGTCACGACGGCGGTGGCGGTGCTCGCCGGCGTGATGGCCGCGTACCCGTTGGCGCGCTACCGGTTCAAGCTCCGGGAGCCGCTGTTCCTCGTGTTCGTGCTGGGGCTGCTCTTCCCGGCGGCCGTGGCCATCATCCCGCTGTTCATCCTGGTGACGCGGAACCTGGAGCTCGGCAACACCTGGTGGGGCGTGGCGCTGCCGCAGGCGGCGTTCGCGCTGCCGGTCACGGTGGTGATCCTGCGGCCGTTCCTCATGGCGCTGCCCAAGGAGCTGGAGGAGGCAGCCATGCTCGACGGCGCCACCCGGGTGGGCATCTTCTGGCGGATCGCGCTCCCCCTGTCGATGCCGGCCCTCGTCACGGTCGGCGTCCTCGCCTTCGTCACGTCCTGGAACGCCTACCTCCTGCCGCTGCTCCTGCTGCAGGGGGAGATGCGGACCCTCCCGCTCGGCGTGGCCGACTTCTCGACCCAGTACTCGGCCGACACCGCGGGGGTGCTGGCGTTCACCACCATCGCGATGATCCCGGCGCTCATCCTGTTCCTCGCGATGCAGCGGCGCATCGTCAGCGGCCTCCAGGGGGCGGTCAAGGGGTGAGCCCGGCGCACGCGGACGACCCCTGACCGGACCCGGTTCTCCGATCCGGTCCTGCGGCACCGACGCCTTCGAGGGAGGTGCAGTCGGCCGCGGATGTGGTTCAGTCCCGGCGCGGGCCCGCCGTCCACCGAGAGATACCGGGCCTTCGACGGCCAGGCTTCCGGCCTGACCCGCGATGGCCCGGACGACGAGAGGTTGTGCATGACGATCGACTCGACCCGCGACGCCGTCGTCGGCAGGGGCATCGGCGTGGGCCCGAGCTCCGGGACGCCGGTCCTCCCGGCGCCGTCCCTCCGCGGCCGCGTGACCATGCAGCAGGTGGCCGCAGAGGCCGGCGTCTCGATCTCCACCGTGTCCAAGGTGATCAACGGGCGGTACGGCGTCTCCGCCGGGACCGTCGACCACGTCACGCGGGTCATCGACCGCCTCGGCTACGAGGCGAGCCTCGTCGCGCGCAGCCTGCGCAACCGCCGCACCAACGTCATCGGCGTGCTCGTCATGGACTTCGAGCCCTTCAGCACCGAGGTCCTCAAGGGCGTCGCCGATGCCATCCACGGTTCCGGGTACGAGCTGATCGCCTACTCCGCCGGCGGGCACGTCGAGGCTCGTGTGGGGTGGGAGCGTCGATCGCTCACCCGGTTGATGGGGTCGCTCGTCGACGGTGCCGTGCTCGTCACCCCGACCGTGACCGACGTCCAGGCCGACGGGCCCGTCGTAGCGGTCGACCCGCACACCGGACCGTCGCGGTTGCCCTCGGTGGCCGCGGACAACCTGCAGGGCGCCCGGCTCGGCGTGACACACCTGCTGGAGCTCGGGCACACGCGGATCGGCATGATCACGGGCCGGTCGGACCTGCTGTCGGCGCAGCAGCGCGAGCAGGGCTACCGCGAGGCGCTGGTGGCCGCGGGGCTGCGCGTGGACGAGACGCTGATGCGGTCCGGCGGCTTCGAACCGGAGCCGGCGCGGGAGGCGGCTCGCGACCTGCTCTCGCGCCCCGAGCCGCCGACCGCGGTATTCGCGGCGAACGACCTCTCGGCGTTGATGACCCTGGAGGTAGCGACGGAGCTCGGCCTCGACGTGCCGCGTCAGCTCTCCGTGGTCGGTTTCGACAACATCCCGGAGTCTGCGCTCGCCGATCCCCCGCTGACCACGGTGCAGCAGCCGATCAGGCGCATGGGCCAAGAGGCCACGACCATGCTCCTTGCGCTCATCTCCGGCGAGGAGGTCGCCGATGTCCACGTCACCTTGGCCACCTCCCTCGTCCTACGGGCGTCCACCGCCTCCCCCAGAGCGACCTCCTGAGAGAGCTGTCCATTGCTCGATGGAGTCGCCCCACAGGCAGAAGACCGCCTCGACGTGGGTCTCCTCCAGCACATCGAGCAGCCGCGGGGTGTCGTACTGGTTCGGGCCGTCGTGGAACGTGAGAGCGCGGTCGGCCCTCCCAGTTCCGTGGTCGTGACGATCTGGTCGTTCGCCGGGCCACCCCTGGCCGGGGCCAGGTCCGACGCCGCCCGCGTGGGCGGGTGCGGCCGGACTCACGGCGAGTGCCGCGAGAAGTGCCGGTGAGGCGAGACGGCGGAGACTGCGTGCGCGGGTCATGGTGGATCCCCGGATCCGTGCTGCGCGCCGGCCGGCCCCCGTGGAACGGGCCTCTGCGGAGACCCGTGGGACGAGATCGGTGGAGGGCCGAGCCGGACGGCCCGTGACGCGACCGCCCGGCCCGGCTCGGTGCAGGAGTCAGTCCTGGGAGGCCTGGGCCAGCGTCTCGCGCAGGGCGTAGTACGCGGGCTTCCGCTCGTAGTCCTCGAACATCACGGTCGCGGCTCCTTGGCTCGGGAAGAACCCGGGCACCCAGGAGTACTTGTCGTTGAAGCCCCAGATGGTGAACGAGTTGCAGTCCTCGACCGAGAGGCAGGCCTCGAGGACCCCCTGGTAGGTATCGGCCTGCTCGGCCAGTTGCTCCGCGGTGGGCACCCCGCTCTCGGGGAGCGTGAACCGGACGTCCAGCTCGGTGATCGCGGTCTCCAGGCCCAGTTCCTCGAAGCGCTTCATGTTGTCGTCGAGGGTGCTCGGGAAGGGGTACTGCAGGTCGAGGTGCGCCTGGAAGGCGAACCCGTGCAGCGGGACGCCGTCGGCGAGCAGCTGCTTCGCCAGCTCGTAGTAGTAGTCGCTCTTGCCGCCCATGTCCTCGACGGCGTAGTCGTTGAGGAAGAGCTTGGCCTCGGGGTCGGCCTCGTGCGCCCAGTGGAAGGCGTCGGCGATGATGCCGGGGCCGAGCCGCTGGATGAAGGGGTTCTCCTGCCGTAGCGCGATCGGGCCGTTCCAGGGGTCACTGAAGATCTCGTTGGCGACGTCCCACTGCTGGATGCGGCCCTTGTAGTGGCCGACCACCGTCTGGATGTGGTCCTTCAGGATCTGCCGGAGCTCCGCGTCGGTGTAGTCGCCCTGGGTGACCCAGGGAGCGAGCTGGCTGTGCCACAGGAGCGTGTGGCCGCGGACCGCCTGGCCGTTGGCCTCGGCGAAGTCGACGATCGCGTCGGCCGGACCGAAGTTGTAGACGCCGGGCTCGGGGTGGATGAAGTCCCACTTCATCTGGTTCTCGGGCGAGACGGAGTTGAACTCGGCCGACAGGATCTTCCGGTAGGTCTTGTCGTAGGTGAACGGGTCGGGGTAGCCGGCGTTCAGGTGGTGGCCTCCGCCGGCCGCCGCCGTGCCGATGTAGAAGTCGTCGGGGACGACGGTCCGCAGACCGTTCTTCTTGGCCTGCCCGTAGGACTGGTCCTCCTGGGCCTGCACCGGGGGGTTCCCGGGGGACCGGGTGTCAGCCGCGGCGGCGGGGAGAACTGCGGCAGCGAAGACGACGGGCAGCACGCCCATCCCCACCGCGCAGTGGGCCACCGCCCTGGAAGGAGCTCTCGTACCGAACCACTGAGTGCGCATGCTGTGCCTTCCTCGGCGCCGTCGCAAGGTTCCGGAAGTTTCCGGAAGCGCTTGGAAGTTACGTAGCTCACAGCGCGGGCGTCAAGGCCCCTGGCCCCTCGACATGGTGTCCGCCCGGCGTGTCCCGAGACGAGTCGTCGTGCGGGGCGACCCGCGCCGACCGCGCAACTCTCGACCGCCGTCGCCGTAGGCTGGCCGTCCGGACCAAGAGGAGCACCGTTGACCGACGCCCAGCCCCGTGCCGTCACCATCGCGGCCATCGCCGCGGAAGCCGGGGTGTCCCTCCCGACCGTCTCCCGAGTCCTCAACGGCCGTTCGGACGTCGCACCGCACACACGCGAGCGGATCGAGGAGCTCCTGCGGGTGCACGGGTACCAGCGCCGCGGTGGACGGTCGGCCCCCCGTGCCCGCCTCGTCGACCTGGTCTTCAACGACCTGGACAGCCCCTGGGCGGTGGAGATCCTCCGGGGCGTCGCGAGCGTCGCGCACGCCGACGGCATCGGCACGGTGGTCTCCGCCATCCACCGCCGCCCGAGCGCCGCCCGGGAGTGGCTGGACAACCTGATCGCCCGCGCCAGCGACGGCGCCATCCTGGTCACCAGCGAGCTGGACCCGGAGCTGCACTCCGAGCTCCGTAGCCTGCGCGTGCCTGCAGTGGTCATCGACCCGGCAGGGGTGCCGACGCTGGACGTGCCGACGATCGGGGCCACGAACTGGGCCGGTGGTGTCAGCGCCACCGAGCACCTGACCGGTCTGGGGCATCGCCGGATCGGCTTCATCGCCGGCACGCCGACGCTGTGGAGCAGCCGGGCCCGCCTCGACGGCTACCGGGCCGGACTGCAGAACGCCGGCCTGGCCTACGACCCGGTCCTCGTCGTGGAGGGCGACTTCGGCTACGAGGCGGGCTTCCGCGCCGGCGCCCGCCTGCTGGAGCTGCCCGCCCCGCCGACCGCGATCTTCGCGGCCAACGACCAGATGGCGTTGGGCGTGTACGAAGCCGTCCGCCGGCGCACCATGCGAGTGCCCGAGGACCTGAGCGTGGTCGGCTTCGACGACCTCCCCGAGTCCCGTTGGTCCTCACCGCCGCTCACCACGGTCCACCAGCCACTGGCCCAGATGGGTGCCCTGGCGGCGCGCACCGTGCTGCGCCTGGTCAACGGGGAATCCGTGGAGAGCCCACGCGTGGAACTCGCCACGGAGCTGGTGGTCCGCTACAGCACGGCGCCGCCGGCCTCGTCTGCCTAGGGCCACCCTGGCCACGTCGGCCGTCGTGCGGGCGTCCATCGCTCCCCCGCGGCCGGCCTGATCGACCGGTAGCCGCCCGGCCTGCCGACGGGGTGGGCGGCTCCCTCTTCAGAGCCCGACGAGCTCCTCCAGCGCGCCGACCTCCTGGCGGGACAGCTTCCGGATCGAGCCGCTTCGCATGCGCTGCAGCTGGACCGGGCCCACGGCGGTGCGGGTCAGCCGCGAGACCGGCAGCCCGACGTGGGCGAGCAGCCGGCGGACGATGTGCTTGCGCCCCTCGTGCAGCACCACCTCGACCACGGACTGGCCAGCATGGGTGTCGACCACCGTGAAGGAGTCGACCTCCACCGGGCCGTCCTCCAGCTCCACTCCGGCGCGCAGCCGGCGGTGCATGTCCCGCGGCACCGACCCCGAGACCTGCGCGAGGTAGGTCTTGCGCACGCCGTAGGAGGGGTGGGCGAGCCGGTGGGCCAGCTCGCCGTCGTTGGTGACGAGCAGCAGGCCCTCGGTGTCCTGGTCGAGGCGGCCGACGTGCACCAGGCCGGGGGCCAGGTCGCCCACCATGTCGCCGATGGTCGGGCGGTTGCGGTCGTCGCTCATCGCGGTGATGACCCCGGCGGGCTTGTTGATCGCGTAGGTCACCCGGTCGTCGCGGATCTCCAGGCGGGCGCCGTCCACCGCGATCCTGTCCGCGAGCGGGTCGACCCGCATGCCCTGCACGCGCACCTGCGCGCCGTTCACGCTGATCCGGCCGGCGTCGATCATCTCCTCGACGACCCGGCGCGACGCGACGCCGGCACGGGCCAGGACCTTCTGCAGCCGCTCGCCCTGCCGCTCGCCCGGCTCGTCCGGCGCGGGCCGGTCACCGGGGTGCGCCGGGGCCAGCTCCATGTCCTCCGACCAGCCCTCGCCGGCCGCGGTGGTGCTCTCGTCGTTCGGGGTCGGCGCGTTCATCGCCGACGAGTGTCCCACCTCGTGGACGCGAGCTCCGCCCCCGACCGGGAGACGGTCGGCCGGAGCGGTGGAGGAGAGCGCAGACTGCCTGCACGATCCGGGTATGGAGCGCAAGCGGAGCAGCGGCCCCGTCCCGCGGTCGCCGACCGGATCCTCCTGTCTCGCCCGAAGGCGCCGGCGCCGCCGCGCACGCTGCGGGCCTGGCGACGGATCGGGCTGGCCCTGGGTGTCCCGGCCGCGGCGCTGGTGGTCGCAGCCGCCCTCGCCCGCTCGGTACTGCGCCTCGAGGGCGCCTGGTACGTCGGACTCGCCGTGCCCGGCGTGCTCGCCGGCCTACTGGCGGTGGTCTTCCTCCGGCGGATCTGGTCGGAGCCCGGGCACCCGGCCACCGCGGCGAGCCGCCGGGGGCAGTGGTTCGCCACCGCGTTCCTGAACCTCTGGGGGCTGGCGTGGTCCTCGACGTGGCCGAGCTCCGGGCCGCCGTCCCGGGCCTCCTGCAGCACGTGATCGCTGCCGCCGCGACCGCCTCGCTCACGGCCACGGTGGTGGCGGCTCTCCGCGAGCGGCCTGCCTACGCGCGGGGCTGACCGCCCTCACTCAGGCGTCGGGGTGCTCGTCGAGCATCGTGGCCGTCTCCGGGAGCAACGGTGCCAGCTCCGGCAGCTCCTCCAGACCGTGGAGCCCGAGCCGTTCGAGGAACAGCGGCGTCGTCGCGTACAGCCCGCCCCCGCTGTCGGGGTCGCTACCTACCTCGTGCACCAGACCCCGGCCGAGCAGGGTGCGCATCACGCCGTCGACACCGACGCCACGGATCGCCGACACCCGGGCCCGGGTGACCGGTTGCCGGTAGGCGATGACCGCGAGGGTCTCCAGGGCGGCCTGCGTGAGGCGGCTGCGCTGCCCCTCGACCAGGTGGCGCTCGACCACGGTCGCGTACTCCTCGCGGGTGTAGAGGCGCCACCTCTCCCCCACCCGGCGCAGCGTGATGCCCGCCGACCGTTGGTCGTAGCCCGCGGCGAGGTCGGCCAGCCCCGCCCGCACCTCCTCCACCGGGCAGCGCAGCGCCGTCGCCAGCGTCCCCTCGTCCACGGGGTCGTCCATGACGAACAGCAGCGCCTCCAGCCCACCGCGCAGCTCCACGGAGTCCAGGAGCTCCAGCGGCTCGGGCTCCGGCCGGGGCTGCGGCTCGGGCTGCGGTCCCGGTTCGGGCGCCCGGGGCGCCAGTGGCAGCTCGTCCTCGTCCGGCACCAGCGGGACCGGCCCGTCGGTGACCGGACGCTCACCGACGCGGGAGGCCAACGCGGAGGCGACCGCGTCCCAGGTCGCCGGATCGGCGTCGCCCCGCTGCTCGGCCTGTTCGCGGGTGGCGGCCAGCTCGGCGGCCAGCGCGTCCCAGGAGATGGGCGCGCGCTCCTCGTCGGGGCGCTCGTCGGTCACCGGTACTCCTCGTCGGGGTCGTCGGTCGCTGCGGCGGCCGGGTCGGGCACCGCCTCACCGGTCCAGCGGACGTGCAGCTCCCCCAGCGGGATCAGCTGCTCGAACACCACCCGCTGCTGGCGGTACAGCTCCAGGAGCGCGAGGAACCGCGCGACCACCTCCCGGGTGTGCCCGCAGTCGGCGGTCAAGGCCCGGAAGCTGGTCGTGCCGGCGCGCACCAGCTGGTTGCGGACCAGCAACAGCTGCTCGGCGACGCTCACCACCGGCGCGTGCAGGTGGGCGACGCTGACCTGTTCGGGGACCTTCGGCGCCAGTGCCCGGGCAGCCAGCGCGGCGAACTGCGCGGGCGTGAGGTCCAGCGACACGTCGGGGGCGAGGTCGGCGAAGCGCGGTTCCAGCGCCGCCTGACGCGGGAACCGCCGGACCGCGTCCGCCTCGCGCTCGCGGAGGAACGCGGCGGCCTGCTTGTAGGCCTTGTACTGCAGCAACCGGGCGAACAGCAGGTCCCGGGCCTCCAGCAGCTCGAGGTCCTCCTCGTCGTCGACCTCCGCCGCGGGCAGCAGCCGCGCGGCCTTGAGGTCCAGCAACGTGGCGGCGACCACGAGGAACTCGCTGGCCTGGTCCAGGTCGAGCTCGTCGCCCAACGCCCGCAGGTGGGCGATGAACTCGTCGGTGACCGTCGACAGCGCGATCTCGGTGACGTCGAGCTTGTGCTTGCCGATCAGCTGCAGCAGCAGGTCGAACGGTCCCTCGAAGTTGGTCAGCTTGACCGTGAAACGCGCCGGAGCGGCCCCGTCGGCCGGTTCGGCCGCCGGAACCGCTCCGGTGCTCTCGCTCACGGCAGTCGAGGGTAGGCGTGGAAACCCACCCCGACCGCTGGCCGTCCGGAGGACGGCGATGTCATCGCCCTCCGAGCCGGCGGACGAGGACGGCGTCCTCACCGCGCTCGGTCAGGTCGGCCAGCAGGACCGAGATGGCCTCGCGGACGATCCGACCACGGTCGGCGGCCACCCCGTGCTGGGCACGGAGGGTCAGCCGTGCGGACTCCAGCGCCAGCAGTTCGTCGGCGGAGATGTAGACGGTGATCTTCTCGTCGTGCTTGGCCCGCTCCGTGCGGCGCACGGGGCGCCCGCGGGTGGCGACCTTCGGCTGGAGTACCGGCGCGGGAGCCGGCTCGCCGGGCGAGCCACGGAAGCCGGCGAGGTCGTCGCCGAGATCGGCGCCACCGGGCACGAGGGTCAGCGGGGCCGCCGCCTCGGCGAGCTCCCCGGACCGGCGGGCACCCGCGGCGCTGCGCAGCGCCGGCGAGCTCGCCGGCGTCGGCAGGCTCGGCAGCTCGGTGACCTCGGCGGCCGACGATGCGGTGTCGGTGCGACGGAACAGCTCCGAGGCACCGGGGAGAACCGGTCGACGCGTCATGCCGACACCCCCTCGCCGGCGCTCGGCGGCAGCATGAGCCGCGTCGCTCCGCCGTTGTGTGTTCTCGCCGGACCGATCACGACTCTCTCCTCGCTTCGCTCGTCGTCGCCGTGATCGGCGATGCTGTGTCCTCTTGTGACCTCGCAAGCTCGGTCACAGGGCCAGCACCTCCTTGGCGAGGTCCCGGTACGCCGAGGCGCCCGAGGACGTGGGCGCCCACGTGGTGATCGGCTGACCGGCGACCGTGGTCTCCGGGAACCGCACGGTGCGCTGGATGACGGTCAGGAACACGGTGTCGCCGAAGGCCTCGACCACCCGGCTGAAGACCTCCCGGCAGTGCACGGTCCGGGAGTCGTACATGGTGGCGAGGATGCCGTTGATCTCCAGCGACGGGTTCAGCCGCTCCTTGACCTTGTCGATCGTGTCGACCAGAAGCGCGACACCACGCAGCGAGAAGAACTCGCACTCCAGCGGGATGACCACGCCCTGGGCGGCGGTGAGCGCATTGACCGTCAGCAGGCCGAGCGAGGGCTGGCAGTCGATGAGGATGTAGTCGTACTCGTCCCGGACGTCGGCCAGCACGCGCAGCAGGGTCTGCTCGCGCGCCACTTCGCTGACCAGCTGCACCTCGGCGGCGGACAGGTCGATGTTGCTCGGGACCAGATCCAGACCGGGGATGTCGGTGGGCACCCGCACGTCACGCAGGCTGGTCCGCCGCTCCATGAGGGCGTTGTAGATGGTCCGGTCCAGGTTCTGCGCCGGCACGCCCAGCCCCACCGACAGCGCGCCCTGCGGGTCGAGGTCGATGAGCAGCACCTTGCGGCCGAACTCCACCAGCGCGGCACCCAGGTTGATCGTCGACGTGGTCTTGCCGACGCCGCCCTTCTGGTTGCACATCGCGATGACGCGGGCGGGTCCGTGCTGGGTCAGGGGCTTGGGGTCCGGCAGGCGGCGCTGACGCGCCTTCGCCGGGTCCTGTCGCAGCGCGGCCGCCCCCATCTCGGGGTCGGTGTCGTGCGGGCGCGCGACGGCAGAGGCCGCGTCCGCTCGGATCGCCATGGGTAGTCGCCTCCAGCTCGTGCCCGGTCCGGACGTTCCGGGTGCGGTCAGCCGTCCTGTCCGCTCGGGTGACGAGGACGCTAGGGAGCCGGGAAGATCTTCCCAAGGCGGCACGCCGTCGACGTGTCGACATGGCGACGAATGCCAACCAGTGTGACCGCTCAAGCCGAGTGGTTCCCAACATGTGCCGAACTTCGAGCGACTGGCTGTCAGGTCAGGGCGCGGGGATGGCTGGTGGCGTAGACCTCGCGAAGCCGGTCGACGGTGACCAGGGTGTAGACCTGCGTGGTGGTCACCGACGCGTGGCCGAGCAGCTCCTGGACGACGCGCACGTCGGCACCACCGTCGATCAGGTGGGTGGCGAAGCAGTGCCGAAGGGTGTGCGGCGAGATCTCGCCGCTGAGGCCGGCCCGCTCGGCCGCCGTCCGGAGGATGGACCAGGCGCTCTGCCGGGACAGCGGGCCACCGCGCGCGTTCAGGAACAGCGCGCCGCCGCGGACGCCGCCCGTGCCCTTTGCCGCCAACGCCGGGCGGGCACGCACCAGGTAGCCCTCGATGGCCCGCAGGGCGTAGCTGCCCACCGGGACCACCCGCTCCTTGCCCCCCTTCCCGGCCAGCCGCACGGTGCTCTGCCCGCGGTCCAGGTCGTCGACGGCCAGCCCGACCGCCTCCGAGATGCGGGCGCCGGTGCCGTAGAGCAGCTCCAGCAACGCCCGGTCCCGCAGTCCCCGGGGGCCCTCGAGGGAGCCGGCCGCCTCGATCAGCGCCACCACCGATTCGACCGGGATCGCCTTGGGCAGCCGCCGGGCCGGCGTCGGGGGCCGCACCTCGTGCGCGACGTCGTTCCCCACCAGGCCGTCGAGGAGGGCGAACCGGTGCAGGCCCCGGACGGCGACGACCGCCCGCGCCGCCGAGGTCGCCGACAGCGGCGGATGGCCGTCGTCCCCGCGGCGCAACGCGGCCAGGAAACCGGCGACGTCGGACTCGGCGACCTCCCGCAGCCCCCGCACTCCGGCCGCCGCCAGGTACTCGGTGTAGCGCCGGAGGTCTCGACGGTAGGAGGCGATGGTGTTGGCCGCCAGGCCCCGCTCGACGGTCAGATGGTCCAGGTAGCCGGTCACCACCCGCTCGACGTCGGGACCGGCGGACAGCGCGCTGGTCACGCTGTCACTCCGGTCCTGACTCCGCGCGCCGGTCCGCTCCTCACTCTCATGCCAAGGCCACCTCCGCGGTCGCTCCGCTCCTCGCTCGTTCCTCGCTGCGATGCTCGCTCCCTGTCGGCGGCCGCCTCGCTGCGATGCTCCCGTCGCTGTCGTCAGGACAGCACCTCCTGGAGCGGTACGGCGTCCATCCCGTGCGCCTCGGCCACCTCCGGGAGCACCACGCTGCCGGCGACGACGTTCACGCCGTGGGCCAGCGCCGGGTTGCGCCGTACGGCCGCCGACGTGCCCTCGGCCGCCAGCGCCGTCACGTAGGGCAGCGTGACGTTGGTCAGCGCGTGCGTCGAGGTGTTGGGCACCGCGCCCGGCATGTTCGCCACGCAGTAGAAGACCGACTCGTGCACCCGGAACGTCGGGTCGTCGTGGGTGGTCGGCCGGGTGTCCTCGAAGCAGCCACCCTGGTCCACGGCGATGTCCACGAGCACCGATCCGGGCTTCATCCGCGAGACCAGTTCGTTGCTCACCAGGGTCGGCGCCTTGGCGCCGGGCACGAGCACCGCCCCGATCACGAGGTCGGCGTCGAGCACGGCGCGCTCCACCTCGTAGGCGTTCGACGCCACGGTCTGCAGGTGCCCCCGGTAGATCCGGTCGGCGGCACGCAGCTTGTCGATGTCGCGGTCGAGGACGACCACCTCGGCCTGCATGCCGAGGGCGATGGCGGCGGCGTTCATCCCGGAGACGCCGGCCCCGATGACCACGACCTTCGCGGCGTAGACGCCGGAGACCCCGCCGAGCAGGACCCCGCGCCCGCCGTGGGCGCGCTCGAGGCAGTGCGCCCCCACCTGCGGCGCCATCCGCCCGGCGACCTCCGACATCGGGGCCAGCAGCGGCAGCGCACCGTCGGCGCTCTGCACCGTCTCGTAGGCGATCGCGGTGGTTCCCGAGGCCACCAGGGCCTCGGTGCACTCCCGGGAGGCGGCCAGGTGCAGGTAGGTGAACAGCGTCTGGCCGGCCCGCAGCCGGCCGTACTCCTCGGCGACCGGCTCCTTGACCTTGAGCAGCAGGTCGGCGTCGGCCCACACGTCGTCGGCGGAGGCCACGATGCGGGCGCCGGCCGCGGTGAAGTCCGCATCCGGGATCGAGGAGCCCTCCCCCGCCCCCTGCTCTACCAGCACCGAGTGCCCGGCCCGGGTCAGCTCGGTCACCCCGGCCGGGGTGAGCGCCACCCGGTACTCGCGGTTCTTGACCTCTCGGGGAACCCCGACCTGCATCGATGACTCTCCTGGTCCCGGCGGACAGCTCCCGAGGTGACGGAAGGCCCCACCGCGTCGTGGGCCGCCCGGTCGGGGCGGACCTCGGGCGGAGTGTAGGCATGCACCCCGGCGGATCCGGGGTCCTGAGCCGATTCGTCACCGGCCCGTGGTGCCTGCGGTCGGCCGTCGGGCTGCCGCGGCGGGCGCGCTGACCGACCCTGACCGGGGCGAGGCTGTGCCGCCCGCTTGCGCGAGGATGCGGTTATCGGGGCAGGTGATACCGCCCGCGCGCGCAAGAACGCGGTTATCGGGCCGGACGACGGCGGCCGGCTCAGGTGGCGTCGACCGGCCGCAGCCGGGGCCCGGCCGCGCGGGCCTGCGCGGCGGCCAGCACCCCGACCACCGCGGCGACGTTGCGGATGCCGCCGTCGAAGACCCGCTGCACCGCGTCGGCGAGCGGCACCCGCTCGACGGTGAGATCGGCCTCCTCGTGCTCGGCGGTGAACCCCTCGGGGCGCGGCACGTCGCTGAGGTCCTCGGCGAGGTAGACCAGCACCATCTCGTCGCAGAAGCCCGGGCTGCTGTAGTGGGTCGTCAGCAGCGACCACCGCCCGGCGGCCAGCTGCACCTCCTCGGCCAGCTCCCGCTTCGCGGTCTCCAGCGGCGGCTCGCCGTCGGCATCGCGGAGACCTGCCGGCAGCTCCCACAGGTAGGCACCGACCGGGTGGCGGTACTGCCGGAGCAGCACCACGTTCCCCTCGTCGTCGAGCGCGACGACGGCGACCGCACCCACGTGCCGGACGACGTCCCGGACGCTCTCGCCCCCGCCGGGCATCGCCACCGTGTCGCGGTGGAGGGAGATGATCGGGCCGTCGTAGACCGTCTCGCTGCCCAGCACCCGGTAGTCGTGCCCGTCGGTGCTCATTGCTCGACTCCGGACTCGTTCCGCTCCTCGCTCGGAGCCGTAGGCCGCCTCCGCGGTCGCTCCGCTCCTCGCTCGCTGGCGCTCGCTGCGATGCTCACTCCCTGTCGGCGGCCGCCTCTCTGCATGCTCGCTCGCCCGTCGTCTTCGACGGCCATCAGACGCCGACCTGCTGGTCCTGGTCCACCGGCACCGGCAGCCGGGCGGCCTCCTGGTAGTCGACGGCGGCCTGAACGAACGCGGCGAACAGCGGGTGCGGCCGGGTCGGGCGGCTCTTCAGCTCCGGGTGGGCCTGCGTGCCGACGAAGAACGGGTGCGCCTCCCGGGGCAGCTCGGCGAACTCCACCAGCGTCCCGTCGGGCGAGGTGCCGGAGAAGACGAGGCCGGCCTCGCTCAGCCGGTCGCGGTAGGCGTTGGCGACCTCGTACCGGTGCCGGTGCCGCTCGGTGATCTCGCACGAGCCGTAGGCGGCGGCCACGACCGAGCCCTTCTGCAGGTGCGCCGGGTAGCTGCCCAGCCGCATGGTGCCGCCCATGTCGCCCCGGCCGGCGACCACGTCGAGCTGCGTGGCCATGGTGGAGATGACGGCGGCGGGGGTCTCGGGGTCGAACTCGGTGGAGTTCGCACCGTCGATGCCGGCCAGGTTCCGGGCGGTCTCGATGACCATGCACTGCAGTCCGAGACACAGGCCCAGGGTCGGGATGCCGTTGACCCGGGCATGCCGGATCGCACCCAGCTTGCCGTCGATCCCGCGCACCCCGAACCCGCCGGGGATGCAGACGCCGTCGACGCCGGCCAGCGCCCTGTCTGCGCCCTCAGGCGTCTCGCAGTCGTCCGACGGCACCCAGCGGATCTGCACCCGGCTGCGGTGGGCGAAGCCGCCGGCGCGCAGGGCCTCGGTGACCGACAGGTAGGCGTCGGGCAGGTCGATGTACTTGCCGACCAGCGCGATGGTGACGGTCTGCCTGGGGGCGTGGACCCGGTCGAGCAGATCGCCCCACACGGTCCAGTCGACGTCGCGGAAGGGCAGCCCGAGCCGGCGGACGACGTAGGCGTCGAGGCCCTCGCGGTGCAGCACCTTCGGGATGTCGTAGATCGACGGCGCGTCGGGGCAGGAGATAACCCCCTCGGGGTCGGTGTCGCACATCAGGCTGATCTTGCGCTTGAGGCCCTCGTTGATCTCCCGGTCCGACCGGCAGACCAGGGCGTCGGGCTGGATGCCGATGCTGCGCAGCGCGGCGACCGAGTGCTGCGTCGGCTTGGTCTTCAGCTCACCGGACGGCGCGATGTAGGGGATCAGCGAGATGTGCAGGAAGAAGCAATTGTCCCGGCCGATCTCGTGGCGCACCTGGCGCGCGGCCTCGAGGAAGGGCAGCGACTCGATGTCGCCGACCGTGCCGCCGATCTCGGTGATGACCACGTCCACGCGCTCGGCGCTGTCGGCGCCGGCCAGGATCCGCGCCTTGATCTCGTTGGTGATGTGCGGGATCACCTGCACCGTGTCGCCGAGGTACTCGCCGCGGCGCTCCTTGGCGATCACGTCCGAGTACACCTGGCCGGTGGTGACGTTGGCGCGGCCGGAGAGATCGGTGTCGAGGAACCGCTCGTAGTGGCCGATGTCGAGGTCGGTCTCCGCGCCGTCCTCGGTGACGAACACCTCGCCGTGCTGGAACGGGTTCATCGTCCCCGGGTCCACGTTGAGGTAGGGGTCGAGCTTCTGCATCGTGACGCGCAGCCCCCGGCTGGAGAGCAAGGCGCCCAGCGAACTCGCTGTCAGCCCCTTGCCGAGCGAGGACACAACGCCGCCGGTGACGAAGACGAACTTCGTCGGCTGGGTGTTGTGGAGAAGGAGGCTGTTGTTCCCGGTGTGATCATGCGTTCCAGACGGTCGACCCACGGGAGACGACCGTAACACGGCCGGCGCCGTCAGCCGGGCCGGAGTGGGCAGTGCCACCCGCGGACTCCACGCCCTCGGGCCTGCCCTCCCCCGGCACGGCTGCCAGCCAGACCAGCAGCGGTACGAGCAGCGCGGCGGCGGTCGCCGGGACCGCGACGCCGGAGTCGTTGACCGCGGCGCCGATCGACAGGCTGAGCGCGGTGGACAGCAGCGCGGCCCGCAGGACGGCGGTGTCGGCCGCGTCCAGGCCGCCCGGCCCGCGGGGCGCCCCGCGCCCGGCGCTGCGCAGGGGGCCGCCGGGACGCAGCAGCCAGACCGCGGCCACCAGCGCCACCGGCAGCATCCAGGCCAGCGGACTGCCCAGCAGGATGCCGACGTTGGCCGAGGCCTTGCGGCTGATGACCGTCAGCGCTTCACCGCTGAGCACCTGCTCGACGAAGCGCCCGAGGTGGGTGCGCTCCCCCGGCGGCCGCAGCCAGTCCAGCACCGCGACGGTCCCGACGGCGACGACGGCTGCCGCGAGGATCGCGGCCAGCCGGAGCACCGTCACCCGCACCCGGGTCAGCAGCATCGCCAGCAGCAGGAAGCCGGGCAGGGCGGCGAGCACCCCGCCGAAGTCGCGGCCGAGCCCCGGCGCCCCGATGACGGCGACGGTCACCAGACCGGCGGCGAGGACCACGGCCGCGACCCGGCCGCGCCGCCGCTCGGGGGCGGCCCGCCGGCCGGCTGCCGTCGCCAGCGCCGCGGTGACCATCAGCGCGCTCACCGTCAGCAGCCCGAAGCTCAGGTTGCCGTAGCCGGTGAACCGCCCGGCCACGATCGCGTCGTAGCCCAGCGGCGCGTTCAGCTCCAGCCGCGATCCGGTCAGCACGTCCGCGAGCAGGGTGACCAGCGTGACCACGAGGACGGCCAGCGGCGGACCGAGCCGGTGCCGCCGCCAGGGCCCGCCCGCCGCCACCGCGGCCACGACCAGGTCGGCGACGACCACCGAGCCGACCAGCACGCCCAGCGGCGCGGCGGTCCGCTCCCACGGCACGATGCCCGCCAGATAGGTCGCCACCGGCAGCGCGGCGGCCGCCAGGCAGAGCAGCCGCAGCGCGGGCCGGGCCCACGGCCACGAACGCAGCCGGTGCAGCGGCCGGCCGCCGCTGACCACCATCACCCCGAGGAGGACGACGACCGCGCCGACGGCCACGAAGGTCCAGAAGAACCCCCCGGTGTTGCGGTGGTGGGTGTACGCGGCGACGTTCACCCGCTCCAGTTCGGCGACGGCCCGGGCCAGCGCCGGCCGCTCGTCCGTGCTGCGCATGGGCTGCCCGTTCATCGACGCGGGCGGATCGAGGCCCAGCGCCCTCAGCACGGTCGGCGCCACGTCGATCAGCTGCACGAACGGCGCCCGGCCGGTGCTCGCCGAGAACAGCCAGCCCTCCGGAAAGCCCGGGCCCTGCGCGATGCCCACGTGCAGCTGCGACCGTCCGTCGTTGACCTCGGAGATCCCGGCCAGCAGGAGCAAGGTGTCCCCGGGCAGGCCGTCCACGGCGGCCCGCAACCGGCCGAGGGCCCCGTCGATCCGGGTCAGCGCCGCGGCCCGCGGCTCGGGCCGGGTGCCGTCGTCGGTCGGTTCGGGACCCGGCGCGCCGGCGTCGGTGAGCTGGTCCAGCGAGACCAGGGTCAGCGGGCAGCCGGTCAGCACGTCGGTCAGCTCCGCCGCGTCGGTGGGCAGCGTGCTCTCCGTGGTCAGGCGGACCCCCGGCGCAGCCACCGCCAGGGCGGCCGCCCGGCCCACGACCGAGGCGCAGCCGACGGCTGCACCGAGGGCTCCGGGCTCCGCGCCGAAGCGCACCGTTCCCGGGTCCTCCGCGATCCGGGCGACGGTGGCCACCGGGTCCCCCAGGGCGACCCCGGCGACCCGCTCCTGGAGGCCGCAGTGCGTCAGGGACGTGTCCAGTCGCGGTTCCTCGTCCGCCACGTCCGTGCCGTCCTCCGGCCCGTCACCGCTGGGCGGCGCATCCCCGTCGGGCAGCGGAACGGTGGGCAGCGGCACGGGAGGCAACCCGTCGTCCGTGCCGGGGAACCGGGCCCGGTTCCCGGCGCCGAGGGTCGCCCAGCCGTCGAGCAGGCAGCTGGTCGAGCGGGCGGCGCGCACCGACAGCGCGCCGATCGCCGACTCCTCCGCCAGCGCCCACAGCTCCGGGGTGGCCTGCGGGTCGACGTCGGACCAGGTGAGCCCGGGAACGCCCACGACGACGACGCGGTCGGCCGCGACCGGCTGCTCGGCGCCGGCGACCGCCGGCAGGGCGACCAGGGCGGTGAGGGCCAGCAGGAGCAGTGCCACCGCCCGGTGCAGCGCCCGCACGGCCGGGCCGGTCATGGGCCCGGTCGGGCCGCCGGTGGCCCCAGCAGCTCGCGGTAGATCCCGACCAGCTGGGCGGCCGTGGCCTCCTCGTCGGGCCAGGTGGCTGCCTGCCGCCGTCCGGCCTCGACCAGGTCGGCGGCGTGGGCGCTGTCGCGGAGCACCCGCACCACCGCCTCGGCCAGCGCACCGGCGTCGCCGACCGGAACCAGCTCGGCGGCCGCGCCCAGCAGGTCCGGCAGGCCGCCGGTGCGGGTGGCCACCAGCGGGACGCCGGCCCGGAGGGCCTCCTGGGCGGTGAGGGACCGGGCTTCCCAGCGGGACGGGAGCACGCAGAGGTCGGCGGCACCCAGCAGGTCCGCGACGTCGTCGCGGCGGCCGAGCAGGGTCACCGGGAGGGCGTCGGCGCGGATGCGGTCGGCCAGCTCGTCGTGCAGCGGGCCGTCGCCCGCGACGACCACCGACGGCGCCGGGTGCAGCCGCTGGTCGGCCGACCAGCGGGCGACCGCGTCCAGGAGCACGTCGTAGCCCTTCTGCGGGTGCAGCCGCCCGACCGCGACCACCAGGGCCCGGTCGTCGACGATGCCCAGCTCCTCGCGCACCTCGACACGGGTCCGCGTCGCCCCCGGCAGCGGCGGCGCCGAGACCGGCGCCGGCCGTACGTCGCGGGCACCCTGCCGGCGGGCGTTCTCGGCCAGGTCCTCCGATGCGGCGAGGACCACGTCGGCGGCTCGCACGGTCGCGCGCTCGGCCTGCGCGAGCAGCCGCCGGCGCAGCCCGCCGCCCTCGGGCAGGGCGTTGTGCAAGGTGAGGACCAGCCGGGTGGAGCGGCTCCCGAGGCGGCGCGCGGCGGCGGCGACCAGACCGGCCCGCAGCCCGTGGGCGTGCACGAGCTCGCTGCCGGCGACCGCACGCCGCAGCGCCCGCACGGCCCGGATGTCGGCGGCGGGCGCGAGACCGGCGGATATCTCCACCGCCGTGAAGGACGCGCCCCGACCGGAGAAGCCGAACAGCTCGTCGGTGGCTCGTGGCCCGCACACCCGCACGGCGGCCCCGGATGCCGCCAGCGACGGCAGCAGCGACCGCACATGGGTGCCGACCCCGCCGGTGCTGGTGGCGAGCACCTCGCTGATCCGGCGGTCGCGCAGGGGCGGCTCAGCCACCGCGCACCTCCTGCCCGCCCGTCGACCGCAACTCCCGGAACGCGCCCACGAGCTGCGCGCGGGCCGTGCCCATCATGACGGCCGCGGCGACGAGGAGCACAGCGCCCCCGGCCAGGAACCCGGTGGCCACCGTGGCCAGGACGCTGCCCTCCGGCACCGGGTCGGCACCCAGCTCCCGCGCCAGCCAGGTACCGGCGCCACCGGCGAGGACGGCGGCCAGCAGCGCGACCGGGCCGCTGCGCCCCAGCCCGCGCAGCGACGCCGGGCCGGCGACCCGCGCCACCACGCCGAGCAGGCCGACCCCGGCGACGGTGACCCCCAGCGTGTGCCCTGCCGCCAGCGCCAGCGCGCGGTCGGCCGCGGGCAGGATCCGGGCGAGGACGACGTCGGCGGCGACGGCGAGCAGCCAGCCGCCCAGCACGCACACGGTCGGAGACCGCCACAGGCCGCGGGCGTACAGCGCCCGGGTCAGCACGGCCACGAGGCCGTAGCCGAGCAGTCCCGGGGCGAAGGCGACGACGGTGTCCCGCAGCGCCACGACCTCCTCGGCCGGCTCCGCGGCGAGGAATATTCGGGCGATCGGGCCGGCCGCGGCGACGAGGGCGGCCGCCGCGACGGCGGAGGCCGCCACCGTGAGCACCACGACCGGCGCGAGGACGCGGCGGTATCCGGCCTCGTCCCGGTCGTCCGCGCGCTCGGCGAGCGCCGGGTAGACCGACGTCGCAAGCGGCACCGCCAGCGCTGCCCACGGCAGCAGGAAGACCGTGAGCCCGGCGGCGTACACCACCTGCGTGCCGTCGGGTGCGCCGTCGTTGGCCAGCCGGATGGCGACCGCCGCGAGCAGCTGCTGCCCGGCGAGGGTCAGGACTCCGGCCAGGGCCAGCCGCCGGACGCGGGGTGCCGCACCCACCGGGAAGCGCAGCGCCGGCCGCAGCCCCAGCCGGAGCCCGCGCATCGGCACCAGCAGGCTGAGGCTGAGGACGACGACGCCGAGCGTCGTCCCGACGCCGAGCACCAGCTCGGCCGGCGTCGACAGGTCGGCGACGTCCCGTGCCCCGCCCATGGCCGCGAAGACCAGGTACGCCGCCGCGACGACGAGGCTGGACAGCAGCGGCGCCACCGCCGGACCGGCGAACCGCCGGTGGGCCTGCAGCACTCCGGTGAGAACGATGCCGATCCCGTACAGGACGACCTGCGGCGCGAAGACCACCAGGAAGCGGGCCGCCAGCTCGACCTCGGCCTCCTCGCCGCCGCCGAGCAGCAGCCGCGCGATCGGCTCGGCGAACAGCGCGAGCAGGGCCGCGAGCGGGACGAGCAGCAGCAGGGTCCAGCCCAGCAGCGCGGACGCGGTGCGCCGGACCTGTTCCCGGTCGCCGGCGGCGATACCGCCGGCCAGCATGGGGACGACGAGACTGGCCAGTGCGCCGCCGGCGACGACCTCGAACACGATGTTCGGGACGTTGTTCGCCGCGAGGTAGACGTCGCCGGTGCTGTCCGCGCCAACGGTGTTGGTGAAGACCAGCGTGCGGCCGAACCCCGCCGTGCGGGCCAGCACGGTGAGCCCCGCGATCAGCGCGGCGGCCCCGGCCACGCCGCCTGCGACCCGCCGCGCGTTCACGGACTCTCCTCGCTGGCGCTCGTCGGCCGTGTCCGCGGCATTGCTGTGCCCCTTGGTGAGCTCGCGAGCTCGCTCACGAGGACAGGCGACCGAGGCGGTCCAGCTCCCTCAGGCCCGGCGTGGCCTCGATGACGCGGGTGAAGCTCACCCGTTCGCTGGCCAGCGTCAGCCCGGTGACCACGGCCAGTGCGGCGGCCCGCGCCGGGCGGGAGGGCAGCTCGGTGAGCCGGAGACCGAGCAGCGCGCCGAGGGCGTTGGCGCCGCAGTCCCCCAGCATGATCCGCTCCCTCAGGTCGTGGGGCAGCACCGCGAGCGTGGCGCCCAGCGGCCCCGCGACCAGCCCGCCGGCGGGTCCGGGCAGCCCTGCGAGGGCGGCGAGGGCCCCGACCTTGGCCGCGCGGCCCGGGCGCAGGTCCAGGAGGTTGAGCAGGTTGGCGCAGCCGGCCACCAGCCCGGTGGTGAGCACGCCGTCGACCAGCGCACCGGCGCCGCGGTCGCGGCTCCGGGTCAGGAGGGCGGCGACGGCGGCGGCGGTGCCGATGCCGGCGACCTTGACGGCGCCGGCGGAGACCCGGCCCTCCCGCAGCGCACGCAGGTGGCCGGCCAGCCCCTTGTCGCGCGCCTGCTCCGGACGGGCACCGGCGAGGTCGTCGTAGCCACCCACCAGACCGGAGACGGTACCGACGACCGCCGCCGCGGCACGGGCTCCGGGCGGCGCACCCAGCACCGCGGTCGCGGTGGCCGACAGCGCCAGCACCGGGCCACCGAGCAGGCTCACCGGCCGGCCGGCGTAATTGGTGCGTCGCCACGGCCGGCCCGCCGGCCGCGCGATCAGCGCGGCGCCCGCGGTCAGGGCGGCCCGGCCCAGGACGGCCCCGGCCAGTGCGGTCCGAGCGAGGTGCCGGGCGCTCACTGCGCGGCGGCGGGCAGCGGCGGCACCGGCTGGGTGTCCTCGCCGGTCCCGTACATCCCGGACGTGCCGAGCGACTCCTGGCCCAGCGCCAGCACGGTGCTGATGCGCCCGAGGACGGTCCCGACGTTGTCGACGGTGGAGATGGCCGCGGCCAGGGCCGGGTCGGCCCGCAGCACGCCGATCAGCCCGTTCTCCCGAGCCGACGGAGCGTCCCCGGCAACGACCGCGCCGGCACCGCGCGAGTCCAGGGCCGTCACCAGCTCGACGAGCGCGGCGTTGCGCTGGTCGGCGTCGTCCCCGTTGAACCCGCTGCCGGTGAGCACGATCGCGTGGTCGGCCGGCGCCACCGAGGCACCCTCGGGGACCAGCACGTCGAGGGAGGTCAGCCCGGCGAGCACCGAGGAAAGGGCGGCGGTGTCGGGAACCGGACCACCCGGCGGGATCACGAGCACCTGGGAGAGCAGCGAGGCCACGAGGGTCTCGGCGTCGCCGGTCTCGGGCAGCTGGATGCCCGCGGGCAGCCCGGAGCCGGTCACGTAGCTCTGCAGCGCCGCCGTGGTGGCCGGGTCGCTGTACTCGGGCTGGAGGCGGACCACGCCGCTGACCGATCCGCCGGCCTGGTCGACCAGCGCCGTGACCTGCTCCACCGTCTCGGCGGTGACGCTCTCGTTCGTGGGGACCAGCACCACGCTGCGGTCGGCGAGGGTGCCCTCGACCAGCACGGGGCCCACGGCCTCCTCGAACGCCTGGCCGGACTCCAGCTGCGCCTCGAGCTCCTGGGTGCGGTCCTCCAGCGCCCGCTTGTCCTGCTCGAGGTCGGCCACCTGTCCCTCGATGCCGGCCTCGATGGGCTCGTTGAGGGCGGTGGTCCCGATGACGATGCCCAGCGCGACGGCCAGGAAGACGGCGATCAGGGACACCAGGTGGTAGCGGAAGTCGATCACGAGAAGAGGTTCTCCAGCCAGAAGACGAAGCTGTTCCATTGGTCGAGCAGCAGGTCGACGTACACCCGGCCGACTGCGGAAACGGCGAGAGCGGCACCGATCGCCGCCAGGGCGGCCAGCACCATGATCACCAGGACGGTGGTGGAGATGCGGCTGCGGTAGAGGCGGCTGACGCCCTTGGCGTCGACGAGCTTGCCGCCCAGGCGCAGGCGGGTGAGGAAGGTCGAGGCCATGCCTCCGCGGCCCTTGTCGAGGAACTCGACGAGCGTGGCGTGGGTGCCGACGGCGACGATCAGCGTGGCGCCCTTCTCGTCGGCCAGGAGCATGGCGATGTCCTCGCTGGTGGCGGCCGCGGGGAACGTGATGGCCTCCACGCCGAGGTCCTGCACCCGCGCCAGGCCGGGGGCGCGACCGTCGGCGTAGGCGTGGACGACCACCTCGGCGCCGGACCGGAGGACGTCGTCGCTCACCGAGTCCATGTCGCCGATGATCATGTCGGGCGAGTAGCCGGCGTCGACCAGCGCGTCGGCGCCGCCGTCGACGCCGATGAGCACCGGGCGGTAGTCGCGGATGTAGGAACGGAGGGCGTGCAGGTCCTCCTTGTAGTCGTAGCCGCGGACGACCACGAGCACGTGCCGGCCCTCGATCGACGTGGTGACGTCGGGGACGCCGACACCGTCGAGCAGGAGTGCGCGCTCGCGCTTCATGTACTCCATGGTGTTGGCGGCGAACGCCTCCAACTGCACGGAGAGACCGGCCTTGGCCTCGGCCATGGCGGCGGCCACCGTCCCGGCGTCCTGGGCGGTGCCCTCGGCGACGACGGTGCCGTTCTCGTCGAGGAGCCGGCTGCCGTCCAGCCGGACCCCGTCGCCTTCCTTGAGCTTGGCGAAGACGTCCCGGCCGACGTCGTCGAGCAGCGGGACGCCTGCGTTGATCAGGATCTCCGGGCCGAGGTTGGGGTACCGACCCGAGGTGCTGGGTGCGGCGTTGACCACCCCCGCCACCCGACAGCCGACGAGTGCGTCGGCGCTGACCCGGTCGATGTCGACGTGGTCGATGACGGCGATGTCGCCGGGGCGCAACCGCTTCGTCAGGTTCTTGGTGCGGCGGTCCAGACGGACGGTGCCGGCGACGCCGGGCCCGCTGTCCTGTGCCCGGCCGCGGCGAACGGTGCCGATGCGCATGACACCGCATGCTGCCACGCGCGCCGAGCCGCCCGGCCTTCCGACGCGCCTCGGCGACGCTCCGATCACGCACCGTGTGCGACACCACCTTCGGGCGACACGCCCGTGCCGCTTCGGCCACCGTGTCGGCCGGACCGTTACCGAGTTGTGACTAACGTTGCGCATGTGACTGGAGTGGCCGGGGCCCTGACGACCGCAGCATCCCTCCCGGCGCCGGAGGCGGACGCCCCGGCGGCCGTCGGCGGTGCCGTGATCCGCGCTGTACCCCACCCTGAGCTGGGCCGATCCGCGCCTCCCGGGGAGACGGAACCCGTCGCGCCGGCCGTGACTCCTCCCGTCACCCGGGCCGCGCCCCGGCCGCCGGTCCCGCTACCGGTGCGCGGTGAACCCGGCCACGACCATGGGACGGGGGCCGCAGGCTCCCCCACCCTTGGCGCCCGGCCCACCGGCCGCGCCGAGGCGCCGGTCGCCGACGACGTCACCGACGGTGACGCGGCCGGACCGGGCCGGGAACGGCGGACGCGGCGCGGCTCCGGCATCCGCGAGCGCCGCCGCCAGCAGACCCGCGACCGGATCGTCGATGCCGCAAGCGCTCTGTTCACCGAGCGGGGCTTCGAGGCGGTGAGCGTCGTGGAGATCGCCCAGCGGGCCGGCGTGGTCGAGAAGACGGTCTTCAACCACTTCCCGGTCAAGGAAGGGCTGGTGTTCGAGGCCGACCCGCCCATGCGGGCGGCGCTGCTGGACGCGGTGCGCCGGCGCCCGGCCGGGGAGTCGGTCTCCGCGGCGGCCGGCAGCTTCGTCGTCGGCGCGGTGAGCCTGCTGG
Source organism: Blastococcus capsensis (assembly GCF_030165005.1). Taxonomy (GTDB): domain Bacteria; phylum Actinomycetota; class Actinomycetes; order Mycobacteriales; family Geodermatophilaceae; genus Blastococcus; species Blastococcus capsensis. The sequence goes on from NZ_JASNNW010000001.1 coordinate 107,799, forward strand.
GTTCGCCGGAAGCGGCCGACGGTGTGGCGGCCATGGCCCGGGTGATCCGGGACAGCCGCACGCTGCAGATCCGCGAGCGGGAGATCCTCGGTGAGCTGACCGGCTCGCTGGCCGAGCTCATCGCCGAGGAGACCGGCGCGCAGTCCGGGCAGATCGAACCGTGGCTGGCCGCGCACGCGGTGCTCGGCCTGTACGCCTCGCTCCTCGAACTGGCGCGGGACCGCGTGCTCGCGGGGGTCAACGGACCGGAGCTGTCGGCTGAACTCCGCCGTCAGGGCCGCCGTGGCCTGGCGCTGCTGCAGTTCGGCCTCGCCGGCTATGCCAAAAAGTCAGCCTCCGGCTGACACCGCAACCAGGAGCCGTCCCCCTGCTGCGTGGAGCCCTTCCCACCCCTCCTCGCGGACCCTCCGGGCCCCCTCGTCGCGGCGCCTCGCAGGGCGGCTCTCGTCTTGCTCCGCCGGTCCCGGCCCGGATCGGTCGGTGCCGCGGCCTTCTTGTCCTTCCTCGGGGACCCTCCGGGCCCCGCTCGTCAGGACACCCGCTCGTCAGGACAGCTGCAGCGACCTCAACAGCTGGTCCGCGCGGTCACCGGGGAGGTCCGGGTTCCGGGTGAAGAGCGTGATGGCCACCATGTAGTCGTCCTCCCCGGCCCAGCCGCGCCCCTCGCGGCAGAGGTGGCGGATGTGCTCGCGCACCTTCGGCTCGGAGCTGTAGGGCCCGAAGTCCAGCCCCATGGCGAGGAAGTTGACCACCCGGTACCCGAGGTCCTGGGCCGTGCGCACGGTCGCCTCCGGGTCGGAGTAGCTGGCCAGGGCGCAGACGACGTTGGTGTAGCCGGCCTTGAGCAACTGCACCACCAGGTCGTTGCCCCGCACGCCGCCCCACAGCTCGGGCATGAGGATGCCCCGGTCCGGCGCGGGGATGTAGGGCGGGTTGGAGATGACCGTCGACGTCTGCGGGCCACCGGCGGAGTCCGCCTGGTCGAAGAAGTCACCGACCTCGACCGTGTAACGGTCGGCCACGCCCCGGTCGGCGATGTTCGCGCGCGCAACGTCCACCGACGCGGCGCTGACGTCGAAACTGCGCACCCGCAGACCGGGCAGTGCCCGCACGACGTCGGCGATCGCGGTCGCGTCACCGGTGCCCAGCTCCTCGACGCCGTCGGCCGCCCATCCCAGCTGGTCGCGGTACTGGCTGAGCAGCATGCACACCGACAGGCCGTAGTGCGCCGACTCGTCGGTGGAGGAGAAGCAGGTCACCGGCAGCTCCTACCCCGGCACCGACCGCGGCACTCCCCCGTCACCCGACCTGGGAGGCCGCGGTCAGCGACCGGCTGCGGCGACCGCCAGCAGCTCGCGGGCGTGCGCCTGACCGGTGTCGCTGTCGGCCAGTCCCGAGAGCATCCGGGCCAGCTCCCGGACCCGGTCCTCGCCCTCGACCGACCGGATGTCGGTGGCGGTGACGCCCGCACCGGTGTCCGGGGACTTGTCGACGACCAGGTGGGTGTCGGCGAACGCCGCCACCTGCGCCAGGTGGGTGACGACGACGACCTGGTGATCCCGGGCCAGCCGGGCCAACCGCCGGCCGATCTCCCCTGCGGCCTGCCCACCGACACCCGCGTCGACCTCGTCGAACACCATCACCGGCACCGGGTCGGCGCCGGCGAAGACGACCTCGATCGCCAGCATCACCCGGGACAGCTCGCCCCCTGAAGCCCCCTTGTGGACGGGTCGCGGCGGGGCACCGGGATGCGCTGCCAGCAGCAACGCCACCTCGTCGACGCCCTCGGGGCCGGGCTCGTCCGGATGGCTGTCGATGCTGAACGAGACCCGGGCGCTCTTCATCGCCAACCCGGCCAGCTCGCGGCCGACCTCGGCGGCGAACCCCTCGGCGGCGGCCCTGCGTCCGGCGGAGACCTCGGCGCCCAGCCGGTCCACCTCGGCCCGGACGGCGTCCCGCTCGGCGGCGAGGGCCTCGAGCGCCTCGTCGGACACGTCGAGCTCCGCGAGCCGGCGCTGGGCGTCCTCCGCCCACGCCAGCACCCCGGCCACCCCCGCCCCGGGGTCGGCGTACTTCCGGACCACCGCGGTGATCGCGGCCCGGCGGTCGAGGACCTCGGCGAGCCGGCCGGGGTCGGCGTCGAGGTCGGCGACGTAGCCGGCCAGCTGCCCGGCGACGTCGGAGACGACGGCCACGGCGTCGGCGAGGTCCTGCGCCAGCAGGATCAGCGTGGGGTCGTCGGAGGCGGCCAGCGCCCGTTCGGCGATGGCCAGCGCCGCGGTGGCGTCCTGCGGGAGCTCACCGCCGCCGAGGTCGCCGGTGACATCGCCGATCAGCGCCGTGCGGGCCTCGTCGGCGGAGGCGCGCAGGGCGTCGGCGTCGCTGAGCCGCTTCGCCTGGGTGTCGAGCGCCTCGTCCTCCCCTGGTTCCGGCGCGACGGCGGCTATCTCCTCGAGCCCGTGCCGGAGCACGTCGGCGGCCTGGGCCAGCTCCCGCGCCTGACCGTGACGGCGCTCCAGGTCGGCGGCCAGTGCCCGCCAGCGCTGGTACGCCGCCCGGTAGCCCTCCAGGAGGGCGAGGTGCGCCGGCCCGGCGTAGCGGTCCAGCGCGCGGCGCTGCTCGGCCGGGCGCGACAGCCGCAACTGGTCGGTCTGCCCGTGCACGGCCAGTAGGCCCTCGGCCAGCTCGGCGACGACGCCGACCGGGACGCTGCGCCCACCGAGGAAGGCCCGGGACCGGCCTTCGGCGCTCACCGTGCGGGCCAGGATGAGGCTGCCGTCGTCGTCCGGGTCGGCTCCGGCATCGGTCGCCCGCGCCCAGGCCGGGGAGTCCGGCGGCAGCTCGAGGCGACCCTCCACCCCCGCGCGCCCGCTGGCTCGCACCCGCCCGGGGTCGGCCCGGCCACCGAAGAGCAGCGTCAGCCCGGTGACGACCATGGTCTTGCCTGCGCCGGTCTCCCCGGTGACCACCGTCAGGCCGCGGCCGAGCTCCAGGGTGACGTCGTCGATGGCCCCGAGGCCGCGGATGCGCAGTTCCGACAGCCGCCCAGGTGACGTGCTGGAACGGCCCTCCTGCAGGGACCCGCCCCGAGCGTCAGCGAGGGGTGGGGGGCAGGAGGGTCCTCTTTCAAACGTCCTCGTGCGTGCCGCCACCGCTCACCTCCCGGGTGGTACCGCCGGCGTCCTTACCATCGACGTCCACGACGTCCCGGTCGAGGACGTTGCGGCTGGTGAACAGCTCGTGCCCCGGTCCGGCGCGCCGGGCGTCGCGGAAACCGCGCACCGGGAGCCCGAACTTGGCCACCAGCCGGTCGCCGAAGGTGGCGGAGTGCACGCGCGCGATGCGTACCGGCCGGTTGGCGCGGCGCACGTCGACCCGTCCGCCGTCGGGCACCTCCACCGTCCGCCGCCCGTCCGCCGAGACCCGGGCGCGGTTGCCGTCGGCCGGGACCGCGACCGTGAGGACGGAGTTCGGCGAGGTCACCAACGGGCGGGCGAACAGCGCGTGGGCGTTGGTCGGCACCAGCAGCAGCGCCGCGACGTCGGGCCACACGACCGGCCCCCCCGCGGAGAAGGCGTAGGCCGTCGACCCGGTGGGCGTCGCGCAGAGCACGCCGTCGCATCCGAAACTGGTCAGCGGCCGGCCGTCGATCGCGATGACGACGTCGAGCACGCGGGACCGCTCGGCCTTCTCCACCGAGACCTCGTTGAGCGCCCAGGTGCCGCCCACCACCGTGCCGGCGCCGTCGAGGACGTCGACCTGGATGGCCAGCCGCTCCTCGACCGAGTACTCGCAGTCCTCGATGGCGGTGAGCGTCTCCTCCACCGCCTCGGGCTCGGTCTCGGCGAGGAAGCCGACCCGCCCGAGATTCACGCCCATGAGCGCCGCGTCGGTGTAGCGGGCCAGCTCGGCGGCGCGCAGGAAGGTCCCGTCTCCGCCGAAGACCATGACGATCTCGGCGTCCTTGGCCGCGAACTCGTCGCAGGGCACCACCTCGGCGTCGGGGATGTCGAGGTCCGGCGCCTCGTCCTCGAGGATCTTCACGCTGATACCGCCACGCATGAGGCGTGCGGCCGAGGTCCGGGCGAGTTCCACGATGTCCCGCCGTCCGGTGTGCACGGTCAGCAGGACCCGCCGGCGCCGCTGCTCCTCCGGTGTACCGGTGCTCGGCTTGCTCACTGCGGTCCCTCCTGAACTGCTCGACGAACGGTGTCCTCCTCGATCGGCCCGGCGTCGGACCTCAACCAGAGGAAGAACTCGACGTTCCCGGCGGGTCCCGGCAGGGGGCTGGCCACCACCCCGGCGGCCCCCCAGCCCAGGGCCTCCGCGGCACGTCCGACCTCCAGCACCGCCTGCACCCGGTGCTCCGGGTCGCGCACCACTCCCCCGGCGCCCAATCGCTCGCGGCCCACCTCGAACTGCGGTTTCACCATGGGCAGCAGGTCGGCATCCGGCCGGGCGCAGGCGGCCAGCGCGGGCAGCACCAGGCGCAGCGAGATGAAGGACAGGTCGGCGACGACGAGGTCCACCGGCCCGTCGATCGCCCCAGGGGTGAGCGTCCGGACGTTGGTGCGCTCGTGCACCCGCACCCGGTCGTCGGTACGCAGTGACCAGGCGAGCTCCCCGTAACCGACGTCGACGGCGACGACCTCGGCGGCGCCGCGACGCAGCAGCACCTCGGTGAAACCGCCCGTGGAGGCCCCGGCGTCCAGCGCGCGCCGGCCCTCGACGGCGACGGGAAGGGCCTCCAGCGCGCCGAGGAGCTTGTGGGCCCCCCGGGAGACCCACGACGGCTGGTCGGGGTCGGTGCGCACGACCACGGGCGTCCCCGCCTCGACCCCCGTGGCCGGCTTGGTCGCCGCCTGCCCGGCGACCGCGACGCGCCCTTCGGCGATCAGGGACACCGCGTGCTCACGGGACCGGGCCAGGCCACGCCGGACGAGCTCGGCGTCGAGTCGGCTTCGACGGGCCATCAGAGTCGGTCGATCGTGCCGAGCTCGCGCTGCAGGCGCGCGTGCTCGGACTCGAAGACGGCGACGTGATCGGCCACCGGAAGCTCCGCCAGGTCGGCCAGCGGGGTGTCACCGCCCGTATCCGGCGCGGGGTCACCGGTCTCGCCCGGCGCCGGGTCGGCCGCGCGGGTGGACGGGTGCACGTGGGGCGTGGGATCGGCCGCCGCGTCGCGAGCCGGGACCGGCGGCGGCACGGGTGCCGGCCGATAGGGCCCCGGCACCGGTCGCGACGCGGTGGGCTCGGTCATGTGCGCCTCTCGTGGTCGGCGGGACATCGGGCGGCCGGGACGGGCGGCCCGGCACGGGCAGGGCTGTTGCCCGTGGCGGCGTCTACTGCGAAGGCTACCGGCCGGAGCGGACGCGGACGGTCCGGACGGATCGGCGCGATAGCGTCGGGACGCCCGGACCGCTGCCGATCCCAGGGGAGACCGCCCTCGTGGCCACGATGGATGAGTGCATGACCGCCCTGAAGGGGATCCTCGGCGATCTCGCCGCAAACCCCGCGGCGGCGGGGTTGGACCGCAGCCTGTCGTGCCGGCTCACCGACCTCGCCCAGGTGGTGCTCGGCCGGCTGAGTTCGGGCTCGGTGCGGGATCTGCACGCCGTCGACGACAGCCCGGGTGTCCCGAAGGCCGACATCCGGCTGACGATGACCAGCGACGACCTGGTCGCGCTCACCGATGGCCGGCTGGCGTTCGGATCGGCGTGGGCCGCCGGCCGGGTGAAGCTGGAGGCCGGGCTGCGGGACCTGCTGCGCCTGCGCAAGCTCCTGTGACTTCGCGGCCGTTCAGCAGGGCGTGGACCGGTCCAGCCCCCAGCGCCTGAGCGCCTCGGCCCCCGCCGCCCCCGTGGCGACAACCCGGGCCGGGGCGCCGTCGTCGGCGTGCACCGCCCAGTGGGCGACGCAGAGCGCGCGCAGACCGTCGAGCCCGTCCGTCGCGGGGTCACCGGCTCTCGTCCGGTCCTTCCCGTCCGGGCCGATGAGCTCGAGCGCGCCGGCGCCCTCGGCGAGGCGGGCCGACCACCGCCCGCACCGCCACGTCTGGTCGTCCGCCGTCACGGGCGGATGGGGCAGCAGCACCCCCGACGCATCCGGGGCGAGCAGATCGGGCCGACGCCCCGGACCTGCGGCCAGCAGGGTGGCCCCGTCGGTGATCCCGGAGAGGACCAGCAGGCTGGCCGCACCCGCGCGTCGGGCGCCCTCGATGTCCGTGTCGAGCCGGTCCCCCACCACGAGCGGGCGCCGGGCGCCGGTGCGGTGGACGCACTCGGCGTGCATGGCCGGGTCCGGTTTTCCGGTGATCAGCGGTTCGATCCCGGTGACACCACGGACGACGCCCACCATGGCTCCGTTCCCCGGCAGCGGGCCGCGGGGCGACGGGATGGTCGCATCGGCGTTGGTGGCCACGTGCCGGGCGCCGGCGCGGACGGCGACGACCGCCTCGGCCAGCTGGGCCCAGCCGACCTCGCGCCCATACCCCTGGACGACCGCCTCCGGCGCGTCCCCGGCGCCGGCCACGACGGTGAGACCCGCCGCTGCCAGGGCGGCGGCCACGCCGGGACCCCCGACCGGGAGCACCCTCGCGCCGGGGCCGAGCAACCCGGCCACCACGGCGGCGGCCGCCTGGGAACTGGTGATGACGTCCACCGGATCGGCCGGAACGCCCAGGTCGGTCAGGTGAGCCGCGACCTCCTCGGGCGTGCGCGCCGCGTTGTTGGTCACGAACCCCAGGCGCATCCCGGCCGACCGGGCGGAGGCCAACGCTGCGGGCACTCCTGGCACCGCCGCAGAGCCGACGTAGACGACACCGTCGAGGTCGAGCAGCGCCACGTCGTACCGCGCGCTGGGCGGCTCGGGGGAACCGGCCGCCAGGCCCTGGTCCGCCGCGGTGGGGGCGTACCCGCTCACGCTGATCTCCTGTTCTGGCGGGCGCGCACCTCGCGCAGCGCCCGGCCGTAGTGGGCCAGCTCGGGGCGCATCGCGGCCGCGAGCGCCAGATGCTCTGCGGCGACCGGGAGGTCTCCGGCCCGGCCCGCGGCCAGTCCGAGGCCGTACCGGGCGTAGTCGTCGGTCGGATTCGCGGCGATGAGGGCGGCGAAGCTGGCCATCGCCTCGCCGTACCGGCCCGCGTCGTACTGCGCGCGCGCCAGCGCCTCCCGGATGCTGCGCGACGCCGGCTCGGCCTCCGCCGCGCGGGCGAGCAGGGTGGCCGCAGCGTCGGGGTGCCGCTTCTCCAGCAAGGCAAGGCCGCGTTGGTACCACTCGTAGACATCGCCGTCGGGAGCGCCGGAACCGCCAGCGCCGCCCTCCTGACGTCCGGCCTCGGACACCGCTCCCCCCTTCTCCGCCGCTCGGCCGCGGCCTGGGGTGCCAGGTCGGCGGTAATTCCCGGCCGCGGCCGGAAACGACGCCGGGGCCCCTCCTACGATTCTCGTCGTGCTCCCGTCGTCGGCAGGTCCTCGAGCTCCTCGGTCCGGCCCAGGGCTGGAGATGCGGCCGTTCCGGGCGCTGACCTACCGAGAGCACGATCACGACCACCTGGCGCGGGTCAGCTCGCCAGCCTACGACCTGGTAACGCCTGCCGGTCGCGACCAGTTGGCCGAGGCCCACCCGCACAACATCGTGCGCCTGATCCTGCCCCGGGTAGACGCACCGGAGGGCGCAGCGGGCACCACGGCCGGGCTGGCTGCGGAGACCCTGCGAGTCTGGCAGCGCGAGGGCGTCCTCGAGCGCGACGACCGTGCGGCGCTGTGGCTGTACGAGCTGCAGCCACCGCACGGGGTCCCGGCCACCGTTGGCTGGCTGGGCGCGGTGACGCTGCCGTCGGAGGACTCCACGGCGGTGCTTCCGCACGAAGACACCTACCCCCGGGCGGTGGAGGAACGGCGCGCGCTGCTCGCGGCCACCCGGACCGACCTCGAGCCGATCGTGCTGGCGCACGATCCCGAACCCGCCGTCGTCGAGGTGGCGGAGACCCTCCGGCAGACGCCGGCGACGATGGAGGTGCGAGACGCCGACGGGGTCGCGCACCGGCTGTGGCGGGTCACCTCGCCCGTCGTCATCGATGCCGTGGTCCAGGCGCTCAGCCGGACCGGCGCAGTGATAGCCGACGGGCATCACCGGTTCGCAGCGGCACGGGCCAATGCCGGCGCACAGTGCAGCGCGTCGGGCAATGGCGCGGTTCTGGCGCTGGTCACGCCGATGGGACCTGGCGGACTCCGAGTGCAGCCGATTCACCGGGTGGTTCCCACACTGCCCTTCGCCGCAGCCGTCGAAGCCGCCCGCCGAGGTTTCGTCACAGCCGAGATACCCGTCGACGGAACCGGACCGGCAGCGGTCGTCGCGGCCGCGAGGTCGTGGCTCGACGACCCGGCCGAGCGCGGGCTGCTCCTGACCGACGGCCGACGACTGGTGCGGCTGACCGGAGCATCCGCCGACGTCCGGGCCGCGGTCCCGGCCGAGGCCCCGGCGGCCTGGCAGGACCTCGACGTCGTGCTCGCCCACCACGGGCTGGTCGAGCATCTGTGGGGGCGCCCCGACACCGTCGATTCCGTGCTCATCGCGCACGGCCTGCAGGAAGCGGTGGATACGGCGGTGGAGCAGGCGGGAGTGGCGGTCCTGCTGCGCGCGCCCTCCCCCACCGACGTCGCCACCGTCGCCCGTGCGGGTGCGCGGATGCCACGGAAGTCGACGCTGTTCGTCCCGAAGCCCCGCACCGGGTTGGTGCTCCGCCCGCTGGACGGGTGAGCGGCGTACCGGACGCCGCTCACGCCGTCTCCTCCGCCGTCCGGGCGGCGGACCGAGGGACCTTCCGGCCACGCCGGCAGTTGACCTCGCAGACCGAGGCCGTGCCGGAGGCTGTTCGCCAGAAGCGCCGCTGGAGGGCTCCTTCGACTTCCACGACATCGCCGGGCTGCCACACCGCGATCCGCCGTTGCAGCCCACGGTCGTAGGTGATGCAGGTGAGCACGTCGACCGACTGGCCGCGGGCCCGCGGGACGGGCCTGCGGACCACCAGCCGGAAGGTCAGGAGCAGGTCACCACTCGGGAGCGTCCGGAGCTCCGCCGGCGCGGACATCCGCCCCCGCAGCACCACGTCGTTGCGATCGATCACAGCCACGGTCATGACCGCAGCCTTGCTCGTCCGGGGAGCACCGGGGACACCCAGAACCCATCTGTGGACGCCGCGCCCGCATGTGGATGGACGCGGCGACCCTGTCAGAGGTCAGTTGCCGGGATCTCCGGCAGGGGTGTCCGAAGGCTCGGTCTCGCCCAGCAACTCGGCGACCTCTGCCTCGACCTCCTCGTCGAAGCTGGCGTAGGACTTTCGAACCACCTCGTTGCCGGGTGCGGCGTCGTCCGGCTCGTCGACGTCCGGGGCCTCGGCGACCGCCGCTTCGTCATCCGCGCCTTCGTCGTCCGTGCCTTCGTCGTCCGGCTCCGCGCCGAACGACTGCTCCGGCCCACGGCCGCTTGGGTCGTCCAGCGCCTCTTCCAACAGCTCGCTGAACTCGACGCCGAGCTCCTCGCCGGCCAGCTCGGGGTCGATCGCCGCCACGGCGGCCAGCCACTCGTCAGCGCGCTCGCCGTCGCCCTGGGCGCGGAGCAGTTCGGCGTAGGCAGCCGCCAGCCGCAGCTGACCGGCGTCATCCGCGTCCAACCCGGCCGGGTCCGGCCGCCCGCCGAGAGCCGACTCGAGGACGAGCCGCGCAGCCGCGTGCTCCCCGAGGTCACCGCGCACACCGGCCTCCACCAGGCGGAGCTCGACGGCTTCCTCGGCGTCCACGCCCTCGGTGAGCGCCTCGGCCACGAGCCGAAGCGCCACCTCGGGTCGGTCCAGTGCCCGTTCGCAGTCGGCGAGAACCGCGCGGTAACCGTCGTCGCCGCTCATGCGGCGGTACGCACGGATTTCACGGGCTGCTTCGGCGAAGTCACCGGCGTGGTAGGCGGCCACTCCGACGGCTTCCCGCACTACGGCGAGCCTCGATGCGCGGTCCCGAGCCGCACGAGCGTGCGCGAGGGCCGTCTCAGGATCCTCATCGACCAAGCTGCCGGCGACCACGAGATGCCCCGCGACCTGCGCGGAGTTGCGCGGGTCCAGACCGCGCAGGGCCGCTCGTATCGAAGCGTCGAGCTGTCGCGGATCGGCCCACTCGGGGATCTCCGGCCCGCGCGGCACCGGCGGACGGCGGTCCGACTGCCCACCGGGGCGGCCGGAGCCGGAGCGTCGGTCGTCCGACAGTCGGCGGTCCTGCCAGTCCCCACGCGGACGGTCGGTCTGCGGCCGATCCGAACGCTGCGGGCGATCACCAGACGGTTGGCGGTCCCGCCACTCGGCGCGGTCGCCCCGCGGCCGGTCGGACTGCTGGGGCCGGTCGCCTTGCGGCCGGCGATCCTGCCAGCTCCCCTGCGGACGGTCCGAGCGCTGCGGGCGGTCGCCCTGCGGCCGACGGTCCTGCCAATCCCGACGCGGGCGGTCGCTCTGCGGACGGTCACCGGACGGCCGACGGTCCTGCCAGTCGCCACGCGGACGGTCCCCCTGCGGCCGATCGGAGCGCTGCGGGCGGTCACCAGACGGCCGGCGGTCCTGCCAGGTGGGGCGGTCCCCCTGCGGCCGATCGGAGCGCTGCGGGCGGTCACCAGACGGCCGGCGGTCCTGCCAGGTGGGGCGGTCCCCCTGCGGCCGATCCGAACGCTGCGGGCGATCACCGGACGGACGGTCCGACCGCTGGGGGCGATCACCAGACGGCCGACGGTCCTGCCAACTGCCCTGAGAGCGGTCACCAGACGGCCGGCGGTCCTGCCAGTCGCCACGCGGACGGTCGGTCTGCGGCCGATCGGAGCGCTGCGGGCGGTCACCAGACGGCCGGCGGTCCTGCCAGGTGGGGCGGTCCCCCTGCGGCCGATCGGAGCGCTGCGGGCGGTCACCAGACGGCCTGCGGTCCTGCCAGGTGGGGCGGTCCCCCTGCGGACGATCGGAGCGCTGCGGGCGATCACCAGACGGACGGTCCGACCGCTGGCGGCGATCACCAGACGGCCGACGGTCCTGCCAACTGCCCTGAGAGCGGTCACCGGACGGACGACGATCCTGCCAGTCGCCACGCGGACGGTCGGTCTGCGGCCGATCGGAGCGCTGCGGGCGATCACCAGACGGACGGCGGTCCTGCCAGGTGGGGCGGTCCCCCTGCGGACGGCGGTCCTGCCAGGTGGGGCGGTCGCCCTGCGGACGACGACTCTGCCACTCACCGCCAGGACGGTCGGTACTCGACCCGCCGCGGCGGCCCCCGGCCGGCGTGGAGCCACGGTTGCCCTGTGGATGCGCCCCTCGGGATGCCCGGCCTCCATCGCCCGAACCCCGGCTCGAACCGGCGTCGCCGGAACCGCGTCGCGGACCTGTCATGAGTGCTCGGTACCTCTTCGCTCGACGCCGCACGCAGCCCCACAGGCCGGCGGCAAAATGGGAAAACGAACGGGGGTCAGAGCGTGTGCTCTGACCCCCGTCCGGTGAAGTATGTCCGGCGGCGTCCTACTCTCCCACCCCGTCTCCAGGGCAGTACCATCGGCGCTGAGAGGCTTAGCTTCCGGGTTCGGAATGTTGCCGGGCGTTTCCCTCTCGCCATGGCCGCCGTAACTCTGTGAACATGTACTCGCACCTCCGGTGGGGAACCGGAACCACGAGCCAACTCGCACCTCCGGTCGGCACCGGGGATGTGAGCTCGAACCGGCTGGTTCGTGCGTTCAGAACCGCACAGTGGACGCGTGACATCTTGTTTTCTGACTTGTTTTCACAGGCACCGTGGAAGGTGTGTGTGGTCAAGCCCTCGGCCTGTTAGTACCGGTCAGCTCCACACCTTGCGGTGCTTCCACTTCCGGCCTATCAACCCGCTGGTCTGGGCGGGGGCCTTACCCGGTTGACCCGGTGAGAGACCTCATCTTGAAGCGAGCTTCCCGCTTAGATGCTTTCAGCGGTTATCCCTGCCGAACGTAGCCAACCAGCAGTGCACCTGGCGGTACAACTGGCACACCAGAGGTTCGTCCGTCCCGGTCCTCTCGTACTAGGGACAGCTCTTCTCAAGTCTCTTACGCGCACGGCGGATAGGGACCGAACTGTCTCACGACGTTCTAAACCCAGCTCGCGTACCGCTTTAATGGGCGAACAGCCCAACCCTTGGGACCTACTCCAGCCCCAGGATGCGACGAGCCGACATCGAGGTGCCAAACCATCCCGTCGATATGGACTCTTGGGGAAGATCAGCCTGTTATCCCCGGGGTACCTTTTATCCGTTGAGCGACACCGCTTCCACATGCCGGTGCCGGGTCACTAGTCCCAGCTTTCGCTCCTGCTCGACCCGTCGGTCTCGCAGTCAAGCTCCCTTGTGCACTTGCACTCGACACCTGATTGCCAACCAGGCTGAGGGAACCTTTGGGCGCCTCCGTTACATTTTGGGAGGCAACCGCCCCAGTTAAACTACCCACCTGACACTGTCCCTGATCCGGATCACGGACCGAGGTTAGACATCCAATTCGACCAGAGTGGTATTTCAACGGCGACTCCACGAACACTGGCGTGCCCGCTTCGCAGTCTCCCACCTATCCTACACAAGCCGAACCGAACACCAATATCAAGCTATAGTAAAGGTCCCGGGGTCTTTCCGTCCTGCCGCGCGTAACGAGCATCTTTACTCGTAGTGCAATTTCGCCGAGCCTGTGGTTGAGACAGCTGAGAAGTCGTTACGCCATTCGTGCAGGTCGGAACTTACCCGACAAGGAATTTCGCTACCTTAGGATGGTTATAGTTACCACCGCCGTTTACTGGCGCTTGAGTTCTGAGCTTCGCCCCGAAGAGCTAACCCGTCCCCTTAACGTTCCAGCACCGGGCAGGCGTCAGTCCGTATACATCGTCTTACGACTTCGCACGGACCTGTGTTTTTAGTAAACAGTCGCTTCTCACTGGTCTCTGCGGCCACCCACCGCTGCCCCGCGCAAGGCGGTTGACAGTAGATGGCCCCCCTTCTCCCGAAGTTACGGGGGCATTTTGCCGAGTTCCTTAACCACAGTTCGCTCGATCGCCTCGGTATTCTCTACCTGACCACCTGAGTTGGTTTGGGGTACGGGCCGCTCGGAACTCGCTAGAGGCTTTTCTCGGCAGCATAGGATCATCCAATTCGCCTCATTCGGCTATGCATCGGGCCTCACCCTGCATGTGGAACGGATTTACCTGCTCCACGGGCCACACCCTTGCCCCGGTACTACCACTCACCGGTAGGACTACCTTCCTGCGTCACCCCATCGCTTGCCTACTACCAGTCCAGGTCCCGTGTTCGGCCCGATCAGTCACAAGTGACCTCACAAGCTTCAGACGGTTAGTATCGCCGGGTTCAGCATGGGCGTTCCTTCGCGGGTACGGGAATATCAACCCGTTGTCCATCGACTACGCCTGTCGGCCTCGCCTTAGGTCCCGACTCACCCTGGGCGGATTAGCCTGGCCCAGGAACCCTTGGTCTTCCGGCGGGGGAGGTTCTCACTCCCCTCTCGCTACTCATGCCTGCATTCTCACTCGTGTGGCGTCCACGGCTGGATCACTCCGCCGCTTCCACCGCCACACGACGCTCCCCTACCCATCCACACACCTGGCCGGCACCCCGAAAGGTGACGGCGGGTTGTTGTGTGAATGCCACGGCTTCGGCGGTGTGCTTGAGCCCCGCTACATTGTCGGCGCGGAACCACTTGACCAGTGAGCTATTACGCACTCTTTCAAGGGTGGCTGCTTCTAAGCCAACCTCCTGGTTGTCTCTGCGATCCCACATCCTTTTCCACTTAGCACACGCTTAGGGGCCTTAGCCGATGATCTGGGCTGTTTCCCTCTCGACTACGAACCTTATCGCCCGCAGTCTCACTGCCACGCTCTCACTTACCGGCATTCGGAGTTTGGTTGACGTCAGTAACCTTGTGGGGCCCATCGGCCATCCAGTGCTCTACCTCCGGCAAGAAACACGTGACGCTGCACCTAAATGCATTTCGGGGAGAACCAGCTATCACCGAGTTTGATTGGCCTTTCACCCCTACCCACAGCTCATCCCCCAGGTTTTCAACCCTGGTGGGTTCGGTCCTCCACGCGGTCTTACCCGCGCTTCAACCTGGCCATGGGTAGATCACTCGGCTTCGGGTCTAGAGCACGCGACTGGAAACGCCCTGTTCGGACTCGCTTTCGCTACGGCTACCCCACACGGGTTAACCTCGCCACGTACCGCTAACTCGCAGGCTCATTCTTCAAAAGGCACGCAATCACCCCGCACCCGAAGGCACTAAGGCTCTCACGGCTTGTAGGCACACGGTTTCAGGTACTATTTCACTCCCCTCCCGGGGTACTTTTCACCTTTCCCTCACGGTACTTGTCCGCTATCGGTCACCAGGGAGTATTCAGGCTTAGCGGGTGGTCCCGCCAGATTCACACCGAATTTCACGGGCTCGGTGCTACTTGGGAAACAAGCTCGGGAGAGACTCAGTTTTCGTGTACGGGGCTCTCACCCTCTACGGCGACCCCTTCCAGAGGCCTTCCACTAACACAAGTCTTTTATAACTCCCCGTCACCCCGGCAGAGGCGACTGAACTGTCCCACGACCCCGACCACACAACGCCCGCCGGCTATCACATGCGATCGGTTTAGCCTCTTCCGCTTTCGCTCGCCACTACTCACGGAATCACTGTTGTTTTCTCTTCCTGTGGGTACTGAGATGTTTCACTTCCCCACGTTCCCTCCACACGCCCTATGTGTTCAGGCGCGGGTCACACCACATGACTGGTGCGGGGTTCCCCCATTCGGAAATCCTCGGATCAACGCTCGGTTGACAGCTCCCCGAGGCTTATCGCAGCCTCCTACGTCCTTCATCGGCTCCTGGTGCCCAGGCATCCACCGTGTGCCCTTAACAACTTGACCACACAAAAATCCCACCCATCAGAAGCCCGGAAGGACAACGATGAGCGGGCCTACAAACTGTGAACTCTGCTAATCAGAGTCAGAAGATGCTCGCGTCCACTGTGCAGTTCTCAACGTACGACCAGCCACCGGTCACCCGACCCCACCAGACCCGCACACTCCCCCAGGAGGCACAGCGGTATGAGATGCAGACCGGCCCTGACACCAGAGACAACAACCCACCCCCACCAACAGGGCGGCCCGCTCCCTCAGGACCCAACAGCGCGCCTACGACCAACCACCCCCACCCACCACGTTCCACACCCGCATGCGCGAGCCGTACTAGCAGCGACCAGAGAGGCCGGCCGAACTGGTCAGCGTTCCACCCTCGAGCACCACCCCAGGAACTGTGCGACCCATCGGAGATGATGGACCGTCATGCCCTGGGCGCGGCTCTGGACCACCAACAACCCCAACGGAGCTGTGATGGCCAGTGCTCCTTAGAAAGGAGGTGATCCAGCCGCACCTTCCGGTACGGCTACCTTGTTACGACTTCGTCCCAATCGCCGATCCCGCCTTCGACGGCTCCCTCCACAAGGGTTGGGCCACCGGCTTCGGGCGTTACCGACTTTCGTGACGTGACGGGCGGTGTGTACAAGGCCCGGGAACGTATTCACCGCAGCGTTGCTGATCTGCGATTACTAGCGACTCCAACTTCATGGGGTCGAGTTGCAGACCCCAATCCGAACTGAGACCGGCTTTTTGGGATTCGCTCCACCTCGCGGTATCGCAGCCCTTTGTACCGGCCATTGTAGCATGTTTGCAGCCCTAGACATAAGGGGCATGATGATTTGACGTCATCCCCACCTTCCTCCGAGTTGACCCCGGCAGTCTCCTATGAGTCCCCACCATCACGTGCTGGCAACATAGAACGAGGGTTGCGCTCGTTGCGGGACTTAACCCAACATCTCACGACACGAGCTGACGACAACCATGCACCACCTGCGCACGGCCCTTACGGACCCACCATCTCTGGAGGATTTCCGTGCATGTCAAGCCTAGGTAAGGTTCTTCGCGTTGCATCGAATTAAGCAACATGCTCCGCCGCTTGTGCGGGCCCCCGTCAATTCCTTTGAGTTTTAGCCTTGCGGCCGTACTCCCCAGGCGGGGCGCTTAATGCGTTAGCTGCGGCACGGAACTCGTGGAATGAGCCCCACACCTAGCGCCCAACGTTTACGGCGTGGACTACCAGGGTATCTAATCCTGTTCGCTCCCCACGCTTTCGCTCCTCAGCGTCAGTTTCGGCCCAGAGACCCGCCTTCGCCACCGGTGTTCCTCCTGATATCTGCGCATTTCACCGCTACACCAGGAATTCCAGTCTCCCCTGCCGAACTCAAGTCCGCCCGTATCGACTGCAGACCCGAGGTTGAGCCTCGGGATTTCACAGCCGACGCGACGAACCGCCTACGAGCTCTTTACGCCCAATAATTCCGGACAACGCTTGCACCCTACGTATTACCGCGGCTGCTGGCACGTAGTTGGCCGGTGCTTCTTCTGCAGGTACCGTCACTCTCGCTTCGTCCCTGCTGAAAGAGGTTTACAACCCGAAGGCCGTCATCCCCCACGCGGCGTCGCTGCGTCAGGCTTCCGCCCATTGCGCAATATTCCCCACTGCTGCCTCCCGTAGGAGTCTGGGCCGTGTCTCAGTCCCAGTGTGGCCGGTCACCCTCTCAGGCCGGCTACCCGTCGTCGCCTTGGTAGGCCACTACCCCACCAACAAGCTGATAGGCCGCGGGCCCATCCCCAGCCGATAAATCTTTCCACCACCAGACCATGCGGTCAGCGGTCACATCCGGTATTAGCCCCAATTTCTTGGAGTTATCCCAGAGCTGAGGGCAGGTTGCCCACGTGTTACTCACCCGTTCGCCACTGATCCCCCCGCAAGCGGAGTTCACCGTTCGACTTGCATGTGTTAAGCACGCCGCCAGCGTTCGTCCTGAGCCAGGATCAAACTCTCCGTAGATGATTTGATCACAGCTGAGAACCGCGAGCTGACACTCGCGATATCAATCAACCAAAGGAATCCCTGCCACAACCACAAGAGCCATGACACGGGGTATTACTTGGCACTGACTTTCGGCACGCTGTTGAGTTCTCAAGGAGCGGACGCGCACGAAACCCGGCCAATTTCTTGGCCATCGCTCGAGGCGGAATGTCGACTTTACACCGTGCTCCGCAGCGGGTGAACCTCAGGGCTCCCCCGGCGGTTTCCCTGGCCTCGCGGCCCGGTCCGTTCTCGCTCGGTGCAGAAGGAACCATACACGTCCTCGAGGAGGTCGTGCAGGGGGGTCCCAGCGGAGACCCGCAGCCTGCCGGGAGCAGGCCGGCCGTAGCGGGCAGAGGGGACCTGCTCGCCGCCTCGTCCGACCGGTCAGGCGACGCCCTGCGGGCGGAACTGGACGCTCACGCGCGGCCCCACGGGCTTGGTCGTCTTGAGGATGCAGTGCTCCCAGGTGCGCTGGCAGGAACCGCCCATGACGACGAGGTCACCGTGGCCGAGGGGGAAGCGCAGCGACTCCCCGCCGCCTACGGGGCGCAGCACGAGCGGCCGCGGTGAACCGAACGAGACGATGGCGACCATCGTGTCGGCGGAGCGGCCGCGGCCGATGCGGTCACCGTGCCAGGCGACGCTGTCCCGGCCGTCGCGGTAGAGGCACATGCCGGCGGTGACGAACGGCTCGCCGAGCTCGGGGCCGTAGTGGCGGTTCAGCTCGGTGCGCGCGTCGGTGAGCAGGGGGTGCGGCAGCTCCTCCCGGCCGGAGTACCAGCGCAGCAGTCGGGGCACGGCGACCTCGCGCTCGTACATCTGCCGGCGGTCCTCGCGCCAGCCGATGTCGCCGAGCAGGACATCGAGGACCTCGTCGGAGCCGGCCACCCACCCGGGGAGGAGGTCGACCCAGGCGCCGCGGCCCAGGTGGTGGCGGACCAGCCCGGTCAGCGGTTCGAGCGTCGCCTGGTCCGCGAGGTCCCACATCGAGGGCTGGTGCGCCAGTGTCATGCCGGCACGCTACCTTCCCTTTTCGCACAGTTGTGCGAAAAGCTGTGGACGACGGAGCTCGTCCCGGGCGCGGCCCTCCGCATGGACCCGCGCCGGGGTGTGGGAGTCGTAGCCGCCGGAGGTCTTCTCCTAGCTAGGCCGTGAGGGCGAGAGCGAAGGGCAGCACGCCGGCGGCGCCGGCCCGCCGCAGCTCGCGGCCGGCGACGGTCACGGTCCAGCGGGAATCGGCGAGGTCGTCGACCAGGAGGACCGGCCCGGGCACTGACGACAGGCGCTCGCGAAGCTCGGGGCCGACGACGATCCGGTCCCAGACCGCGGCCAGCCGGAAAGCACTGTTGCCCCCGGGCTGCCCGGTAGGGCCGCCGTGCGCCAGGGAGAGCTCGCCGAGGTACGGCAGCCGCCCCATGCGCGCCAGACCCTGCGCCACCCCGCTCACCAGTTGCGGCCGGCGGCGCGACGGCATGGCGACCACGGCGGCCGGACGCTCCTTCCAGTCCCAGGCGGCGAGCACGCGCCCGCAGGCCCGCAGCAGGTCCTCGTCCGGGGGGACGTCGGAGACCGCGCGGCGCACGGGCACGTCGAAGGCCGCGTCCGGGTCCTCCTCGATGCTCGGCGCCTCGAGGTCGAGCTCGACCACGCCACCGACGCCGTCGTCACCGAGCAGCGAGCGCAGCCGCTGACCCCAACCCAGGTCGGTGAGCCGGGCGACGGCACGGCCGGCCTCGAGCTGCTCCGACGGCGGGATCTTGCCCTTCACGTCGACTCCCAGCCGATCGCTGCCGGTGGGCCACATCGCGCGCGGCGTCAGCTCGACGCCGGGCCGGTCGAGGGCGGCCGACGCAGCCTGGGCCGCGGCCTCCGGGACGTCGGTGGCGTACCAGGGGCCGGCGCAGACGTCGCAGCGCCCGCACGGCGCCGCGGTCGGGTCGTCGAGGGCGAACTGCAGGAAGGCCATCCGGCACTCGGCCTCGTCGACCGGCTTGGCGTAGGCCAGCATCGAGCGCTGCTCGGCCTCGCGCGTGCGGGTGACCCGGGCGTAGCGGTCGGCGTCGTAGACCCACGGCCGGCCGGTCGACCGCCAGCCGCCCTGCACGCGCTCCACCGCGCCGTCGACGGCGAGCACCTTGAGCAGCAACTCCAGCCGGGAGCGGCGCACGTCGGCCACGGTCTCCAGGCGGGCCACCGACCACGCCTTCCCGTCGGCCATGGCGGTCAGCACAGCGGCCGCGTGGTCCTCCCGCGGC
Organism: Blastococcus capsensis; assembly: GCF_030165005.1. Classification (GTDB taxonomy): domain Bacteria; phylum Actinomycetota; class Actinomycetes; order Mycobacteriales; family Geodermatophilaceae; genus Blastococcus; species Blastococcus capsensis. The sequence continues at coordinate 127,030 of NZ_JASNNW010000001.1, forward strand.
ATGGAGGAGGTGGCGAACCACTGCCAGATCGCGATGTCCTCGGGCCCGGGCAGCAGCAGGACGTCGGCGTGCTCGACGGCGCGCCCGGCACGGCCGACCTGCTGGTAGTAGCTGACCGGCGAGGACGGCGCACCGAGGTGGACGACGAACCCGAGGTCGGGCTTGTCGAAGCCCATGCCGAGCGCCGACGTGGCGACCAGCGCCTTCACGCGGTTTTGCCGCAGCGCCTCCTCGGCGTCCTTGCGGTCGGCGTCGTCCAGCCGGCCGGTGTAGGCGCGCACCTCGTGACCGGCGTCCCGCAGCAGGTTCGCCGTCTCCTCGGCGGCGGCCACGGTGAGCGTGTAGACGATGCCGCTGCCCGGCAGGTCGGCCAGGTGCGAGGCGAGCCAGGCCAGCCGCGCCCGGTCGGTGGGCAGCCGGAGCACCCCCAGCCGCAGCGAGTCACGGGACAGCGGGCCGCGCACCGTCGTCACCTCGACGCCGCCGGCGCCCAGCTGCTCGGCGACGTCGGCCACCACGCGCTCGTTCGCCGTCGCCGTCGTCGCCAGCACGGGGGTGCCGGCGGGCAGCGTGCCCAGCAGGTCACGGATGCGGCGGTAGTCGGGGCGGAAGTCGTGCCCCCAGTCGGAGACGCAGTGCGCCTCGTCGACGACGACCAGACCGCAGCGAGCGACGAGCCCGGGCAGCTGCTCCTCGCGGAACCGCGGGTTGGTCAGCCGCTCCGGGGAGACCAGCAGGACGTCGACGTCGTCGGCCGCCAGACGCGCGGCGATGTCGTCCCACTCGGTCATGTTGGCGCTGGAGATCTCCACCGCGCGGATACCGGCCCGGGCCGCGGCGGCCACCTGGTCGCGCATCAGGGCGAGCAGCGGGCTCACCAGCAGGGTGGGCCCGGCCCCGCGGCGGCGCAGCAGCGCCGTGGACACGAAGTAGACCGCCGACTTCCCCCACCCGGTGCGCTGGACGACCAGGGCGCGCTGCGAACGCTCGACCAGTGCGGCGACCGCGGCGTCCTGACCCTCGCGGAAGACGGCGTCGGGCCGGCCGGTGAGCTCCCGCAGGATCTCCAGGGCCTCGTCGGCGATCGCGGACGGCGGTGCGGCGGTGCTCATGCCGACGACAGTAGGCATCCCTGGGGACAGAACGGGTGGCCGCGCGGGACCGGTGGACAGTGACGTGCGCGGAGCGCCCTGGTTCCCCAGCAGAGCTGTGATGGAGAATCCACAGGCGATGGACTCCCAGGGGCAGCGACCGGCCGACAACCACGTGCACACCCACTGGTCGTGGGACACCCCCGACTCCTCGACGATGCGGCGTGCCTGCGAGCGGGCGATCGCCCAGGGGCTGCCGGCGATCGCGTTCACCGAGCACCTGGACTTCACCGTGTGGCACGACGAGGACCGGGCCACCGAGGAAAGGCTGGTCGACCGCTACCCGGCCCACCAGCTGCCCATCGACGTCGAGGGCTACGTCGCCGAGCTGGCCGAGGTCCGCGACCGGTTCCCGGAGCTGCGCATCTGGTCGGGCATCGAGACCGGCGAGCCGCACCTGTTCGCCGCGAGCATCGCCCGTCACCTCGAGGACTCCCCGGTCGACCGGATCCTCGGTTCGCTGCACTCGCTCTCCGACCAGGGCCGGCTGGTCGGGGTGGGGCGGCTGCTGCACGTCGACGCCGACGCGACGATGCGCCGCTACCTGGGCGAGATGGTCGGGATGATCGAGAGCAGCGACGTCTTCCAGGTGCTGGCCCACGTGGACTTCCCGCGCCGGTACTGGCCCGGCGGTTCGCACCGGTACGTGGAGAAGGACTACGAGGAGGAGTACCGGGCGGTGTTCCGGGCGCTCGCCGGCAGCGGCCGGGCGCTGGAGATCAACACCAGCAGCCCGCTCGCCTCGGCCGACCAGGTGCGCTGGTTCCACGAGGCGGGCGGCGAGGCGGTGAGCTTCGGCAGCGACGCGCACGCGCCGACCGCGGTGGGGCAGAAGTTCGACCTCGCGGTCGCCGTCGCGGAGGCCGCCGGGTTCCACCCGGGGCGCGACCGCTTCGACTTCTGGCGCCGCTGACGCATTCCGCCCGAGGCGAGTACTTCACCGCTAAGGCATTCGACGCTAGGGTCGGCGGGGTGACGTCGCCGCGCCGTGTCGTGATCGCCCTCGGGGGCAACGCCATGACCGGACCGGACGGCTCGGCGACGCCGGAGGCGCAGCGGAACGCCATCCGGGAGGCGGCCGGCCACATCGCCGAGGTGGTCGCGGCCGGGGTCGAGGTCGTCCTGACCCACGGCAACGGCCCGCAGGTGGGCAACCTGCTGGTGAAGAACGAGCTGGCCGCGCACGAGGTGCCGCCGGTGCCGCTGGACTGGAACGTCGCGCAGACGCAGGCGACGATCGGTTTCACCGTCGCCGACGAGCTGGACGCCGCGCTGCGCGCCCGCGACCTGCCTCAGCGCACCGCCGCCCTCGTCACCCGCACCCTCGTGGACGCCGACGACCCGCACTTCGCAGAGCCGTCCAAGCCGGTCGGTCGCCACCTGCCTCGCGAACAGGCGGACCGGTTCGTCACGCTCGGCCAGCGGTGGGAGGACCGCGGGGAGAAGGGCTGGCGCCGCGTCGTCGCCTCTCCCGAGCCGCGGGCCGTCGTCGATTCGGCGGCGGTGCACGCGCTGGTCGCCGCCGGGTTCGTCGTCGTGTGCGCCGGTGGCGGCGGCGTGCCGGTCGTCGACGACGGGGTGGACGGGCACGCGCTCCGCGGCGTCGAGGCCGTCATCGACAAGGACCTGACCGCCGCGATCCTCGCCCGCGACGTCGACGCCGACACCTTGGTCATCGCCACCGACGTGCCGAACGTGATGGTCGACTTCGGCACCCCGTCGCAGCGCCCGCTGGGGCGGGTGACCGCCGCCGAGCTGCGGGAGCTGGCCGCGGCCGGCCAGTTCGCGCGCGGCTCGATGGGCCCCAAGGTCGAGGCCGCCCTCCGTTTCGTCGCGGGCGGCGACTCGGCAGACGGACGACGCAGAGCCGTCGTCACCACCCTCGAGCGCATCGCCGACGCCGTCAGCCGTGACGACGTCGGCACCGTCGTGACCAACTCCTGAAGGGAACCCGCATGCCCGCACCGATCGAGGTCCGCAAGGTCCCGCTGCACAACGTCAGCGACGCCTCCGAGCTCGCCAAGCTCATCGACGACGGCGTGATCGAGGCCGACCGGGTCGTCGCCGTCATCGGCAAGACCGAGGGCAACGGCGGGATCAACGACTACACGCGGATCATCGCCGACCGAGCCTTCCGCGAGGTGCTGCTCGAGAAGGGCAGCCGGTCGCTCGAGGACGTCAAGCAGATCCCGATCGTGTGGTCCGGAGGCACGGACGGCGTCATCAGCCCGCACGCCACGATCTTCGCGACGCTGCCCGAGGACGCCGTCGAGAAGACCGACGAGCCGCGGCTGACCGTCGGCTACGCGATGAGCGACGTCCTGCTGCCCGAGGACATCGGCCGGCTCACCATGGTGGAGAAGGTCGCCGAGGGCGTGCAGCGGGCGATGGAGGCCGCCGGCATCACCGACCCCGCCGACGTCCACTACGTGCAGACCAAGACGCCGCTGCTGACCATCGACACCATCCGCGACGCCCGCGAGCGCGGGCAGACGACGTACATGCAGGAGCCGCACGGCTCGATGGACCTCTCGAACGGCACGACGGCGCTCGGCATCGCGGTGGCGCTCGGCGAGATCGAGATGCCGACGCAGGAGCAGGTCATGCACGACCTCTCGCTGTACAGCTCCGTGGCCTCCTGCTCGTCGGGCGTCGAGCTGGATCGGGCGCAGATCGTCGTCGTCGGCAACGCCCGCGGGCACGGCGGCGCATACCGCGTCGGCCACTCGGTGATGACGGACGCCCTCGACCAGGACGGCATCTGGGCGGCCATCCGCGACGCCGGCCTGGAGCTGCCCGAGCGGCCGCACCACACCGACCTGGGCGACCGCCTGGTCAACGTGTTCCTCAAGTGCGAGGCCTCGCCCGACGGCAAGGTGCGCGGGCGGCGCAACGCGATGCTCGACGACTCCGACGTCTCCTGGCACCGGCAGATCAAGGCCTGCGTCGGCGGTGTGACGGCCTCGGTGACCGGCGACCCAGCGGCGTTCGTCTCGGTCGCGGCGGTGCACCAGGGGCCGTCGGGTGGCGGCCCGGTCGCCGCGATCGTCAGGGCGTGACGACAGCCCCGGGACATCGCAGCGAGCGGGAGGGCGACCTCGCCGACCGTCACGGGTCTCGGTCGTCGTCGCCAGGACGGTGCCGGCCTCTCCCACCAGGCGCAGGGAGGTCGCGTCGAGGGTGAACTCGAGCCCGGCCGGGGGCCTGCCTCGAACGCGACTCCACGGGCGGTGCCGGCCAGAGCGACCGTGGGGGCGACCGTGAGCGTCGGGCCGCTGTTCAGATAGGCGCTCCAGCCGTCGGTGGCCCGGATGGAGACGTCGAGCCGCATGGCGGCGCCCTGAAGACCGGCGAGGTCCGGACCGCCGGCGGTGGAGGCGGAGGTGGTGGCAGCGACACCGGCGAGCAGAACGCGTGGCAGCCTCGACTCCTGTCCCAAAAGGAACTGGAGTCACTGGGCAGACAATTCCGATGCGGTCACCGATTGGCATTCCCGACACATATGAGTGCCTGATCGGGCGCTCGATCGGCGCGCCTGATCGGGCCGTTGCACACGGGCCATCTACGGTCCCCCGGAACCCTCGCCGACACCGGGCGGGCCCAGGCCCGCGGTTCGCCGAGCAGCTGTGGGAGGGAGCGAGTCGTGCGCCGGTCGACACCGCGGGAGTTCGTGCCGCCCACCCCGTCCCCTGCGCCGCCCGCCGTCCCGGCGCCGCCGGCCGCGCGCCCGACCCGGCGGCGGGCCACCGAGCGGGACACCAGCATGGAAGCCGCCGCCCAGCAGGCCGGCGTCCTCGCCCAGGCCTCGCGCGAGGTGTCCGACACCTCGTCGGAGGCGGCCGCCTCCCTGGCCGAGCTGCGCTCCGCCATCGGTGACATCGCCGCCAGCACCGGCCGGGCGTCCACGATCGCCGAAGAGGCGGTGCGCGAGGCCCGCGCCGTCGACGAGCGGATCGCCGCGCTGCAGGCGGCGAGCGAGTCGATCACCGAGTTCGTGCGCCTGGTCAGCGCGATCAGCCAGCAGAGCCGCTTCCTCGCCCTCAACGCCTCCGTCGAGGCGGCCCGCGCCGGCGACGTGGGCCGCGGGTTCGCGGTGGTCGCGGACGAGGTGAAGGAGCTGGCCGGCCGCACCGCGCAGGCCGCTCAGGACATCGACGCGCAGATCACGGCCGTGCAGCAGGAGACCCAACTGGCGGTCGAGGCGGTGCGGCGCATCACCGGCACGCTCGGGTCCATCGCGGAGGCCCAGGACACCATCGCCGCCGCCGTCGAGCAGCAGCGCGCGGCCACCGATCGCGTCGTGGAGAACGTCGACCGTGCGGCAGACGGCTCCGCCCGGATCACCGAGGCCGTGGGGCAGCTGGCCGACAGCCAGCGCGTCGTCTACGTCCGCCGGGCGCTGGCCGTGGCCGAGCAGGTGCTCGCCGACCTGGGTGGCGCGCGGCTGGGCGAACGCCGGGCGACGCACACGGTGCGCGACCAGGCCACCGGCGCGACCCACAGCGCCCAGCTCGCCGACCTGCTGGTCGGTGAGACGGCCCTGGACCGCAGCGACGACCCGCGCCGGCCGTCGGTCCTCGTCGACGAGGTGGTGCGGCAGATCGGCGGCAGCTGCACCCTCTTCCAGCGCCTGGACGACGCCGGCAGCATGGTGCGAGCCGCGACCACGGTGATCAACCCGGCCGGACGGCGGAACGTGGGCACCTACATCGCCCGGACCGGCCCCGACGGCACTCCCAACCCGGTGCTGGCGGCGGTCCTCGCCGGCGAGACCTACACCGGCGCCGCCACCGTCGCCGATCGCCCCTACTTCACCGCCTACACCGGGCTCTACGACGGGTCGGAGCTCATCGGCGTCCTCTACGTCGGCCTGCCGCTGGACTCGATGCCCGGTGCGGCCGGCTGACCTCCGACCTTCCCCCGGGCAGCTCCACCGTCCTCCAGGTCGGGCGATCCCGGTGCGGCGACGCCGCTGGGCCACGAACCCCTGGACCGGATGCGCGACGGACTGCTCAGCGCCCTCGGCAGCCGCGGCGACGACGACATCGCCCTGCTGGCCATCCGCCTGCCGTCCTAACCGTTGCCGCGCAGCGGACGCGCCGGGTCGCGCGCGGGTGCCGCGGCGGCCGTGATGCCCCACCATGGGTTCACCACCCGACACGGACGGCCGGCGCCGTCACCACGTAGGAGACCGATGAAGTCCACCCGTCTGATCGCCGCCCTGCTCGCCGCCTCAGTGCTGACCGCCTGCGGCGGGGAGGACCCGGGATCTGGTGGCGAGGCGGCGGCGGACTTCCCGACCGAGAACGTGCGCCTGCTGGTGCCCTACACCGCCGGCGGGCCGACCGACATCGCGGCCCGTGCCCTGGCGAAGCACATGGAGGCCGAGCTCGACCAGTCCGTCGTCGTCGAGAACCTCCCCGGGGCCTCCGGCGCCACCGCTTACCAGCAGCTCATCGCCGCCGAGGCCGACGGGCACACCCTGTCGATGACCGCGCTCCCGACCGCGGTGCTGAACTACCTGAGCAACGACGTCGGCTACACCGCCGAGGACTTCTCCTACATCGGCGTCGTCACCCGCGTGCCTTCGGGCATCCTGGTGCCGGCCGACTCCCCGTACCAGGACCTGGAGTCGCTGTTCGCGGCCGCCGAGGCCGATCCCGGGTCCGTGACCGTCGGCACGCCCGGCGCCACGAACACGCACGCCGCGGAGACCCGGCGGATCACCCAGCTCTACGACGTGCCGCTCACCGTCGTGCCCTTCAACGGCAACGCGGAGGTGCAGACGGCGCTGCTCGGCGGGAACGTGACCGCCGGCTTCGTCAACCTCTCGCAGGACATGCTGCCGGCGGTCGAGTCCGGCGACCTGCGCGTCCTCGCCGTCGGCAGCGAGGAGCCTCTGCCGTACGTGGACGCGCCCACGTTCGTCGAGCTGGGCTTCCCCGAGCTGGTCCAGAGCACGACCACCTTCGGGGTGATCGCGCCCGCCGGGGTCCCCGACGAGGTGACGCAGACCCTCGAGGACACGCTGCGCAGCGCAGCGGAGGAGTCGTCCGTCGTGGAGACGCTGGACGAGCGGTACGTGCCCGAGGAGTTCATCGGCAGCGAGGGCCTGGCCGAGCTGTTCGCCGAGACCGAGGAGACCTTCCGCGACGTGATGACCGACTGAGCGGGCAGCCGGCGCCGGCCGCCTGCCGCGCTCAGGCGCCGCGGCGGTACAGCAGGAAGGCGACGTCGTCGTCCGGCGCGTCGCCGAGCAGCTCCCTGGTCAGGACGTCGGCCAGCACGGCCGGCGGGAGGGAACGGCCCGAGGTGAGCGCGCGCACCGCCCGGGCCATCCCCTCGTCCAGCCCCTGGTCCCGCCGCTCGACGAGGCCGTCGGTGTAGAGCAGCAGCGTCGAGCCGGGTGGCAGCTCGAGCTCGGCCTCGGGCCGGCGCAGGTCGGCGACGACGGCGAGCGGCAGCGACGCGGCGGCCTCGAGGAGGGACGAGCGGCCCTCGGCGTCGACGACGATCCCGGGGACGTGGCCGGCGCTGCTGTAGCGCAGGCTGCCGGACGCGGGATCGATGACGGCGCAGAAGACGGTGCTGACCGCCGCCCCGGGGACCAGCGCGGCGAACCGGTCCAGCGCGGCGAGCACGTGGGCCGGTGAGCGGCTCTCCAGCAGGAGCGCCCGCCCGGCGCTGCGCAGCTGGCCCATCACCGCGGCGGCGGACAGCCCGGCCCCGACCACGTCCCCGACCACGACGCCGTAGCTGCCGTCGGGCAGGTCGACGACGTCGTACCAGTCCCCGCCCACCTCCAAGGTCCCCGTCGCGGGCTCGTAGTGCACGGCGAAGCCGTCCGGCAGCAGGGTCGGGCCGAGGACGGCGCGCTGGAACGTGACGGCGACCTCGGTGAGGAACTGGGACCGCGCCCGGTCGAGCTCGGCCCGCTCGTCGGCACGGCGCCGCTCCTGCTCGACGGCACGGGCGTCCGCCACGGCGGCGGCGACCTGTCCCGCCGCCAGCGTCAGGAACACCCGGTACTCCTCGTCCAGCCGCAGGTGCGGGCTGGTCCCGAGCACGAGGGCCCCGTTCGGCGTGCTCTGGCCCGCGAGGGTCAACGGCAGCACCACCGCGGTGTGCACGTCGGTCTCACCGACCGGGCTCGCCCCGACGCTGGAGAAGCCGGGCAGGAGCAGGTCCAGCCCGGTCACGGTCTGGGCCTCCCCCGTGGCCACGGCCTTCTCGACCAGTTCGGGGAGGAGGCTGCCGGCGAGGTCGTCCAGCGCGACCCCGTGCGCGGCGACCGGTCGCGTGCCCAGTTCGGGGCCGGCGAGGTAGACCAGCCCGAGCGGGCAGTCGCTACGGGCATCGGCCAGCACCCGCAGGGCGGCGGCCGCCGCCTCGGACGCGTTGCCGTGCACCGACCGCGGCAGACTGCCCAGCTTCTGCAGAACCGCCATGCGCCGCGCGGCGAGGACCCGGTGCGTCGTCTCGACGACCGTGTCCAGGAGACCCGCCACTTGTCCCCCGGGCTCGACCACCGGGCTGAAGGAGAAGGAGAAGTAGGTCTCCTCCTCGAACCCGTACCGGGTCATGACCAGCAGCAGGTCCTCGGAGTAGGTGGCCCGGCCCGCCATGACCTCGGCGACCATGGGGGCCAGGTCCGCCCAGATGTCTGCCCACACGACGGGCGCCGACCGGCCCAGCGCGTCCGGGTGCCGCGCCCCGAGCATGGGGGCGTATCCGTCGTTGTAGACCATGACCAGCTCCGGGCCCCACATGAGCAGGGTGGGGAACCGTGAGTTCAAGCAGGTGCTGACCGCTCCCCGGAGGGTGGACGACCACTCGCGCTCGGATCCGAGGGGCGTCGCGGACCAGTCGTGGTCGAGGACCATCCGCTGCAGGGCCGTCCGAGGGGTGCTCGGAAGAAGCTCGGTCAGCCGTCCGTTCAGTACCGCACCCCCAGTGCACCCAGCCGGGCCACCGACGGCCACACGTGTTGTGCCCGATCATCTCACCCGCTCGCGGATGTGTCCCGTCGTACCCGGATCGGACTCACTCGGATCCGCGAGAGGTACCCGGGCGCGACCGCCTCGATGAGCCAGACGCCGTTGGCCGATCGGGCGAACCGCCCACCGTCCGAAGCGAGCCGCGCCGCGTCCACGCGGAGCACGACGGGGCGCCCGCGCCGGCTGCCCGCGGCGCGCGCGGTCTCGGCGTCCGGACTGAGGTGGACCGCGTGCCGCCGCCCCGGTCGCAGGCCCTCGGCGAGGATCGACGGCAGGAACCGCTCGACGGTGCCGTGGAAGAGCTCGGCCGGCGGCGTGGCCGTCTCGTACGCCAGGTCGACGGCGATGCTGTGGCCCTGGCTGGCGCGGATGCGGTCGCCGCGGAGCTCGAAGCGGCGCTTGTCGTTCGTGGCGACCACGTGCTCGAGCTCAGCGCGGGTCAGGCGCAGGGCCGTGAGCAACTGGTCGACGTCGGCCCACCCGGCGCCGTCCAGGGTGAGGCCGGCGGATTCCGGGTGGTGCCGCAGCACGTAGGACAGGCGCTTGCTAACCCGGACGACGTCCACGCCGATCAGTGTGGGCCGCGAGTGACCGGACGTCGTCCGGCAGGTCGGCCGGCCACCGATGTCAGCGAACGCGGCGCGTGATGGTGGGCGCAGACCCATCCTTCCCCGCAGTCGGTTCCTGGCGACAGCCGAGGCCGCACACCGCCAGGATCGCTGCTGCCCGCTACCGCGACGGCGGTCGCGCCGATCACGCGGTCAGCGCGAGTAGTGCTCCACGACCAGCTGCTCCTCGCAGACGACGGGGACCTCGTCGCGGCTCGGCGTCCGCTCGTAGCGGGCCACCAGGTCGGCCAGGCGCACCTCGAGGTAGGCCGGGGCATCGGCGTGCGCACCCGAGGCGGCGACCAGGAAGGGCTCCTTGCGCTTGGACTTCTCCGCGATCTCGACGAAATCGCCGGGCTCGAGCCGGTAGGACGGGCGGTCGACCCGCTTGCCGTTGACCAGCACGTGCTGGTGGGTGACGAACTGGCGGGCCTGGTAGATCGTGCGGGCGAAGCCGGCCTGCAGGACGGTGGCGTCCAGCCGCGACTCGAGGTCCTGGATCAGCGCCTCACCGGTCTTGCTCCCCGAGCGCCTGGACCGGTCGAACGCCGCCCGCAGCTGCGTCTCGCTGATGTCGTACTGGGCGCGCAGCCGCTGCTTCTCCTTGAGCCGGGTGGAGTAGTCGCTGTCCTTGCGGCGCTTCCGCCCGTGCTCGCCGGGCGGGTACGGACGGCGCTCGAAGTACTGGACGCACTTCGGTGTGAGCGGGTGCCCTTCGACCAGCCACCGGTCGGGACGGCTGGCTCCGGCGCCGCCGTCGAACGCTTGCTCACCTGCGGCCCCGCCTGACGGGCCGACCCGCTCGCCGGACCATGCGAACGGGGGCGATCAGTCGCTGATGGCCACGAGTTCGTAGGAGTCGGTGCGGCGCTGAGCAGGTCACCCGTCCCGCCGCCGTGCATCTCACGTTTCCGCGCCGGCCTGCCGATGACATGGCAGATCCCATGCCGGCAGGAGGTGCGAGATGGCAGTCGGGACGACCTTCCCGGAGGTGCTGGCGGCCGCCCGCGCGGGTGCCGCCTGGGCCTTCGAGGTGCTGTACCGCGATCTCGCTCCCTCGGTGACCGGCTACCTGCGGCTGCACGGCGCTCTCGAGCCCGACGACCTGGCCAGCGAGAGCTTCATCGGCCTCTTCACGAGCCTCTCCACCTTCGACGGTGACGAGGGCGCGCTGCGGGCCTGGGTGTTCACCATCGCCCACCGCCGGCTGGTCGACGACTGGCGTCGGCGCAGCCGCCGTCCACAGGTCAGGGGATCCGACGCCGACCTGCTCGGTGCGATCCCCGGCGGGGACGTCGAGGAGGACGCACTGGCCGCCCTCGGGTCGGTCGCCGTGCACGAGCTCTGCGCCGCACTACCCGACGACCAGCGTGCCGCGATCCTCATGCGCATCGTCGGCGACCTCTCCCTCGAGCAGGTCGCCGATGCGATGGACCGGTCGGTGGGCGCCGTGAAGGCCCTGCAGCGCCGTGGCCTCCTCACCCTTCGGAGTGAGCTCGAGCGAACCGGCGTACCCCTGTGAGCCGCGCCGGCGATGTCGGGGATGAGATGACCACCAGCCAGCTCGACGACGCCTTCGAGGCCTACCTGGCGGGACGCCCCGTCCCGGTCCAGGCAGCCTCGCTCGCGCAATTCGCCGATTCGGTCCGGGAGATGTCCTCCCGGTCCGGCCGGCCCTCCGCGGGGCTCGCCGAGCTGCTGGCCAGCGGCCTTCTCACCGATTCCGTCGATGCGTCGGCGGAGTCGGCCCCCACTGCCCGAGGAGCGGCTCAGCCGGCGCTCCCGGGGCGTTCCAGAAGGAGACCTCGCATGTTCACGATCCTCGCCGCCGCCGCCGCCAAGTTCGGCGCCGCTGGAGCCGTCGCCCAGGCAGCCGCCGGGCTCGGCTTCGCCGCCGCCGGCGTCACCTCGGCCGGCGCCTTCGGCGTCCTGCCGGGCCCCGTCCAGGACGGTGTCGCCACCACCATCGAGGCCGTCACGCCCTTCGACCTGCCCGACTCGACCGACGAGCAGAGCGCCGAGGAGGCCGCGCCCCTGTCCGAGGACCCGGCCACCGACGAGCAGCCGCAGACCGGGACCGGCCCGGCCGACATCCCGCCCCTCCCCGACTTCGGCACCTCGGTCAGCGAGGACGCCCAGGACGGCGGCGTGGACGGCGCCCAGGTGAGCGACGACGCCCGCGCCACGCACCAGCCCGAGCAGGCCGGAGCACCGGAGCAGACCCGCGCGCCGGCGGACCAGGCGCCCGAGCGCCCCGCCACCCAGCCGGAGCCCGCTCCTCGGCCGGCCCCGGTGGAGCGCCCCGCTGCGGGCGGCGACGCCGCGACCGCACCCTCGGTCGGCCAGCCGCAGAGCGGCACCGGCCGCCCCTGATCCGAACAGCTCACCGAGTGCGACGGACTCGTGGTCATCACCGGCTGATGGCCACGAGTTCGTCGCACTCGACGCGCGTCAGACGGTGCGGACCTCCTCGGCGAGCGCCGCGAGCGCCTGCTCGAAGCACTGCTGCGGCGGCTGCACCAGCCCGGCGCCGACCTGTCCGGTGCCGGCGATCCGCCCGGCCATGCCGGTGTTGATCTGCGGCAGCCAGCCGGTGCGCGCCACCTTCAGCACGTCGATGCCGGTCGGCGAGCCGCGGAAGCCCATGATCGGGATCGCCATCGCGGGGTTCTCGGTGAGCGTCAGCTGGTACATCCGCTCGGTCGTCGCCAGGGCGTCGGGGACGGTGCCGCCGACGAACCGGACGATCGCGGGAGCCGCGGCCATCGCGAAGCCGCCGATGCCGTAGGTCTCCATGATCGTGGAGTCGCCGATGTCGGGGTTGGCGTCGTCGGGGCCGTAATCGCCGAGGAAGAGGCCGACCGGGGTGTTGGCCGGTGCGGTGAACCAGCGGTCGCCGGTGCCGGCGGTCCGGATGCCGAAGTCCGTTCCGTTGCGGGCCATGACGGTGACCATCGTGGAGCCCGGGACGCCGCGGGCGGCGTCCATCGCGAGCTTCGCCGTCGGCATGCCCAGGTTGAGGAAGAAGTGCTCGTTGCCGCCGATGAAGCGCAGCACCGCGGCGATGTCCGACGAGGGCGCGTCGGTGGCCACGACCAGCGGTGACAGCTCGCGCAGCGTCATGAGCGATCCGGCGCGGTTGCGGTTGTGCCCCTCGTCGCCCATCTGGAGCATCTGCGCCAGCACAGCCTTGACGTCGAGCGGGTCGTTGCCCGCGTCGATGGAGCCGCGGACGGCCTGGGACAACACCGGGCCGAGCACGTCGCGCATCCAGCGCAGCCGCGCCTGCACCTCCTCGTTGAAGGCGCCCATCCGCAGCACCTTGCCGAGGCCCTCGTTGAGGTTGCAGAACGCCTGCCCACCGCCGACCGGGTCCTCCAGGCACCACATCCACATCGACGGGCTCGTGACGCCGGCCATCGGGCCGACGGTGCGGTGGTGGTGGCAGGGGTCGAGGGTGACGGCGCCGGTGGAGAGCAGGATCTCCGCCTCCTCGACGTCGGCCGCCCACCCCTCGAACAGGCAGGCCCCGATCAGCGCGCCGCGCATCGGCCCGGAGGCGGCCTCCCAGGTCAGCGGCGGCCCCGAGTGCAGCAGGGTGCGGTCGGCCAGGCCGATCACCTCGCGGGCCGGCCGGACGTCGACGAGCACCGATCCGGCGGCGAGCACCCGCTCGACGGCGGTGCGGTTCGCCGCGGCGCGGCGGGCGTCCAGGGCCAGCGCGGCGAGATCGGCCGGGTCGCCGAAGCCCGGCGGGCGCCAGTCGACGTCAGAGACAGCGGCACCCTGGGCGCGCAGCGCGTCGGAGAAGACGTCGACCCCGGCCGCCACGATGGACGGCGGGCCGGAGAGCAGGTTCCCGAGCGTCATGCCGAAGCTCCCAGCAGGTCGAGGGCGTACCGCGTGGCGGCGGCGTTGGACGAGAAGACGGCGGCACCGGCGGCGGCCAGGGCATCGGCCTGGCGCGACCAGCCCTGCGGATCACTCTCCGTGCCGATCAGTGCGATGACGACGGGCAGCTGCTTCTGCGCCCGCGCCGCCTGGAGCGCGGGGGCCAGCGCACCGGCCGGGTCGGGGTCGGCTCCGTAGCCGAGGACGACGTCGAGCAGCAGGACGGCGGGCTCGTCGGAGGCGGCCAGGCCGGCGATGGCCTCCAGCCGCAGCGTCGGGTCGATCATCGGGTGTGCGCGCCCCACGGTGAGGGCGTCGTCGCCGAAGTCGATGACCAGGTGGCCGGAGGCGGACAGGTCTGGGGCGGATGGGTCGACGACGAAGCCGAGCCCGGGCTCCAGCGGGGTGTTCGAGCGGATGCCGCCGAGAACCGGGGAGGCCAGCAGCATCGCCTCGTCGGCCAGCGTGCCGCCGGAGTAGAGCCCCTTGAGCACCGCGCCGGGCACGACCGCCTCGGCCGGCCCGGGACGGGACGGCCACACCGGGACGTCGAAGCCCAGGTCCGTCAGGAGCGCCTCGACGGCGGCGGTGAGGTCGGGGCTCTCCGGCGACAGCGCGGCCGACCGGACCGGGACGCCGAGCCCCTCGGCGAACGACGTCACCGCGGCGGCCACTGACGGCGCCGGGGGCTTGGACACGAGCAGGACCCGCTCGGTGGCGGGGTCGGCGTCCAGGGCCGCCAGTGCGTCCAGCGTGGCGAGGCCACCGACGGCCTCGGACAGGTCGCGCCCGCCGACGCCGAGCACGTGCGAGACGCCGACGCCGGCCATGTCGAGCAGGCAGGAGACCTGCTGGGCGCCGGTGCCGGAGGCGGCGACCAGCCCGACCGGCCCGGGGCGGATGACGTTGGCGAAACCGAGGGCGACGCCGGACACGATCGCCGTTCCGCAGTCGGGGCCCATGACCAGGACGCCGGCCTGGTGCGCGGCTCGCTTCAGCGCCACCTCCTGCTCGACCGGCACGCCGTCGGAGAAGACCAGCACGCTGCGGCCGGCGGCGATCGCGTCAGCGGCCTCGGCGGCGGCGTATGCCCCGGGCACGCTGACGATCGCCAGGGCCGGCGTCTCGTGCGACAGGTCGTCGAGCCCCGCACCGACGGTGCGGTGCGGAACGGCGTCGGCGGTGCCGGTGGAGCGCTCCCGCTCGGCGAGAGCGGCGTCGACGTCGGCGAGCGCGGCGGCCAGCGCGTCGTCGTCCTCGGCCCGCACGGCGATCAGCAGCTGCTCGGGCGAGGACTCGCCGTCGGGAGCCAGGCCCATGCCGACGGCGAGCTCGAGGTTCAGCGGGGTCGCCATGGCGACCAGCACGGCCCAGACGCCGTCGCGCGCGCCGATCCGGCGGCTCACCTGCATCAGCTTGACCGAGTCGGCGTAGACCCCGGATCGAAGCTGGACCGAGACCGCCGGGTCTCCACCGGAGGGGGCTGAGGGGCTCATCCCCGGACCGTACCGACCGATCTCTCAGCGGTGAAGTATCGGCATCTGCGTGCAACAACGATTTAGCGTTGAGGTACTTCCGTCAGAGGTGTGTGCGGTGACACAGTGACGCCGCGCGGTGGGACGACGCCCGTCGACCGGCACCGCATCGAGTCGAAGTGCACGTCGAGGAGGCACTCATGGCGTTCGGGTGGAAGCTCTACGGGGACGGCAAGACGCCCCCGCTCGGAGAGGCCGTCGCTCCTGACGAACGCCTCTCCTGGCCGCGCACGGTCGGGATCGGCGCACAGCACGTCGTCGCCATGTTCGGGGCGACCTTCGTCTTCCCGCTGATCATGGGGCTGGACGCCAACCTCGCCATCATGATGAGCGGCGTCGCGACGATCATCTTCCTGCTGATCGTGAAGGGGCAGGTGCCCAGCTACCTGGGCACGAGCGCCGCCTTCGTCGGCGGCGTCCTCGCGGTACGAGCCCAGACGGACAGCGACGCCGCGGTCCTGGGCGCCATCCTGGTGTCCGGGGTCGTGCTGGCCCTGGCCGGCCTGGTCATCCACTTCATGGGCGCCCGGGCGATCAACGCCGCGCTCCCCCCGGCCGTCACCGGCGCCGTCGTCATGCTGATCGGCTTCAACCTGGCCCCGGTCGTGGCCGGGGTGTACTGGCCGCAGGACCAGTGGGTCGGCCTGGCGACCATGACCTTCGTGATCGTTGCGTCGCTGCTGCTGCGCGGCTTCTGGTCGCGCATCTCCATCCTGCTCGGCCTCATCTTCGGCTACCTGCTCTCGGTCCTGCTCGATGTGACGGCCGGCCCGATCACCTCCTTCGACCCGAGCACCGGCGGGGAGACCACCCGCGACCGGATCAACTTCGATGCGGTCGCCCAGGCCGACTGGATCGGCCTGCCGGAGTTCACCGCGCCCAGCTTCTCGGTCAACTTCAGCCTGCTGGTGCTGCCCGCCGTCATCGCCCTGATCGCCGAGAACGCCGGGCACGTCAAGGCGGTCGCGGCGATGACCAAGCGCGACCTGGACCCCGTCATGGGCCGCGCGGTCTTCGCCGACGGCGTCGCCACCGTCGTCGCCACCTCGGTCGGCGGCTCCCCGACGACGACGTACGCGGAGAACATCGGCGTCATGGCCGCCACCCGCGTCTACTCGACGGCGGCCTACTACGTGGCCGCGGTCGTCGCCATCCTGCTGGGCCTGGTGCCCAAGTTCGGCGCGCTGATCAACATCATCCCGGGTGGCGTGCTGGGCGGGATCACCGTCGTCCTCTACGGGATGATCGGCCTGCTGGGCGCCAAGATCTGGAAGGAGAACCGGGTCGACTTCGCCAACCCGATCAACCTGGTGCCCCTGGCCGCCGGGATCATCATCGCGATCGGCAACGTCACCCTGAACGTCACCGACACCTTCCCGCTCAGCGGCATCGCGTTCGGCACGATCGTCGTCGTCGTCGGCTGGCACATCGCCCGGGCCGTCGCGCCCCCGGAGATGAAGGCCGCACTCCTGGAGGAGGACGGATTCGTGGGCGGAACCGGCCCGACCCTGGGGCACGCCGGGGGCCACGAGGTGCGACCCGACCCGTCGTCCGTCGACCAGGTCGGCCGCCCCGGTGTTCTCGGCGGCAGCACGCCCGGAGAGGGCGCGCACCGCCGGTAGCCGCTCGTCCGCTCCGTCGCACCCCGTGGTCCCCGGCGCTCCGAACGAGGTCTCCGGACCCCGTTCGAGGCCCGGGGACGGCGTGCGTCCGGGGGGCGTCGCCGGGAAAGCACGGATCCTGCGACGGACGGTCCCGGCCGGCCGGTGGCGTTCCGGTGGCGCCGTGGCGAAGTTTTAGCGCTGAGGTACTTTCGCCCGCCTCCGGCCGGTGACAGAGTGACGTCTCCGCAGCCGTTCGCACGGAGGTGACCGCAGCCGGTGAAGCCAGCCCCCTTCCGCTACGCCGACCCAGGCTCCCTGGACGAGGCCCTCGAGGTCCTCGCCGAGGAGGGCGCCAAGGTGCTGGCCGGGGGCCAGTCACTGCTGCCGTTGCTCTCGATGCGCCTCGCGGCGCCGGCCACGCTCGTCGACATCAACCGGGTGCCCGGCCTGGACTCGATCGAGGTCACCGGGGACGGCGTGACGGTAGGGGCACTCGTTCGGCACAACTCGCTGCTGCACGACGACGCCGCCGCCCGGAGCCAGCCGCTGCTGACCCGCGCGACGGCGAACGTCGCGCACCCGGCGGTCCGGAACCGCGGCACCACCGTCGGCTCGATCGCACACGCCGACCCGTCCGGCGAGATGACGGCGGTGCTCGCGCTGACCGACGGCTCGGTCACGGTGGCGGGCGCGGCCGGCTCCGAGGTCGTGGGCTGGCGGGACCTCTTCGTCGGCCCGCTGGAGACGTCGATCGCCGGGCCCGCCGTCGTCACCTCCGCCTTCTTCCCCGCGCTGCCACCGCGGTCGGGGACCGCGTTCCAGGAGGTCGCCCGCCGCAAGGGCGACTACGCCGTCTGCGGCGCGGGCGTCGTCGTCACGCTCGACGCCGGCCGGCGCGTGGCGTCCGTCCGCGCCTCCTATGTCTCGGTGGGGCTGACCCCCGAGGTGCACGACCTGACCGAGGCGGTCGCCGGGTCGCCGGTGGAGAAGGCCGACTGGGCCGCCGCCGGCGCACTGGCCCGCACGCTGGTCGACCCGGACACCGACATCCACGCCAGCGCCCACTACCGGCGCCTGCTGGTGGGCGTGCTGACCGAGAGAACTCTTGCCGAGGCTGCCGCCGAAGCCGCCGCGAGAGCGACGCGCGAGTGAGCATCGCAGCGAGCGCCGGCGAGCGAGGAGCGGAGCGAGTGCGGAACCGAGCCACCAACAGAGGGAGGGCCGCATGACCGGTGTCGACACGGAGCGGACGATCGCCGTCACGGTGAACGGTGTTCCACGTGAAGCCACCGTGCCGGTCCGCCGGCTGCTGTCCGACGCGCTGCGGCACGACCTGGGGCTGACCGGCACGCACGTCGGCTGCGAGCACGGCGTGTGCGGGGCATGCACGGTGATCGTGGACGGCGACCCGGTCCGCTCGTGCCTGATGCTCGCCGTCCAGGTGGACGGGTCGTCGGTGCGCACGGTGGAGGGGCTGGCGCGCGACGACCACCAGGGCGGCCAGGTGCTGCACCCGGTGCAGGAGGCGTTCCGCGAGTGCCACGCCCTGCAGTGCGGCTTCTGCACGCCGGGCTTCCTGATGACGATCGCCGCGGGGCTCGAATCGCGGGACAACGCGCAGGAGATCTCCGAGGAGGAGGTCGACGAACTGGTCGGCGGAAACCTCTGCCGGTGCACCGGCTACGCCAACATCAAGAAGGCCGTGCGCCACGCCGCCACCGCGATGAAGGACGACGCGTGACGCCCGCGGCCCGCCTGAGCCGCGCCAACCGATGGAAAGCCGCGTCACGGCCCGGCTTCCCATCCGGCGCCGCGGCTCCGGCTCCGGTCGATGCGGCCATGGAGGAGGCCCGATGACGACGAAGCTCTTCGGGGAGCCGGTCCGCCGGCGCGAGGACCAGCGGCTGATCACCGGCAAGGGCCGCTACCTCGACGACATCGGCCCGAACGCGCTGGCCGCCGCCTTCGTGCGCAGCCCGCACGCGCACGCCCGGATCGTGGACATCGACGTCGACGCCGCCCTCGAGGTCGAGGGCCTGGTCGCGATCTACACCTACGAGGACCTCACCGGCCCGATGGCCGAGCCGCTGCCGGTGCTCATCCCGCACCCGCAGATGCATGCGCCGCGGACGGGGTTCCCGCTGGCAAACGGCGAGGTCAACCACGTGGGCGAGCCGATCGTCATGGTGGTCGCCACCGACCGGTACGTGGCCGAGGACGCCTGCGACCGCATCCTCGTCACCTACGAGGAGCTGCCGGTCGTCGTCGGCGTGGACGTCGCCCGAGCGGCGACCGCGGCGGTGCACGAGGAGATCCCCGACAACGTCGCGGCCCGGCACCACCAGGAGACCGGCGACGTCGAGCCGGCGCTGGCCGCCTCGCCGCGGACGCTGTCCTTCACCCAGTACATCGAGCGGAGCGCCTGCATGCCCATGGAGGGCAAGGGCGTGCACGCGCGCTGGGACTCCGACGACCGGTCGCTGCGGGTCTACACGAGCACCCAGGCGTCGACGTCGGTGCGCGCGGCGATCGCGGCGAAACTGGACCTGAGCCTGGACAAGGTCGAGGTGATCGCGCCCGACGTCGGGGGCGGGTTCGGCGTGAAGATCGTGCACCCGTGGCCGGAGGAGCTGCTGGTGCCGATGGCCGCGATCGCGCTCGGCCAGGAGGTGAAGTGGGCCGAGGACCGGCGCGAGCACTTCATCGGCTCCGCCCACGAGCGGCAGCAGCGGCAGGAGATCACCGTCGGGTACGACGACGACGGCCGGATCACCGCGCTCGACGTCCACATCTGGCACGACAACGGCGCGTACACGCCCTACGGGATCATCGTGCCGATCGTGACGGCGACCCAGCTGGTCGGGCCGTACGTGATCCCGGTGTACCGGGTGGTCGTGGAGTCGGTGTTCACCAACACCGTGATCGTGACGCCGTACCGCGGCGCCGGGCGGCCGCAGGGCTGCTACGCGATGGAACGCACGATGGACCGCATCGCCGACGACCTCGGGCTGGACCGGGCGCTGGTCCGCGAGCGGAACCTGATCCAGACCGACCAGTTCCCCTACGACCACCACCTGACGTTCCAGGACGGCCGGCCGGTCATCTACGACTCGGGTGACTACCCCGGCCTGCTGGACAAGCTGCGGACGCTGGTCGGCTGGTCCGAGGCCGACCGGCTGCGGGCCGAGGCGGCCACGCGCGGGAAGCTGCTCGGCGTCGGCATGGCGATGTACGTGGAGGGGACCGGGCCCGGCCCGTACGAGGGCGGGCACGTGCAGGTGCTGGGCAGCGGCAAGGTCCTGGTGTCGACCGGGCTGACCTCGCAGGGGCAGGGCCACGAGACGGCGTTCGCGCAGATCGTGGCCTCGGAGCTCGGCGTCCCGATCGAGGACGTCGAGGTGACCACCGGCGACACCCGGCGCTTCGGGTACGCCGTCGGCACCTTCGCCTCGCGGGCCGCGGTGATGAGCGGCAACGCGATCGCCCTGGCCGCCCGCGGGGTGCGGGAGAAGGCGCTGCGCATCGCGGCGGACGTGCTGGAGGCCGCGCCGGAGGATCTCGAGATCGACGAGGGCCTGGTGCAGGTGAAGGGTGTGCCGGGGACGTCGATCCCGCTGCGGACGGTGGCCGTCCTGTCCAACCCGCTGCGGTACGCGTTCGACGAGGCGGCGAAGCAGGCGACGCAGTTCGCGCGGGCCGGGTCGGACGACAAGCCGCCCGTCGCCGAGGGCGACGCGCCGGGCCTGGAGCACCGCGACTACTACTCGCCGATCCGGTCGACGTTCGCGTCGGGCGCCCACGCGGCGATCGTGGAGATCGACCCGGCGACGTGGGAGATCGACGTCGTGAAGTACGCGGTGGTGCACGACTGCGGCAACGTCGTGAACCCGATGATCGTCGAGGGCCAGGTGCACGGCGGCGTCGCGCAGGGCGTGGGGGGTGCGTTGTACGAGCGGATGGCCTACGACGCCGACGGGCAGCTGCAGAACGCCTCGTTCATGGACTTCCTGATGCCTTACGCCTCCGAGGTGCCGGACATCGACATCGACCACCAGCAGACGCCGTCGCCGCTGAACCCGCTGGGCATCAAGGGCGCCGGCGAGGCGGGCGTGATCCCGGGGACGGCGGCGATCGCCTCGGCGATCGAGGACGCGGTGGGCCGGCGGATCACGTCGATGCCCATCTCGCCGACCGAGCTGTACGACCTGGTGCGAAACCCCACGGCTGAACGGACGGCCGCCGCTGAGCGCCGTTCCGAGAACGGAGTTCTGGCGTGAACCTGGACGGCTCTGCGGTGCTGCACGGCGACCCGGACAAGGTGTGGTCGGTGATCACCGACCCGGCGGTGCTGGCGCGGACGATCCCGGGCTGCGAGACGCTGGAGCAGGTCGGGGACGACGAGTACCGGATGAACGTCTCCGTCGGCGTCGGCGCGATCCGCGGGACGTACGCGGGCGAGGTGAAGCTGGCCGACAAGCAGCACCCGACGTCCTACGTGATGCACGCGTCCGGCGCCGGTGCGCCGGGCAACGCGCGGGCGACGGTGACGATCAACCTGTCGCCGGCCGAGGACGGGAAGACGAACCTCACCTACTCGGCCGACGCCGTGATCGGCGGCCCGGTGGCGGGTGTGGGCCAGCGGATGATCACCGGTGTGGCCAAGCGGATGGCCGGCCAGTTCTTCAAGGCGATCGACGACGAGCTGACCGGTGCCGCGGCGGCTGCTCCGTCTGCGGCAGCGGTGAGCTCGACGTCGGAGGCCGACGCAGCTGGCAACCACGCCGTCCCGGCAGGTGAGGCTGCTCCGGCGGTGTTCGCCGGCCGCGCCGGCATTCCCGCGGGCACGTCCGGCGACGTGCAGACCTTGGCGCTCGGTGCCGTCGGCGGCGCCGTCCTGACCCTGATCGGCGTCCTGATCGGCTACCGCCTCGGTCGCCAACGCTAGCGGCCGGGCCTGCCCCGGGAAACTCGGCGGCTGCTTCGAGGATGCCGTCGTCGACGGGGACGGTGTCCAGTGCCGCGAGGACGGCGCGGCCCGGGTCCAGCAGCCGCTCGTCGATGCGCCGGCACGTCCGCAACACCTCGACGTGCGCCAGCGCGCTGCTCACGAGCGGCACATCCGGCCGATCGGCCAGCCAGGCGACCAGGTCGGCGCTGTACTCCTCGGCACGGACGAGCGTGAGCAGGGCCGAGGAGTCGAGGTAGATCACAGACGGTCCTCGCGGAGAGCGTCGAGCACCTCGCCGGTGAGCGGGCCATCGATGTGCAATGGCCCCGCCAGGCGCCGCGGGTTTCGGGCCGGCACGAGCCTGCCGGCAGCCACCAGCCTGTCGCGCGCGGACTCCGACGGCAGCGGAGGCACGAGCCGGGCGACGAGCACACCTCGTTCGGTCACCTCGACGGTCTCACCCGCCTTGACGCGAGCCAGGTATCTGCTCGCGTTCTGCCGAAGCTCTCGTACGTCGATGCGTAGCACCCCGCGAGAGTGGCATCTGTGGTGCTACTCACCAAGCCAGCGATGCGGGTGGACGACGACGTCCGCCTCCCGCCCCGCGCCGGCCGCGGGTCCCGGTCGTAGGCCCTCGAGACCGCGGCGCCCACGGCGGCCGGCGGCTCAGCCCGCCGCAGACACCACGAACGGGACCTCGACGACGAGGTTGTCCGGCGTGAGCGCGGTCATCGGTTGCGGTTCGCCGTCCTCGCCCAGCGACGCGTACGGGGTGACGGCCAGCGTGTCGCCGTCGACCCGGGCCAGGAGCAGGTGTGACTGCGCTGCCCAGGCGACGGTGTGTGCGGCCTCGAAGTCCTCCGGGGGTTGCTCGCGGACCTTGCCGCCGGCACCGGTGAGGAAGTAGTCGATGCCGTCGACCCGGGACAGCTGGAAGTTGTGCTCGTGCCCGGCGAAGGCCGCGTGCACCCCGGAGCGGCGGAACAGCGGCACGAGTTTCTCGATCATCTTCTCGGTGTTCGGGTGGTGCGGCCCGGCGCAGTACGTCGGGTGGTGGCTGAAGGGGAAGCGCCAGGTCGGCCCCCCGGGGTCGTCGGCCGGGAACGCACGGTCGAGGAAGTCCCGGTGCTTCGGGCTCTCGAAGAAGTGCTCGCTCGGCAGGGGATCGGCCAGCGAGGTGTCCACGCAGACGAACTCGACGTCCGCGCCGAACCCGAAGCGGTAGAACATGCCCGGGTCTGCCGAGGCCCGCTCCCCCGCGGCCTCCGGGCTGAACCGCAGATCGGTCAGGAAGTTGTCGCGCATCTGCTCACGGTCGTCGGCGGCCTCGGTGTCGCTGGTGTCGTGGTTGCCGACCGCCGGGTAGAAGGGCACGCGGGCCAGCGCGTAGCGGTAGGGCTGGTAGAAGCTGGAGTACCAGTCGTCGTCCTCACCGCCGGTCTCACCGCGCGCCCGGCCGGCCTGTGCGCGGTAGACGTTGTCACCGGTGCCGACCACCAGCCGGATCCCCGGCTCGTCGACCAGCCGGTCGAGCACCTGGGCCACGCGCTGCTGCCGGCGACCGCCCTCGGCATCCACGACCACGCCGACCCCGTAGTCGCCCAGCACGGCGAAGTCCACGGGCGCCGGGACCCCCGGATCGGGATGGGTGCGGAACCGCAGGTCGTAGGACCGCCCCGCGGGGCGCAGGTCGAGCCCACCTCGGGGCACCGGGCCCCAGTCCCAGCGCTCGCCGGCTGCCCACGGACGCCCGTCGACGAGGATCCGGTAGCGGTAGGCGGTGTCGGGCCGCAGCCCCTCCACCCACGTGTGGTTGACCTCGGTGCTCCGGGCGGAGGCGACGACGTCCCCCGCTGCGTCGATCACCTCGACGACGGCCTCCCCGTACGGCGCCGAGCGCGCGCCGATGCTGTCCACCCGGCCCGGGTCCACCTCGGCGAGGCGCTCCTCCTCGACGACCCGCCAACGGCCGGCCGCGTCGTCCCGTCGAAACCAGAAGCCGCCCCAGGCGACGAGTGCTCGCTCAGGGCCGACGTCGACCAGGTGGACGAAGGGCTCGAATCGGGTCTCCGGCATGGCCGGGCCCCTACCCGCCCGGCCGCCGGATCATCACGCTCCCCTGCCGGTGCGGCGTGCGCGCACCCCTTCAGCTGCTCCGCAGCCCAGGTGAGGACGGCGAGCAGCCGCCGGTTGTCGTGCGAGCTGGGCGGCAGCCCCAGCTCGGCGAAGACCGCGGCGATGTGGGTCTCGACGGTCTTGGCGCTCAGTACAGCTCCACGCCGATGCGCTGGTTGGACCGTCCTTCGGCCATGAGCCGCAGGACGTCGCGTTCGCGGGCGGTCAGCTGGTCCACGGCCGTGCTGGTCCGCTGCCGCCCGAGCAGCCGCCGCACGATGTCGGAGTCGACGACCGACTCGCCGGCTCACCACCCCCGTTCTCCTGGACGGCCCGGTCATGTCCCACGACATGGCGCCCGAGTGGTCCCCGGACGGGCAGGTGATCGCCTTCAGCCTCCGACCGCGGGGCGGTCGAGACGGAGATCTGGCGGATCGACGCCGACGGGACGGAACTGCGCCGGACGGCGCGCGGATCCTGTTCAGCAGCACGCGCGGCGGGGGTGCGCACGACCTCTGGACGATGGACGCGGACGGCGGGGACGTGCGGGCCCTCGGTGGCGAACCGGGCCGCCGCCACCCTTGTTCGAAAGCAGTTCGGAGGGCCGTCGTCGACGCGTCGAGCGACCGGCTCAGCGCCGGGAACGCCACGTCCCGCCGGCCGAGCTGCACCACCACGGACACCGCATCTCCGCCTCATGGGTGTGCGACGTCTGCGGCGAGCCGGTGCGGCGCGGGACCGAACGCCGCGTCCCCGACAACCGGGAGCCGGGGCACGGACCGCTCCCCCCGCTGACCCCGGCCGGTCAGGCGGGTGCCACCTGCAGCGGGATCCCGGTCTCCCGCTCGGACACCTCCCACAGGACGTCGATGTGCTCCTGCAGGTCGAGCCGGCGCAGGACCGGCCGCCGCACCGGCGGCCCGTGCGAGCCGTACCGCGGGGCGTAGAGCTCCCCGCCGCGGGCGCGCGGATCGGTCGCCGCCCGCAGCTGCGGCCGCGCACCCTCGAACGGTGTCATCCCCGACCGCGCCGTCAGCGCCTCGAAGAACGCCCCCACCCAGCCGGCGCCGCCCTCTCGCACCGACCGCGCCTGCAGGTCGGTGTTCGACAGCCCCGGGTGCGCGACGAGGGAGGCTGCGGGGACACCGGCGCGCGAGAACTGCTGCTGCAACCCCAGCCCGAAGTGCAGGTTGGCCATCTTCGCCCGCGCGTACGACGCCCACGCTCCGTAGTTCCGCGTCATGTGCGGGTCGTCCGGGTCCAGCCGCCCGGCCCGGTGGCGTGCGGTGCTGGTCACCGTCACCACCCGCGCCGAAGGGCTGCGCACCAGCGCCGGCAGCAGGTGCGCGGTGAACGCCCAGTGCCCCAGGTGGTTGACCCCGAACTGCATCTCGAAGCCGTCGACCGTCGTCCGCTGCGGCATCGCCATCACCCCGGCGTTGTTCACCAGCAGATCCACCCGCTCGTGCGCACCGAGGATCTGCGACGCGGCGGCCTTCACCACGGACAGGTCACCGAGATCCAGCGGAACCACCTCCAGCGACGCGGCCGGATACCGCTCGGCCATGCGCGCCACCGCCGCCGTCGTCCTGCCCGGATCCCGGGCAGCCACCACCACGTGCGCGCCGGCACCGGCCAGCGCGAGCGCCGTCTGGAAGCCGAGACCGCCGTTGCCGCCGGTCACCACCGCCGTGCGCCCGCTCAGGTCGGGGATGTCCTTCTCGGTCCAGGCCATGCGTGCGTCGTCCCCTCTCCGTTGCCCGCCAACATCGATTGCGCGCCCATGGTGGTCATCCGGATGGATGACCACCATCCGCGCGCACTGGCGCACGCCTCAGGGCAGCCGGCCGATGGCCTTCAGCTCCACCGCGGTGAGGACCTCCCACCGGATCGCCGAGCTGCCCGGCCGGACCAGGCGCCAGTAGCGGTCGAACCGCCGCCGGGTCTCGGCGTCGGTCGACATCACCCGGGTCTCCGAGCTCAGCTCCGTCCCGCCGCCCTGTGGGGTCAGCCGGAAATCCATCGCGGCCTTCACCCAGCCCCGCTGCGTGAACGAGCGGAGCTGCTCGGCGTCCAGGACCGGTCCGTCCGCACCACCCGACAGCCGCCAGGCCTGCAGCGCGCCCCCGAACACCACCGCCGACGGCGCCTGGGAGCCCAGCAGCGGCACCGGCAGCGCGTCGAGGAACGGCCGGTCGTGCAGCTGGCCGAACCCGCGCCCGGAGAGCACCACGGGCAGGAACCGCGCCGCCGAGAGCGTCAGCGTCACCGGCAGTTCGGACAGCCGGACGGCGTGCAGCGCCGCCCACACCACCGACGGCGGCGCGGCGATCCACCGTGACTGCCGGGTGACGCGCTCCGGCCGCGGGAGGACGGCGTCGAGCTCCATCAGCCCAGCGCGTCGTAGACGGCGCGGACGTACGCCTCGCTGCGCGGCGACCCGATCAGCCCGCTGCCCATCTTGTTCATCATGTAGCTGATCGTCAGCCGCCGGTCGAGGTCCATGACCACCAGCGAGCCGCCCCAGCCACCCCAGAAGAAGGTCCGCCCCTCGGGCACGTACGGCACCGTCGGCGAGCCGAGGCAGAAGCCCGTCCCCCAGCGGAACGGCGCACCCAGCACCAGGTCGATCCCGTCGGCCTGTGGCTCCAGCACCTTCTCCACCGTCTGCGGCGACAGCAGCCGGACGTCGCCGGCCTCGCCACCCAGCGACAACGTGCGCAGCACCCGCATGACACCGCGGGCGTTGGAGTGCCCGTTGAGCGCGCCGAGGTCCGCCGCCCGCCACTCCGGGGAGTTCGCCGCCTTCGCCGACGCCGTCGGCCCGGTGAAGGTCTTCACGCTCACCGACTCCGGGTCCAGCGTGCGGGGGTCGACGTCGGGGCGCGGCGGCGCGAGCACCGGCGCGATGCGGGACACCTCCGACTCCCGCGCCCCGATCTGGAAGTCCGCGCCCAGCGGGTCGGCGATCCGGTCGGCCACGAACCGCTTGAAGGTCAGCCCGGTGATCCGCCGGATCACCTCGCCGACGAGATGCCCCTGGTTGTTCGCGTGGTAGCCCGAGGCCGTCCCCGGCTCCCACCACGGGCGCTGCTGCGCCAGCCGCTCGGTGGCCGAGGGCCAGTCGTACATGTCGCGGATCGAGAACGGCTGCTCCCAGCCGGAGACGCCGGACGTGTGCGACAGCAGGTGCCGCACCCGCACGTCCTTCTTGCCCTTCGCGCAGAACTCGGGCCAGTAGTCGCCCACCGGCGCGTCGAGGTCCAGCTCGCCCCGCTCGACCAGCACGAGCGCCGCCAGCGCGACCACGCACTTCGTCGTCGACCAGACGTTGACGATCGTGTGCTCCGACCACGGCTGGGTGCGTGCCTCGTCCCGGTAGCCGCCCCACAGGTCGACGACGGTCTCCCCGTCCAGGTCGACGGCGACCGAGGCGCCCAGCTCGTCGCCGTCCAGCTGCTGCGCCAGCGCCTCCCGCACCCCGGCGAAACGCTCGTCGCACCGCCCGTGGACCTCGGCCATCAGCCCCCCTCGCTCCGGGCACGGCGTCGTCGGCGCGCCTCCCCGTGATCACATCACGGCCGCAGGCCCGACGCAGGACCATCGGTCCCGCACGGCAGGATGGCCCGCCGACGGGGTGCCGCGGCGGCACCCCGGGAGACGGAGACCACGGTGGGCTTCCTCGATCGGCTGCTCGGACGGCGGGGGGACGACGCACCCCAGATCCCCGGCATGGTGCCCGGCCGGAGGCGCCGCCGGCCCGTGACGACGGAGCCCGCGCCTCGACCCGCATCTCGCCCCCCCGAGCCCGATCCGGTCGTGCGCACGGCCATGCACCAGGCCGTGCACGACGACGCCTGGCTGTACGAGCTGCCGGACGGCAACTTCCTCGGCCCCGGGTTGAGCCTGCCGGTCGGCGGCCCGTACGACCCCCAGGCCTGCTCTGCGGTCCTGCTGGGGTTCGCGGCGCTCGTGCCGACCGAGCGCGGCGCGAGCACCCCGGCCGACCGCTGGCCCTGACCGGCACCACCGTGGGGTGAGACCGCTCCAGTACCTGCCCTGGCCGGCCGATGAACGCGGAAACGGGCACGGCGGAGGAGAAGCACGTGGGCAGAGAACGCTCGGCAGCCGAGCAGCAGGTCGCCGAGCTGCTGCACACCGCGCGGAAGTCCCTGCGGCTCAGCGTCGCCTTCCTGAGCCGGCTCGACGGCACGACCCAGCACCTGGAGGTCGTCGACACCTCGGTGCCGTTCCTCTATCAGGAGGGCTACCAGCAACGCCAGGAAGACACCCTCTGCCAGGCGGTCCTGGACGAGAAGCTGCCGCAGGTGATCCCGAACCTGAAGGACTTCCCCGAGGCGATGAAGCTGCCGGCGGCCCGCATGCCGCGGCTGCGCAGCTTCGTCTCGGTGCCGGTCACCCTCAGCGACGGATCCCTCTACGGCACCTTCTGCGCGGCCGGGCTCACCTCGGACAAGGACCTGACCAGGCGCGACAAGGCGCTGATGGACGTGCTGGCCTCGGCGGCCGCCACGATCATCGAGCCGGAGGTCCGCTCGCAGGAGCGGCGCGTGGAGATCACCGGCCGCCTCGACCCGCTCATCGCCGCCGGTGGCCCCACCGTCGTTCTCCAGCCGATCGTCGCGCTCGCCACCGGCCGGCGCGTGGGTGCCGAGGCGCTCAGCCGCTTCCCCGGTGACTGGGGCATGCCGCCCGACGTCTGCTTCGCCGAGGCGCACAGCGTCGGCGCGGGCCACCGGCTGGAGCTGCTGGCGCTGGAGCGCGCCGCCGCCCTGCTCGACCGGGTCGGCGGGTACGTGGCCATGAACGTCTCGCCCGCCACGCTGCTCACCCCCGAGTGCGGCGTCCTCCTCGGCCGGCTGCCGCTCGAGCGGATACTGCTGGAGCTGTCCGAGCACGACCCGGTCGAGGACTACGCGGCGCTGACCGCCGCCCTCGCGCCGCTCCGGGCCGCCGGCCTGCGGCTGGCCATCGACGACGTCGGCGCCGGCTTCTCCTCGCTGCGGCACATCGTGGTCACCGCCCCCGACGTGATCAAGGTCGACCGGAGCATCGTCGCGGGCCTGGACACCGACCCGGTGCTCGCCAAGCTGGTCGCCTCCCTGGTCGAGTTCGCGCACGGCTGCGACGTCCAGGTGGTCGCCGAGGGAGTGGAGACCGCCGGGGAGAACGCCGTCCTGCGGGACCTGCGCGTCGACTACGGGCAGGGCTGGTACTTCGGCCGGCCCGGACCGCCCGAGGCGCTGGTGGACGTGGCCGCACCGCGCATCCCCGCGCCCCGCCGGGAGGTGTCCGCGGCCGTCGAGGTCTGACCGCGGCTCAGTCCCGGGGCGCCCGGCGGCGCTGGGAGCTCTTCGCCCCGTACATCGCACGGTCGGCACGGGCGATGACCTCGTCGGCCGTCTCGCCGGCGCGACCGACCGTGGCGCCCACGCTGACGCCGATCGTCAGCGGCCCCTCCGGTCCGGGGAACGACATGCCCAGCCGTGCGACGACGCGTGCGGAGAGCTCGGCCAGCTCGCGCTGGTCACCGGCCACGCAGAGGATGATGAACTCGTCGCCGCCGAACCGGGACACCAGGTGCTCGGGCCCGGCCACCTCCACCAGGCGGGTGGCCGCCTCGGCGAGCAGCTGGTCGCCCACCCCGTGCCCGAACCGGTCGTTCACCGTCTTGAAGTCGTCCAGGTCGCAGAAGAGCAGCCCGCAGTCCGACCCGTCGAGCCCGGCACGCAGCGCGTCGAACAACGCCCCCCGGTTGGCGACGCCGGTGAGGACGTCCGTGCGGGTCTGGTGGCGCAGTCGCGCCTCGCGCGCCCGGTCCTCGGTGACGTCGATGCCCACGCAGGCGACCGCGTAGGGCTGCCCGTCGTCGTCGAAGAGGACGGTGTTGCGCATCGCGACCCGCCGGAGATCGCCCCGCGCGTCGATCCAGTCGGCCTCCTGCGCGAAAGCCCTCCCGCTGGCGACCGCGAGGCGGATGGCGTCCTGCGCGTGCGGAACGTCGTCGGGTACCACCCAGACGTCCCAGAACCGCCGGCCGAGCAGGTCGTCGCCGTCCGCGCCGGTGAACCGCTGCAGGGCCGGATTGCCCAGCAGGATGCGTCCGTCGCCGTCCACGATGCACAGCAGCGCATCGACCGCCTGGACGAACGTGTGCGCGAGACCGACCTGGTCGTCCGCGGACGCGCGGGCGGCGTGCGGGGACGAGGCTCCGTGCCCAGCCACCTGATCACCCTCCCGGCGGTCGACGGACAAGCGGGTTGCGGACGGGCCCGGCGCCGTCAACGTACGCCGATGTCGCGGCCCGAGACTCCTTCCATGCTGCCCACGCACCCCCGGGTTCCTAACGTGCATCCGGACCGGCACGCCGAGTGACCAGCGGTTCTGGCCCGGGCGGCTCAGCGGGCGGCGGCCAGGAACGGGGAGTCGGGGTAGCCCTCGGGCCCTGAGGCGTAGAACGCGCGACGATCCAGGGCGCGTTGCCCACCACGCCCGGCGCCGATGGCGCCGGCATACGCATCGACGCGGTCGTGCGAGCGGGACAACCGCATCTGTGCGCATATCGGCGAAACGGAAGCGGCTCTGGCAGGGGCCGGTCAGCCGGCGAGGACGGCGTCCCGCTGCGCGATGCCGGCCAGCCGGGAGTACCGGCCGCCCCGGGCCATGAGCTCCTCGTGGGTGCCCTGTTCGACGATCCGCCCCGCGTCGAGGACGACGATGCAGTCGGCGTGCCGCACGGTCGATAGCCGGTGGGCGATGGTGATCGTCGTCCGGCCGCGGCTGGCCTCGTCGAGCGCGGCCTGCACCGCCCGCTCGGTCTCGTTGTCCAGCGCGCTGGTGGCCTCGTCGAGCACCAGCACCCGGGGGTCGCGCAGCAGCGTGCGGGCGATGGCCAGCCGCTGCTTCTCCCCTCCGGAGAACCGGTGCCCGCGCGCGCCGACGACGGTGTCGTAGCCGTCGGGCAGCGCGGCGATGACGTCGTGCACCTGGGCCCGGCGCGCGGCGTCGACGATCTCCTCGTCGGCGGCGTCGGGCCGGGCGTGCAGCAGGTTCTCCCGCACGGTGCCGTGCAGCAGGTAGGTCTCCTGGGAGACGACGCCCACGATGCGGGCGAGGTCGGCCAGCCGCACGTCGCGGACGTCGACGCCGTCGATCAGCACCCGTCCGGTGGTGGGGTCGTTGAGCCGCGCGACCAGCGAGGCCAGCGTGCTCTTGCCCGAGCCGGTCTCGCCGACCAGTGCCAGTGCCGAGCCCGCGGGGACGGCGACGTCGACGTCGGTCAGCGCGGGCCGGACGGCGTCGGGATAGCGGAAGCCGACGTGCTCGAAGCGCACCTCGCCACGGACGGAGGCACCGTCGACCGGCACCGGCTCGGCGGGGTCGTCGATGTCGACGCGCAGGTCGAGGTACTCGAAGACCCGGCTGAACAGGGCCATCGAGGCGGTCAGGGAGACGCCGATGTCGAGCAGCTGCACGAGCGGGCGGAAGAGCGCGCTCTGCAGCGTGGTGAAGGCGACCAGGGTGCCGATCGTCATGCCGCCGGAGGTCGCGGGCAGTCCGGCGGCCAGGTAGATCAGTGCCGGGATGCCGGCGAAGACGATGCTCATCGTGGCCATCCGCCAGCGGCCGGCCAGCTGCGACCGCACCTCGAGGTCGACCAGGTACTCCGACGTGCCGGCGAACCGCTGCGACTGCGCCGGCCCGGCGCCGAGGGTCTTGCCGAGCAGGACGCCGCTGACCGAGAGCCCCTCCTCCACCTGCGAGTGCAGGTCGGCCAGGTGCCGCTGGCGCTGGGCGGTGATCGCGCGGCGCATGCGGGCGACCCGGCGGGTGAGCCAGACCGCCGGGGGCAGCACCACGAGCGAGAGCAGGGACAGCCGCCAGCTCAGCACGGCCATGGCGGCCACCGTGCCGATGACCGTCGTGGCGCTCGAGGCGAAAGACGTCGCGGTCGAGGTGACCACCGACTGCATGCCGCCGATGTCGTTCATCAGCCGCGACTGCACTTCCCCGCCCTTGGTGCGGGTGAAGAAGCCCAGCGACTGGCGCTGCAGGTGGGTGAAGACCGCCGTCCGCAGGCCGTGCATGACCCGCTGCCCGACGGTCGTGGACAGCCAGGTCTGGCCCACGCCGAAGATCGCGGTGACCACCGTGACGGCGAGCATCCCGGCAACCGCCCACACCAGCAGCGGCACGTCCTGCTCGGGGATCGCCTCGTCGATGACCAGGCGGATGAGGAACGGGGTGGCCAGCGCGACTCCCGAGGACGCCACGATCAGAGCCATGACGACGGCCAGCTGCCAGCGGTAGGGGCGGAACAACGCCGCCACCCGGCTCCAGCGGACCGGGGAGCGCTCGAGCTGGGCGCGGTCGGCCGGGTCGGGCCGGCGCCCGGAGGTGCCTCCACCGCCGCCCCGACCGCCAGTCATCATCTCGGTGATGCCGCCACCTCCCGGTCCAGTTGCTGAGGTCACCTCATCATGAGGTGAATGCACAGATGCTCGCTACCATTCCCCCGTGGCGGACGACGGGACCGGGGATCTGGGCGACCTGCTGATGCGCGTGGCCCGCACCCAGCGCCGCCGCTGGCGCGCCGCCCTCGCCCCGTGGGACCTGTCCCCCCACCAGGCCCGGGCGCTGCGGGTGGTCTGCGAACGCGACGGCGTCCGGCTGTCGGACCTCGCCGAGTCGCTGCACATCGCCCCGCGGTCGGCCACCGAGGTCGCCGACGGCCTGCAGGACCGCTGCCTGGTCGAACGCACGCCCGACCCTGGTGACCGGCGGGCGGTGATCCTCCGCGCCACCGACGAGGGCCGGCGGGTCCGCGCCGAGGTGGGGCGCGCCCGGACCGCGGACTCCACGGAGCTCTTCGCCCGCCTCGACGACGACGACCGGGCCGCGCTCGCGCGGATCCTGCGCACGCTCGCCGACTGATCCGGCCCCCGACAATGGGGCGGCCCGCTCACCGCCGTCCGGGGAGGCCCGATGCAGGAGCAGCTGGGGATCGACTGGGGAACGGCCGGGCTGGTCGTCCTCTCCACCGTGGCCATGTACCTGACGCTGGTCCTGTGCGTGCGGCTGGTGGGCCAGCGGAGCCTGGCCACGATGTCGAGCTTCGACCTCGGCTGCGCCATCGCCCTGGGTGCGGTGGTCGGCCGGACGGCGCTCCTCCTGGACCCCACCCTGGCCACCGGCGTGCTCGCCATGGTCACGCTGTTCGCGACGCAGACGACGCTGGCCCGGCTGCGGCAGAGTCGGTGGGTCGACCGGCTGATGAACCGGCCCCCGGTCCTGCTCATGGTCGGCCCGACCCCGCTGGTGGACAACATGCGCGCCGCGCACGTCGCCGAGGACGAGCTGCGGCAGAAGCTGCGGCTGGCCGGCATCCGCGACCTCGCGGAGGTGCGCTGCGTCGTCCTCGAGCGCACCGGTGCGGTCAGCGTCATCCGGCAGTCCGAGCCGCTGGACCCGTGGCTGTTCTCCGACGTCCCGGGCGCCGAACGCCTGGTGCTGCCCGCTCAGGAGGAGCGGGACACCACGGGTCGATCCGCCTGAGAGGCCCGGCGCCGGGGACGGACCGCGCATCCTCCGGAAGCTCGCCGGCCGGGCGATGACACGGCACGCAGCCCCGGTGGCCACCCGCGGGGTCGGCTCGGCGCACCACACCACACCGCACCACACCGCACCGCACCGCCGACCGTCGCGCCGTGCTCGACCGCTTCGCCGCCGACATCGCCGGAACGAGGACCGCTCTGCCGCCTGAGTGCCTGCGGCACCGAACCAGGGCCGGCCCCACGTACGTGGGGCCGGCCCTTCGTCGCTCAGGCCCCCGCCAGGTCCTCGCTCGACAGCCTGCCGTCGAGACGACGGGGAATCTGCGCCACGTTGCGGTCCTGCAGCGCCTCGTCGAGGAGGGCCGCAGGCACGTCCTGGTAGGTGACCGGCCGGAGGAACCGGCGGATCGCCGTCATCCCGACCGAGGTGTGCAGGGGCGCGCTGGTCGCCGGCCACGGTCCGCCGTGGTGCATCGCCCACGAGACCGCGACGCCGGTGGGCCAGCCGTTCCAGACGATCCGCCCCGCCCGGTCGCGTAGCTCGCGGACCAGTGGCCGGACCAGCTCCACCTCGTCGTCCTCGGCGTGCACCGTGGCCGTGAGGTTGCCGCCGAAAGCCCGCGCCGCGGCCAGCACCTCGTCCATGCCCGCGTACTCGACCAGCACCGACGTCGGCCCGAAGCACTCCGGCAGCACCCGTTCCCGGTCGGCCAGCAGCGTCGCCAGATCGGTCGCCAGGAGGGTCGCCCCGGCACGTCCGCCGTCGCCCGGATCGCCGTCGACGGCCGCCACGACGCGCATTCCCGGCAGCGCCGCCAGCTCGGCCCGGACGGCATCGTGCCCGCTGCGGATCCGCTCGTGCAGCATCCGCGCGGGGGCCACCCCGCCGACCCCACGCGCCAGTGCGTCGTCCAGGCCGTGCCCGCGGGGCAGGAACAACAGTCCCGGCTTGGTGCAGAACTGGCCGACACCCAGGGTGAACGACGTGACGAACCCGGCGGCGATCTCCGCTCCCCGGGCGCGGACCGCCCCCGGCGTGACGAACGTCGGGTTCAGGCTGCCCATCTCCGCGTAGAACGGGATCGGGACGTCCCGCGCCGCAGCGATCCGGTACAGCGTCGCTCCTCCGTGCAACGAGCCGGTGAACCCGGCCGCGGTGATACGGGGGTCGCGCAGCGCCTCCACACCGGCCTGCTCGCCGGTGATCAGCGCGAACGTAGCTGCCGGCATGCCCGCGCCCTCCCACGCCGCCCGGACCACCTCGGCGGTGCGCACCGAGGTCTCCGGGTGCCCCGGATGAGCCTTGACGACCACGGGACAGCTCGCCGCCAGCGCCGAGGCGGTGTCGCCGCCGGCCACGCTGAACGCGAACGGGAAGTTGCTGGCCGCGAAGACGAGCACCGGCCCGAGCGGCACCTGCATCCGACGCAGGTCCGGGCGCGGCACCGGCGTCGCCGCGGCGTCGGCGGGATCGATGACGACGTCGAGGAACGACCCCTCCACCAGCCCGTCGGCGAACATCCGCAGCTGACCGCTGGTGCGCGCGACCTCCCCGGCCAGGCGGGGGACGGGGAGCCACGTCTCCCGGACCGCGACGTCGACGAGCTCGTCGGTTGCCGCGTCGAGAGCGTCGGCGACCGCCCGCAGCGCCGCGGCCCTGTCCGATCGACCGGTGTCCGCGAGGGCCGGGCTGCTCGCGGCCAGGCCGGCGAGCACCGCCTCCAAGGTCGCGGAGCCCGTGTCGGGCACCCCGGTCGCCGTCATCGGGCAGCTCCGGCGGGCACGCGGCGCGCGGCCGCCGCTCGGGCGGCAGCCAGCGTCCCGACGGGGTTGGTCAGGGTGCCGACGTGCTCCACGGTCACCGTGACGACGTCGCCGTCGACGAGCGTGAAGTCCAGGTCGGGCACGATGCCGGTCCCGGTCGAGAGCACCGCTCCGGCGGGGAAGCCCATCCCGCGCACCAGGTGGCCGACGAGATCGGGCAGCGACCGGCGCATGCGCCCCGTCGACGTCGTTCCCTCGAACACCGTGGCGCCCTCGCGGGTCACCCGGACTCCGATGTCGAGGCCGGCCGGGTCGGGCACCTCCCACGCGGGGCGGATGCCGGTCGCCAGCGCACAGCTGCCGGCGTAGACCTTCGCCTGCGGCAGGTAGAGCGGGTTCTCGCCCTCGATGTCGCGCGAGGAGACGTCGTCGCAGACGGTGTAGCCGAAGATCTCCTCAGTGGCGGTCACGACGACGGCGAGCTCCGGCTCGGGAACCGTCACCGCCGAGTCGGGCCGGATCGCGATCGGGTCGCCGTCGGTCACGACCCGCCAGGCGGCGGACTTGAAGAACAGCTCCGGCCGCTCGGCGGCGTAGACGCGGGCGTAGATGTCCTGCGTCTGGCTCTCCTCGACACGGGCGTCCATGGAGCGCTCGTAGGTGACACCGGACGCCCAGACCTCGGTCAGCCCGTCGACCGGCGGCAACAGCCGTACGTCACCGACGGGGACGGGCGACTCCCCCGCCGCGCGCTCCACCAGGGTGCGCGCCTCGGCCAGCCCGAGCGCCAGGAGCGCAGCCATCGTGTCCACGCCCGGGATGGGCCGTACGGCGCCGTCGTCCAGGACGCCGAGCCGCACCGTGCCGTGGGACTCGTAGCGCACCACGTGGGTCATCGGTCCTCCTCCACGGTCTCTCCAGGAGCTGCTCGCCGTGCGCCGACGTCGGACGGCTCCGTCACCGGCCCTGCCACGCGACCGGCTGCTTGGTCGCGAACGCCGCGACCGCGGTGTGGAAGTCCTCGCTGCCGAAGACCCGGGTGACGATGTCGTTGCCGTCGGGGATCGCGGCCCGGCGGATGCGGCGGACCGCCTCCTTCGCCGCCCACATGCTCAGCGGCGCGTGCGCGAGCAGTGTCGTGACGACGCCGTCGGTGACCGCCTCGAGCTGGTCCTCGTCGCACAG
The DNA here is from genome assembly GCF_030165005.1 of Blastococcus capsensis. Classification (GTDB taxonomy): domain Bacteria; phylum Actinomycetota; class Actinomycetes; order Mycobacteriales; family Geodermatophilaceae; genus Blastococcus; species Blastococcus capsensis. Next base: position 163,403 of record NZ_JASNNW010000001.1, read on the forward strand.
CTCGGCGACAAAGCCGGCCGCGGCTGCCTCCTCGCCGGTGAACAGCCGGGCCCGCAACAGCATGTCCAGCGTCCGCGCCGGGCCGAGGTGGCTGAGCAGGAGCGAGTAGTTGTTCATCGACAGGCAGTTGCCCAGCGTGCGGGCGATCGGGATGCCGAACCGGGCCGACGGGGTGGCGATCCGGAGGTCGCACACCGACGCGATGCTCAACCCACCGCCGACGCAGAAGCCGCGGATCGCCGCGACGGTCGGGACGCCGACGTCCTCGATGCGGCTGATGATCCGGGTGATCTTCTCCTCGTACGCGACGCCGTCCTGACCGCTGGAGAACTCGCTGAACTGGCCGATGTCGGTGCCGGCGACGAAGGCCTTGTCGCCGGCCGCCTTGAGCACGAGCACCCGGATCTCGTCGTCGGCGTCGGCCCGCTCGCAGGCCTCGTAGAGGCCCTCGTACATCCCCCAGGTCATCGCGTTGCGCTGCCGCGGGCGGTTGAAGGTCACGGTCAGGACGCCGCCGTCGGCGTCGACGAGCAGCTCAGGGTCGTCCACGGGTCTCCTCAGAGGTCGACGTGTCCGCGGCGGTGCGCGGACCGGTGGTCGCGCCGGGGGCGGCGGTGTCGCCCCCGGTGGCGGTGTTGCCCGCGACGGCGGGAAACTCGGGGCGAGGGGCGTCCGGATCCCCCGCCGTCGGTCCGGCGGCCGACGGGCCGGCTGGGCCGCCGTCGCGCGTCCGGCGACGCCGCAGGATGTGGGCGAGCAGGGTCGGCGCGACGATCTGCAGGGCCGCGATCGCGAGGACCACCAGGGCCAGCGGTCGGGTGAAGACGATGCCGACGTTGCCGTCGCCGATCGCCGACGTCTGCACGAGCGCCTTCTCGAACAGCGGGCCGAGCACCACGCCGAGGACCAGGGGGGCCATCGGCAGGTCCAGCCGCTTCATGAAGTAGCCGATGATCCCGAAGATCACGACGACCCAGACGCTGTACATGCTGTTCCCGATCGAGTACGCCCCGACCAGGCTGGTCAGCAGGATCAGCGGGTACATGTAGCCGTAGGGCACGCGCAGCATCTGCGCGAACACCGGTGCCAGCGGCAGGTTCAGCACCAGCAGGATCAGGTTGCCGATGAAGAACGAGGCGAGCAGGCCCCACACCAGCGCCGGCTGCTGCTCGAAGAGCAGCGGGCCGGGGTCGATGCCGTAGATCATGAAGGCGCCGAGCAGGACGGCGGTGGTCGCACCACCCGGGATGCCGAGGGTCAGCGTCGGCACGAAGTTGGCGTTCGCGGCCGCATTGTTCGCGGCCTCGGGGGCTGCCACGCCCTCGATCGCGCCGGTGCCGAACTCGCTGCCCCGCTTGCTGACCCGCCGCTCGATGCCGTACGCCATGAACGATGCCAGCGTCGAGCCCGCGCCGGGCAGGATGCCGAAGAGGAAACCGAGGAAGCTGCCGCGCAGGATCGGGCCACCGGACCGCTTGAGGTCTGCCGGCTTGATCATCAGCTCGCGGAAGCCGGCGCGGATCGGCGCCGCGGCGCCCTCCCGGATCTGGTTGAGCACCTCACCGACCGCGAACAGACCGATCATCACCTCGACGAACGGGATGCCGGAGAGCAGGTAGATCGAGTCGAAGGTGAACCGCGAGGTGCCGCTGCCGACGTCGACACCGACCGTGGCGATGAGCAGCCCGACCAGGGCCATCAGCAGGCCGAGTCTCCGGTTGTCGCCCGCGAAGCTGATGATCGTGGCCAGGCCCAGGACCATCACCGCCAGCATCTCCGGCGGGCCGAAGTCGAGCGCGAACGCGGCGAACGGCGGCGCGAGGGTGACCAGCAGGGCGAGCGAGATGATCGCGGCGACGAACGAGCCGATCGCCGAGATCGCGAGCGCCGCGCCGGCCCTCCCCTGGCGGGCCATCTGGTAGCCGTCGAGGGTCGTGACGACGGTCGCGGCCTCGCCCGGTGTGGAGATGAGCACCGAGGTGATCGTCCCGCCGTACTGGGAGCCGTAGTAGATGCCGGCCAGCATGATCAGGCCGGTGACGGGCTCCAGCCCCAGGGTGAGGGGCATGAGGACGGCGACACCGGTGGTGGACCCGAGGCCCGGGAGGACCCCGATCACGGTGCCCATGAAGACGCCGACGAAGCACCAGAGGATGTTCTCGAGGCTCAGGGCGGTCGAGAATCCCAGGACGAGGTTGTCGAGCACGTCAGCCTCCGATCCCGATCAGGCCGTCGGGCAACGGCACGTTGAGGAACTGGGCGAAGACCGCCCACACGATCACGACCGCCACGAGGGAGATCACGACCGAGGGCAGCCAGGCGCGGCGCTCGACGACGGCGGAGATGAACACCGACAGCACGAAGAAGGCACCGAGGAAGCCCAGCACGGGCACGAGGAGGACCGTGACGACGAGCGCGCCGAACACGATCCACAGCTGGCGGCCCCGCGTGGCCGACGTCCGGCCGTAGATGTCCACGTCGTCGTCGTCCGCCGCGCCGGGGGTCGCGCTGCCCCCACCCCCGGCGGTGTCGGCCACCACCGCCCCGGCCGTGGCGGCCGGGGCAGCGGTGTTCGAGGTGACGGAGGCCGCGACCTCCGCCAGGCCGTGCGTGTGGTCGTCCCTCCGGCCGCGGAGCGTCCCGATGAACTCCCAGCCGCCGATCAGCGCGATCCCGGCGCCCACCACGGCGGGCACGAGCCCGGGACCCACCCTGGCGCCCTCCTTGAAGAGGCCGTAACCGATCGCGGTGACGAGGGCGAGGAGCCCGATCGCGGTGAGCAGTCCGTAGGCGACGGCGTGCTCGACGGAGACGCTCCGCTTGCCGGAGGGCGCGGTCACTCGCCGATCACCTGCTGCAGGAGCTCGTTGTTGCCCTCGAGGTACTCGACGAACTCGTCACCGGAAGCCGTGTTGGGCTGCAGGTAGTTGTCCTCGATGTAGGTCTGGTACTCCTCGGTCTCGACCGCGGCCTCCATCGTGTCGATCCAGTACTGGCGGGCCTCCTCGCTGATGCCGCCGGGTGCGAGCACCCCGCGGAACTGCGCGAAGGAGACGTCGATGCCCTGCTCCGCGGCGGTCGGGATGTCGGCCAGGGCCTCGTAGTCGTAGCGCTCCTCCGAGAAGGCGCACAGCGCCCGCACGTCGCCGGACTCGAGCTGGCCGATGATCTCGCCGGGGTTGAGGGAGGCGATGTCGATCTGACCGCCGAGCAGGGCCGCGGTCAGCTCGCCACCGGACTCGAAGGGCACGCGGTCGAACTCGGCGCCGGTCTCCTGCTCGGTGAGCGTGAAGACGATGTTGTCCAGGCCGGTGATCCCGCTGATGCCGGCGGTGATCCGCTCGCTCTTCGCCGCCTCGACGACGTCGGCGCAGGTCTGGTACGGGCTGTCGGCGTTCACGATCATCAGGGTGAAGTCGTCGGCCAGCTTCATGATCGGCGTGAAGTCGGTGTAGTCGAACTCCACCTCACCGGAGATCGGCAGGGCCAGCAGCGCCGTCTCGGTGGCCAGCAGCAGGTTCTCGTTACCGCTCTCGCCGAGGAAGTAGGAGTAGCCGACGGCGCCGGAGCCGCCCTCGCGGTTCTCGACGGAGACGGTGAGGTCCTCGTTCGCCGCCTCGATCATCGTCCCGGTGGCGCGGCCGGCCAGGTCGCTGCCGCCGCCGGCGCCGAACGGGACGACCATGGTGACGTCGCCGCGCGGCTCGAATCCGCCGTCGGCCCCGGTCGAGCCACCGGAGTCGCCACCGCTGCAGGCGGCGAGGGACAGAGCGAGGACCGGGGTCCAGGCCAGGACGGCGGAACGCGTGCGCTTCACGGGTACTCCCTTGTTGGTGGGGCGGGGCAGGAGGGGGGAACTCATCGGGTACCGCCGCCTACCTGCTCGGCCTTGGCGGCCAGGCGGGACTCGAAGCCGGGGAGGTCGATGACGAACCGCTCGTGGGTGCCGGTCCCGATGACCTCGGTGTCGTCCTCGACGCGGATGTCGAAGACCACACGGCGCCGGTCGACCTCGGTGACGGTTGCCGTGGCCGTGACCGTCTGACCGCGCAGGGTCGGCGCGGTGTGCGCGATGTCGACCTTGCTGCCGACGCTGGCCTGGTCCTCGCGGAGGTGCGGGGCCAGGCCCTCGATCGCCGCCTCCTCCAGCAGGAGCACCAGGTTCGGCGTCGAGAAGATGTCGTACTCGCCGCGACGGGTGCAGTGCTCCGCCTCGACGGTGCGTGCCAGGACGCCCTGGACGCCGGGTTCGAGAGTGCTGCTCATGGTTGGGCTCCTCAGAGGGGTCGGTCGTCGGCGGGCAGGGGCGGTGCGGCAGGGGATGCGGCCACGGCGTGCGCCGGGTCGGCGGCGACCCCGGACTCGATCAGCTCGTCGACCTCGTCGGCCGGGATCTCCGCCCACTCGAGCGCGGCGCGGGTGCCCGCTCCGAGCTGCGGGCCGGCCGAGTCCTGACGGGCGGGGGTCCGCGACAGGCGCATGGGCGACCCGAGCTGGCGGACCGGGCCCAGGGTCGGGTGCGGCGCGTCCCAGAAGTAGTGGCGCTGGTTCAGGTGGTCGTCGGTGAACACCTGGCCGTAGTCGGCGATCGGGGCGCAGGGCACCCCCGCCTCGTCGAGCGCCGCGACCACCTCGTCGGTCGTCCGGGTGGTGGTGGCTGCCTCGATCGCCGGGATGAGGGTGTCCCGGTGGCCGTGCCGCGTGGAGGCGTCGGAGTAGCGCTCGTCGTCGAGCAGCTCCTCCAGGCCGAGCGCGGCGCACAACCCCTTCCACGTCTTCGGGGTGACGGCACCGACGGTGACGTAGCCGTCGGAGGTGCGCACCGCCTGGTAGGGGGCGGTGCTCTGGTGCGCCGAGCCCAGCGGCCGGCCGACCTCGCCGGTCGCGAAGTACTTGCCGGCCTCCCAGATGGCGAAGGAGACGCCGCTCTCGAGCAGCGACACGTCCAGGTACTGGCCCTCGCCCGAGCGGTCGCGCTCCTTGAGGGCGGCGGTCACGCCGAGCGCGACGTACATGGCGCAGACGAGGTCGCAGATCGGGACGCCGATCTTCACCGGATCGCCGTCCGGAGTGCCCGTGATGCTCATCAGTCCACCGCGGGCCTGCGCCATGATGTCCAGGCCGGGCAGCGAGGCCAGGGGGCCGTCCTGCCCCCAGCCCGACGCGGAGGCGTAGACGATGCGCCGGTTGACCTCGCGGATCGCCTCGTAACCGAAGCCCAGCCCCCGCATGGCACCGGGACGGAGGTTCTCGACGAGCACGTCGGCCCGGGCGGCCAGGCGCAGGAACGCCTGCTTCCCTTCCGGCGACTTCAGGTCGAGGGCCACCGACTCCTTGTTCCGGTTGAGCCGGACGAACGGGGAGCTCTCACCGTCGAGGAACGGCCCGGTGTCCCGCACGGGGTCACCACCGGTGGGGTTCTCGATCTTGAGGACCCGGGCTCCGAGGTCGGCCAGCTGCATCGTGGCGAACGGGGCGGCCATGAAGGCGCCGACCTCGAGCACGGTGATCCCGGCCAGCGGACCGTTCGTTTCGACCGCCATCAGCAGCCTCCGTTCCAGATGTCGCGGTGCTGGAGGTGGTGCACCTCACAGCGAATGGACTATTGTCTACAAAAGCCAGGCCGGTATGACAAGGGTCACAGCCTGAACCGTTACCAAGAGATGCCGACGTCGGGACCGGGCAGGCTTGGGGACGTCCACCCCCCAAGAGAGGAGGAACACCGTGACCGCTCAGCCGGAACCGGTGTCCTCCGCGCGCCGTATCGCGGCGCCCCCCAGCATGTCGACCCTGGCGGCCGAAGCCCTGCGGGAGATGGTGCTCAGCGGCGAGCTGCAGCCCGGGGACCGCGTGATCGAGAACCGGCTCACCGAGCAGCTCGGGGTCAGCCGGCCTCCGCTGCGCGAGGCGATGCGGGTCCTCGAGCAGGAGGGCCTGATCGTCCAGGTGCCTCGCAAGGGCGCCGTCGTCGCGCCGGTCACGCCGCACGACATCTACGAGATCGTCTCGCTGCGCGAGGAGATCGAGCAGATCGCCGTCCGGCTCGGTGTTCCTGTCCGCTCGCAGGAGCGGCTGGACCGGCTCCGCGAGGCGTTCGCCGACCTGGAGGCGGCCGCCGAGGAGGACGGCGCCCCCGGAGTGGTGGCGTGCAGCTTCGCCTTCCACCTGGCGATCGTCGGGCTGGCCGGTCACCGGCGGCTCGAGGACGTCTACCGCTCCCTGTCGCTGCAGATGCGCATGTGCATGGCCATGAACCGCCGCGCCCGCGCCGGCATCGAGACCGCCCGCCAGGACGCCGGACGGCACCGCCCGCTCATGGAGCTGGTCGAGGCCGGTGACGTCGAGGGCATGGCACACACGCTCGCCCACCACGGCCAGCGCACCTACCTGCTCAGCATCGAGGACGACGCGGAAGGCCACTCCCCGGAGTCCCGGGCGTGGTTCGCACGGATCCGCCAGGAGGAAGAGGAGGCGATGCGGCATGACGGACACCACTGAGAGCAGCACCGGCACGGACGCGTTCGACGCCCTGCAGCGAGCCATCGGCTGGACCGCCGAGGAACGCGTCGACGTCGTCGAGCGGCGGCACCTGCGCGACTACCGGCGGGCCCTCGGCGCGGACGAGAACGGCACCGACGTGCCGGCCACGATCACCGCCTGCTTCCTCACCGAGCCGCCCACCATGCCGGAGGCCCTGGCCTACGGCCTGGGATGGATCAACGGGGGCGACCGCTTCGAGGTCCACCGCCCGCTGCAGCTCGGCGACGAGGTCACCTCGCAGCTGACCTTCACCGGGGTCGAGGAGAAGAAGGGCCGCACCGGCACCCTCGCCCTGCTGACCTTCGTCACCGACTTCCGACTGCCGGACGGGACGCTGGCGGTCCGCCACGTCGGGACGCGGGTGCGGCGATGACCGACCCGCAGGCGGAGGAGACCACCCGCGTCGAGAGCGCGTCGCTGCGCACGCTCGTGCAGTACGCCGGTGCCAGCGGCGACTTCTACGAGATGCACTACGACATCCCCTTCGCGCAGGCGCGCGGCCACCGCGAGCTCGCGGTGCACGGCCTGCTGAAGACCGGCTGGCTCGGCCGGCTGGTGGAGGAGTGGTTCGCCGGACGGGGCCGGATCACCGTCCTGGACGTGAGCTACCGCGGCATGGACTTCCGCGACGAGCCGGTCACCTGCGCAGGCCGGGTCACCGGTCGCAAGGGCGACCGCGTCGCTCTCGAGGTCTGGACGGCGAGCGCGGACGGCACGAGGACGACCATCGGAACGGCCGAGGTCGAGCTGACGAAGGGCCCGGCATGACCCTGGAACGCATCAACAGCCTGTGCGCCGGCCTGGGGCACCCCGTGCTCACCGACGGGGCGGACTCCATGGAGCGCTTCCCCGACGGCTCCCGGTACAAGGTGGAGATCCCCAGCTGCGAGGGCCCCGACGTCATGGCGGCCGTCCTCCACGAGGCCGACCACCGCGGGGTGCCGGTCCACCGGGTCTCGCAGGGCAGCGGTGTGATGATGCTGACCGACGCCGAGATCGAGCGGATGGCGACCCTGGGCGCCGAGCACGGCGTCGAGGTCAACCTCTTCCTCGGGCCACGCAGCTCCTGGGACATCGGCGGCCAGGCCAAGGTATCGGCCGCCGTCGGCGCCGCCGCCCGCGGGAACGCCGCCGTCGCCGCCTCCCTCTGCGACGCCGAGCGGGCCGTCCGGCTCGGGATCCGCAGCCTCCTGGTCGGCGACCTGGGCGTCCTCGCCCTGCTGGGCCGGATGAAGCGCGACGGGCAGCTGCCCGAGGACCTCGTGCTGAAGACGTCGGTGCTGATGCCGCTGTCCAACGGCCCGACCGCGGCCCTGTACGAGCAGGTGGGGGCGACCAGCCTCAACATCTCCACCGACCTGACCGTCCCGCAGATCGCCGAGATCCGGGCCGCGACGACGGTGCCGATCGACATGTACGTCGAGGTGCCCGACGACCAGGGCGGTGCCGTCCGCTTCTACGACGTCCCCGAGGTCGTCCGCGTGGCCGCACCGGTGTACCTGAAGCTCGGGCTGCGCAACGCCCCGAACATCTACCCGGTCGGCGGACACATCGGCGCCATGGCCCAGAACCTGGGCCGGGAGCGCGTCCGGCGGGCCGAACTGGTCCTGCGCCTGCTCGCCGAGCTCGCACCCCGGCTGAGCGAGACGCCGGCCACGGCCTCCGTCGCCGGTTGATCCGGCCCGTCGCTCCCACTCGAGAGGAAGCCTCATGCCTCCGCTGTTCACCGGTGTCGGCGTCGCGCTCGTCACGCTGTTCGACGACGACCGCCGCCTCGACACGGCTGCGACCGCCGACTTCGCCGTCCGGCTGACCGACCTCGGCATGCGGTCGGTGCTCCTCGCCGGGACGACGGGCGAGGCCATGTCATTGTCGGCCGACGAGCGGACCGCGCTGATCCGGGCCGTCCGGGCCGCCGTCCCTGCCGACGTGCCGGTGCTGGCAGGAACGGGTGCCCCCACCGGGGCGCAGGCCGCCGACCTCACCGAGCGGGCCTTCGACGCCGGCGCCGACGCTGCGCTGGTCCTCTCGCCGCCCGCCGTCGCCGATCCACGGCCGTACTACGACCGCGTCGCGCAGGCAGCCGGCGACCGGCCGCTCCTGGCCTACCACTTTCCCTTCGCCGCCTCGCCCGGCATCCCGGTCGAGGTGCTGCCCGACCTGCCGGTCACCGGGCTCAAGGACTCCTCCGGCGATGCCGGCCGGCTGCTCGACGAGCTGGAGGTCTTCGACCGGGACGTCTACGTCGGCGCAACCACCGTGCTGACGATGGGCGGCGCGGTCGGGGCCACCGGGGCGATCCTGGTCCTGGCCAACGCCGAGCCCGAGCGCTGCATCGCCGCGTTCGCCGGCGACGGCAAGGCCCAGGTGGAGCTGGCCGCTCCGCACCGCGCCTCGATGGTCGGCTTCCCGGCCGGCATCAAGAACCTGGTCGCCGAGCGCTTCGGTGTCTCGGCGGTCGCCCGGGTGGGTTCGTGACCGGCGTCCCGCTCCGATGAGGACGGTGCTCGCGGCTCCGGACAAGTTCCGCGGCTCGGCGTCGGCCCCGGAGGTGGCCGCGGCGATCGCCGCCGCCGCCGAGGGGGCGGGGTGGACCTGCGTGCAGCTCCCCCTGGCCGACGGCGGCGAAGGCACCCTCGACGCGTTCGGGGGCGCGAACCGGACGACGAGGGTCACCGGCCCGCTGGGCACTCCGGTCGACGCGCCCTGGCGGATGGGGGACGACGGCGTGGCGGTGGTCGAGAGCGCCCGCGCCTCCGGTCTCGACCTCGCGGGCGGGGCCGACGGCAACGATCCGGTGCGCGCGACCAGCAGGGGCACCGGCGAGCTCGTCGCCGCCGCCCTCGCCGAGGGCGCCCGCCGCGTGATCGTGAGCCTGGGCGGTTCGGCCACCACCGATGGCGGGTTCGACACCGTCGAGGTGCTCGAGGCGCACGGACCGTTCGACGGCCGGGACGGCCGGCCGGAGGTGCTGGTCGCCTGCGACGTGCGCACGACGTTCTCCGACGCCGCGATCGTCTTCGGGCCGCAGAAGGGCGCCTCCCCGCAGCAGGTGGTCGAGCTGACCGGCCGTCTGGACCGGCTGGCCTCGCTCTACCGGCAGCGCTACGGGATCGACCTGGCGGAGGTCCCGGGCTCGGGAGCCGCCGGTGGCCTGGGAGGGGCGTTCGCGGCGCTGGGCGCCCGGCTCGTGCCGGGCTTCGGGCTGATCGCCGAGCACACCACGCTGTCCGACGCCGTCCGCTCGGCCGATGCCGTCGTCACCGGCGAGGGCAAGCTCGACGCCGAGTCCTTCAACGGCAAGGTCGTGGGCGGCGTCCTGGAGCTGGCGCGGGTACACGGTGTGCCGTCGCTGGTCGTGGCGGGCGCCGTCGAGGAGCAGGTCGCCGCGCCGGCGACCGCGGTGTCCCTGCTGGACTCCTTCGGCCCGGAGGCCGCCTGGGGTGATCCGCTGGGCTGCATCGAACGAGCCACGACGAGGTGGCTGCGGAAGGAAGTGACACGACCGTGAGCGCACCCATCACCGAGCTCGAGGCCTCGCTGCCCGAGGGCAGCGTCGTCACCGACCCCGCCACCAGCGATACCTACCGGCACGACAGCGCCAGCTTCTGCACGGCCGGCACGCCGCTGGCCGTCGTCCGCCCCATCACGACCGAGCAGGTGCAGACCGTGCTGCGGTGGGCGTCGGCGCACCAGGTCCCGGTCGTGCCCCAGGGCGCCCGGACCGGCCTCTCGGGTGGCGCCAACGCGATCGACGGCGCCCTGATGGTCTCGATGGTGCGCATGGACCGCATCGTGGAGATCGACGAGGTCGACCAGGTGGCGGTCGTCGAGCCCGGTGTGATCAATGCCGACCTGTCCCGTACGGTGGCCGACGTCGGGCTGTTCTACCCGCCGGACCCGTCGTCCTGGGAGATGTCGACCATCGGCGGAAATCTCGCCACCAACGCCGGCGGCCTGTGCTGCGTGAAGTACGGCGTCACCGCCGACTTCGTCCGGGGCCTGGAGGTGGTGCTCGCCGACGGCGAGGTGGTGCGGGTCGGACGCCGGACCGCCAAGGGGGTGGCCGGCTACGACCTCACCCGGCTGATGGTGGGCTCCGAGGGCACCCTCGGGATCATCACCCAGGCCACGCTGGCCCTGCGCCCCGCGCCGGAACCCGCCCTGACGATGGCCGCCGTGTTCGACAAGACCGCCGACGCCATGACGGCCGTCGCGCGGATCATGGCGTCGGGTCTGCGCCCCTCGATGATGGAGTTCCTGGACGGACCGTCGATCCGCGCCGTGCAGGCCTACCGCGACATGGGGCTGCCGGTGGACGCGGAGGCGCTCCTCATCACCCAGTCCGACCGCGGTTCGCTTGCCGCAGCCGACGTCGCCGCCATGGGTGCGATGTGCGAGGAGCTGGGGGCGACCGAGGTCGCCGTCGCCGGGGACGCTGCCGAGTCGGCGATGCTGACCCAGGCCCGGCGGCTGGTGAACCCGGCGGTCGAGGAGCTGGGCGCGACGCTCGTCGACGACGTCGCCGTCCCCCGGGCCCACCTGGTGGACCTGCTGGCGGGCATGGACCGGATCGCCGCAGACAACGACGTGCTCGTCGTCTGCCCAGGCCACATCGGCGACGGCAACATGCACCCCACCGTGGTCTTCGACCGGGGCGACGCCGCCGCGGCGGAGCGCGCCCAGCTCGCCTTCGACGCGATCATGAGGCTCGCCCTGGAGCTCGGCGGCACCATCACCGGCGAGCACGGCGTCGGGCTGCTCAAGAAGACCTGGCTGCGCCGCGAACTCGGCGAGCGGTCCTACGCCCTGCAGCAGAGCATCAAGTCGGTGTTCGACCCGCAGGGGATCCTCAACCCCGGCAAGGTCCTCTGACATGACCGTCACCGCGGAGCAGTCCGAGCGGGACGCCGAGCAGGACCGCACGCTCCGGCAGATCGAGCAGCGGGTGCTGTGGCTGGCCACCTCGATCGTCGACCACGCCAACCGGCTCCGCTCCGACCCGAGCGGCCTCAAGGTGGGCGGGCACCAGGCGTCCAGCGCCTCGATGGTCACGATCATGACCGCGCTGTGGCTCGAAGGGCTGAATCCGCAGGACCGGGTGTCGGTCAAGCCGCACGCCTCCCCGGTGCTGCACGCGCTCGAGTACCTGCTGGGGCAGCTCGACGGCTCCTACCTGCCCCGGCTGCGCGAGTTCGGTGGCCTGCAGAGCTATCCCAGCCGGCTGAAGGATCCCGTCCCGGCCGACTACTCCACGGGATCGGTCGGCATCGGGGCGACGGCGCCGATCTGGGGCGCGCTGGCCCGCCGCTACGTCGGGGCCCACTTCGGGCCCGGCAGCACCGGCGGCACCGGTCGGCAGTGGTCACTCGTGGGCGACGCCGAGCTCGACGAGGGCGCGGTGTGGGAGACCGTCCTCGACCCGATGGTCGCCGAACTGGGCGAGGTCGTATGGGTGGTGGACCTCAACCGGCAGTCCCTGGACCGCATCGTCCCGACGATGGGCGCCACCCGGCTGCAGGGCATGTTCGCCGCGGCCGGCTGGCAGGTGCTCACCGCGAAGTACGGCCGGCTGCTGGGGGACCTGTTCGCCCGTCCCGGCGGGGAGCACCTGCGCGACCGCATCGACGAGATGACCAACCCGGAGTACCAGCGGATGCTCCGGCGCACCGCCGCCGAGCTGCGGAAGGCACTGCCCGGCGACGGTCCCGGAGCCGACCCGATCGCCCGCCTGATCGCGGACGTCACGGACGACGACCTGCGCGCCGCCGTCCGCAACCTCGGCGGCCACGACCTGTCCGCCCTGCGCTCGACGTTCGCGCAGATCGACGACACCCGCCCCACCGTGGTCCTGGCCTACACGCTCAAGGGCTACGGACTGGCCACCGAGGGGCACCCGCAGAACCACTCCGCCCTGCTGAACGAGGCGCAGATCGGTCAGCTCGCCGATCACCTGGGCGTGGACCCCGCCGATCCCTGGGCCGGGTTCCCGCCGGACAGCGCTCCCGCGCGGCTGCTCACCGAGGCCGCGGACCGGCTGCGCCGCGTCGAGGAGGCGCCCGCGGAGGTGCCCGAGGTCCCGGTGGACCTGGGCCGCACCCCCTCGGGGACCGCCACGACGCAGGCCGCCCTGGGCCGCGCGCTCCTCGATCTCAACCGCGCCGCGCCGGAGGTCGGCCGCCGGGTCGTCACCGTCAGCCCCGACGTCAGCTCCAGCACCAATCTCGGCGGCTGGGTGAACAAGGTCGGAGTCTGGTCGTCGTCCGAGCGGGCCGACTGGTTCGCCGACGACGCCGAGACTATCCTGCACTGGCGGGAGCAGCCCAGCGGTCAGCACATCGAGCTGGGCATCGCCGAGACGAACCTGGTCGGTCTCATGGGGGAGCTCGGCGCCACGTGGAACCGCTGGGGTCAGCCGCTGCTGCCGGTCGGCGTGATGTACGACCCGTTCGTCGAACGCGCCCTGGAGCCGTGGTCGTTCGGGATCTACGCCGGCGGGCAGTCGATCCTGGTCGGCACACCGTCCGGCGTCACGCTGGCGCCCGAGGGCGGCGCGCACCAGTCGATCAAGACGCCGTCCATCGGGCTGGAGCAGCCGGGCTGCGTGTCCTATGAGCCGGCGTTCGTGCTGGACACCGAGTGGTGCCTGCTCGCCTCCCTGGCCCGCCTGGGCCGGCCGGGCGGCAGCTCCGCGTACCTGCGGCTGTCCACCCGCCCGGTCGACCAGACCCTCGCCGCGGTGCCGGCCGACCCCGCTGCCCGCGAACGGCGCCGTCGCCAGGTCACCGCGGGGGCGTACGCGCTGCGCCGCGCGGCCCGGCCGACGGTCACGCTGGTCACGCTGGGCGCCCTGGTCCCCGAGACGCTCGAGGCGGCCGATCGGCTCGACGGGCTCGGGATCGGCGCCGACGTCGTCTGCGTGACCAGTCCGGGTCTGCTCTTCCGCGCGCTGCAGGCCCGACGCGGGCTCGACGACGCCGGATCGTGGATCCTGGACACGGTCTTCCCGCGGGAGCGGGCCATCCCACTCGTCACCGTCCTCGACGGCCACCCGCACACCCTGGCCTTCCTCACCGGGGTGAACGGGGTGCCGGGTACTCATCTGGGCGTGACCGCCTTCGGGCAGAGCGGCGACCTGGCCGGCGTGTACCGGTACCACGGACTGGACGCCGACTCGATCGTCGGCGCGGCGCTGGACCTGGTGGACTGATCACGCCGCCCTACTGCTGGTCCGGCGGGTGCTCGGCGCGCCAGGCGTCGAACGCGCCGAGGAACGAGGTCGCCATGGCGTTCTCGGTGCGCACCTCGTCCCGGTCCCGCTCGTCGACCATCCGCTCGCTCAGCGCCAGGGTGTTGAACTTGATGGCGCGGAAGTAGGGGATGAACGAGGCGGGCGTGAAGGCCCGCTTCGACGGCCGCGGTTCGACCCCGTCCGGTGCCCAGGGCGCGGGCTCGGGCAGCGCGGGGAGGCCGAGCGCCTCGACGGCGGCGAGGACGGGTTCGTCGTCGGGCCGATCGGTGAAGTCGCGGGAGAGCTCCCGGAACACCTCGCTGCCGTCAGGTGCGACCGCGACGATGACCGGCCGGAAGATCGACGCGCCCTCGTCCCAGGCACCCAGGGGCTTGGCCAGCCGCGAGCCGTCGGGGTCGCTCACCCACGGGAACGGGACGTGCCAGGTGCGGTCGAAGGCGAGCTGCACCTCCGGCCGGTCGACCGAGGCGAGCACGACCTCGGTTCCGGCAGCGGCGAGCCGGGGCAGCGACTGGGCCAGACGGACCGCCTGGGCGCAGCAGTAGGGCTACCAGTCGCCCCGCAGGCCGACGAGGAGCAGGGCTGCGCGGTCGTCGGACCGCAGCGCGAGCAGATCAGCGGTGTCCATCCCTCCACCGTAGGGACGTCGGGACGCCGCCGCGACCGGCGGCGGCGCGAACACCGCCGCGGCTTTCGATGGCCCCGGCAGCGGGTTGTCCACGTCGCAGGCCAGTACGACAGCACAGCGAGGCCCGCCTCGACGTCCGCGCCGAGCGGGCCGGTGACCGTCCGGCCCACCAGGTGGGCGCCGGCGCGGTGCAGGACGTCCACGGTGCCGTCCCCACCGTCGGCGACCGGGACGCCGGTCACCCGGCAGTCCGGCAGCGCGTCGCGGCACCCTGCGGCCATGGCGTCGGCCGCTGCGGCCGCGGAGAGGCTGCCCTCGAACTTGTCGGGGGCGACGACGAGGGAGGCCGCGTCACGCCGGGACCGCACGACATCCGCGGCGGACTCGTCCGGTGCAGACCTTCCGGTGCGGATATCTCATCGCTAAGGTTTCCCGACATGAGCGCGCGCCGCGTCCGGATCGGCATCGACACCGGCGGGACGTTCACCGACGTCGTCGCGGTGGACGAGGAGACCGGCCAGACCACCACGACGAAGACCCCGTCCACGCCGGCCGATCCGGCCGAGGGCTTCCTCACCGGCGTCCGCAAGGTGCTGGACCTGCTGGACCTACCCGGCGACGCGGTCACCGCCGTCAGCCACGGAACGACGGTGGCGACGAACCAGCTGCTCGAGGGCAAACTCGACCGGATCGGGTTCGTCACCACCGAGGGCTACGAGTCGGTGCTGGAGATCGCCCGCCAGTCGGTACCCGACGGCTACGGCAACAGCTACTTCTGGGTCAAGCCGCCGCGGATCGTGCCCGCCGACCTGGTGCGCACCGTGCGCGGCCGCCTGGACCACACCGGCGCCGAGGTCCGCCCGTTCGACGAGGACGACGCCCGCGCCGCCGCCCGGTTCTTCCGCGACGCCGGCATCCCCACCGTGGGCGTCTGCTTCCTGCACGCCTACGCGAACGACGCGCACGAGCGCCGGATGCTCGAGGTGATCCGCGAGGAGCACCCGGACGCCGTCGTCTCCATCAGCTCGCAGGTGCTGCGCGAGTACCGCGAGTACGAGCGGTCGGTGACCACGCTGGTCGACGCCGCGGTGAAGCCGAAGGTCGGCGCGTACGTCACCAACATCCGCACCCGCCTGGACGAGATCGCCCCCGGCGTGCCGTTCTACGTGATGAAGAGCAACGGCGGCGTGCTGTCGGCCGGTGAGGTCGTGCACCAGCCGATCACCACGATGCTGTCCGGACCGGCCGCCGGCGCCCTCGGTGCCGCGCTGATCGCCGGCACCGCCGGGTTCGACCGGGTGCTCACCTGCGACGGCGGCGGCACCTCCACCGACGTCACCGTCGTCATCGACGGCGAGCCGGCGCTCACCACCGAGGGCTCGGTCGGCGACTACCCGTCCAAGATCCCGATGATCGACGTCGTCACCGTCGGCGCGGGCGGCGGCTCGATCGCCTGGCTGTCGCCGGAGGGCACGCTCAAGGTCGGCCCGAAGTCGGCCGGCGCCGACCCCGGCCCGATCTGCTACCCGGACGGCGGCGACCAGCCGACCGTCACCGACGCCCACGTCGTGCTCGGCCGGATCCCCCCGCACCTGCTCGGTGGCGAGATCCCGCTGTCGGTGGACGCCGCGCGCACGGGCCTCGAGCAGCTGGGCGGGAAGCTCGACCTGTCACTGGAGCGCACCGCCACCGGGATCCTGGAGATCTCCGCCTGGAACCAGGCCAACGCGCTGCGCCAGGTGACGGTCGCCAAGGGCCTCGACGTCCGCGACTTCACGCTGACCACGTTCGGCGGCTCCGGCTCGCTGCTCGCCTGCCGGCTGATGGACATCCTGGGACTGCCGCGCACCCTGGTGCCGCCGAACCCGGGCAACGTCAGCGCGTTCGGGCTGCTCACCGTCGACGTCCGCAACGACTACGTGCAGACCGTCGTCAGCAAGCACGTGGACATCGATGTCATGGCCCTCGAGTCCGTCTTCGCCGACCTGGAGGGCCAGGCGCAGGCCGCGCTGGACGGCGAGGGCTTCCCGCGCGGTGACCAGCGCATGCAGCGGACGGCGGACCTGCGCTACGTGGGCCAGGCGTTCGAGGTCCGCGTACCGGTACCCGACGGCCACATCGACGCCGAGGGCAGTGACACAGTTGCCCAGGCCTTCCACGCGGCGCACCGCCAGCTCTACGGCTACGACTTCGCCGACGACCCGCGCCAGGCCGTCGAGTGGGTGAACCTGCGGGTCAGCGGGATCGGGCCGATCCGCCGTCCCGACATCGTCCGGCTGGAGCCGGGGCAGGGCGGGACGGACCGGGCCGTCACGGGTTCGCGCCCCGTCTTCTTCGACGACGACTGGGTGGAGACACCCACCTACGACCGGCCCCGCCTCGCGCCCGGCGACGTCGTGGCCGGCCCGGCGATCGTCGAGGAGTTCGGCTCGACCGTCCCCGTCCATCCCGGCTTCGCCGCGACCGTCGACGCCTACGGGAACCTGCTGCTCACGAAGGAGACCGGCCGATGAGCCTCACCGACGCCACCGTCGCCGCCGACCCGGTCCTCGTCGAGATCGTCGCCGGCACCCTGGCCGCTATCGAGAAGGAGGTGGAGACCTCCATCGGCCGCACCTCGCGCTCGCCGATGATCCGCGACGCGCACGACTTCCGCGCCGGCATCCACGACCGGCAGCTGCGCAAGCTCACCGGCCGCTCGTACTCCGCGCTGGTCCAGCCGGTGGTGCGCGACTACCCGATCGGGACGATGAACGTCGGCGACGTCTACTTCCACAACGACGTCTACCTCTCCGAAGGCGGCATCGGCCACCTGCCCGACCTGTGTGTCACGGTGCCGGTCTTCGCGCACGTGGACGGCGCGGAGCGCGTCGTCGCCTTCGTGCAGGCGTTCGGCCACCACGACGACATCGGCGGAGCCGTCCCCGGCTCGATGCCGTCGGCGGCGACCAGCGTGTACGAGGAGGGCCTGATGGTCCCCCCGATCAAGCTGTGGGACCGCGGCGTGCCCAACGAGAGCGCGCTGAAGATCATGACCCGCAACTCCCGGATGCCCGACTCGCTGGCCGCCGACCTCGACGCCGAGTGCTCGGCCTGCCTGGCCGGTGCCCGGCGGCTGGGCGAGCTGTTCGACCGGTACGGCGTGGTTGCGGTCGAAGCCTGCTTCGACGCGATCCTGGACAGCTCCACCGAGGTGTACCGGCGGGAGATCCTGTCCCAGATCCCCGACGGCACCTACGTCTGGGAGGACTACGCCGAGCACGACGGCGTGGAGGAGCCGCAGCTGCACCGCCAGCGGATCACGCTGATCATGGACTCCTCGAAGGAGACGCCGCTGGTCATCGACTTCACCGGCACCGGCCCGCAGGCCAAGGGCCCGATCAACCACTGCGGGGACTACGCCGACGGCAACTTCCTCAAGAAGTGGCTGGCCCCGATCCTGCGCAACCTGGCCGAGAGCCCCGAGCGGATGGCCCAGCTCGACGTCAACGAGGGCGTCGTGCCGCTGATCGAGATGCGCTTCCCGGAGAAGGGCACGCTGCTCACGCCGATCTTCCCGGCGCCCACCAACGCGCGGACGTTCGTCATCCTGCGGCTGCTCGGCGTGCTCGCCGGCGTGCTGGCCAAGGCCACCGGCGGCCGGATGCCCGCCGACCAGGAGACCATCCGCTACACCGGCGTCTACGGGACCGACGTCGACGGGCAGCCGTACCTCATGCGCGAGGTGCTCGGCGGCGGATCGGGCGGGCGGTACTACGCCGACGGGGAGGACACCATCCACGTCGTCCCCGACTCCCGGAACCTGCCCACGGAGTTCACCGAGGGTCGTTTTCCGCTGCGGGTCGAGCGGCTGGGCCTGGCGATGGACTCCGGCGGACCGGGGCGCTACCGCGGCGGCTGCGGCTACGAGAAGCACATCCGGGTGCTGCGCGACGCGCACTTCATGTCGATCGCCGACCGCTCGATCCTCGCCTGCTGGGGCGTCAAGGGCGGCAAGGCCGGCAAACCCTTCCAGATCACCGTCGACCCGGGCGGACCCGACGAGCACGAGGTGGACGCGCTGGCCGACGCCGAGCCGTTGCGCGCCGGCACCGTCGTGCGGATCAGGACGACGGGTGGCGGTGGCTGGGGCGACCCGCTGGACCGCTCGGTCGAGGAGGTGCTGCGGGACATCGCCTGGCGCAAGGTGTCGGTCGCGGGCGCGCGGGAGGACTACGGCGTCATCGTGCTGGGCTCCGGCCAGGCCGACCCGGCGGCGACGGAAGGGCTGCGTGCGGAGATGCGCGCCGCCCGCACCGGCGACGAGCCGTTCTTCGACCGCGGGCCGGGCTACGCCCTGCTCTCCGGCGGCGCGGCCTGCAACGAGTTCGACGCCCTCTGACCCACTGCTGCGGCCGGCGCCCGTCCAGCGTCACCGCTCCCAGCCGCCGGGCGGCCGCGCCGGAGGCCGGCCCCGCGGCGGTCTCCAGCGCCGCGATGCGGTAGTGCCGGGAGTCCGCCGCGGGCTCGCGGGCGGAGGGGGCAGCGGCCCGCCCTCAGGTGCCCAGGGTGGTGTCGCCGGACGTCGGCTTGGCGTCGTCGCCGGTCACGCCCTCGTCGCCCCGGGGGCGCGCGGCGTCCTCCTCGGCGCCTTCGACGTCCTCGGGAACCAGCGGGGTCTCGTCGCGGACGTTCTCCCTGGCCTCGTCGCGGTCGGTGCCTGGTACCTCGGTCATGATGATCTCCTTCGCGTAGCGTCCGGCTCCCCTACCCGGCGGCCCGGCCGTCAGACAGCCGTTCGCCACGGGCGGACGGCCGGAAGCCGCCACGACGGCCCGCGCCTCGGCGCCCCGGACCACCGGGGTCCTGCGGAAGTCGGGCGCTGCCCAGCCGGCCGGGTGGCGACCGACCGTGCGGAGGGACCTGCCTCGACCGGCCGCCGGCCGGGCACGGGCCGGGCGGCCGGGCGGCATGACCGCCGGTCAGTACCCCCGGCGGCGCCACCAGCGCCGGGTCGCGGGTGGCGGCGCGGCTGCGGGTGCGGGAGGCGGCGGCCGGTCGCGCAGCCAGCCGGCCACCAGCGCCTCGACGTCGGCCAGGCCGGGCACCGGGGCCCAGCGGCTCTCCGCCGGCCGGCGCCAGAATGCCTGGACGCGGGTGTTGTAGTCCTCGGCCAGCGCCCGCACCTCGGCCTCCGAGGCCAGCCGCGCCACCCGCGCCGGCAGGTCGTCGCGCTCCCGGCGCAGCCGCAGGCCCGGCGGCAGCATCTCCGCCGTCTCCACGCCCTCGCGCCTGGCCTTGGCCACCGCCCAGTCGTAGGCGTCCTGGGAAAGGGCCTCGCGCGGCAACGGCCGACCGACCCCGGGCAGGGTCGCGAAGTCCCCGCGCTCCATGCCGCGGTGGATCTGCTGCTCCACCCACGTCTCGAACGACATCCCGGTCGGCTTCCGCTCGGTCACCTCTCCCATGGTCCGCGTCTCTGCCACGCTGGGCACATGCGGACGACGGGCAGCCGAGAGGTCTACCGGAACTCCTGGATCCGGGTCCGAGAGGACACCATCGAGCTCGCGGACGGTTCGACCGGGCTGTACGGCGTGGTGGAGAAGGCCGACTTCGCGCTGGTCATGCCCGCGGAGAACGGCGGGTTCTGGCTGGTCGAGCAGTACCGCTACCCGCTGGGCCGTCGCTCCTGGGAGTTCCCGCAGGGGACGTGGGGCGCCGGCAAGAGCGGCTCGGCCGAAGACCTCGCCCGGGCGGAGCTGGCCGAGGAGACCGGACTGCGCGCTGCTGGTCTGGCGCATCTCGGGCGGCTGGACCTGGCGTCCGGGCTCATGACGCAGCGGTTCGACGTCTGGGTGGCCACGGACCTGACCCCCGGCCCCACGGCGCGGGAGGCCACCGAGTCGGACATGCAGGCGGCGTTCGTGCCCGAGAGCGAGCTGCGCCGGATGATCCGCGGCGGCCGGATCACCGACAGTCCCTCACTGGCCGCCTACAGCCTGCTCCTCCTGGCGCAGTGACCAGGGACGTACGACTCGTCCCACACGCTGCGCAGCGACCGGCCCACGATCGGGTGGGACGTCCGGCCACCGGGGTGCGCGGGCGGGGACGACCCAGCAGGCTGTCCGGGTGCCGCTCTCCGTCCCGGGTCTGCCCGCGCTGCCGCCGGAGCTGGCCGGGCCGGTCGCGGTGGAGCTGGCCAAACCGGTGCACACCATCCCACCGCCGGGGGCGCTGCCCGGCGGCTGCCGCTACGAACCCAAGTGGGACGGCTACCGCCTGGTCATCGTGCGGGACGGCAGCTCCACCCGGCTGTGGTCGAAACAGGGCCGGGACCTGACCGACCGCTTCCCCGACGTCGCGGCCGCCGCGCTCGCGCAGGTGCCCGCGGGCTCGGTGATCGACGGCGAAGTCGTCATCTGGAACGGCGACCGGCTGGACTTCGGTCTGCTGCAGCGCCGCATGGTCACCTCCGCCGCCCGGATCGCCGCCCAGGCCGCCGCCACCCCCGCCTCCTACGTCGCCTTCGACCTGCTCGCCGCGGGCGGTCAGGATCTCCGCGGCCGAACCCTCGGCCGGCGCCGCGCCGTCCTCGACGAACTGGCCGGCCGCTGGACCCCACCCCTGCAGCTCTCCCCGGTGACGGCGGACCCCACCGAGGCACGGCAGTGGTTCGACGACTTCCGCACCGCCGGGGTCGAAGGGCTGGTGGTCAAGGGGGCGGCCAGCCGCTACGCCCCCGGCCGTCGGGAGTGGCTCAAGGTGAAGAGCTGGGAGAGCACCGAGGTGCTCGCCGGCGGTGTCATCGGACCGCTCGAGCGACCGAGCCAGCTGGTCGCGGGCCGATACCGCGACGGCGAGCTGGTCGTGGTCGGCCGGACCAGCCCGCTGTCCCCCCGGCAGGCGGCCGAGCTGGCGGCCGTGCTGCGGCCGGCGGCGGCCGACCACCCCTGGCCCGACCGCATCGGCACGGGCAGGTTCGGCGGCGGGCGGCTGTCCGTGCCGCTCATCCGCGTGGAGCCCTCCGTCGTCGTCGAGATCAGCGCCGACACTGCCCTCCAGGCCGGGGTCTTCCGCCACCCGTTGCGCTTCCTCCGCACCCGCCCCGACCTGCGCCCCGAGGATCTGCCCCCGATCTGAGGTCGACCCGCCGCCTGTCCACCCCCGGAGGAGTGACCAGGGGTCCTCCGGGAGCCCGATCCGGCCGATGGAAGCGGCGTGACCTCTTCCACGACGCCGGCACCGGTCAGCGCACGCGCCGCCTGGTGGCACGCGGGCGTGGTCGTGCTCGTGGCCGCGGTGGTCGTGACCGCCGTCCCCCTCGGCCCGGCGCGTCCGGCGGCCGAGATCGTGATCTTCCTGCTCGGTGTCGCCGGCACGGTCACCGCCCTCCGCCGCCATCGGACGCCGCAGGTCCTCGCCTGGCGGGCGCTGACCACCTGCCTGGCCCTCTTCGCGGCCAGCTGCGCCGTCGAGGTCCCCGCGCTGGCGGGCGTCCTGCCCGGCGTCTTCGGGCCCCTGGAGTCCGCTTTCGACATCGCCGCCTACGCCGCTGTCGTCGTCGCGGCGATCGGCGTGCTGCGCGGCGGCCGGCGCTCCCGCGACCTGGCCGCCTGGGCGGACACCGCCACGCTGCTGCTCGCCGGGGCCCTGGCCGTCCTGGCCCTCCGTGGTGACGAGCACGCCGGAGTCAGCCGGCACGTCGAGATGGGCATCGGCACGCCGTTGGTCACCGTCGTGCTGCTCATCGTCTGCGTCCCGCTGGCCATGGGGCGCGGCCGCCGCTCGGTCAGCTCCCTGGCCCTGCTCGCCGCCGGGATCCTGACCGTTGCCGGCTACAGCGGCCGGATCGTGCTCGGCCCGATGCGCGAGTCGGTCTTCCTCGATCCGCTGCCGCTGCTCGCCGTCGCCGCGATCACCCTCGCCGGGCGGCACCCCGCGGTCACCATGGGCCGCCGGCCGGACTCGGACCAGGACGCGGCGTCGAGCCGCGTACTGGGACTGGGTGCCGCGTTGCTGATCAGCCCCGCGCTCCTGCTGCTCTGGAGCATCGGCCACGGGGGCGTCGGCTACGTCCTCGGCGCGGGTAGTTCCCTGCTCACCGGCCTGGCGCTGTGGCGGCTGCTCGCGCTCAACCGCGAGCGGGAACGCGTCCGCGCCGCGCTGGCCGCCAGCGAGTCGCGGATGCAACTGCTGCTGGCCAACGCCGCCGACGTCATCGCGATCATCGACAACACCGGTGCCATTTCCTACATGAGCCCCGCGGCGGAGTCGCTGCTCGGCCGCCCCGGCAGCGAGTACATCGGGCGGGCGGCCATCGAGCTCGCCGATCCGCGCGACCAGGCCCGGCTCCGTGCCGCGGTCGCCGAGGCGGGCGCAGCGGGGACCGAGGCCACCGGCTTCGTCGACACCGACATCCGCATCGAGCACAGCGCCGGCGGCAGCCGGTGGGTCGA
The DNA here is from genome assembly GCF_030165005.1 of Blastococcus capsensis. Taxonomy (GTDB): domain Bacteria; phylum Actinomycetota; class Actinomycetes; order Mycobacteriales; family Geodermatophilaceae; genus Blastococcus; species Blastococcus capsensis. Next base: position 186,258 of record NZ_JASNNW010000001.1, read on the forward strand.
GGCGCGGATCAGCGGCAAGGTGGACGCCGTCGGGCTCCACGGGTGGGTGGTCAACCTGCGCGAGGTGACCGACCGGAAGCTCTTCGAGCAGGAGCTGCGTCGCCAGGCCACCACCGACCCGCTGACCGGGTTGCTCAACCGGGCGGCGTTCAACGAGCGGCTGACCGAGGCCACCGCCGCCATCGACGCCGGCTCGCCGCCCGCGGTGCTCTTCGTCGACGTCGACGACTTCAAGTCGGTCAACGACACCCTCGGTCACGCCGCCGGCGACGAGCTGCTGCTCACCGTCGCCGCCCGGCTCTCCGCCGACGTGCGGGGCGGCGACGTCGTCGCGCGGCTCGGCGGCGACGAGTTCGCCCTCCTGCTGTCCGACGCCGACGGCGGCCGCATCCGCGACGTCTCCGACCGGCTGCTCGCCGCCCTGCGCGAGCCGGTGGAGCTGGCCGGCCGGCCGGTGACGGTGACCGCCAGCATCGGCGGTGCGCTCGCCGAGCCCGGCTGCACCGCCGAGCGGTTGCTGCACCGCGCCGACACCGCCATGTACGCCGCCAAGCGGGCGGGCAAGGACTCCCGCGCCCTGCTCGGCACCGCGGAGGCCGCGCTCCTCTGAACCCGGCCGCGACGCAGGCCGGTCAGGGCTGCTGCGGCACCCGGCCCAGCCCCACCAGCAGCCGCCGCAGCAGCGCGGCCAGCTGCTCCCGGTCGTCGAACGGCAGCGCATCCAGCAACCGCCGTTCGGTGTCCAGGTGATCGGGCAGGGCCGCGTCGAGGGCGGCCCGCCCCGCGTCGGTCAGCGTGACGACGACGGCTCGCCCGTCGGCCGCGCTGCGCTCGCGCGTGATCAGCCCGCGCTCCTCGAGCCGGTCCAGCCGCTGGGTGATCGCCCCCGAGGTGACCAGCGCCGTCCGCATCAGCGCCGTCGGGGTGAGCTGGTACGGACGCCCCGCCCGGCGCAGCGCCGCCAGCACGTCGAAGGACGGCGCGTCCAGACCGTGCCGGGCGAACGTGGTCCGCTGCGCGAGGTGGACCTCCCGCTGGAGCTGGGTGATCCGGCCGATGACCCCCATCGGCGAGCAGTCGAGGTCCGGACGCTCCCGAGCCCACTGCTCCAGGATCAGGTCGACGGCGTCCTCCACGTCGCTCACCGTAGTGGCCACCGTCACTCCGGCAGCTGGAGCGTCAGCGCAGCCGGGTGCTGAGGCGGACGGTGAGCCCGGGCCACCCCGGCAGGAGGCCGGCGTCGTCCCCCAGCTTGCGCGCCGGCCACAGCCCCATGCCGCCGCGGGAGAGGTCGGGGCCGTGGGCGGGCCGGAACCCGGCGAACGGGACGTCCAGCCCCCGACCGCGGTCGGTGACGGTGCACACGAGCCGGTCACCGGAGACCCACAGGCAAGCCGACACCCTCGTCGCCGGAGCCGACCACGGCGGCGAGGTGCCGGCTGCGGGCGACGGGGCGAGCGGCTGCACGGTGGCGCGCCGGCCGACGTCGTCCGCCCTCCGCCACCTGAGCCATCCAGCCCCTGCGCGCGTTCCTCCAGCGATCCTGCAGACCGGCGGGTCGGACGCCGGCTGGTCGAACATCGTGCGCCACCAGGTCCGCCACCGTGTCGGCAGGGCGCCGGGTGCGGTACCGCGCGGCGATGTTCCACGTGCACCACCGGCCCCGTCCGGACGCCGCTGCCGGCTCCCCGTCCGCGGCGCGAACCGGGGGCGGCGAAGCACCCGCCCCGCCGCCACCGGCCCCCCCAGGTCGCTCCAGCGCCGCGTCTCGCGCCAGGACCCCGCGACCAAGCGGCGAGCCCGACCGCTCGACGGCCGGCTCTGAGCATTTCATCGTCACCGGCGTGCCGGAACCACAGCGGAATCACCCGGAGGGTGGAGCCGGTCGGTTCCGGATCCGCGCGCCCCGTCCGTCCCAGGGGCGGCGTTCACCTGCGGCGGGACACCGTGACGGTGAATCTGGGATCCTGGCCGGCCACCCTCGTGGGTCCGACGATCCGGTTCAGCACCGGGCGGTAGCGCAACGCGGAGTTGTACACCGTCCAGAGCTCACCGCCCGGCCGCAGCACCCGCGCGGCCGCGGTGAACAGCCGATCGGCCGCCGTGGTCACCACGGCCGCACCGACGTGGAAGGGCGGGTTGCAGACGACGAGGTCCACGCTGCCGTCGGGGACCGATCCCGCGGCGTCGTCGCGCAGGGTCTCCACCCGCTCGGCGACCCCGTTGGCGGCGGCGGTCGCGGGGGGGGGCGCGCCCCCCCCCCCCCCCGGGGGGCCCCCCCCCCCCCCCCCCCCCCCGCGGGGGCGGGCCCCCCCCCGGGGGGGCCCCCCCGGGCCCCTGGTGGGGGGCGGGGGGGGCGGGGGGGGGGGCGCGGGGGGGGGGGGGGGGGGGGGGGGCGGGCCCCCCCCCCCCCCCCCCCCGACTGGTCGACCGCCAGCACCCGCAGCCCAGGGCGGTTCCGGGCCAGCAGCGTGGCGAGCACGCCGGTGCCGCACCCGAGGTCGAGCGCGGTGCGCGCGTCCTCGGTCATCTCCGGCAGGACGCGCACCAGCGCCCGGGTGCCGATGTCGATCTTCGTGCCGGCGAACGCGGCGCCCTGGGCACACACGGTGAGGTCGAGGTCCGGGTGCACCTGCCGGCGCGGGAACGACGGCGGCACCGGCTGCGGCGCCCGGGCGACGAGGATCCGCGATTTCTGCCGGGCCAGCGTCGCCGACACCTCGCCGAACGACGCGCGCAGCACGTCGTTCATCGCGTGCGTCATGTGCTTGACCCGCCCGCCGACCAGCACGGTGACGTCCGGCGCGCCGGAGGCGGCCACCACCTCGGCGATCTCCCGCAGCGCCTCGAGGGCCTTCGGTGCCTTGACCAGCACCACCCGGGCGCCGTCGGCGAGCTCGGGGCCCAGCGGCAGCGAGCGGTAGCTGCCGGCCAGGCCCACGCGGTCGGCGTTGCGCGCCAGCGCCCGCTCCCCCACGAGCAGGTCCTGGCTCACCCGCACTCCCGGCAGGCCGTGGAGGGCGACCAGGCCCAGGGTGAGCGCCCCGTAGGAATCGTCGACCACGGCCACGTCCCCGGCGGCGCAGCCGGCGACGAGGCCGGCCGCGGTGTCCAGCAGCAGCCGGTCGGTCGCGTCGACGGCGACCAGGTCGGGGGCGTCGACGTCCGGCTCCCGGCGCAGACCGGCGAAGAGCTCTTCGGCAGGAGTGGGCACCGGCAGGTCAGGTGCGCGCCGTGGTGGCCACCAGGTCGACGACGACCCGGGCGAGCTCGGGGCCGACGTCCTCCTGGAGGAAGTGCCCGCCGCCGGGCAGCGTCGTGTGCGCCATGCCCTGCGCGCCGGGCACCAGCTTCCGGAACACCCGGTCACCACCGCCGGTGATCGGGTCGCCGTCGGAGAAAGCGGTGAGGAACGGCTTCTCCCAGCTCGTGAGCACCTGCCACGCCGCGCGGTTCGCCGCGGCGGCGGGGTCGTCCGGGGAGGTGGGCACCAGCGCCGGGAACACCCGGGCGCCGGCCTTGTACGAGTCGTCGGGGAAGGGCGCGTCGTAGGCGGCGACGGCCTCGGGGGAGAGGCCCCCCACGGTTCCGTTGCCGACGATCCGGCCGATCTGGAACTCGGGACTCTCCTGCGAGAACCGCTGCCAGGCGAGGAACGCCTCGCTCATCGGCTGGTCACCGGTGGGCAGGCCGGTGTTGGCGACGACGACCCGGGCGAAGCTGTCGGGGTTCTCGGCGACCAGCCGCAGGCCGATCAGCCCACCCCAGTCCTGCCCGACGAACGTGACGTCGCGCAGGACCAGCTCGTCGAGCAGCACCTGCCGCATCCACGCCACGTGCCGGGCGTAGGTGTAGGCGGCCCGGTCGGCCGGCTTGTCGGACCGGCCGAACCCGACGAGGTCCGGCACGACCACGCGCAGGCCCGCCTCGACCAGCACCGGGATCATCTTCCGGTAAAGGAACGACCAGGACGGCTCCCCGTGCAGCAGCAGCACGGTCTCGCCGTCGGCCGGCCCCTCGTCCAGGTAGGCCACCCGCAGCCGCCCGACCTCGGCGTCGTCGATCTCGACGTAGCGCGGCTGGTACGGGAAGTCGAGCAGGTCGGCGAAGCGGTCGTCGGGCGTCCGGAGGATGTCCATGAAGCCGGCCCTCCCAGGCCTCGGGCATAGGAACCTATGCATACGGTTGCGGGCCCAGAACCGTATGCAAAGCCTCCTATGCCCGGGGGTGGCGGGTCACACGTTCGGCAGGCCCACCGGGCAGGAGACGCCGGTCGAGTGCACCGGGCAGTAGCCGTTCGGCACCTTGTAGAGGTACTGCTGGTGGTAGTCCTCGGCGTAGAAGAACTCGCCCAGCGGCGCGATCTCGGTGGTGATCTCGCCGTAGCCGGCCGCCTTCAGCCGCTCCTGGTAGGCGTTGCGGGTGGCCAGGGCGGCGGCCTCCTGCTCCGGCGAGGCGTAGTAGATGGCCGACCGGTACTGGGTGCCGATGTCGTTGCCCTGCCGCATGCCCTGCGTCGGGTCGTGGTCCTCCCAGAACGCCTTGAGCAGCTGCTCGTAGGACGTCACCGCGGGGTCGAAGACGACGAGGACGACCTCGGTGTGCCCGGTGCGCGCCGAGCAGACCTCGTCGTACGTGGGGTTGGGCGTGTGGCCGCCCGCGTAGCCGGCCGCCGTCGAGTAGACGCCCGGGAGCTCCCAGAAGACCTTCTCCACGCCCCAGAAGCAGCCCGCGCCGAACACGGCGGTCTGCATGCCGTCGGGGAACGGCGGCTGGATGCGGTTGCCGTTGATCGCGTGCACCTGGGGCACGTGCGGCAACGGGCCGGGACGGCCGGGCAGCGCGTCCTCGGCCGAGACAGGCTGCGTCTTGGACCGGGAGAAGAACATGCTCCGAGCGTAGGTCGGGTCCGCAACCGGGTCGCGTCCCGCCGATCCCCACCGCCTGCGTCGTCCTCCCGGCCGCGAGTGCGACGTACTCGTGGCCATCACGCGCTGATCACCACGAGTCCGTCGCATTCGGCGCGCGTACGCGTCGCCCGGCAGAATGCGCGGCGTGCCCGTAGCGACGCGCGAATGGCAGCTGGCGGCCCGTCCGCACGGCGAGCCGACCCCCGACGACTTCCGCCTCGTGGAACTGGAGCGACCCGACCCGGCCGAGGGTCAGGTCGTCGTCCGGATGCTGGTGATGAGCGTCGACCCGTACATGCGCGGCCGGATGAACGCCGCGAAGTCCTACGCGGCCCCGTGGGAGATCGGCGAGACGATGAAGGGCGGTGCGGTCGGCCGGGTGGTCGAGTCGCGCTCGCCCGACGTCCCCGAGGGCTCGCTCGTGCTCGCCGACGCCGCCTGGCGGGACGTCGCCGTGCTCGATGCCGCGCACGTCCGGGTGCTGCCCGAGCTGCCCGGCATCCCGCCCAGCTACCACCTGGGCGTGCTCGGGATGCCCGGGCTGACCGCCTGGGTGGGTCTGTTCCGGATGGCCGGGTTCCGCGAGGGCGACACGGTCTTCGTCTCCGGCGCGGCGGGGGCGGTGGGCAGCCTGGTCGGGCAGTTCGCGAAGCTGTTCGGCGCCTCGGCGGTCATCGGTAGCGCCGGGACACCGGAGAAGGTTCGCTGGCTGACCGGCGAGCTCGGCTTCACGGCCGCCTTCGACTACCACGACGGCCCGGTCGCCGAGCTGCTGCGCGCCGCCGCCCCCGACGGCATCGACGTCTTCTTCGACAACGTCGGCGGCGAACACCTCGAGGCGGCCATCGGCGCCTTCAACGAGCACGGCCGGGGCGCGCTGTGCGGCGCCATCTCCGGCTACAACGCCGTCGAGCCGCCTCCCGGCCCGCGCAACATGTTCCTGATGGTGGGCAGGAAGCTGAGCCTGCGCGGGTTCATCGTCGGCGACCACGCGGACATGCGCGACGAGTTCGCCGAGAAGGTCGGCGGGCTGCTGACCTCCGGGCAGCTCGTGGTCCGGGAGACCGTGCGGGACGGGCTCGAGAACGCCGTCGACACGTTCCTGGACCTGCTGCGCGGCGGGAACACCGGGAAGATGATCGTCCGCCTCGCACCGGACGGGGGCTGACCCCCCCGGTCAGTGGTGCAGCGGAGCCCGCTGCAGGTGGGCCACCAGCCGGCCGAGCTCGGTGACGACCGCGCCCTCGGCCAGCAGAGCCGGCACCTCCGGCGCCTCGGACTCGGCCAGCAGCCGGCGCAGCTCCTCGACCTCGCGGGCAGCCGCCGCGACCGGCCGGCCCTCGGCGGCCGTGTCGGCCGAGCCCTCCGGGCTGCCGTAGGACGTGAGCGCCTCGGCCACCGACCGCAGCGCCCGGGCCAGCGCCGGCCGGAACAGCTCGTTGAGATGCAGGGCGGGATCGTCGGGATCGGCCGCCTCCGACAGGGACGTGGCAAGGTCCCGCACGGCCAGCGTGACGTTCTCCAGGCTCTCGAACGACTGCCGCTGCCCCGGGGGGACGTGCCGGAAACGGCGACCCCGCGGGTTGAAGCGGGTGCTCTCGCCGCCGGTCTGGACCGCCTCCCGCGCGTCCCGCAGCGGATCGTCGAGCTCACGGGCGCGGGCGATCCAGCGCTGCTCCTCCGGTGGCCACTCCCCGCCCACCTGGGCGGACATGTCGTCTACCAGATCTCCCAGGCGGTGCCGGAGGGTGACCAGCGCCCGCTCGGCCACCCCCACCTGTAGCGGCGGGATCACCGCGATGTTGACCGCCGCGGCGACCAGCCCGCCGATGAGGCCCTCGCCGAGCAGCTGCCCGACGTACAGAGTGGGCTCCTCGGCCAGCAGGAGGACGAGCAGCGCGGCGACGGACACCTGCACGCCCTCGTCGCCCAGCCGGTGCCACGTGGAGCTCAGCACCGCCACCGCCAGGACGGCGCCCAGGGACCACCAGTGCAGCCCGACGGTCGCGGTGACGACGTAGCCGATCGCCAGCCCGATGCCGACGCCGGCGAGCCGCTGCACCGTGTCGCGCAGCGTCCCCGCCACCGTGGGTTGCACGCTCAGGACCGCGACCAGCGGGGCGTAGAAGTCCGAGCCCGCGGGCAGCAGCCAGCCGGCGACGATCCAGGCCAGGACGGCGGCCGTCGCGGCCTTGGCGGCCGAGACCCCGTGCCCGGTCACGGTGGCGCGGAGGCCGGAGAACGCGCCGGTCAGCGTCGTCCGCACACTCCGCACGATTCCTGCCCGATCCCGTACCGCCCACCGGCACACCGCGGGCCGGCCGCCCTGTGGGCGCGCGCACACCGTACCGGCCCGGGCGCGGGGTTCCCGGGGACGCGGACGGGGCAGTGCCCGGACATGTGGCTCTTCCTCACCCGCCGGCTGCGCATGTGGCTGGTCCTGTCCGTCGTCGTCCCCCTGGCCACCGGCGTGCTCCGCCGGCTCGGGCGGGCCCTGGAACGGCGCCGCGGTCCGGCGGCGGTCAGCAACGCGCTGCTCGCGGCCGGCGACCTCGGCGACCGCGCCCGGGCCACGCTGCGCGGTGGACGGCGGGGACGCCGAGGGTGACCGAGCCGACCCTGGAGAGGCGGCCGGCTGCCGGAGCGCCGCGGGCGATCGCGCTGTTCTGCCACGGCGGGACCGTGGCCAGCGTGGAACCGCCGAAGGAGCGGGCGCTGTCCCTGGTGCGGATGCGGGCCATCGAGCAGTTCGCGTCCGCGGCCGCCGCGGACCGCGGGCTGACCACCTGCCTGCTGCGCTACCGCGTGGCCGGCTGGAACGGCGCGGCCGCGGACGCCTACGCCGACGTGCGCTGGGCCCTGGACCGGCTCCGCGCCGAGCACGGCGACCTGCCGGTGGTCCTGGTCGGCCACTCCATGGGCGGCCGGGCCGTGCTGCGCGCGGGCGGGCAGGACGGCGTGGCCGCGGTGTGCGCGCTGGCGCCCTGGACGCCGCCGGGCGAGCCGGTGGACCACCTGCGCGGCCGCACCGTCGCGATCCTGCACGGCCGGGGCGACCGGTGGGTGCCGGCCCAGCTGTCGGCGGACTATGCCGTCCGGGCGCAGCAGGCCGGCGCGCGGGTGGCCCGCTTCACCGTCGCGGGCGGGCACAGCATGCTGCGCCGCGCGTACCGGTGGCACACCTTCGTGCGGGACGTCGTCCTCGCCGGTGCCGGTCTGGCACCGATGCGGCCGGACATCGCCGAGGCCCTGGACCGCCCGGCTCCCGAGGGCCTCGCCGTCCCGCTCTGAGGATCAGCCGGGCGCCGGGTCGTCGGCCAGCCGGGCCCACAGCAGCTCGTCGTGCTTCACCCCGTCGCCGTAGCGGTAGGACCGGCGCAGCCGTCCCTCGTAGGTGAAGCCGGCTTTCTCGGCGACCCGGCGCGAGGCGGTGTTCTCCACCGCGTGGCACAGCTCGATCCGGTCGACCGGCAGCGCGCCGAACGCCCACCGGCAGACGGCGTCGACCGCGGCCGGGGCGAAACCCCTGCCCCGCGCGGCCGGCGCCGTCCAGTAGCCGATCTCGGCGTCACCCTGCAGCCGGTCGATCGAGTGCAGGGACACCGAGGCCAGCGCCTCGTCGGCGGCCGGCTCCACCAGCACCCAGGAGGCGTGGTCGCCGGAGCTCCAGTCCATCCGCCGGCCGAGCAGGACCAGGGCGTCGGTGCGCGAGGCGACGCCCCCACCGTTCCACAGCTGGATGTGCGGGTCCTGGAACGCCAGCCAGACCGTCTCGACGTCGTCCTCCCGCCACGGCCGCAGCCGCCGCTCCCCCACCGGCAGCTCCAACGGCTGGAGCGGTCCGGGCGGAGGAGGTGGCGGCGGCGGCGTCACGGGCCCGATCGTGCCCGACGGCTCACTTCTCGGCCGATCCCGGCGCCGTCATCGGCTTGTGGCTCTTCCCGGCGATGGCGTCCGGCAGCACAGCCGACAGCTTGCCCATGAGCTTGCTGGTCACCGAGCCGGCGAAGACCGATGCCTCGCCCTTCATGAGGCCCTCGAAGCCCTGCCGGGCCACCTGGGCCGGGTCGTCCTTGCTGTCGCTGGCGCCGAGCTTGGTGTCGGTGAGGTCGGCACGGTCGAAGAACTCCGTGTCCGTGGGCCCGGGCAGCAGGGCGGTGACCGTGACGCCGGTGTCGGTGAGCTCCTCGCGGATGCCGAGGGCGAGGAACTGGACGAACGCCTTCGTCGCCGAGTAGACGGCCTGGAAGGGCTCGGGCGCCTGCGAGGCCACCGAGGAGGTGAACAGGACCCGCCCCTCGTTCCGGGCCACCATGTCCTGCAGCACCCGCTTGGCCAGGTGCAGCGTGGAGACGCAGTTCAGCTCCACCATTCCGATCTCGGCATCGAGGTCGTTCTCCACGAAGGCGCCGCCCACGCCGACGCCGGCGTTGAGGGCCGCGGCAGCCAGCGGGCGGCCGGCCCCACGGACGGCGGCGACCACCTTCTCCACCTCCTCACGGCGGGTCAGGTCGGCGCGCACCGGGGAGACCGCAGCACCCAGACCGCGCAACTGCGCGGTCGCGGTCTCGAGCTCGACGTCCTCCGCGACGACGATCAGGTCGAAGCCGTTCTCGGCGAACTGCTTGGCCAGCTCGAGGCCGATGCCGCTGGATGCACCGGTGACGAGGGCGAGGGGACGGACGGCTGTTTCGGACACGGGACCTCCAGGGTCACAGACAGCGGACGGACCGGTCCGTGCCCAGGATGCGCGGCGGCCACTCCTGGACTTCCACGCGAGGTGTCGCCCGGCGAGCCCGGCGGGTAGCGCCGGGGCATGGATGGTTGCCGCACCCCCGTGCTCGAGGCCCTGCAGCGCGTCGCCGCGGGGTGACCGAGGTGGACCAGCACGTCGACGTCGTCGTGCCCCCGGCGCTGCGCTTCCTGCTGCCCGCGCGGGACCGGCCCGGCGGCGTGCGGCGGCTGGGCTTCGACCCCGACGCGACGCTCGGCCACCTGGTGCGGGCCGCCGGCGTCCCACCCACGGAGGTGGGCGGGCTGCGGCTGGACGGGGAGCCGGCGCCGCCGGCGGCCCGGGCCCGGCCGGGCGGCACGGTGACGGTCGAGGAGATCCGGCGGCCGCAGGCCGCACCGTCCGGCGGCTACCTCCTCGACGTCGGGCTCGGCGCGCTGGCCCGGCGACTGCGGCTGCTCGGGCTGGATGCCGCGTGGTCGAACCGGGCCGAGGACGCCGACCTGGTGGTGCACGCGGATGCGGAGGAGCGGGTGCTGCTCACCCAGGACCGCGGCCTGCTCATGCGCGGCGCCGTGGTGCACGGGGCGCTGGTGCGCGGTGCGGCGCCCGACGCCCAGCTGGCCGACGTCCTCGACCGGTTCGCGCCCGCCCCGGCGCCGCTGACCCGGTGCACCACCTGCAACGGTGAGCTGCGACCCGTGCCCAAGGAACAGGTCGCCGCCCTCCTGGAGCCGGGCACCCGGCGCAGCTACGACGAGTTCTCCCGGTGCGGCGCCTGCGGGCGGGTGTACTGGCGGGGCGCCCACGCCCGGCGCATCGACGAGCTGATCGGCGCCGCCCGAAGAAGGTCAGGCTGACCTTGGCCCCCGGGGGCCACGGGTCGGCCCCGGCGTGACACCCGGGGCGGGCAGGACAGGAGCGATCGCCCAGCCCTGACCCATCGCCTGCGAGGCCGCCGTGTACCTGTCGAAGACCGAGGCCGCCGTCCTGCCGACGACGCTGGGTGCCGCGACACCCCGCCCGGCCACGCCCGCCCCGGGCCGCCGCCGGCTGTGGTCGATGCTGGGCCCGGCCTTCGTCGCCGCCGTCGCCTACGTCGACCCCGGCAACTTCGCGACCAATTTCTCCGGCGGCGCCGCCTTCGGGTACACGCTGCTGTGGGTCATCGTCGCGGCCAACCTCATGGCGATGCTCATCCAGTCGCTGACGGCGAAACTGGGGCTGGCCACCGGCCGGGACCTCGCCACGCTGTGCCGCGAGCGCCTCCCCCGGCCGGTCACCTGGGGGCTGTGGCTGCAGGCCGAGGCGGTGGCCATCGCCACCGACGTCGCCGAGATCGTCGGCGGAGCGGTCGCGCTCAACCTGCTCTTCGGCGTGCCGCTGCCGATCGGCGGGTTGATCACCGCCGTGGTGGCGTTCGTGCTGCTGGCCGCCCAGTCCCGCGGGCACCGGCCGTTCGAGCGGGTCATCACCGGGTTGCTGCTGGTCGTCGGCCTCGGCTTCGGCTACACGCTGATCGGCGCCGGGGTCGACATGGGCGGTGTGGCCAGCGGGATGGTCCCCTCGTTCGACGGCGCCGACAGCATCGTGCTGGCCGCCGGCATCCTGGGCGCCACGGTCATGCCGCACGTGATCTACGTGCACTCCGCGCTCACGCCCGGCCGCTACGGCGACGCCGTCACCGCCGGGCGCACCCAGCAGGGCCGCAGCCGGCTGCTGCGGGCCCAGCGGCTGGACGTGCTGCTCGCGATGGGGCTGGCCGGCCTGGTGAACGCCGCGATGCTGATCATCGCCGCGCAGCTGTTCACCGGGGACAGCGGCGCCGACACGCTCGAGGGCGTGCACGCCGGCCTGGGCGACCAGCTGGGCACCGGCGCCGCGCTCGCCTTCGCACTCGCCCTGCTGGCGTCGGGCTTCGCGTCGTCGTCGGTCGGCACGCACGCCGGGCAGGTGGTCATGGCCGGCTTCCTGCGCAGGCACATCCCGGTCCTGGCCCGCCGGCTGATCACCCTGGCCCCCGCGCTCGCCGTGCTGGTGCTCGGCGGCGACCCGACGACGGCGCTGGTGTGGTCGCAGGTGGTGCTGTCCTTCGGCATCCCGTTCGCCCTGGTGCCGCTGCTGTGGCTCACCAGCCGCCGCGACCTCATGGCGGGCTGGGTGAACCGCCGGGTCACCACGCTCGTCGGGGCCGTGATCGCGGCGCTCATCATCGGGCTCAACGCCCACCTGCTCATCGGCCTGATCGGGTGACCGGCGCGGGGCCCGCAGGACCCGCTAGGTCGTCCGACAGGCCGCGTCGAAGAACCCGAGCTCCAGCCGCATGCAGGGCGCCATGGCGGCGCAGGCGAGGGCGACCCCGCCGAGGGACGCCGTCGCCAGCAGGAAGTCCGTGTCGGCCGACGTCGCGAAGCACCGCCTGTGCCGGCCGCGGGGCCCGGGCGAGCAGGCGGGCCTGGAACCGCAGCAGGTCGGCGACGAAGCGGGCGTCCTGCACGAGCCAGGTGTCGAACGCCGGCTCGGGGACCGTGCCGTCGCGGACGGCGTGGAGGAACGGGTGGGCGGTGGCGCCGGACCAGGCCCCGGCGTGGCGGGTGCAACAGCTCGGCGACGGGCACGGCGCGGACTCCACGAGGTGGTTATGGTGGCTGCGTCGTGGCTCGCGCCACGTGCGGGAGCTCGGGTAGACCGGGCTGAGAGGGCGGCTGGACGTCGCCGACCGCTGGAACCTGACCGGGTAATGCCGGCGTAGGGAGCGCAGCTCATGGGCACGTCCGCCACGGTCAACCCGGCCGATCCCTCCGGGGACGCGCCGCTCACCCTGGCCGAACCCCCGCCGCAGACCCTCGGCCTGCGCGATGCCGCGGGGCTGTGGGGCGACCTCGGCATCAGCCTGTTGCTGCCGGTGGCCGCGGTCTTCGTGGTCCTGCCGGGCCGGCTCGTGGCCGCGGTCCCCACGCTGGCGGTCCTCCTGCCCGGTGTCGTCCGACGCCGCCGGGAAGCGGGGACGGCGTGACGCCCCCGCTGGGCGGCCTGCACGTCCTCACCGACGCCCGTGGCGGCCGGGCGGCCCTTGTCGCGGTGGCCGCCGCGGTCGCCGCCGGCGCCCCCGTCGTGCAGGTGCGGGCCAAGGACTGCACCGACCGCGTGCTGTACGACTTCGCCACCGAGGTGCTGGCGCTGTGCGTGCCCGCTGGGGTCACCTGCCTGGTCAACGACCGGGTGGACGTCGCCCTCGCCGTCGGTGCCGACGGCACCCACCTGGGCGCCACGGACCTGCCCGTCGCGGCGGCCCGCCGGGTCGCCGGTCCGGGACACGTGATCGGCGGCACGGCACGGGACCCGGAGCGGGCCAGGCAGCTGGTGGCCGAGGGGGCGGACTACCTGGGCGTGGGCCCGTCCTGGCCGACGACGACGAAGACCGGGCTGCCCGATGCCCTGGGCCCGGCGGGCATCCGTGCCGTCGCCGAGGCCGTCGACGTCCCGGTCGTCGCCATCGGCGGGGTCACCGCCGGGCGCGTCGCCGACCTCGTCACCGCCGGCGCGGCCGGGGTCGCGGTGGTGGGAGCGGTCTCGGCCGCGGCCGATCCCGGCGCCGCCACGACCGAGCTGCTCCGCGCGCTGGCCGCGGCCCGTACGGGGACCGGCTCCACCGGCGGCCGGCCGTGACCGACGTGACCGTCGCCGGTGGCGGGCTGATCGGGCTGTCGGTGGCCTGGCGGGCGGCGCAGCGGGGGCTGAGCGTCACCGTCGTCGACGACGCCCCCGGCACCGGCGCCTCCTGGGCCGCCGCGGGGATGCTCGCCCCCGTCACCGAGGCGGGGTACGGCGAGGAGGCGCTGCTGCGGCTCTCGCTCGCCTCGCTGCAGGCCTGGCCCGGTTTCGCCGCCGAGGTGGAGCACGCCGGCGGCCTCCCGGTCGGGCTGCGCACCGCCGGCACCCTGGCGGTCGGGTTCGACGACGACGACATGCGCGTCCTCGACGCGCTGCACACCTTCCAGCGGGAGCTGGGGCTGGAGGCCGAACGGCTGACCGGGCGGGCCGCCCGGCGGCGGGAGCCGTCGCTCACCACGCGGGTCCGCGGAGCGCTGCTGGTGCCGGGGGACCACTCGGTGGACGGCCGGGCGCTGCACGCGGCACTGCTGGCCGCGGCGGAGGCCACCGGCGTCCGGCTGGTGCGCGAGCGGGTCGCCGGCGTGCACGTGGACGGCGGCCGCGCCGCCGGCCTGCGGCTGGCCGGCGGGGACCTGCTGGCCGCCGGCACGGTCGTGCTCGCGCTGGGCGCGCGCAGCGGCGGGCTGCCCGGCGTGCCGCCGCTGCCGGTCCGCCCGGTCAAGGGACAGATCCTGCGCCTGGCCGGGGCCGCCGGACTGCTGGAGGGCACCGTGCGCGCGCTCGTGCGGGGGCGGCAGGTCTACCTGGTCCCCTACGCCGGTGACCGGCTGGTCGTCGGGGCGACGGTCGAGGACCGCGGGTTCGACGCCACGGTCACCGCCGGCGGGGTGCACGAGCTGCTGCACGATGCGATCGACGTGGTCCCCGGCGTGAGCGAGCTGGAGCTCGTGGAGACCCTCGCCCGCTGGCGGCCCGGGACGGCGGACAACGCGCCGCTGCTCGGCCCGTCGCAGCTGCCCGGTCTGGTGCTGGCCACCGGACACCACCGCAACGGGGTGCTGCTCACCCCGGTCACCGGCGACGCCGTCGCCGGGCTGCTGGCCACCGGCGCGCTGCCCGAGGTGGCCGCCCCCTTCACCCCCGACCGCTTCGGGAGGAACCCGTGATCACCGTGACCGTCAACGGCGCCCCGGCCGAGCTCGCCGAGGGCTCCACCGTCGCCGATCTCGTCGCAGAACGCAGCGGCGGGCACGACCGCGTCGCGGTCGCCCGCAACGGCGACGTCGTCCCGCGCAGCACCTGGCCGACCACCCCGCTGACCGCCGGGGACGTCGTCGAGGTGCTCGCCCCGACCGCAGGAGGATGACCGTGCCGACGACCGACCCGACCACCCCGGCCCCGGACACGGCCGACCTGGCGCCCGCGCTGGGCCGCGAGGAAGCAACCGATCCCTTCGCGCTGGCCGGGGAGAACTTCACCTCCCGGCTGCTCCTCGGCACCGGCGGAGCACCGAGCCTGGAGAGCCTCGAGCGGGCGATCCGCGCGTCGGGCACCCAGCTGGTCACCGTGGCGCTGCGCCGGGTGGAGGCCTCTTCCAGCGGGGCGATGCTCGAGGTGCTGGAGCGCTGCGGGGTGCGGCTGCTGCCCAACACTGCCGGCTGCCACACGGCACGGGAGGCCGTGCTGACCGCCCGGCTCGCCCGGGAGGCCTTCGGCACCTCCTGGGTCAAGCTCGAGGTGATCGGTGACGAGCACACCCTGCTGCCCGACGGCGTGGAGCTGCTCGACGCCGCCGAGCAGCTGGTCGCCGAGGGCTTCACCGTGCTGGCCTACACCACCGACGACCCGATCCTGGGCCGGCGGCTGGCCGACGCCGGCTGCGCCGCCGTCATGCCGCTGGGCTCCCCCATCGGCAGCGGGCTCGGGATCCGCAACCCGCACAACATCGCCCTCCTGCGCGATGCCGTGTCCGTGCCCGTCGTCCTCGACGCGGGCATCGGCACCGCGTCGGACGCCGCGCTGGCCATGGAGCTCGGTTGCGACGCGGTGCTGCTGGCCTCGGCGGTGACCCGTGCCCGTGATCCCGAACGGATGGCGCTGGCCATGCGGCAGGCCGTGGAAGCGGGGCGGCTGGCCGCCGGTGCAGGGCGCATCCCCCGGCGCTGGCACGCCGAGGCGTCGACTCCGATGCAGGGCCTGCCCGACCTGTGATCCGCTCCGGATCCGAGCCGCTCCCCCGGCTGCTGGTGCTGACCGACCGCACCCAGTGCAGCCGAAGCCTCCCCGACACGGTGGCGACGGCCGTGGCGGCCGGGGCGCGTGCCGTCGTGCTGCGGGAGAAGGACCTGCCGCTGATCGAGCGGTCCGCGCTCGCCGCCGACCTGCGGGCCGTGCTGGCACCGGTGGGCGGCGTGCTGGTGTGGGCGGGCGCCGACGGCAGCGGTGGCGAGGCCGCCGTGCACCTGTCCGCCCGGGACGAGTTCCCCGCGCAGCGACCCGCTGTGGTCGGGCGCTCCTGCCACTCGGCGGCCGAGGTCACGCGGGCAGCAGCGGAGAGCTGCGACCACGTCTTCGTCTCGCCGGTGTTCCCGACCGCGTCGAAACCCGGTTACGGCCCCGCGCTGGGGCTGGACGGGCTCGCCGCGCTGGTCCCGGGCGCTCCGCCGGTCTACGCCCTCGGCGGCATCGGGCCGGCGGACGTCCCGGGCTGCCTGGCCGCCGGCGCACGGGGCGTGGCGGTGATGGGCCCGGTCATGCGCGAGCCCGCCGTAGTCCACGCCTACCTGGCGGCGCTCGCGGGCACGTCGACGTCCGGGGAACGCCGGAGCGCGGGCCGCCCCGGCCGGCAGGACCCGCCGGCCGGGCCCTAGGCTCTGCCGCACAACCGAACACACGCAGCAGGGGAGCGCTTCGGCGCTGAGAGTGCGGGACACCGCAGACCCTCGAACCTGATCCGGGTCATGCCGGCGCAGGGAGTCTGGAGGAAGCCATGGCCGAACCGGCCGTCCGTCCGTCGTACGCCGAGACCACCGAGCGCGCGCCCGGCGCGGTCCGCTGGCGCACCGTCGACATCGTCGTCACCGCCGTCCTGGGCGTCGCCTTCGGCGTCGTCTTCTGGGCGTGGAACCTGTTCAGCGAGGTCGCCGGCACCCCACTGGACTTCTTCCCGCCCATCAAGGGCCTGCTCAACGGCGTGTTCCTGATGCCCGGCGTGGTCGCCGGGCTGCTGGTGCGCAAGCCCGGCGCGGCCACGTTCGCCTCGACGATCGCCGCAGCCGTCAGCCTGCTGCTGGGCTCGCCCTACGGCGGCATCATCATCGTGTACGGGCTGGTGCAGGGCCTCGGCGGTGAACTGGGGTTCCTGCTGACCCGCTACCGCCGCTTCGGCTGGGGCACCGCGATCCTGGCCGCGGTCACCGCG
The DNA here is from genome assembly GCF_030165005.1 of Blastococcus capsensis. Lineage (GTDB taxonomy): Bacteria > Actinomycetota > Actinomycetes > Mycobacteriales > Geodermatophilaceae > Blastococcus > Blastococcus capsensis. The sequence goes on from NZ_JASNNW010000001.1 coordinate 202,936, forward strand.
GGGCTGTCGACGTCGATCCTCGACCTGAGCCTGTACTACCCGGTGTCGGCCGACTACCCGTTCTGGGTGTTCACGCTCCCCTACGTCCTGGCGACCGTCCTCTCCAGCGTGCTGCTCGCCGGCGTCGTCGGGCTGCTGCTGGTGCGGGCCCTGGCCCGCACCGGGGCCCTGAGCTCCTTCGCCGCGGGCCGCACCCGCGTCTGACGCGGACGTGCTCAGGAGAGGTTCTCCGGAGAGTCGGACTCTGCTCCCCCCTGCACTCAGGGTCAGACTCTCCGGAGAGGGGCATCCGGTCCGGATCGTCGCGCGCGGGCTCGGCATCCGGCACGCCTCGCGGCGGGCCTGGGCGCTGACGGGCGTCGACCTGACCGTCCAGCCCGGCGAACGGGTGCTGCTCACCGGCGCCTCGGGTGCGGGGAAGTCCACGCTGCTGGCCGCCCTGGCCGGGATCCTCGACCCGGAGTCCGCCGAGCAGGTGGGGGGGCTGACCGTCGACGGCGTCGCCCCCCGCGCCGCCCGGGGGCGCCTCGGGATGCTGGCGCAGGACCCCGACAGCCAGCTGGTGATGACCCGCGCCGGCGACGACGTCGCGTTCGGGCTGGAGAACGCCGGCCTGCCCGCCGGGGAGATCTGGCCGCGGGTCGACGAGACGCTCGCCACCGTGGGCTTCGGGTACGGCCGCGACCGGCCCACGCAGGCGCTCTCCGGGGGAGAGAAGCAGCGCCTGGTGCTCGCCGGGGCGCTGGCCCGCCGGCCCGGGCTGCTGCTGCTCGACGAGCCGACCGCCCAGCTCGACCCGGCGGGCGCCGTCCTCGTGCGGAGCGCCGTCGCCCGGTCCACCGCGGACCGCCGGGCGACCGTGGTCGTGGTCGACCACGACGCCGAGCCGTGGCTGCCGCTGGTCGACCGGGTGCTGGAGCTGGTCCCCGGCGGGCTCGTCGAGCAGCCGGCCGGGTGGCGCCCGCCGCGGCGCACCGCCGGGCTGCAGTTGCCTTCCGGGGCGGACGGACCGGTCCTCGTCACGGCCGCGGCCGCCGGGTTCTGCTACCCCGGGGCGAACCGGCCGGCCCTCCTGCCCACCGACGCGGAGCTGCGGGGCGGGCGGGCGCTGGCCGTCACCGGACCCAACGGACGGGGGAAGTCGACGCTCGCCCTGCTGCTGGCCGGGCTGCGGGCGCCCACCACCGGCCGGGTCGAGGCGGCGGCGGAGCTGGCCGCGGGCGCCCGGCGCGGTGCCCGAGAGCCCGCCCGCTGGCGCGCCGGCGACCTCGTCAGCCGCATCGGCACGGTGTTCCAGCACCCGGAACAGCAGTTCCTCACCGGGCGGCTGCGCGACGAGCTCGCCCTGGGGCCGCTCCGCTCGGGCACCGGCTCGGCCGCCGCGCGGGCGACCGCCGAAGAGCTCCTGGAGCGGCTCGGGCTCACCGCCTTCGCCGAGGCCAACCCCTACACACTCTCCGGCGGCCAGCAGCGACGGCTCTCGGTGGCGACCGTGCTGGCCACCTCGCCCCGGGTGCTGGTGCTCGACGAGCCCACGTTCGGGCAGGACGCCGCCACCTGGCGCGAGGTCGTCACCCTGCTGGCCGAGCAGCGGGCCCGGGGCTGCGCGGTGGTCACGGTGACCCACGACCGGGACCTGGTCGAGGTCCTGGCCGACGCGGAGCTGGCGTTGTGAGAACGACGCGCGAGCGAGCATCGCAGCGAGATGCCCGGAGCCGACAGGGAGTGAGCATCGCAGCGAGCGCCAGCGAGCGAGGAGCGGAGCGACCGCGGAGGCGACGGACGATACAGAGCGAGGAGCGGAGCGACCGCGGAAGCGACGGACGATACAGAGCGAGGAGCGGAGCGATCGCGGAGGCGACGGAAGGTACGGAGCGAGGAGCGGAACGAGAGCGGAGTCGGACCATGAGCACTGCGACCCTGGCCCTGGGCCCGATCGCAGACGTCTCCCTGTCCCGGATCAACCCGGTGGCGCAGCTGACCGCGATGGCCGTCGTCACGCTCGTCCTGCTCACGAGCCTCGACGTCGTCACGCCGGCCGTGGTGGTCGCCGCCGAGCTGTGCCTGCTGCCCGCCGCCGGCCTCACCCGCCCGCACGACCTGTGGCGCCGCACGTGGCCGCTGCTGCTCGGCGCCGGCTCGGTCGGCGTGGTGAACGTGCTGCTGGCCCGCGACGCCGACCCGCTGACCGGCGTCGGGCTGGCACTGCGGGTCATCGGACTGGCGCTGCCCGGCGTCCTGCTGGTCGCCTCCACCGACCCCGTCCGGCTGGCCGACGCGCTCACGATCCACTGGCGGGTGTCGACCCGGTTCGCCTACGGCGCACTGGCGGCGCTGCGGCTCGCGCCGCTCCTGGTCGCCGAGTTCGAGGCGGTGCGGCTGGCCCGGCGGACCCGTGGGGTGGAGGCCGGGCGCAACCCGGTCGCGCGGGTGCGGCTGCTGGGCGGGGTGACCTTCACCCTGCTCGTCGGGGCGGTGCGCCGGGGCTCGCGGCTGGCGACCGCGATGGACGCCCGGGGCTTCGACTCCGGCATCCCCCGCTCCAACGCCCGCGGGTCGCAGCTGCACCGGCGCGACGCCTGGTTCGTCGTCGGCACCGCGGCGATCTGCGCGGCCGCCGTGACCCTCAGCGTGCTCACCGGGCACTGGTCGCCGATCTTCGTGGGCTGACGCCACTGTGATGTAGCCGACATAATGTTTGACCCCGGCCCTACGAGTCCATACGTGATTGTTGGGCCAGCACGGATGTCGCCGGCCTCGAACCCGAGGAGAGCACGCGCGTGACAAGGCAGGCGGCCGGCACCATCTGGTCGCCGGCGCGTCCTCCCGCCGCCGATCCGGTGCTCACCTGGCAGCTGCGCGACGTCGCCGAGCTGCCCGCGGTCCGTGCCCAGGTGCGCGGGGCGCTGGCGGGCGCAGCCACCGGCGACCTCCTCGACCGGCTGGTCCTGGCGCTGGACGAGATGGCGTCGAACGCGCTGCGCCACGGTGGTGGTGACGTGCGGGCCGCCCTGCGCACGACCGGGGACGGTTACCTCGTCGAGGTCTCCGACCGGGCGGCACAGGCGCCGCCGACGCCGGCGGTCGGGCGCGACCCGAGCCTCGGCGGCCTCGGCCTCTACCTGATCGCCGAGCTGGCCTCCCAGCACGGGTGGTACACCGGAGACGGCGCCAAGCACGTCTGGGCCCTGCTGCCCGGCTGAGCCCGGCTCCCGGCGCAGCCGGTTCAGTGCTGCGGGTGCAGCCGCAGCGCCACGAGGGCGACGTCGTCCTGCAGGCCCTCCGGCCGCAGGCGCGCCAGCAGCCCGTCGCACAGCTCGGGGAGCGGCTCCCCGGCCAGCTCACCCAGCGCCGCCTCGAGCCGCGCGGTGCCCTCGTCGAGCGAGAGGTCGCGCCCCTCCACCAGCCCGTCGGTGTACAGCAGCACCGTGCTGTCGCGCGGCACCGTGACCACCGACTCCGAGCGGCGGGCGCGCCGGTCCACCCCGAGCATGAGTTCGGCGCGCTCCCCGGCCAGCTCCTCGATCCGGCCGTCGGGACGCAGCACCAGGGGCGGCGGATGCCCGGCGTTGGACCAGCGCAGCCGGGTCACCCCGGCGGCGCGCTCGGCGGCCGTCTGCTCGATCCGCACGATGGCCGCGGTCGCGAGCGTGCCCATCTGCAGGCCCTCGATGGCGGCATCGAGATCGGCGAGCACCCCGGCCGGGCCGATGCCCTCGCGGTAGGCGATCCCCCGCAGCATCCCGCGCAACTGGCCCATGGCCGCCGCCGCCTCGGTGTCGTGACCCACGACGTCGCCGATGACCAGCATCGTGGCCCCGGACGGCTGCAGGAAGGCGTCGTACCAGTCCCCACCGACCTCCGCGATGGCCATCGCGGGGTGGTAGCGCACCACGATCTCGGAATGGTCCGGCTGCGGAGGCGCGGTGAGCAGGCTCCGCTGCAGTCCCTCGGCCAGCCGCCGCTGCTGGTCGTAGAGCCGGGCGTTGTCGAGCGCGAGCGCCACCCGGCCGGCGACGTCCCGAGCCACCGAGACGTCCGCGTCGTCCGGTACCGGCCGGCCGGCCGGCCGGTAGATGCTCAGGGCGCCGAGCGTCCGGCCCCGGGCCGCCATGGGGAGGGCCATCGCCGACTGCGGAGCCAACGCCCAGAAAGCGTCGCTGACCTCGCCCGGTGGCAGCATCCGGCCCACCGTCTCCCCCACGTCGGGGATCACGAGCCCCTGTCCGGAGGCGAGCGCGCGCAGGACCGGGGCGTCGGGCTGCAGTGCGGCCAACCGCAGCCGCGCGTACCGGCCGACCACCTCCCGCAGGGCCGGTTCGCGGTGCCATCCCGCGACGTCGCGCATCCGGCCCTCGGGGTCGACCAGGCTGATGATCACCCAGTCCCCGAGTTCGGGCACCAGGAGGCCGGCCACCCGCTGCAGCGCCTGCTCCTCGTGCTCGCGACTGTCCAGCGAGGCGGACATGGCGGTGGTGGTGTCCGCGACGAGGGCAAGGCGGGCGGTGATCTGCCGCATGTGCTCCTCGGCGGCCCGCCGCTCGGTCACGTCGAGGAAGGAGACGGACAGCCCGTCGGGAGCCGGCCAGGCCCGAACCTCGTACCAGGCGTCCAGCGGCGTCGGGTAGTACGCCTCGAACATCCGCTCGGTTCCGGTGGCGACCGCAGCCCGGTAGTGCCGCTCGAAGTCGCTGCCGACGGCGGCCGGGAAGAGTTCCCAGACGTCACCGCCGAGCAGCTCCTCACGGGGTGCACCCAGCACCCGCTCGGCCTCCGCGTTGACGTAGGAGAACCGCCACTCCCGGTCGAGGGAGAAGAACGCGGCGTTCATCGCCTCCAGCAAGCGGGCGATGCGCACGTCCTCCTGTCGCTGCGGCGTGGTGTCGTAGGCGGCCCCGAGCAGGCGGACCGCGGCTCCCCGGTCGTCGGCCACCGCCCGGCCACTTCCCCGGACCCACCGGATCTCCCCCGACGGCAGGACGACGCGGAACTCCGAGTCGTAGTCGCCGGCCGCGTCGGCCGCCGCCTGCAGGGCCGCCACCGTCCGATCGCGGTCGTCGGGGTGCAGCCGGTCGGCGAAGGAACCGATGGTCTCGTCGAAGTCGGCGCGGTCGTATCCGAAGAGGGCGAGCAGCCGGTCGTCCCACAGCAGCCGCCCGGTGACCAGGTTCCAGTCGAAACTGCCGATGCCGGCGGCGTCGATGGCCAGTTCGAAGCGCAGCCGGTGCGCCTCGTACTCCGCCGTGAGCGCCATGAGCTGCAGCTCCGTGCCGACGGAGTCGGACAGCTGGCGCAGCAGCGCGATGTCGTGGTCGGACCACTTCCGCGGCTCGGCTCCGTAGACGCACAGGGCGCCGACCGGCTCGCCGTCGTCCACGTGCAGCGGGATCCCCAGGTAGGCGCCGATCTTGCCCGAACGGACCGGCGACCGGTGGCGCACCCGGTCGTCCCGCGCAGCGTCCGTCACGACCAGGGGTGCGTCGTCGGCTGCGGCCACCGCGCACAGCGAGTCGGCCAGCGGCAGCTGGGCGCCGATGCCACCCGGCGGCAGCCCGGTGCCGGCCACCGCGGTCTGGACCTCACCGAGGAGCGAGACCTGGGCCGAGTCGCAGTCGAGCAGCCGGGTGGCCAGGTCGGTCAGCCGCTGGAGGCTGCGGTCCCCCATCGCCTCCGCGGCCAGCCGGCGCGTCAGCTCGAGGCGGTCACCGGAAGGAATTCCGGCCGGGTGCTCGGTGGCGGTCACGACGGTTGCCTCCACAGCGGTCCGCGTCCGACGGCCCGGTCGTTCCAGGGCGGCTGCGATCGGTACAGAGGGTTGCACACCCCGGACCGCGGGTGTGCGGCACCGCACGGGACGCGGGCACGGAGAGGCTGGCCGGGGAAGCCGGGTGACCGGGGCGGACGCCCGACCGGGGGGCCGCGACCCGTGGCGATCGCGGCCCGCGCTCCGGCGGGCGCCCGCCGTCCGGCGGGGAGTGCGGACGGGGGACCCGTCCACCGGCACGTGTCCACGGACGCCCCGGACGCCGTCCGCGCCGACCCGGAGCATCGCGCGGGGACGTCGACCCCGGTTCGGCAGCGTCCACCCGACCGGCCGGCGCCGGTGGCGTTCCGCGCCGCACGACCGGCCAGGCCTCCTGCGGTCAGAGACCCGCGGTCGCGAAGGGCGTCGCGCCGCCGGGTACCGGCAGGGGCCTGTCCACCACCTCGTCGGACGGTTCGCCGGGTGCCGGAAGACTGCGCCGTCCGCGATCCGTGCCTCCCTGGAGGGTGCGCGCGCTGCCTGCGGGCAGCAGCCGTGCGGGGGGACGAGGCCGGATTCGGAGAGCGGAGAAGTCTGCCGGCGCCCGCGAGGGGCACCGTCGGAGGTGGGCCAGGTGCGGCCGAGGTCGGCCGGGGTGGGACGTGCTCGCAGAACCGAGTCGACGGTCCACGGCCACCCGGGGAAAAGGGTGACCGGTTCCGGCGTGCTCGACAGGAGAGCGGGGTGCGGCGTCGCGCGGCTGGCTGCCGTGGTCGCGCTGCAGGATCAGCTCGGCGCGCGGGGCGCCGGGCGGGGGTGCGACGAGGGCGCCCGCGGGGGGTGCGGACCGGCGGGGAAGCCGTCCGCGGGCCCTGTTCGTCGCGGCGGGAGGGGCGAACCCCTGACCGGACACCCGGGCGGATCGCCGCGGGCCCCGGCTCCACCGGACCCTTGAGGGGATCTCGGTGCCCGCACCCCGGCGGTGCGGCTCGTCGGGCCGGAGGGGCGGACCGGGAGGAACGGCGGCGTGGACCGCGCCCCGTACCGACCCGAGGACGGCCAGTCCCGCGGTGGACGCCAGCCGACGCGTGGCTGCGACCGATCCGTGGGTTCCGTGGAACTCGGGTGGGGGGTGGGACGGGCGGTCGCGTCAGATGCGGCCGTACCGGTTCGCGACCCCGGCGACGAGGCCGGTCCCGCGGGAAGGAGCGCCGCGGCGGGGGAAGACGCCACGGGCTGGATCGAAGGGGTGCTGGGCAGCTCGCGCAGCACCACGGGAGGGTCGATGTCGCGCAGCACCGGCCGGGTCGGCGCCGGGGCGGCAGAGCCGGACCAGGCCAGGTGCTGGCCCTGGTCGCCGGCGCCCCACAGGGCCATCCGGTGGCTGAACGCGCGCAGCGCGGCGCGGCGCCGGCCGCGCACCGGCGCGGAGGGGGCCGGGGTGCGCCACGCCAGGTACTGCCCCTGGTCGCCGGCGCCCCACATCGCCATCCGCCGGGTCACGCCGCGCAGCCCGCCCAGGGGCTGCCGCACCCGCTCGGGGACGACGACGACCCGCGGGGTGAGGGAAGCCTCCACCGGCCGGCGTGCAGCGCGGGCCGAGGGCGCCGGCTGCACCGAGCGCAGGGGGGCCGGACGGGCGGCGGACCGGTGCGGAGCCGGCCGGGTGCGCTGGCGCGGCAGCGCTCCGTCGGCGCGGTCGAGGACGTCGATCAGCCCGGCGAGCGTGCTGGCCGGCTCGCGCCCGGAGAGGTCGGCGCGCACGGCCGCACCCGCCGGCCGGATGGCCCGCTGGCTGCTGTTCATGTCGCCTCCCGAAGTCGTGTCCGCAGCCGGGGAAGGTGCTGCGGACAAGGAGAAAACTAGGGATCGGAGGGCGCCGCGACGCGCATCTCGGACACCCTCCCCGAGGCACGTGACCCAACCGTTGCGGAGCCCGTCCGGAGCGGGCGGTGACCCCGCCTCCGGTCCGTGCCCTTGTCGACACCCGGGCCCTCCGCGAGCGTGGAGGGGCCCTGACGAGGCCTCGGTGACTTCCGGACGACACCGGCGCGCCTGGCGTGTCGCAGTGGCCCGGGCGGCGGGTCGGCGGCTGGCAGGATGCGACGGTGACCGACCGCATCCCCCTGGTGATCGACACCGACCCCGGCATCGACGACGCCTTGGCGATCCTGCTGGCCCTGGCCAGCCCGGAGGTGGAGCTGCGGCTGGTCACCACGGTGCACGGGAACGTCGAGCTCGCCCAGGTCACCGAGAACGCGCTCCGGGTGCTGCACCTGGCCGGACGGGCCGACGTACCGGTCGCCGCCGGCGCGCGGTCCTCGCTCGTCCACCCGCAGCCGGAGCGGGCCGGGCACGTGCACGGCGAGACGGGGCTCGGCGGTGTCGAGCTCCCGCCGTCCCCGGCGGTGGCCGGTCCGCGACCGGCCGTGGCCGCCCTGGCCGAGCTGCTGCTGGCCTCCCCCACGCCGGTGACCGTCGCCGCCATCGGCCCGCTGACCAACCTGGCGCTGCTGCTGGCCGTGCACCCGGAGGCCGCCGAGCGCATCGGCCGGCTGGTGGTCATGGGCGGCTCGGCCGGGCGCGGCGGCAACGTGACCGCCGCCGCGGAGTTCAACATCTGGTCCGACCCGGAGGCTGCCGCCGCGGTCTTCGGCTCCACCATCCCGACGGTCATGGTCGGACTCGACGTCACGCTCCCGACCGTGCTTCCCGAGGAGGGCATCGCCCGGTTCGCCGCCGCCGGGCCGATCGGCCGCACCGCCGCGGCGATCCTGCAGCAGTACGTGGACCACGCCCGCGACGCCTACGGCACCGCCGGGGTGGTCGTGCACGACGCACTCGCGCTCACCGAGGCGATCGCGCCGGGCACGCTGGGCGCCGTGCGGCGCGACGTCGTCGTCGACACCACGCTGGGCGCCGGGCGTGGGCAGACGCTGGTCGACCGCCGGGCGGTCTCCTCGTCGGCGGCCGCGGTGGAGGTCGCGGAGACCGTCGACGGCGAGGCCGCGGTGGAGTTCCTGGTCTCGCGGCTGGCCCGGCTGGACGCCGTCTAACGGGCGTCCTGCACGCCGGCGACGATGCCGGCGGCGATGTCCCGCAGCTTGCGGTTGTAGCGCTGGGACGCCTCGCGCAGGATCTCGAAGGCCTGCTCGGCGTCGACGTGCCGCTGCGCCATGAGCACCCCCTTGGCCTGCTCGATGACCGCGCGGGACTCCATCGCGATGCGCATGTTGCGGGCCTGCTCGGCCAGCTGGGCGTGCGCGTCGGCGTTGGCGACGGCGACCGCGATCGTCTCGGCCACGCCGAGACCCGCGGCCAGCGACTCCGGCGTCGCGAACGCCGCCGGCTTCGTGGAGTAGATGTTGAGCGCGCCGATGCTCGAGCCCTGGTAGGGCAGCGGCACCGACAGCGAGCTGCGGACCCCGGTGTCGCGGACACGGGCGACGTAGGAGGGCCACCGCTGCTCGGTGCGCATGTCGTCGATCCGCAGGACGACGCCGCCGCGGCCGGCGTCGAGGCAGGGGCCGCTGTCCTCCTCGTACTGCAGCTCGTCGGCGTCCAGGGCCATCCGGGCGCTGAAGGCGGCCGTGAAGGCCTTGTCGCCACGCACCATGGTGGTGGACACGGCCTCGGCACCGGGCACGGCCCGGGCTGCGATGCCGGTGATCTCGTCGAGCACGTCGGCGAGCTCCCGGCCACCCAGCGTCACCCGGCTGAGATCCCGCAGCAGCTGGTCCACGCCGGTGATTGTGCACCGACGGCCACGCGCCGATCGCCCGCCTTCGCGCGACGGGACGTCATCGGTCAGGATGGGGAGCGTCCGGGACCGGGTTCCCGGCGCCGCCTCGGAGCAGATGCGAGAGGAACCGATGGCCGACGAGCTGGCCCACGACGCGTGGCCGTGCGCGCCCGTGCCTTCCGTGCCCGGTGACGTCTGGCACTGGCAGCTGGAGGCCATGCACGTCGTCTCGCGGGTGCGGACCGATCTCCGGGCACGCATCGCCCACCCGTCGGTGTCCACCGCGTCCACCGAGGACGCCCGCGACGGCCTGCTCCTGGTCTTCGAGGAGCTGGCCTCGAACGCGCTGCGGCACGGCGGTGGCGACGTCCGGGCCCTGGTCGTGGCCGGCCCGGCCGGCTGGCTGCTCGACCTCAGCGACGAGGCCCCCGACCGGCCGCCCGTGCCCGCCGTCGACCGCGATCCCGCCCTGGGAGGCATGGGCCTGCACCTGGTGGCCCAGCTCTCCCGCGGCTACGGGTGGGAGCGGCGGCCCGGCCGCAAGCACGTCTGGGCCCTGCTGCCCTCCGGCCGCGAGGCGGCCGAGCCGCTGCGCGACCGGCTGCCCGAGCAGCGCTCGCCCGGGATCTCCCGGGACTGAATCACTGGCGGGCATCGGCGGTCAGGAGATCGCGGTCAGCGGTTGGTAGGCCGTGCTCCGACGGCGTCGAACCGGGCCGGCCATGTCCGAACGAGACCGTCGAACATCCGCCCGTCGTGGGTGCTGACCGACCACGACTGGCCGGCGCCGGTCGACGCCGAGCAGGACGGCCGCCGGCCCTGCCGGGTGTGCCGCCCAACCTGAGCCCGCTGTGAGAGGGTCGACGGGTGAGCCTGCGATTCTCCGGCCATGCCAGGCGACGGATGGCCGCACGTCGCATTGACGCAGCAGAGGTCGAGGAAGCCCTGGCCGCGCCCGACCTGGTGCATGCGTCGCAGGAACATCCGGACGAGCGAACCGTGATCCGCGGACGCACCTCTACCGGGCGACGACTCAAGGTCGTCGTGCTTACCGACGATAAGGAGTACGTCGTGACCGTCGCCGACCAAGGTAGCGAGGCGTAGCCTTCCATCATGCTGGTCCAGTACGACACCGAGGCTGGAGCCACCTACGTCGAGCTCGTCGACGGGGTTGCCGTCGCACGCACCATCGAGATCTCCGACCTGGTCATGGTCGACGTCGACGCCGAAGACAACCCGGTCGGTGTGGAGTTCGTTGTCCCCCCGCGCGGCATCACCGACGAGATGCTGCGCGTCGTCGGGAAGCGGTTCCCTGAGCTCAAGCACCTCGCCCAGCAGAAGGACTGGCTTTTCACGTCCTGCTGACGCGGTTACCCACCGACACGAAGCACCCGCCCCTCCTACTGGAGGGGCGGGGCGCCTCCGTCGCGTCGCACTCAGAGCCCGACCGCCCTGGCCCCGTGCTCGGCCTGCTGGGGGCTGAAACCCTCGTAGGTCAGCTGCTCAATCAGCCCCGATCGCGAGAAGGACGTGAACGACAGGTATTCCTCCGCCTTCTTGGCGGCCTGCTCGTTCCAGTCCACGGTCAGGTTGTCGACGGCCCACGTGGCGTCGCCGGTCGAGAAGCCCTCGTATTGCAGCTGCTCGATGAGGCCGGAGCGGGAGAACGACGTGAACTTCAGATAGTCCCTGGCCTTCCCGAGGGCGTTGCTCTGGGCCACGCTCCCGCCGGAGCCGGCCTCGGCTGCAGGTGACCGCGGCCTTGGCGCGGGAGCTGGCGCTGGCGCGGGTGGCGCCGCCGTCGCGGCCTGCTCGCGGCTCTCAAGCTCGGCGGCCCACTTGTCGAGCTCGGCGGCTTGGCCATCGAGCTCGGCTTCCCGCTCCGCCGCTTCCCGGATCGCCTCTTCCGCGTCTGCCTGCACTGCCCCGGCACGCTCCGACATGGCGGTGATCCGGTCCTTGGCGGCCGCGAGTTCCTGCTCGAGGTCGTGGTGCTTCTCTGCCTGCGCCCGATACTCCTCCGACTGTGTCGGGTCCGCCGAAGCCCCGGCCGCGCCGATACTGATCCCGACCACCAACGTGGCGACCGGTACGGCCCACCGCTTCCAGTCGCGGGTCTTGCCCCGCGCCGGGGCGTCCGTGATGTGCGTCGGTGGTTCCTGCTTATCCGGCTGCATTGTCCGCCCCGCCTGTTGTATGTGGACGGCACGGTAGCGGCTCGGCGTGGCCTCGTCACCGCCCCGGCGTCGGACGGGAAGCGTTCCCTGTCGCTGGTGCAGCGGGCTATGCAGCGCCGTTCACCGGTCGGCTCCCGAACACGTCCATGGCGGCCACCATCCGGGCGGCTGCCTCGGCCGATGGCCGGGTGTAGCCGGCCATGGTGAGCGGCGACGAGTGCCCCATCTGCTCCTGCACCATGCGGACGTCCTTGGAGAGCTGGTAGGCGACGGTGCCGTAGCGGTGGCGCAGCTGGAGCAGGTGACGTCGATGCCGAGCTCGCTCACTCGAGGATGTCGCTCACATGCTCAGGGCAGAAACCGACGGCCGACATAGCTGCGAACGCGCGGAACTCGGACTCGGGCATTGTCGCCCCTGGCGATACCAGGGCGATGAGTTCAGGCATCGTGCCGCCGCGGTTGAAGTGGACGCAGACCAGGTCGGCCAGTTCGAGGGTGTCCGCAGCGTTGCCGTAGCGCGGGATGAACCCGGACTCCTCCATGTTGTCGAGGAACACCCGCTCGATCTCCGCCCGCGGCAGCTGATCCGCCGGAAACGGTTTCGTAGCCGTCGCACTCTCGGACGTGGACGGCGATGCCGTAGAAGTCGCCCGATCTGACGCGGTCGACGACGATGCGGTGCCTTCCCGCAGTTCCTCGTCGCTGCCTCCGCAACCCGTCAGCATCGCCAGAGCGGTGGCCGCTATCAGGGCCTTGCGCATGGTTCCTCCAGAAGCAGATTCGGTGCGCAGCCCACCACAGCGGGCCGACGATGTCTCGTAGGCGAAGACGTGCGGCGACAGCGGGCCGCCCGGCAACGTCGCCTCTGGGGTACCGCGACGACCGACGGCCCACCGGTCACCTTCGACGTCCTCCAAGCCCGAACGGTCCTCACCAACCCCTTCCCCTGACCACGCGAAGCTGTCAGGGGGCTGCTCTACGGCCGACCCCCCGCGGCTGGAAGACGAACACCCGCCCGACCGGCTCGGCACCGATCGACGGAGCCAGCGCGTCGGCGATCCGAGGCTCCGCGCCTGCCCGGCTCGGTGCGGCCTGCCGCCCGGGCGCCGGACGCAGCGCCGGCGCACCGGTCACCGCGCGGCGGTGGTCACCGCCCCGCAGAACCGGGCGGCCTCGTCCCGCACCTCCGCCATCGGTGCCAGCAGCTCCTCCTCCGCCACGCCGCGGACGGCCGCACGCAACCTCCGGTCGGCCGCCCGGGCCTGCCGCCGGGCCCGCAGGCTCACCAGCGGCCGGGCCACCAGGGCCAGGAGCGCCCCGGCCAGCAGCCCGCCTCCGACCAGCAGCGTGGGCAGGGGCAGCCCTTCGACCCGGGGCAACGGCACGACGTCGTCCAGCTGGAAGAACCCCAGCCCTACCAGGGCCAGCAGCCAGAGCGCACCCACGAGGGCGGTGACCAGCAGCAGCCACTGCAGCCCACCGGCCGCCCGCTGCCACAGCGGTACCCGGTCGGAGCCCAGCTCGGTGCCGCCGACCGCCCGGTCCAGCGCGTCGGCGAGCCGGTCCTCGGACACCTCCGCGGTGCGCCGCAGCTCGTCCCGCCAGGCCGGTGCCAGACCGTCGGCCGCGGCGTCCCGGACCTCCCGCACGGCGGTGGCCATCCGCGCCCGTTCCACGGCTCCGGCCGACGGCAGCGAGGTGCGGGCCCGCTCGTCGCCCAGGTGCAGGCGGGTCAACGGATCGGGCCGCAGCTTCCGCGTCCAGCGCAGCACCGGCCAGCCGGTGCGGCCGGTGCCCGTCCGTCGGGTGGAGCGCTCGACGGCGGCGGTGACCGTAGGCACCCCGGCCGCTTCGGCCAGGGCGTCGGTGAGGTCGTCCACCACGTCCCCGGGAACGGACCCGCCCGCGGCCGGCCGCCCCCACCGGCGGGAACTGCCGGCCGCCTCCTCGGGGCAGTGCACGGCCAGCTCCGCGGCGCTGCCCCGCACGTCGGCCAGCAGCCGCTCGGTGGCCGCCCGCCGGGCGCCCACCCGGCGGGCCAGCTCCCCACGGAGCTCCGCCAGCCCCGCGCCGGTCCGCGCCGACACCGCGAGCACCGGGGTGGCGGCCAGCCCCTCCCGGTCGAGCAGCCCGCGCAGGTCGGCCAGGCAGGCGCGCGCGGCGGCCTCGTCCAGCCGGTCGATCTGGTTCAGCACCACCATCAGCACCCCGGCGTGCCCCGCCAGCGGGGCCAGGTAGCGCTCGTGCACCGCGGCGTCGGCGTACTTCTGCGGGTCCAGCACCCACACCAGGACGTCGACCAGCCCGACCAGGCGGTCGACCTCCAGCCGGTGCTCCAGCCGCACGCTGTCGTGGTCGGGGAGATCGAGCAGGACCAGTCCGTCCAGGGCCGCCTCCGGCTCGCGCCGGTGCCGGCGGGGCACCTCGAGCCAGTCGAGCAACCGGTCGGCGCCGTCGTCGGGGCGCCCCCACACGGTGGCGTGCGCGACCCCGGTGGTGGGTCGGCGCACCCCCGGCGTGCTCACCTCGCTGCCCGACAGCGCGTTGAACAGCGTGGATTTGCCGCTGCCGGTGGCGCCGGCCAGCGCCACGACCGTCGCGTCGCCGAGAGCCTCGCGGGCGCCGGCCTTGGCCAGCACGGCGCGGGCCTGGCCCACCTCCGGGGCATCGAGCCGGCCCTCGGCCACCTCCACGGCCTCCCGCAGCGCGATCAGCCGGTCCGCCAGCGACCGGTCCGGTGTCCTCATGCCCCCGCCCGCCGGGCCTCGGCCAGGCCGCGGACCGCGGCGCGCAGCTCGTCGGCGTCGGCCCGCGCGGGGCCGACGGCGTCGACCCGGGCGTCGAACCGGTCCTGCTCGTAGCGGAGCAGGCCGTCGGCCCGCTCCTCGAGGTCCGTCCGCGCACGCTCGGCCAGGGCCCGCACCGCGGCGTCCCCGAACACCGCCTCCAGGACCCGCTGCCCCACCGCCGTCGTCCCGCCGGCCACGGCCACCTCACCGCCGAGCAGCCCACCGGTGTGGGCGAACACGGCCACCATCACCACCGCCCCCGTGCCGCTGACGCCCCAGGACAAGAACCGGGCGCGCGTGCGCTTGTCGGCCCCCTCCTCCCGGACCAGTTCGAGCACGGCGCCCTGCCAGTCGCGCACCTGTGCCCCCGCCGCCTCGGGGAAGTCGCCGGACACCCGGGACAGCTCGCGCTCCTCCCCTGCCAGCAACGGCGGTCCGGCCGGCAGCGCCCGCCAGGCCGTGACGGTCCGCTCCGCGGCCCGGTCGGCCTCGGCCCGCAGCAGGTGCTCGACGCTGCTCTCCAGGGCGCCCTGCAGGCTCTCCGCCGGCGCCGGGCGGCCGGTGAGCGCCGCGGCGAGCCGGTCGCGCACCCGGCCGACCCGGCTCTGCAGGGTGCGCATCCATTCCCCGGTGCCCACGAACTCCTGCCAGCGGGCCAGGACCTCCCCGCGCAGCAGGCTGCCGCTGCGGATGCCCTCGTCCACGCCGTCCCGGGCCGCGTCGTAGGCCGCGGTCGCCGCCTCGCGCAGGGCCCCGGCGGCCGACAGCTGTTCCTCGACGGCGGTCACCACCGAACCGGTGCGCTCCTGCAGGCTGCCCAGCGCGCCCTCCAGGGTCTGCCGGACGACGGCCGCCCGCTGCTCCTGGTCGGCGGCCAGGCCGTGCAGCCAGTCGCGCAGAGGAGCCACCTGCTCCTCGGGCAGCCGACCGTCGTCCAGGGGGCGCTCCTCGATCACGAACAGCCGTGCCGCCGCGAGCCCGGCGCGCGTCAGCATCCCGGCCAGGTCGGCGGAGACCTCCGCCGACGCCTCCGCCGACGCCTCCGGCGGCACGCGGTCGAGGACGACGGCCAGCGCCGTCCCGCGCTCCTGGGCGGTGCGCAGCACGTCCCACGGCACGGCGTCGGCGTAGCGGGCTGCCGTCGTGACGAACACCCACAGGTCGGCCGCGGCCAGCAGCTGGCCGGCGAGGTCGCGGTTGGACGCCACGACGGAGTCGACGTCCGGGGCGTCGAGCAGGGCCAGGCCGGGCGGGACGTCGTCGCGCACCACCAGCCGCACGGTCCCGGGCCCGCCGTCGCCCCCGGTGACCCGCGCCAGGCCCGGCAGCACCCGGTCGCCGGCAAAACTGGCCGCGTCGGCCCGGGAGCAGACCAGCACGGGGGCGCGGGTCGTCGGGCGGAGCACCCCGGCGGTCGTGACCGGGGCGCCGACCAGGCTGTTGACCAGCGTGGACTTCCCGGCACCGGTGGATCCGCCGATGACGGTGAGCAGCGGGGCGTCGAGGTCCCGCAGCCGCGGCAGCAGGTAGTCGTCGATCTGGTCCGTCACGCCCCGGGCGGCCCGGACGGCGACGTCTCGTCCCGGCGTGGCCAGGCCCAGCGGTGCGGCGGCGAGGCGGTCGCGGAGCACCGTCAAGGCGTCGGGCAGGCGCGGTGGCGGCGGAGTCACGATGCCCCACTGCCCCGGGACGCCACCGGCTACCCGCCGGTCACTCCGCCAGCCGGGCGCGCTCCTCGCGCAGCGCCTGGAACACCCGCCGGCGGATGCGGTCCTGCTCCTTCTCCGCGATGTCGACGAACCGGATGCTCATCACCCAGCGGGCCCCCCGGGCCTGCAACCGGATCACCTCCGCGGTGGTCTTCACCGGGCCGACCTCGAAGGCGATCGACAGCGCCAGCGTGGTGCCGGCGTCGGGGGCCAGCCCGAAGCCCTCGAACTCGGCACGGGTCCCGGCCTCGCTGACGTCGATGGTGGTCCCGTTGAGCTCCACGTTGCCGATCCGGGCCTGGACGGGGAGGGGCATGCGGCCACGGACCGCGGCGCGGCGCTGGCTGTGCTCCGCCACGCCGGTGACGGTGAGCCTCCAGCGCACGACCGCGCCCTGCTGCACCTCCAGCACGTCGGCCGGCAGCGCACGCTGGCCGTCGTCGGTCTTCCAGAACACCTCCACGGGGTCGCCCACCCTGACGACGGTGTCCCCGACGTACTCGCCGGCGGAAGGGCGGAGCGAGATCACGCCCTCGTGGACCACCTCGACCCGCGCGGTGACGGCGATGTTCGTGCCGGCCAACCGCACCTCGGCCTCGGTCTGCTCCACCGGGTGGTCGACGCCGGGAACGCTGCTCATGGAACCTCTCTCGATGGGGCGCTCGCGCAGGCGGCCGGGTCGCGCCGCCGTGCCCGCACGGGAACCGTAACCGCCGTCCGGGGACCGCCCCCCTCGCGGCCCGGCGACGCGCCGGGCGGACAGGCCGCCACGCCGGGGTGATCGGCACGGTCAGGTGTTGGCTGAGCGATCGCCGAGCGCGCCACCCGTCCGGGTGACCCGGGCGGCATCAGCTCAGATCACCCGGGGGTCAGCCGTTGCGGCGGGCGGTGAACCCGGCGACGAAGTCGCGCAGGCTCCGGGTCGGCCGCAGCCACGCGCCGTCCGGCGGAAGCGCGTCGAGACGCACCCGGTCCAGGGGCTCGGTGAACGCGCCGGGGACGTCCTCGATGTCGATGAACTCCAGCAGGTCCGAGCCGATGGCGTATCCGGCCACCTCGCTGAACGCGACGACGACGACCTGGACGCCCTGCCGGGCGAGGTCCTCCAGCGGGTCGGCGAAGTTGCGCCCGTCGCCGGAGAACACGACCAGCCGCCGCAGCCGGTGGCTGTGCTGCCGGACGGCGATGTGGTCCAGCATGTCCTGGTCGATGTCGTCGTCCGGCTGGCTCTTCGGCCGGGCGAACACCGAGTACCCGAAGCCACGGAGCGCCTCGACCCACCGCTGCAGCGACCCGGGCTGCGGCGGGATGTTGGCGAAGACGCAGGCCTCCACGTCCGACGCCGTGTCACTGCCACCGGCGTCACCCCCACCCGCCTCACCGGTGCCCTCGACGAACCAGGCGGCGATCGCGTCGAAGCGCGGCCGGGACGCCGCCGTGGGCCGGGCGCCGATGACCGTCGACAGGGTCATGTCGATGTTGGGGGCGTCCCAGATGAGCAGGTCCAGCGGGGGCCGCCCTCGGCCGTCGTCGACGGCGCGCGCCGGCTCCTCGGCGAGCCCGGGTACGTCCTCGGAGATGTCCAGCACGGGCCCAGTGTGCCCGGCGTCGCCCGCCGTCGTCGCCGGGGGCGACGGGACGTGCACGGCGGAGGATCGCGGCGGACCGGCCGGGGACGTGGCTCGCCGGCCCGGGCGGCGGACGCTCACCTCGCGGCGGGAACGGCCCGCCCGCCGGCCGCCAGCGCACAGACGTCGCCGCCGGCCTGCCGCACCTCGCGGACCCACTCGGGCAGGCGCTCGGCCGGCATGGGGTGCCCCAGCAGCCAGCCCTGGGCCATGTCGCACCCGGCCGCCTGCACCATCCTCAGGTGCTCGACCGTCTCGATCCCCTCGGCCACCGAACGGATGCCCAGCGTCCGGGTGAGCCCGACGATCGCCGTGAGCACCGCGCCGGTCTCGCCGGCGGCGACCCGCTCGGCGGCGGCGAGCAACGAGCGGTCGATCTTCAGCGTGCCGATGGGCAGGGCGAACAGCTGGGCCAGCGACGACCATCCGGTGCCGAAGTCGTCGATCGCCACCCGGACGCCGAACCCGCGCAGCAGGGACAGCTGGTCCTCGGCGCGGGTGGGGTCCTCGGCGACGCTGGTCTCGGTCAGCTCGAGGATCAGCTGGTCGGCCGGCAGCCCGGAGTGCTGGAGGGCCACCCGGACGTCGCGCACGAGCGTCTCGGTGGAGAAGTGCCGGGCGCTGACGTTCACCGACATCCGCAGGTTCAGGCCCTGGGCGGCCCACTGGGCCGCCTTGAGGGTGGTCTCGCGCAGCAGCCAGCGGGTGATCGGGATGATCTGGCCGGTCTCCTCGGCCACGGAGAGGAAGGTGTCGGGCGAGAGCAGGCCGCGCTCGGGGTGCTGCCAGCGCACCAGGGCCTCCACGCCCTCGACGTGGCCGGTGTCCAGCCGGACGACGGGCTGGTAATGCACGACCAGCTGGTCGATGGCGTCACCGCGGAGCCGGGTGGCCACCTCCAGCCGCCAGCGGGCCGCCTCGCGCAACGCCGGGGAGAACAGGTGCACCCGGTCCCGGCCGGAGCTCTTGGCGGCGAACATCGCGGCGTCGGCATCGCTGAGCAGGTGGTGGGCGTCGCGGACCTCCGGCCGCGCGACCGCCACGCCGATGCTGGCGCTGACCGGCACGGAGATCTCGCCGACGGCGAAGGGCCGTCCGAACGCCGACTGCAGCCGGAACGCCAGGGCCGCGGCCTCGGAGGCGTCGCAGCCGTGCGCGAGGACGACGAACTGGTCCGCCCCCAGCCGCGCCACCGCGTCACCGGGTCGGATCTGCTCGGAGATCCGGCCGCCCACCAGCCGCAGCAGCTCGTCACCGATCTGGTGCCCGAGCGAGTCGTTGACCGTCTTGAAGCCGTCCAGGTCCAGCACCAGCAACGCCACCCCCGCGCGGTGGTCGGCGGCGAGCGCCTCACCGGTGAGCTCGAGCAGCCGCGACCGGTTGGGCAGCCCGGTCAGGTCGTCGTGCTGCGCCCGCCACAGGAGCTGTTCCTGCGCCCGCACCTGGTCGGTGATGTCGGTGTGGGTGATCACCACCCGCCCCTCGTCGTCGACCCGCGTGGCCTGGAGGTGGAACCAGCCGATGCCCTGGCGGTTCGCGCAGGAGTAGTTCCAGCGGAACGTGCCGTCGTCGGACGGTTCCTCCCCGTCGAGCAGGGCACGCAGGCCCGCGGCCAGGCCGGCGTGCACCTGCGGTTCCAGCCCGCGGGACATGACCATCAGGTAGTCCTCGCCCGCGCGGCCGGGGAGGACGACGTCGGGCAAGGTCTCGCCGATGCGGATCCAGGCCCCGTTGGTTGAGAGGATGCGGCCGTCCCGGCCGACGAGGACGGTGGGGGAGGGCAGCGCCTCGAGCACCGCGGTCAGCTGGCGCACCTGGGCGTCGCGCTCCAGGTCGCGACGGTGGCGGAGGTCGACGTCGCGGAAGAGCACGGCCGCCCCGGCGGGATCGGGGAAGATCCGGACCTCGTACCAGCGCCCCTTGGGCTCGTAGAGGAACTGGAACTCCCGCGGCCGGCCGTCCTCGAGCACCTGGTGGTACTGGTCCTCGGCCAGCGATCCCCGCAGCCCCGGGAAGGCGTCACGGGCGTCGCGGCCGAGGAGCTCGTCGGCGGAGTGCCCCAGCAGGCGTTCTGCGGACGCGTTCAGATAGGCGAAGCGGCCGTGCTGGTCCAGGCGGTAGACGGCATCCGGCACGCTGCTCAACGGGTCGGTCCGCACCCCTGAGGGCCGGTCGTCGCCTGGTTGCACGCTGCCCGCTCTCGTTCACCGATCGTCCGTCCGCAGCCACGGACGACGGGCACGGACCACCCGTGGAGTTCGACGGGCAGCACGTGGACCGTCCCTCAGAGTAGTAGTTCCGGTCACCCTTCAGCGAAGGACGACGTCAGATCGCCCGACGATCCCGGCGACGTCGGGGCCCGCCGGGAGAGTGCCGAGCACCGTGCCGGCGTCCCCGCCCAGGCGAGAGGCGCAGAAGGCGTCGGAGACGGCCGCCGGGGCGTGGCGGAGATGGCCGGCACGCCTCCGGCGTGGCCGTCATGGCGGCACCGTACGTGCTGGTGATCACAGGTCGGCCACCCGATCCTGCGTTGATCATCGGCGTCTGGCTGGCCGCCACGCCGTCGGCGGCAACCGGATGACGATGATCAACTGGCGATCAGGCGGGTGGTCCCCCCACCAGGAGCTCGCGGAGCAGGTGCATCGCCATCGTGACGGACCGGCCCCGCACCGCCGACCGCGAGCCCGGCACGGAGAGCGCCCGAGTCAGGGCACCCGTGGGCCCCAGCACGCACAGGTGCACCGTGCCCACCGGCTTGTCCGCGGTGCCCCCACCGGGTCCGGCCACGCCGGTGATCCCCACGCCGATGTCGGCAGCGAACCGGGCGCGCGCACCCTCGGCCAGCGCGCGGGCCACTTCGGGGCTGACCGCCCCGTGCTCGGCGATGAGGCCGGCCGACACGCCCAGCAGCTGCTGCTTGGCGCTGTTGGAGTACGCCGCCACCCCACCCAGCACGGTGGCCGAGGCCCCCGGCCGCTCGGTCAGCCGGGCCGCGAGCAGCCCGCCTGTGCATGATTCGCCAGTGGCGACGGTCGTGCCCCGCTCGACCAGCGCCTCCGCCACGAGTTCGTCGAGTGTTCGCCCGGTGGAGAACAGCGTGCCGGTGTACCGCTGGGCGAGCTCGGCGGCGAACCGGTCGTACACCTCCTGGCCCGCAGCGGGGAACCGGGTGACGATCTCCAGCTCCCCCTCGCGCAGGCAGGTGGTGATCTCCAGGCCGGTGAGTTCACGTTCCAGCTCCCGCAGCGTCGCGGCCAGTTCCGCCTCGAGCGTGCCCCAGAGCCGGAGGGTCTCCTGCCGCAGCTCCGTGGCACCCGCCAGCGCCGCCCGGATGGGTGCCGCCGCAACGGCCGCCGGCCACATCCCGCGCAGCTCCGCGGGGGGCCCGGGCAGCACGACCACCGGGGGGCCGGTGCGGTCCGCCGCCGTGGGCACGACCAGGCCGGGCGCGGTGCCGACCGGCTCCAGGACCGTGGCACCGTCGGGCACCAGGGCCTGCTTGCGCACCCCGGCCGCCGTCGCCTCCGCGTCGGCGCGCCAGCCGCGGCGGGCCATCAGCCGCTCGACGACGCGCGCCACCCGCTGCTCCAGGTCCGGGTCGACCGCGGAGGTGCGTCCCTGGAACTCGCCCACCACCTGCGCGGTCAGGTCGTCGGCCGTGGGGCCGAGCCCCCCGGTGGTGATCACCAGGCCCGCGCCGGTGCCGGCCAGGAAGGACAGCGCCGACCGCAGGTCGTCGGGTCGGTCACCGACCACCACCACGTGCCCGACATCGACCCCGAGCCCGCGCAGCTGATCGGCCAGCCAGGGTCCGTTGCGGTCGGTCACCCGGCCGGTGAGCACCTCGGTCCCGGTGACGACGATGCCCGCGCGCGTGACCACGTCCAGACCCTAGGGGTGCCGGTCCGGCGTGGCAGACCGGGCGCCGACCCGGGTGGCGCGCTCACGGACCGCCGCGGCGCCGCTAACGTGCCAGCGGACAGCACCGACCGGGGGATCCCGGAGTCCGCCAGGAGGCCGCCGTGAGCACGCCGTCCGACCCCCCGCCGCCCGCTCCGGGTACCGGCCCCGCGCAGCCCACGACGCAGGAGATCCCCGCGGCCGCGCCGGCCTCGGCGCGTACGACGATCCAGCAGCTCCCTCCACCGTCGGCCCCCGTCCCTCCGCCCGCGACCGCCGTGCAGCCGGCCCCCGTCCCGGTCGCGCAGCCCACGGGGCCGGTCGACTTCGTCCCGGGGCTACCCGGCGCCGGGTCCGCTCCCCCGCCGGCCGCGGCCGGCCCGTCGTGGCCGGAGACGCTGGAGTCCGGGGCCGAGGCACAGGGGGAGGAGACCGGGTCGCGAGAACGGGGCCCCCGGGACCGCGGCGCGCTCGTCAGGGCAGGCCTGGTCCTCCTCTCCCTGGTCCTGCTCCAGCTCGGGCTGTCCCTCGACTTCGGCACCGCGTCCTTCTGGTCGGCGCTCCCGCTGTGGTCGGTCTTCGCCACCGGCTGCGTCGTACTGGGGCTGGCCACCTCCGCTGCCGTCCTGCCCCGTGGGGGACGGCTGGACCGGCGGCTCGGCTGGCGGATCGCCGCGGGGGGCCTCACCGGCCTCGCCGTCTTCTGGGTCCTGGTCGTGCTCCCCGCCGCCGACAGCGACCGCGGTTTCCTGCTCACCGCAGCGCTGGGCGCCCTCGGCGGCGCCGTCTGGCTCGCCGCCGGCCGCGACGACTGAGCGCCCGGCTCCGCGCGGCCGGCGCGGAAGCGGCTAGCCCGCCGACCTCCCACGGGCCCGGCCGTTCCCCGGGCCATTGGCGTTGCCCTGGCCGTTCGCGGCACCGTTGCCGTTCCCCTGGCCGTTCGCGGCACCGCTGCCGTTGCCCTGGCCGTTCGCGGCACCGCTGCCGTTCCCCTGGCCGTTGCCGGGAGCCGGTGCGCCGTCCGCGCCGTCGTTCCCGCGCCCGGGAGGGGGCGGAGCGGGCGCTCCGTGCTGCACCGGCTGCGGCAGCACGGGAGCGGGCACCGGGACCGGCTCCGGGACCGGCCTTCGCTCCCCCTCCGGGACCGGCTCCGGCCCCGGCTCCGGCTCGGGCTCCGGCTCCGGCTCGGGCTCCGGCTCGGGCTCGGGCTCGGGCTCGGGCTCGGGCTCGGGCTCCGACTCGGGCTCCGACTCGGGTTCCGGTTCCGGTTCCGGTTCCGGGGGGGCGGTCGCGTGGGTGACGGTGACGACCGTGCCCCGGGGGACGGATCCGACCGGTGTCACGCCCAGTACGGAGTCGTCGGGCGCGGTCGTGCTCTCCCGGGCGACCAGCTCGACCACGAGTCCCGCCGCGCCGAGCTCGGCCGCCGCCTCCGCCACCGGTCGGCCGAGGTAGTCCACCGCGTTCAGCAGCACCGACTCCGAGGCCTCAGTCGTACCGGCGTACGAATCGGCCGGCGGCTCCCCCCACACCTGCAGTGCGGCGACGCCGAGCCCCGCGCCCACCAGCAGGGCAGCCAGCGGCGCCGCCAGACGCCGCCGCGCTCGCTGCGGCGGCGGGGGAGCGGCGAGGGGCCGGGTGCCGCCACGTGGCCCCACCGGCGGCAGGGGACGCCCGGCCAGGACGTCGTCGACGGCGTCCCGGAAAGCCGCTCCGTCCGCGAACCGATCGGCCGGCTCCTTGAGCAGCGCTCGATCCACGAGCGTGCGGATCTGCTCCGGGACGTCGTCCGGGAGCGGGGCCGGGAACTCGCGCAGCTGGCGCAGGGCGATCTGCACCGAGTTCTCGCCGTCGAAGGCGCGGTGCCCCGCCAGGCACTCGTAGCCGATCATGCCGAGCGCGTAGACGTCGCTGGCCGGCCCGGCCTTGCTCCCGGCGGCCTGCTCCGGGGACAGGTAGTGGGCGGTGCCGACCACCTGCCCGGTCTGGGTGAGCGGGGCGCTGGCAGCCGACCAGGCGATGCCGAAGTCGGTGAGCTTGACGGTGCCGTCGGCGCCGACCAGCACGTTCCCCGGTTTCACGTCGCGGTGCACCAGCCCGGCGGCGTGCGCGACGGCCAGGCCGGCGGCCGCCTGGCGCAGGACGTCCAGGGTGCGGTCCGCATCGAGCCGCCCCTCCCGGGCCAGCAGCTGGGCCAAGGACTCCCCCTCGACCAGCTCCATCACCAGGTACGCCAGCTGCTCGCCGTCGGCGGCGGACGTCTCGCCGTAGTCGAACAGGGCCGCGATGTTGCGGTGGGTCACCTGGGCGGTGTGCTGCGCCTCCGCCCGGAACCGGGCGAGGAAGGTGGCGTCGCCGGTGTACTCGCTGCGCAGCACCTTCGCCGCCACGGGGCGCTGCAGGACGATGTCGCGCGCCCGCCACACCTGGCCCATGCCGCCGGTCGCGAGCAGGGAGAGCAGCTCGTAGCGACCTCCGAGCAGCCGGGTGGCCTCCGGCGGACGCCCAGGCGTCACGGCGCCGGGGGTTGCGTCGTCGCGGTCGTGGTGCTCGGGCTCGACGTCGTCTCCGACGCCGTGGACGTCGACGTCGAGGACGAGGTCGAGGACGAGGTCGAGGACGACGACGAGGTCGACGTCGAGGTCGAGGACGAGGTCGACGTCGACGTCGAGGTCGAGGTCGAGGTCGAGGTCGAGGTCGAGGTCGAGGTCGCGGCGGAGGTGGTGGCCGGGAGACTCGGGGAGGTGGCCTCCGCCGTGGTCGTCGGGGCCGTGCTGCCCGGCGGCGTGGTGGTCGACGGCGCGGGCGGATCGGGGGGCTGCGCCCTGGATGGCGTCACCGGGTCGCCGGCCGCCCCTGTCACCGCCGCCCCCCGGCGGAGCTCCTCCCGCTGCTGGGCCGCGGCGTAGTGGACGACGACGCGGTCGCCGCCGCGCAGCGGACGGCCCGCGGGTGCGATGCGGATGACCCGGTCGGGCACCACGTCGTCGCGCACCTCGGCACGGACGGTCACCGTGAGGCCGAGTGCGGTCAGCCGCTCGGCCACCTTTCCCACGGGCTGGCCGACATAGTCCTCCGCCGCGAGGACGATGCTCCCGCTGGTGCGCTCCTCGGCCGCCGCAGCGGTGGACGACGGCGTGCCCTGGCCGAGCGACTGGAGCGCCGCGGCGGTGATGCCGGCGCCGGCCAGCAGCCCCATCAGCGGCAGTAGGACGACGGTGAGCCGGCTGCGCCGGCGGGCGACCGGCGGACGCGCGACGCCGGGTTCGACGGCCGCCTTGGCGGGACGCGATCCGGCCGGACGCGGCGACGCCCCGCGCCGACGCGCCGCCGGCGCCGCCCTGCCCGGCGAGTGCTCGCGGCCCGCCTGCACGTCGGCGATCGCCGCGGCGAAGCCGGCACCGTCGGGGATCCGCGCGCCGGGATCCTTCACCAGCGCCCGACCGATGAGGGTCCGCACGCCAGGAGGCAGCTCGGCCGGCAGCGGCTCGGGGTCCTCGCGGAGCTGCTTGAGCGCGATGGTGACCGCGTTGTCGCCCTCGAACGCCGGGTGACCGGTCAGGCATTCGTAGCCGATCAACCCGAGGGCGTAGACGTCGCTGGCGGGGGTCGCGTGCCGCCCCTCCGCCTGCTCGGGGGAGAGGTACTGCGGCGTGCCGATGACCTGGCCGGTGCGGGTCAGCGCCACGCTCCGGGCCGACCAGGCGATGCCGAAGTCGGTGATCTTCACGGTGCCGTCGGGGCGCACCAGGATGTTCCCCGGCTTCACGTCGCGGTGGACCATCCCGAGCCGGTGCGCGTCGGCCAACGCCTCCGCCGTCTGGTGCAGCACCGACAGGGTGATCTGGGGGCCGAGCGCGCCCTCGCGACGGAGGAGGGCCGACAACGGCTCCCCCTCCACCAGCTCCATCACCAGGTAGGCGAGGGTCTCCCCCGACCCGTCCCCGGCCGTCTCCTCGCCGTAGTCGAACACCGCGGCGATGTGCGGGTGGCTGAGTGCGGCGGCGTGCTGGGCCTCGGCCCGGAAGCGGGCGACGAACGTCGCATCACCGGTGTACTCGCTGCGGAGGACCTTCACGGCGACCGGCCGGTGCAGGGCGGTGTCGAGCGCCCGCCACACCTGCCCCATCCCGCCGACGGCGATGAGCTGGTCCAGTTCGTAGCGGTCGCCCAGGCACCTGCGTCCTGGTTCCACCACGGTGGTCACTCCTCGTCTGCCCGGGCCCTGCGCACAGGCCGGCACATGACCGACCAGGGGCGCACCGCTGCCCGGCTCTCCTTGTCCATTCCTGCCGCCACCTACACATCGCCGCAGGGATGCATCGTCGCGGACCGCCGATCTCCACCGGAAACAAGGATCACTCCCGCACCACGACCGTGGCGCGCCGACTGCGCAGCGTGCATGCCACGCCGTCGCTCCGGGCGTGCCCACCGGTGGAGGGCCGCGCCGCAGCTCGGAGCTGTCCGGACCCCGCACCGCGGGACAGCGGGCACGGGGGAGGTGCTCGGCTCCTCGCGGACCTGGCAAGGTGACCGGCGACAGTGCCGCAGCCGCGGCACACCACCGAGCCGGAAGGCGGGGCGACGATGTCCGACACCGTGACCCGGGAGGACGCCGACGGCGTCGCCACCCTCACCCTGCTCCGCGCCGGCCTGACCTCCACCCTGCGTCGCGACCTGCGCGCCGCGGTGGAGGAGGTGGCGACCGACGACTCTGTCCGTGCCGTGCTGCTGACCGGCACCGGCCGCGCCTTCTGTGTCGGCCAGGACCTGGGCGAGCACCTGGAGAAGCTGCAGGGTGGCGCCGGCGAGGACCGGGGGGACGCCCCGCTGTCGGTGGTGGAGCGGGAGTACAACCCGCTGGTGCTGGCGCTGGCCGGGCTGCGGGTACCGGTCGTCGTCGGGATCAACGGGGCCTGCGCCGGGGCCGGGCTGGGGATGGCGCTCGCCGGCGACCTGCGGATCGCCGCCGCAGGGGCCAAGTTCACCACCGCCTTCACCGGGATCGGGCTGTCCAGCGACTCGGCGTTGGCGGCGCGCCTGGTGCACAGCGTGGGCGGCTCCCGGGCGACGCAGCTGCTGCTGATGCCCGAGCCGTTCCTGGCCGAGACCGCCGTCGAGTGGGGGCTGGTGCACCGGGTGGTCCCGCCGGAGGAGGTGCTGCCCGAGGCCCGGCAGCTGGCCGCGCGGCTGGCGGCCGGCCCCACGGCCGCGTACCGGGCGGTGAAGACCGTGCTGGCCACCGCCGCCACCGACTCGCTGGAGGACACTCTCGCGCTGGAGGCACGGCTCCAGGCAGAGGTCGGGCAGAGCGCCGACCACCGCGAGGCGGTCGAGGCCTTCCTCGCCAAGCGCGCGCCGCGATTCACCGGTAGCTGAGCCGGCCACCGGCCGTACCCCCACGCCGGATCGCAGGCGCATCGCGGCGGCGCGTGACAACCCACCGGCCGGTACCCCACGCTGGACCGGCAGGCTCCCGTCGAGGAGGTTCCGTGTCCGATCCGTCCAGTCGGCCGGTGCGGCCCGGCCCGGCCGGGGCGCCCGGTGATCGGCTCCCCCGCCGGCCACCACCGCGGCCGGCGTTCAGCCCCGCGCCGCCGCCTCCGGACGCGCCGGTCGACGGGCGGCGCCCGGCCGCACTGCGGACCTCGAT
The DNA here is from genome assembly GCF_030165005.1 of Blastococcus capsensis. Classification (GTDB taxonomy): domain Bacteria; phylum Actinomycetota; class Actinomycetes; order Mycobacteriales; family Geodermatophilaceae; genus Blastococcus; species Blastococcus capsensis. The sequence goes on from NZ_JASNNW010000001.1 coordinate 230,277, forward strand.
CTGGTTCTGGGCGGGCAGTTTCGCGGCCGGAGCCCTGGGTCTCGCCACCGCCCTCGTCAACCGGGACACCATCCGGGCGCGGGTCACCGACGCGGCGCTGGAGGCCGATCCGTCCCTGACCCCCGACGTCCTCGAGACCGGGGTGACCGTGACGGTCGACGGCGTGCTCGGCGCCGCCGCCGGGTTGGTCGTCGTGGCTGCCCTCTGCCTGGTGCTCGCGCTGCGGCGCACACCCGGCATGCGGTGGGTGCTTGCCGTCGCCGGGGTGCTGACGCTCTTCCTGCTGCCCCTCGTGCTCAGCCTGGTCGCCGGGAGTACCACGGTCGACGAGCTGTCGTTCCTGGCCCAGGCTGTCTTCGTCGTGGCCGCCCTGGTGACCTTGTTCCTCGGGTCGTCACGGAGCTGGTTGCGCGGCCGGCGCCCCTGAGCCGGCGGCATCGAGCGTCGCCACCACCGCCTCGCAGGACCGCGCCAGGTCCGCACAGGCGTCCACGGTGGGCCGCCCGGCCAGCGGGTCGAGCGCCCGCGCCCGCCAGCGGTCGAGCGCGGTCAGCGCGGCGGCACGCAGCTCCTCCGGCGGAGCATCCGCCGCGAGGCCGAGCCGATCGGCCGGGTCCGGCCCCTCGGCGCCGAGGAGGCGTTCGGCCTCGGCCCGGAACTCGGGCGGGATCGGCCCATCGACGGCCCGGGAGCGCGCCAGCAGCTCGAGCTCCACGAGCTCCTGGGTGCCGATCTGCAGCCGCTCGACCCGCGCCCACAGCGGAACGGCGTCCGCGACCGGCCGCTCGCGGAGCAGGCGCTCGACCAGCCGGACGGCGGTCGCCGCCCGCAGCGCGGCGCTGCGCCGGAGGAAGTGGACGGTGAGCAGCCGCTGCAGTTCCGCCAGCCCGCTGCGGCGGACCAGCTGGTCGCCCAGCTCACCGGCGTCGGAGACGCCGGTGCGGATCAGCGCCACCGCCAGCCGGATGCCGAAGATTCCGAGCCGTTCGAGCAGCGTGACCCGCAGCTCCCTCGAGACCGGGACCGGTGCGTCGTCGCGGCAGAACCGGTCCGCGCTCAGCAGCATCGCCTCGAGGTCGGCCCGCTCGGCCGCGGCGAGGCTCCGGAGGGCCACGAACTCCCGGTGCCGGAGCATCCGGCCGGCGAGCCCGACCAGGCCGGCCACCGGCACGACCGCCTGGCTGCGCGCCCGCACGGCGGGGTCCCCGGACATCCGCCGGGCCACCTGCTGGGCGGCCAGCAGCGCGTCCACCCGGCCGGCGCCCAGCTCGTCGGCGCGCGACAGCACGGTGATCGTCGTCGTGTGCACCCCGGGCCCACCGGTCGCCTCCTGGAAGCGGGCCAGGAAGTCGAGGTCCTCGGGCTGCATCTGCCGGGTGAGGAAGACGACCGCGTCGGCGACCGGCAGCTCGTCGCGGTCCAGCAGCTCCCACGCGCGGGCGCTGGTGCCGACGTCCAGCGACGAGATGCCGGGGGTGTCCAGCAGCGTCGCCGCGGCGAGCCCGGCGGTGGGCCAGTCGACCACGAGGCGCTCGACATCCTCCGGTGGCGTCCCGGCGAGGTCCAGTCGCAGCGCGCCGTCGACCCGGCGGACCGGCAGCACCCGCCGTAGGCCGTCGACCGGGTGCAGCGCGACCCGCGGCACGGCGCCGTGGCGGTACCAGGTGACCACCCGGGTGCACTCGCCCGCGTCCGTCGGCGCCAGCCGTTCACCGACCAGGGCGTTGAGCAGCGTCGACTTGCCGGCCTTCACCCGGCCGACCAGCGCGATCCGCAACGGCTCGTCCAGCCGTTCGCGCTGCGCTCGGAGGACCGGAAGCGCGTCCGGATCGTCGCGGTAGGCGTCGAGGGACTCGTCGAGCAGCAGGCGGACGTCGTCGACGAGCGTGGTGGCCTGCACGCCGCCCGGCGGGGCGGTCACCGGAGGGCCGCCGGTGCCGCCTCCAGCCGGGCGACCTCCTTGGCGAACCGGTCCAGCACCTCGAGCTGGGCCCGCACCGCCCGGATCCGGGCGGTGCGCTCGGCCGCGGCGGCCTTCGTCGACCGCTGCGCCGCGGCGAGAGCGTCGCCGAGCGTGCGGGAGAGCTCGTCGACGGTGTCGGTGATCAGGTCGCGCAGGGTCCGCTGGACCATGCGCAGCTGGTCCTTCAGCTGCTTTCCGACCTGGAAGACCACCTCGTCGAGGTGCCGCCGGACGATCTGCTTGGCCTCGGTCTGCCGCCGCTGCCGCCGGGCGGCCTTGTCGTCCTGGTAGGCCTTGCGGCCCAGGACCACGCCGACGGCCAGCGAGAGCGGGTTGATGACGGCGAGCCCGGCCAGGCTGGTGACCAGCCCGGTCATCAGCACGCCGGTGTAGGAACCGCGGAGGCCGATCAGCAGCCGTTCCCGCACGGGAAGGAAGCCGTCGTCCATGCTTGCGACGTCGACCAGGGCGCCGAGCGCCTCCGCGGGCGAACCGATGTCCAGCTCGGGAGCGACGACGCCGCCGTCGCGGGCGAACTGCTCGACCACCTGCTCGGCCAGGTACTCCGACCGCTGCCCGGCCCACACGTAGCTGTCGGTCACCGCCGTGGCCAGCCGCTCGTCGAGCCACTCGGTGAACTCGGCCCAGGTCGGCCCCGGGTCGCGGGCGTCGATGGCCTCCTCCGCCTCGCGGATGAGCACCCGGGAGCGGTCCCGCAGGTCGTAGTCGATGTCGGCCATCAGGTCGGTGACGCCGTCGCCGAGCATCTGCTGCCAGCGCGACGACCGGCGGCGCAGCTCCTCCACCCGGGCGCGGGCCTGGGTCAGCTCCTCGACCAGGGCGTCGTTGCCGGCCGGGTCCTCGAGGGCGGCGAGCTCGGCGCGCAGGGAGAGCGTCAGCTGCTCGGCGACCGAGCGGAGATCGTGCACCGTCGACCGCTGGCGCAGCGCCTCGGCCCGGCCCAGCACCTCCCGGCGCAGGTGCTCTGCCAGCGGCGCGAGCCCCGACTCGGCGTGCAGCTCGGTGTCCTTGTGCTGCACCGCGAGGATGCCGAGGGACGCCGAGACCGGGAACAGCGGCGCCTCGATCCCCTGCCGCCGGAGGTGCGCCCGGTCCAGCTCGACGATCGACCGCCACGACGGGTGCACGTCGGTCTTCGTCACCGCGAACACCACGGTGGGGCACAGCGCCACGGCCTGGCGGATGAAGGCCATCTCCGGGCCGGTGTACTCCTGCGACGCGTCCGACACCACGAGCACCGCGTGGGCGCTCGGGAGCAGGTCGACTGTCTGCAGGGAGTGGCCGGTCCCGATGCCCCCGACCCCTGCGGTGTCCACCAGCTCCAGGCCCCCGGCCAGGAAGCGACGGGGCAGCTCCACCTCGGCCCTGACGAGGTGCCGGCCGTCGTCGTCGTCCGCACCGCGGGTGGTGCGCGCCGACAGCGACTCGATCGGTACGGGAGTGCGCTCGACCGGTTCCTCTGCCGCCGGCGCCGCTCGGCCGTCGCCCGCGCCGCCGGTCGCCCCGCTGTGCACCAGCACTGCCCGGGGTGCCGCGCCTTCGCGGATCACCGTGGGGACGACGGTGGCGACGTCGTCGGCCACCGGGCAGACCGGGGCCCCGACGAGCGCGTTGACCAGCTGGCTCTTGCCCTGCTTGGGCTCGCCGACGACGAGCACCCGGACGCTGGCCGCCCCGACCCGCTCGCGGACCAGGGCCAGCCGGCGCTCCAGGTCGGCCCGGCCACCCGTCCCCGCGAGGGCCCGGGCCCGGTCGATCAACTCGAGCGGCGTTGCCACGGTGCCCCTTCCGACGTGCCTGCCGACATCACACCAGGAGATCGCCCCACCGCACAGGCGTCCCGAGCCCGGCCCCCTCCTGCCCGCTGGGGCGCGAGGGGGCCGGGCTCGGGACGGATACCCGGCGGCGGCGCGTGGTCCGCCACCGCCGCCGGGTCGTTCCCATCCGGCCTGGCGACCGACTGTCAGGCGGCGCCCTCGAGGGTCGTCGTCGTGTCGTTGTTGTTCCCGGAGTCGTCCACCAGGTCGTTGTCCTGGAAGGAGTCCTCCACCTCGACGTCGACCTCGGTGGAGTTGTCGGAGTTGTCCTGGAACGAGTCCTCGATCTCCGTGGAGTTGTCCTGGAACGAGTCCTCGATCTCCGTGGAGTTGTCCTGGAACGAGTCCTCGACGTCGACCTCGGTGTTCGTCGAGTTGTCGGAGTTGTCGTTGAACGAGTCGTCGACGTCGACCTCGGTGTTCGTCGAGTGGTCCGAGTTGTCGGAGTTGTCCGAGTGGTCCGAGTGGTCCGAGTTGTCGGAGTGGTCGGAGTTGTCGTTGAACGAGTCGTCGACCTCGACCTCGGTGGAGTTGTCCTGGAACGAGTCCTCGATGTCGACGTTCGTCGAGTTGTCGTTGCCCGAGTCGTGCACCGACTTGTCGTTGCCCGAGTCGTGCACCGAGTTGTCGTTGCCCGAGTCGTGCACCGACTTGTCGGTGTTGAAGGAGTCCTCGACGTCCACCTCGCTGTTCGTGGAGTTGTCGTTACCCGAGTCGCTGACGTTCGTCGAGTTGTCCTGGAACGAGTCCTCGATCTCGGCGTCGATCTCGACCGAATTGTCGACCGAGTTGTCCGAGTTGTCCTGGAACGAGTCCTCGATGTGGACCGAGTTGTCGGAGTTGTCCGAGTGGTCCGAGTTGTCCGACTTGTCGTTGTACGAGTCGGTGTAGGTGTTGCCGACGTTCGTGGAGTCCTCGATGACGGTGGTGCCGTCGCCGATGAAGACGTCCTCGACGTCGAGCTCGTACTTCTGGCTGTTGTCCACGTAGGCGTGGTTGTCGCTGCCGCCGACGACGGTTCCGACGGTGGTGGAGTGGTCGGACTTGTCGTTGTACGAGCCGTTCAGCGAGTCCTTGATGTCCACGTCGAGGGAGTTGTCGCTGTTGTCGACGCGCGTGTCCTTGATGTCGTCGCCCGCGACGACGGCGTGGTCACCGGTGTTCAGGACGATGTCCTCGCCGAAGACCTTGTAGCTGTCGCCCCAGACGTTGTGCGACGCGTCGACCTCGTAGTGGTAGTTCTGCGAGATGTACTTGAGGTGCTCGATCGCGGCGGGCTCGTGGCCGCCGCCGCCCTCGGTCGGCTTCTGCTCTTCCTCGCACTTCGCCGGCTTCTCGACCGGCTTCTCGTCATCGTCGCGGTGGTCCTTCATCGGCGGCATGTGGTGGTCGTCGTCCTTGCCCCAGCCGGCGTGGCCGCCACCACCACCGGCGCCGGCACCGGCGGCCACGGCCACGGGGGCGAAGTCGGCGACCATCGGCATGATCGCGTCGACGTCGGCCGCGGTCAGGTCTTCGAGGCCGGCGGCCTCGAGCTCGCCCGCGGGGTCCTCCTCGAACCGCTCGGCCGCCTCCGGGTCGCGGAGCAGGTTGAGGATGAAGTCGAGCAGGGAGGTGTAGAGGTCAGACATCGCTGCTTCTCCTGAGGTCCGGGCCGTCCGTCGTGGCCGGCTGCCGGGAGCAGTCAACGCACCGCACGGGCGGCCGCCCATCGGGGAACGACCCCCCTCTCGCCGACCCCCTATGGGGGATCGGGTGCTGACGGAGGGTTAGGGGGACCGGGGTGTCGCCTCTCCCTCAGGTCCCATCCACCCCAGAAGACGTCAGGCACCTCCCAATCGGGTTGCCCAGAGTTACGTTCCCCCGGTGCATCGCGGACAACGGAGTTCCCCTGGCGAGGTCGCCTCTGGATGCAGCCGTCAGACGGGGGACCAGGACCTCGGCGAGCCCTATGCGCTCGGCGTCGACATCGGTGACGAGACGGTCACCGCCGCCGTCTGCCACCCGGACGGCACGCCGGCCCCCGTGCCGGTCGGCGACGCGGTCCTCGCCGCGGCCGCCGTCCGGCTGGCCCCGGTCGGGGGCCCCGACCTGAACGATCCGGCCGATCCCCGTCCGGGGACGACGACCCCGCTCACCCGCCACCTGATGTCCCGGGTCGGCGTCCCGGTCCCCCTGCTGGTGGCGGGGCACCCGGTGCAGGCCGCCGACATCGTGGCCGCGGTCGTGGCCGCCATCCAGTCCCTCGCGGCGGCGCAGGAGGGACGTCCGCCCTCCTGGACGGTCCTCACCCTGCCCCCGTCGTGGGGTCCGCACCGGCACACGGCCCTGGCCGAGGCGCTGGCCACGCACTGCACCGGCCTGATCTCCCTGGCGTCCGGCGCGGTGGCGGCCGTCCGCCACCAGCTGGCGGACGACGGGGGCGCCGGACGCACCATCGCGGTCTACGACCTGGGCGCGAGCACCCTGGACACGGCAGTCGTCCGGACTGCCACCGACGGCGGCCCCGCGCACGTCGCCGTGCCGCCCGCTCCGCTCGCGTGGGGGGGCCGTGACATCGACGACGCCGTCCTGGGCCACGTCGTGGCCGCGCTGGCCCCGGCGGCCGCAGGACCGCGAAGGGCACCTGTGGTCCGGGAGGCGCTGGCCGGGCTCCGCGCGCAGTGCGTGGCGGCCAAGGAGGCCCTGTCCTCCGGTACCCACGTCCGGCTGGACGTCGACCTGCCGTCCGGGACGACGACGCTCCGAGTGGTCCGGGAGGACCTCGAAGAACTGCTGACCGACGCCGTCCGCAGCTCCGTCGACGCCCTGCGCCGCACCGTCGAGGACGCCGGGCTCCGGGTGGCCGACCTCGACGGAGTGCTCCTCGTCGGCGGGGCCGGGCGGATGCCCCTGGTCGCCGAACTGCTCTCGGCGGAGCTGGGCCGACCGCTGCTCGTGCCCGAGGATCCCGCGCTGGCCGGCGCCCTCGGTGCCGCACGGCTGGGTCTGGACGTCCTGGTCGCCGAGGCCAGAGTGGGGGGCGGCGCGGCGCCGGCCGACGACGGCCGCGGGGCAACCCTCGCGGTCGCACCCGACCGCGGCGGCGACGACGTGGGTCGTCCCGCCGCCCCGGTGGCCCACCGGCGGCCCGCCGTCCGGCGCCCACCCGCCGCGCAGCCGTCCCGCACCCGGTCGCCGGCCGGCCGGCGAGGTGGCCGCCGGGTCGTCCTCGTCGGCGGGCTGCTCGTGGGACTGCTGGCGGTACCGGCCGCCTTCGGGGCACCGCAGACCCGCGAGGCGGACGGCACCTCGACGGCGGACGCGATCCCCGCGGCCGAGGACCGCGACGCCGGATGGCCTCCCTCCTGGTGGCCGGCCCCGACGGACCGGTCCGTCGGCGACCAGGCCGGTGAGGTGACCCCCAGCACCGCGGCCGCCGCGGGCGCCGACCAGGTGACCGGGATGTTCCTGGCGGCAGCCCGGCGGGTTGCCACCCCCGCCGGCGCGGACCCGACGGACGAGCCCCGCCGCGCCACGTCCGGTGCACGACCGGTCGGCGGGAATCCCGGCACCGAGGATCCCGACGCAGCGACCGCTGCCGGCAGCCCCGTTCCCGGGGGAACCACCACCGATCCGAACCCGTCGGCAGACGTGGCGCCCGGTACGCCCACCAGCCCGGCACCCGTCACCGGGACGACACCCACCACCAGCACCCCGCCGGCCAGCACTCCCCCGAGCACCACCACCTCCCCGAGCACCACTCCCCCGAGCACCACCACCTCCCCGAGCACCACTCCCCCGAGCACCACCGCCTCCCCGAGCACCACTCCCCCGAGCACCACCCCACCGGCCAGCACCCCGCCGCCGTCGACCCCCACCACCAGCGCCCCCGAGCCGGCGGCGCCCCCCACCACCAGCGCCCCCGAGCCGGCGGCGCCCCCCACCACCGGCGCTCCCGAGCCGGCGACGGACACCAGCTCGGTGCCGCAGCCCGATCCCGCGCCGGAGACGGCGACCGGCCCGCCGGCCGAGACCACCGGGAGCAGTCAGGGAACCGCGGTATGAGCGTCGACCTCCGCATCGCCGTCCCGAGGCCCATCCGCGGGACCGAGGAGGCCTCGTGCTGGCCCGGCTCCCCCCTGGCGGTCGCCCGCCGGGTGGTGGGCGAGCAGGTCACCGGCGACGGTGCCACCCACGTCGCCGTGCTCGGGCCCGGGGGCACCGGAAAGACCACGCTGCTCGCAGAGCTGGGAAGGCTCTACCGGGCGGCCGGCGTGACAGTCGTGGACGCCCAGTCCGCGCCGGATCCGGGCGCGGTGACCGACCGGCTGGTGGTCCTGGTCGACGACGCACACCGGCTCGTCCCCGGCACCGCCGATCGGCTGCGGGTGCTGCTACGGCAACCGCTCGTCCGGATCGCGGTGGCCTACCGCCCGTGGCCCCGGCCGCCGGCCCTGCAGGAACTGATCGAGACGATGGCGGGTGACCGGCGACTGGTGGTGCTCGGTCACCTGGACCGCGACGCCGTCCGCGGTTGCGCGGAACACCACCTCGGCTCGGCCGCTGCGGCGGTGGCCGACCCGGTACTGCGCCAGACCGGTGGCTTGCCGGCCCTGGTGGAGCCCATGCTCCGTGCGCTCGCCGCGTCGGGTGCCGGACGGCAGGGCCCGGTGCCCGCAGCACGGGGTGCCGTTCCCGGGCCGCTGGGGGTCGCCACGATGCCCGGTGCCGTGAGCGAGCGCATCGGCGCCGGCCTCGCCGACCTCGACCCGTGCACCCGGTCGGTGCTCCACGCGCTGGCCGCGGGCGCGCCCCTGGACGCCGACCTGCTGGCTCAGCTCGTGGGCGTCACGGATGCCACCGACCTCGTCCAGCGCGTCCAGGCGACGGGTGCCCTGCTCGCCACCGGACACGTCGTGCCGGCCATCGGCAGCGCACTGCTGTCGACCACGCCGCACGACATGACGCGGTCGGTGCGTCGTCGCCTGTTCACGCTGCTGCTCGACTGCGGCGAGGAACCGGTCGAGCTGGCCCGCGCGCTCGCCGCCGACCGGGTGCGGGAGCCGCGGGCGGCGCAGCTGTTGCTCGAGCAGGCCGACGCGGCCCTCAGCGAGGACCCGGGGCTGGCCGGGGCGTTGCTGTCGGAGGCCGTGGACGCCGGCGCACCCGCCGCCCAGCTGGCCGTGCGCCGTGCGCTGGCGGCCGCCCTCGTCGGGGACTTCGACAGCGCGTTGCAGTGGGCCGATCCGGCGCTGCGGGACGACTCGGCCCCCGACCACCGCGAGGCCGCCGGCGTCACCGCCGCCGTCCTGGCGCAGCGGGGGCTGCTCACCAGCACCGCCGAGCTCTACCGGCTGGCCGGGCCGCAGCGGGCCGGCTCGACGGCGCTGGCACTGCTCGCCGTGGGCGCCCCGCAGGAGGCGGCAGCGGAGCTCGCCTCGACCGAGGCAGCGGCCGAACGCTGGTCGCCGCACCTGGTCTCCGGGTGCGAGTCGCTCATGGCCCGCGGCGTGCTGGAGTCGATCCGGCCGGGGCCGAGCACGGCCGAGACGGCGACGACCGCACTCTCCACGCTCACCCGGGCCGCCACACTGCTCGAACCGGTCGGGCGCACGGCGCTGCTGATGGACACCCCTTCCGCGCTCGCCGCGCTGGTCGCCCTGCACACCGGGGAGCTGGGTAGCGCGGAATCGGTCCTCGAGCGGGCGCTCGCCGCGGACATCGGCGGGCCGCCCGCCCGGTCACGCCACCTGTTGCTCCTGGCCTGGACGGCGATGCTCCGCGGACGGATGCCCACCGCCGTGGACCGGATGAACGAGGCCCGGTCGGGACAGGGACCCCTGGAGCCGCGCGACGAGCTCTTCCTGCGCGCTCTCGAGGTGGGGCTGGCCCGCCGCGCGAGCGACCTACCCGCCCTTCTGCGGGCGTGGGGCCGGGTACGGGAGGCCGTCGTCCGCCACCCGGTCGACCTCTTCAGCCTGCTGCCGCTGGGGGAGCTGGTGGTCGCCGCCGCCCGCCTGGGCGAGACCGCGCGCCTCGCACCGCACCTGGCCGAGGCCGAGGCGCTGCTCGCCCGGCTGGGGAACCCGCCGCTGTGGTCGACCTCCCTGCACTGGAGCGGCGCTCAGGCGGCGATCGTCATGGGCGACCCGGCCATGCTGCAGCCGCACGCCACGGCACTCGTCGGGGCCGCGCGCACCAGCTTCTACGCGGCCGTGCTCGCCGACGCCGGACGGAGCTGGCTGCGGGTCCTGGTCGGGGACATCGACGCGGCGGTGGTGCTCACCGCCGCCGAGCGGCTCGCGGGGATCGGGCTGACCTGGGACGGCTCCCGGCTGGCCGGTCAGGCCGCAGCCCGGGCCACGGTCTCGTCGGACCGGAGCTGCCTGCTCCAGTGCGCCCGGAGCTTGTCCGGTGACGAGGAGCCGCGCAACGTGTCGCCCGGCGCGACGGGCGGGCACGGCCGGGCGCAGGCCGAGCCAGGCGGCGCACTGAGCGCACGGGAGCGCGAGATCGCCGCACTGGTCATCGAGGGGTTGACCTACCGAGAGGTCGGTGCGCAGCTCTACATCTCGGCGAAGACGGTCGAGCACCACGTGTCGCGGATGCGGCAACGACTTGGGGCCAGCAACCGTTCCGATCTCCTCGCGCGACTGCGTGCGGAGCTCTCCGGGCAGGGCTGAGTCCTCCTCGTGCCGCACCGGGACGTGTGCACCTACCGCCGGGCGGGCGGGCCGACCCGGCAGCAGGGCGTCAGAGGGTCGCCGTCGCCGGCGACGTGCTCACCGGGCCAGCGTCACGCAGGCCGGGCAGACGTCGGTGGCGCGCACCGGCCACTGCTCGCCCGGGCTGACCCGGGCCAGCGTGCCGCAGACGGTCAGCTCGCAGGCGCCATCCACCTCGGCCGCGGGCCGGTGCACCTCGACGGCGTGCCACAAGGCAGCCGTCGGGCCGTGGGCCCGGCTGCGGGCGGCGGCGAAGACGGTCGTCACGAGCATCATGGGAAGGACGTCGGCAGCGCCGCCGGTCCGGGTAACGGGTGCGGCGCCGGATTCCCCCGAAAGGAGGAGGTCCGTGCCGGGAACACCCGGCGCGCGGTGCGGTGGCCGGGTGCAGGATGCGGTCATGGAGCTCACCAAGCACGGGCACGCCTGCGTCGTGCTCACCGACGGGGACCGGCGTCTGGTCATCGACCCGGGCGCCTTCACCGACCCGGCCGCGCTGGAGGGCGCCGGCGCGGTGCTGATCACGCACGAGCACCCGGATCACGTCGTGCCGGACCGGCTGCGCGCCGCGCTCGAGGCCACCCCGGGCCTGGAGGTGTGGACCAACCGCTCGGTCGCGGCCCTGCTGGAGGGGGCCGGGGACCGCGTGCACGTGGTCGGTCACGGCGACGCGGTCACGGTCGCGGGCTTCGACGTCCGGGTGCACGGGGAACTGCACGCCGAGATCCACCCTGACCTGCCCAGGGTGGCCAACATCGGGTTCCTCGTGGACGGCCTGGTCTTCCACCCGGGCGACGCCTTCACGGTGCCCGACACACCCGTCGCGACGCTGCTCCTGCCCCTGCAGGCCCCGTGGTCCCGGACGGCCGACGTCATCGACTACGTGCGGGAGGTCCACGCCGACCAGGCGTTCGCGGTGCACGACGGGCTGCTCAACGACGTGGGGCTCGGCGTCGTCGGCGGGCTGCTCGGGGAACGGGGTCCGGGAACCCCGACCCCGGTCGGCCGGCTGGCCCCGGGGGAGACCGTCGAGCTCTGACTCCCCCGGCGACCGGCCGGGTCAGTGCCGGACGGCGCGGTTCGACCGGCCCGCCATGCCCGCGTAGGCACCCACCAGCACGATGGCCGCGATGACGGCGAGCACGAAGCCCAGGACGTTCAGCTCGAAGATGTCACCGGTGCCGAGCAGGCTCGCGATGAACCCGCCGATGACCGCCCCGAAGACGCCCAGTGCCAGGGTGGCGACGATGCTGATGGACTGCTTGCCGGGAAGGATCAGCCGGGCGAGTGCGCCGATGATCAGGCCGATCACGATGAGACCGAGAATGTCGAACAGCACGGCGTTCTCCTTCGTTCGACCGGCGCTGCGGTACCGGCAGGGAGCCGGGTGCATCACGCCGGTGCACGATCCGCTCCACTACCCACTCCCGTTACGGTGATGCGTCATTTCCCCGATGGGGTGGCGATCAGCGCTGCTCAGGACGTATGGGCGGCGCGGGCCACGTGGGCGGGCACCTTCGCCAGTTCCGCATCGACGGTCCGCTGCACCAGCCGCCGCATCGCGCCGCGCTGCAGCCGCCGGACTACCCGGCTGCCGCCCACCGGCTCGTGCGTGACGGTGATGGAGACCCGGGTCCCACCAGCGGGCGTGCCGGCCAGCTCGATCCGCGTCGTCCAGGTCTCCGGGGTCAGATCCAGCCGGGTGATCACCAGCCGGAGTTCGTCCCAGGCGAGGATCTCACCGCGCGGGGACCCGGGCCGGGGCGCACCGCCGGCCAGCTGACCCGGGGCGCAGACGAACGTCGTCCCCACCCCTGGACCGGAGCCCGGCCGGTCGACGACGTAGGAGACGTCGCAGACGGCGCAGTACGGCTCGAGCACCGCCAGCGCCCGCCACACCTCGGCCGGGGGCTGGGAAACCTCGCGGACGCCGATCGCCGTGGTCATCTCAGCGCCCTCCCACCGATACCTCGAACTCCACCTGGCTGACGTCCGGCCGCAACCGGGAGAAGCTGTGCACCAGCGGGCGGCCGTCGCTGTCGCGGACGGTGGTGCGCACCACCAGCAACGGGGAACCGGCCACCACCCGGAGCAGCTCGGCCTCCTCGGGCGCGGCCGTGCCGACGTCGACGACGATGCGCCCGTGGGCGAGGTCGGCGCCGTACTCGCGCCGCAGGTAGTCGTACAGGGAGCCCTGGCGGAAGTCCTCGACCGCGGCCGCGGGGTAGAGCTCCGCCGGCAGGAAGCTGTGCGCGACGTGGTTCGGGGCGCCGTCGACGCTGCGCAGCCGGACCAGCTCGACGACGTCGGCCGCGGAGTCCAGCCTGAGCTCGGTCACGACCGCGGCCGGGGCCGGCACGATCCGCTGGGTGAGCACCGTCGTCCCGACCTGGGCGCCCTGCTCGGTCATGACCGAGTTGAAGCCCGCGATCCGGTGCACGAAGCTCTCGCGGTACTCGTGCCGGATGGCCGGGCGGGTCACGTAGGTTCCCCGGCCCTGCTCGCGCACGAGGTGCCCGTCGGCGACCAGGCCGTCGACCGCGCGGCGCAGCGTTATCCGGCTGACGCCGTACTCGGCGCACAGGACCGGCTCCGGTGGCAGCAGCGTCGTCTCGGGCAGCGCGGCGACCCGGCGCCGCAGATGCTCGCGGACCGAGAGGTACTTCGGTCCGGAGACGGGGCTCACCACGCGGTCAAAGGTAGTGGCAGAACGGACGTCTGGTCGTCATGTCGTATGGGACGTCACATCCCGTGTGCGGTGGTGTGCGCCATTTCCACCGACCTGGGGATCTGCGGTGCGGCGGCTGGTAGGCACCCGACCGGCGGGGGAGTCCCCGCCCGCCATGAGAGGCCGGCGCTGCTGGAGGGAGTCCGCCGTGCCGAAGCTGGCAGCCCGGTCGGCACAGGGGTCGGGCCGCGCCACCGAGCGTTGAGCCGCGTCACGGCGCGGCTCGACGTCCGGTGCAGCGGCTCGACGTGCTGACGCCGGTCAGCGCCCAGGAGCGCGGAGCTCCACGACCGTGACCTCCGGACGGGCCCCGACGCGCATCGGCGGGCCCCAGTAGCCGGCCCCCGAGGTCACGTACAGCTGGGTGTCGCCGTGCCGCGACCAGCCCTCGACCGCGGGCTGGTCCAGCCGCACGGCGTAGTCGAAGGGCCAGAGCTGCCCGCCGTGGGTGTGACCCGAGAGCTGCAGGTCCACCCCGGCGGCCGCGGCCTGCTCCACCTGCACCGGCTGGTGGGCCAGCAGGACCACGGGCGTGCTGCCGTCCCGGCCGTCCAGCGCGGCGTCCAGGTCCGCGCCGTGGCCGGGCAGCCCCGAGGCGGCCGCCGTCCGGTCGTCGATCCCGGCCAGGTCGAAGGATGCGCCACCGCGGCGGATCGCCACCCGCTCGTTGCGCAGCACGTCCACGCCCAGGGTCGGCAGGTGCCGCATCCAGGCCCGGGTGTCGACGAAGTACTCGTGGTTGCCGGTGACGAAGTAGACGCCCTGCTCGCTGACCAGGTCCGCCAGCGGGGCGACGTCCTCACGCAGCTCGTCGACCCCGCCGTCGACCAGGTCGCCCACGATGGCCACCACGTCGGGCCGCTGCTCGTTGACCAGCTCCACCACCCGCTCGAACCGCCGGCCGCCGTAGGTGGCCGACAGGTGGCCGTCGGAGAAGGTGACGATCCGCAGCCCGTCCAGCGCCGGGTCCAGCCCGCGCAGGGTCACCGGGACACGCCGCACCACCGGCGCCGAGTTGGCGAAGTACGCGCCCGTCCCGGCGGTACTCAGCGCGACCGCACCGGCGGTCACCGCCAGCCCCCGGGCGAGGAAGCGCCGCCGGTCGATGGCCGCGGGATCCCTGTCCTCGCTGTGCACATCGGTTGCGACACCGCCGTCCTCCCGGACGGCACCGCTCTGCACACCGCCGTCCTCCCGGACGGCACCGCGGCCAGGTGCCGTTCCCCTGTCGGGCGGAGCCGCTGCGTCGTCCCTGCGCGGACCCCTCCGGGGCCCACTCGGGACGACCCCGCTCTCCGTCCGCCGGATGAGGGCGTTGCCCAGCAGGCGGACCGGCTCCAGGACGACCAGCGCCAGGGCGGCGTAGAGGGCGATACCCAGCCAGCTGTAGCCGAGCCAGCTCAACGGGGTGGCGGCGTCGATCGAGAGCGCCCCGCGGGAGAGCACCGCCGCGACCGGCAGCACGGCCAGCACCACGGTGAGCGCGGTCAGCCGGCGGCGCAGCCGGCCGGGCCCGGTGGTGCTCCGGACCAGCCGGAACCACAGGTAGGCGTGCAGCAGCGCCACGGCCAGCAGGACGACGGTCCCGAAAGCCAGCAGACCGATCACCGGCGCACCGTCCCCAGCATCTGCAGCGCGCGCACGGGGACCACTCTCCCAGGCGGTAGCGCGGTGCACGGGACGGCGGGCGGGCCGCGGGCATCGCCTCGTTCACACCACCGTTCCCCTAGGTTTCGTCTTGGACGTCGACACGGGGGGTGCTGTGGCGAGGCAGAACATCAAGTCCGCGCTGAGGGAGTCGCTGAAGCGACACCGCCAGTACCGCGAGCGTTCGACCCCCCTCGCCCGTGCGGCCCGGCGCACGCCCTCCGCCGACCTCGACGACTACACGGCCCGGTGGTAGACCGCTGCCAGCTCGTGCGTCACCGGAGGGCCGACGACGGCGACACCGGGAACGCCACCGAACGCGGGCACCACGAACGTCGCGTCGACGTCGAACTCGCGCTCGACCTCGAGCTGCTCGGGGACCACGGAGCGACCGTAGGTCACTCCGCCGGCCAGCGGCTCCTCCGCCCGCTGGCTACGTTGACCGCCATGGCCTCCAAGCGCCCCGACCGTCGGTGGGCACCGGCGATGGCCCTGCCCTGGGCGGTGTGGGCGCTGGTGCGTGGAACCGGGACCGACCGCGGCTTCCCGCTGGTGCCGGCGCTGGCGTTCACCCCCCACGCCGCGCTCACCACCGTCGTCCCGCTGGCCGCGGCCATCCGGAGCGGATCCCGCACCGGCGCGCTGCTGGCCTCCGGAGCCGGCGCGGTCCTGGGCGCCGCGGTGCTCGCCTCGCGTGGGCGGACGGGACCAGTGCCGGCCGGAGGCACGAAGGTGCGGATCGCCACGGTGAGCCTGCGGCTGGGACTCGTCCCGGCCGGCTCCGTCCTGGAGCTCGTCCGCAGGCACGCCGTCGACGTGCTGGCGGTGCAGGAGCTCACCCCCGACGCGGAACGGCGCCTCACCGACGCCGGCCTGCACCGGGAGCTGCCGCACTCCCACGTCGTCCCAGCCCGGCCGGGCAGCGTCGTCTCCGCCTCCGGCGCCGTCTGGAGCCGGTGGCCCGTGACCGCGCGCGGCGCCGCGCCCGGTGGCTTCGAGCAGCCGACCGCCCGGCTGCCCACCGTCGGGAGCCCCGACCTCGAGGTGACGGCGGTGCACACCCGTCCGCCGGCCACCTCGCCCGCCGCCGTCCGGGGCTGGACGGCGGACCTCGCCGCGCTCCCCTCCCCCGCCCCCGACGCGCTCCGGGTGCTGGCCGGCGACTTCAACGCCACGCTCCACCACGCTGCGCTCCGGGCCGTCCTGGCCCGCGGCTACGTCGACGCGGCCCGCGAGCTCGGGCGGGGATGGGCGTGGACCTGGCGCCCGCTCCGGCTGCGGTTCCCCCGGCTGACCCTAGACCACGTGCTCGTGGACCCGCGCGCTGCCGTCGCCGGCTGCGCCCACGTACCGGTGGCCGGCAGCGACCACCGCGCTCTCGTCGTCGACCTGGTGCTACCCGCGCACTGACGCCGCCGGTGACGATGTTCACCGGGCGACCCGGCTGGGCAGCGTGGGAGGAGGGGCGCGCACCGGCGTGTGCCCCACGGAGGGAGCCGACCCATGTTGAGCGAGCGCGAGGTGGCCGCCGCGATCGGCAGCACCGCTTACGGCGACGGTGGCGACAAGCTGGGCACCGTCGAGAGCTTCTTCGTCGACGACCGGACCGGTGAGCCCACGTGGGTCGCCGTCACCACCGGGCTCTTCGGCACCCGGCACTCGGTCGTACCGGCCCGGGAGGCGACGTGGGACGACGGCGCGCTGCGCCTGCCGGTGAGCGCGGAGGCGGTCAAGAGCGCCCCGGCCATGCAGGGCAACCACCTCGATCCCGGCGAGGAGGCGGAGCTGCGCCGGCACTACGGCATCACGGACGGCGGCCGTGCGGACGCGGACACCACGGCGCCGGTCGCCGACGCGCCGCTGGCCGGCCCCACCGACACCGTCGCCGTGCCGGCGGTGGCCCCGGTCCCGCCCCCGGCGGCCGGTACCGCCACCACGGGCGAGACGGACGGCGCCATGACCCGCAGCGAGGAGCGGCTGCGGGTGGGCTCCGAGCAGGTGGCCGCCCGGCGGGTGCGGCTGGTGAAGTACGTGGTCACCGAGGAGATGCAGGTGACCGTGCCGATCCGGCGCGAGGAGATCCGCCTGGAGGAGGTCCCGCTCGGCGATGCGGACACGGCCGGGGACGCGATCGGCGGCGAGTCGCTCGTCCCCGCGGACGCGACCACCGGCGGGCTGCCCGGCGAGGTCATCCTGCACAGCGAGCGGCCGGTCATCACCGTCGAGGTGGTGCCCGTCGAGCGAGTGCGGGTGCGGACCGAGCTCGTCGAGGGCCAGGAGACCGTGACCGAGCAGGTGCAGCGCGAGCAGATCGCCGTCGACGAGAGCGGCGTGGCGGGCCGCTGACGGCCGGTCAGCCGCGCCGGTCGGGCAGGAACCGGAACCGGTCCCGGGTGGCCGCCACCTCCGCGGGGTCGACGTCGGCCAGCACCAGCGTCTCGGCACCCGCGGCGGTGGCCAGCAGCTCACCCATGGGGCTCACCACCCGGCTGTCACCGGCGTGCTCCGTGCCGTCCCCGGCCGTGCCCACCCGGTTGCAGCCGACGACGTAGGCCTGGTTCTCGATGGCCCGCGCCTGCAGCAGCGTCTGCCAGTGCAGCCGGCGGGCGGCCGGCCAGTTGGCCACCACCACGTAGAGGTCGGTGTCCGGCGCCGCCCGCCAGAAGATGTCGGCGAAGCGCAGGTCGTAGCAGACGAACGGGGTCACCCGCAGGCCGCCGATCTCCACGGTGACCGGCCCCTCGCCCGCGCGGAAGCGCTCGTGCTCGCCGCCGTGGGTGAACGGGTGCAGCTTGCGGTAACGGTGCGTCGTCCCGTCCGGGCCGGCCAGGACGAACGAGTTGTACGGCAGGTCGCCGTCGCCGGCGATCTCCGGGCAGCTGCCGCCCACCCAGACGCCGTGCTCGGCGGCCTGGGCGGCGAGGAACTGCGCCGACGGGCCACCCTCGGGCTCGCCGATGCCCGGGGTCATGGAGAACCCGGTCGAGAACGTCTCGGTGAGCAGCACCAGCTCGGCCCCCGCCGCCGCTGCCCGCCCCACCTGCGGGCCGAGCCGGCCGAAGTTGGCCTCCCGGTCCTCCCACACGATGTCGTGCTGCACCGCCGCGACCCTCATGCCAGCCTCCTCAGCCGCTCGACCGCCTCGGCGAGCACCGCATCGTTCTTGCAGAACGCGAACCGCACCAGGTGCCGCCCCAGGTCCGCGTGTCCCGGTGTGTAGAAGACCACGGTCGGGATGGCGACCACCCCGGCGCGGTGCGGCAGCTCCCGGCAGAAGGCCAGGCCGTCGCCGTCGGGCCGGACGCCGCGGACGTCGACCGTGGCGAAGTAGGTGGCCTGCGGGCTCACCACCGGCAGCCCGGCCTCCCGGAGCCCCGCGACCAGGACGTCGCGCCGGTACTGCAGGTCGCGGGCGATCCCGTCGAAGTAGGCGTCGGGCAGCCGCAGCCCCGCCGCGACGGCCGGCTGGAACGGGCCGCCGTTGACGTAGGTGAGGAACTGCTTCGCGGTGCGGACGGCGGCCACGAGCGGCGCCGGCCCGCAGACCCAGCCGATCTTCCAGCCGGTGACGTTGAAGGTCTTGCCCGCGCTGGACACCACGATCGTGCGCTCGCGCATGCCGGGCAGCGTGGCGAGCGAGACGTGCCGGGCGCCGTCGAACACCAGGTGCTCGTACACCTCGTCGGTGAGCACGGTGAGGTCGTGCGCGGTGGCCAGCTCGGCGAGGACGGCGAGCTCGGCGGGGCTGAGCACCGTGCCGGTGGGGTTGTGGGGGGTGTTGACCAGCAGCAGCCGGGTGCGCGGGGTGACGGCGGCGCGCAGCTCGGCCTCGTCGAAGGTCCAGGCACCCTCGCCGTCCGCCGGCGGGTGCAGCGGGACGGGGCGCACCACGCCACCGGCCATCGCGACCGACGCGCTGTAGCTGTCGTAGATCGGCTCGAAGAGGACGACTTCGTCGCCGGGCTCGAGCAGCGCCAGCATGGCGGCGGCGAGCGCCTCGGTGGCCCCGGCGGTGATCAACACCTCGGTGTCGGGGTCGTAGCTCAGCTCCCTGAACCGCTGCTGGTGCTCGGCGACGGCGGCGCGCAGCTCGGGGATGCCGGGGCCGGGCGGGTACTGGTCCGCGCCGGTGCCGATGGCGGCACGGGCGGCGTCGAGCACTTCGGGCGGCCCGGGGTAGTCGGGGAACCCCTGACCGAGGTTGAGGGCACCGGTCTCGACGGCGAGCGCGCTCATCTCGGCGAAGACCGTCGTCCCGAAGCCCCGCAGCCGGGACGCCAGCGGGGCGGTCATACGGCTCTCCTGCCCAACGGTTCCACGTGGAACCGCTCAACCGATCCGGACATCGTCGTACCCCTCGATCGCCACGACGTCACCGGAGCGCAGCTGCCGGCCCCGCCGCTCCTCCGGTTCGCCGTTGACCGTGACGGCGCCGGACAGGAGCACGTCCTTCACCTGGGCGCCGGTGGGCACCGCGTCGACGAGCTTGAGCAGCTGGCCGAGCCGGATGCTGTCCTCGCCGGGACGCAGATCGATGGTGCGCACGCCGATCAGTCTGCCCGGCCGTCGGGGACGAGCTCGTCGCCGACCCGGACGACACCGGGATCGAGCACGACGGCGCGCACGGCCAGGAGCCCGTCGCGCTCGCGGTGGATCGACTTGAGCACCGAGCTGTCCCGGCCGATGCCACCCGGCTGCGGTCGGGTGGTCATGACGCACCGCGGGATGCCGGCGCCCAGCCGCAGGCGGGCCCCGCCCAGGTCCGCCTCCCGTCCCTGCAGCTTGTCCTCGCCGGCGCCGTCCAGGACGACGTTCGCCCGGAACCGGCGGCGGTCCCAGGTGCCGAGCGTCCCGGTCGAGACCAGGGACAGCCGGATCCGGGGGCTGTCGTGGAACGGGCCGGGGGCGCCCTCCCACTGCAGCCACTCGGTGGGGTCGGGCACCTCCTCGTCGGCCGGCGTCTCGTAGGTGGGTGCTGCGCCGCCGGCGATCGCCTCGCGGAGCTCGACGCGGCGGCCCAGCCAGTCGGAGAGCACGCCCTCCTCGGCGGTGACGGTGCCGTCGGGGAGCACGACCTCGACGCCGCCGTCCGGGCGCACCCGGGCCGCGCCGAACAGCAGCTCCGGCACCCGCCGGGCGGTGAGGCCCAGGCCGGTGTCGCGGTCGAAGATCGCCCAGCGGCGGTCGCCGACGGCGCCGAGGACGCCGGCCTGCGCCTCGGTCAGCCGCTCACCCTGCAGCGACTTCACCGGGTAGCGCCACAGCTCGAGGACCCGCACGTCAGGCCGCCGGGTTCCAGGCCAGCGACCAGCTGCCGGCCCACTCCTGGCCCGGTTCGAGCACCAGCAGGTCGACGTCGTCGGCGAGCGCGTTCGGCGGGCAGGTCATCGGTTCGACGGCGAGGCTGCGGCGCCACTGGCCGGCCGGCAGCGTGTCGCCGCTGTACACCTGCAGCCACGGCCAAGCCGCATCGGCCGAGACCACCAGCTCCCCGGCGCGACCGCGCAGCCGGACGTGCGCCCAGCCCTCGGCGTCCCGGTCGAGGTCGGTGAGCGGGGTGTCCAGCGCCCGGTTCCCGATCCGGCCGACCGCGCCGTCGAAGGCCCGCCGCTCGCCGGTGGGCATCCCGCTGTCGAGGACCAGCTCGGTGCGGCCCGGGAGGGTCAGCTCGGCGTCGGAGACGCCGCCGTCCTCGGTGGCGCCGACGGAGAGATAGGGGTGGAAGCCGGCGCCGAAGGGCGCCGGCCGGTCGCCGGCGTTCCGCACCCGGAGCGTGCTGGTCAGCCGGTCGGCCGCCAGGGTGTGGTCCACCGCGACGGCGAGCCGGAAGGGGTAGCCCACATGCGGCTCGACCGTCGTCCCGACCGTGACGGAACGGTCCGCCTCTCCCAGCACCGCCCACGGTTGCCAGGCGATCAGGCCGTGGATGGCGTGCGGCTCCGCCGGTGACTGGACCTCGAGCTGGAGCTCCTCGCCCTCCCACGACCACCGGCCGTGCCGGGTCCGGTTGGGCCAGGGCACCAGGACGGCGCCGCGCCAACCGGGGGCGGCCGCGCCGGGGGCGTAGCCGTCCAGGAGCTCCCAGGCCCCGACCGTGAGGCGGCGCAGCGCCCCGCCGCGCAGGTCGACGGCGAGCCGCGCGTCGCCTGCGGTGAGCAGCACCTCGGTGCGTTCGCTGTCGGGCCAGGTGTCGGGCATGGCGTCAGCTCACCACACGCGGAGCGCCCGCATACGTCTCGCGGTGGTTTCCAGACCTGGGGGAACGACCGCGAGACGTGTGCGGGTGACTCGATCAGGGGTGGTAGGTGACCTGCTCCGCGAACTGCAGGACCTGCTCCTGGGTGAACGCGTCCGGCACCTGGAGGGTGAAGGTGGTCCCGTCCTCGAACTGGCCCTGCAGGAACCAACCGCGGTCCCGCGGCCCGTTGTCGACCCGCACCAGCGCCGCCGGCCGGCCCTGCACCATCACGTCGAGCTGCGGCCCGACGGGTCCCATGAGGCTCTCTCGCACCTGCCCCGGCGGGGGGACGTCCTCGGGCAGCGGCACGTGGACGGTGATCGTCTGCTGCTCGTAGGCGTCGTTGACGAGAGCGAGAACGCGGCCCATCTTGAAGAACTGGAGCGACCAGCCGGCCGGCGCAAGTCCGGCGGTGAGCGTCGCCCGCTGCGGGCGGTCGACCAGCGACTCGCCGATCTCGATCACCGCGTCGGCGGTGCCGTAACGCCCGTGCCCGAGGATCCTCACCCACTGGTCGTCGGCCCGCTCCCAGTCCAGCTGGGCGAACGTCCGCCGTTCGCATGTCTCGCCGAGGTCGCCCGCGCACCAGTCCCGGGAGTACCGGACGAGATCGGCGTCGCGACCGTCCACGGACACCTCCGCGGAAGCCAGCTCGCGGTAGCCAGGCGCGTCGTCTTCCGCGCCTTCGCCGGACTCGTCGCCGACAGAGACGTAGAACCCGTTCCGGCCGCTGGGCTCCTCATAGCTGGCGAACCGCGCCCCGTCACCGTCGCCGTCGAAGGCGGGCCTCAGCCCCTCGGGTTCGGGATCGAGCGACAGCGGGAAGGC
Organism: Blastococcus capsensis; assembly: GCF_030165005.1. Lineage (GTDB taxonomy): Bacteria > Actinomycetota > Actinomycetes > Mycobacteriales > Geodermatophilaceae > Blastococcus > Blastococcus capsensis. Next base: position 252,226 of record NZ_JASNNW010000001.1, read on the forward strand.
CGGCATCTGGAAGTCGACGAGGGTGACGCTCTCCGCCGGCGTCCCTGGGCCGTCAGGGGCGGCGATGACGACGGCGGCGGCCCAGGCAGCCGCCGCGGTGACGGCGGCGAGGCCGACGCGGAGCGAGACCTTCCGGCTGGGCACCCGGGAACGCCGGGGAGCCGGGCCCTCGATCTCGGCCAGCAGCGCCGTACGGGCGGCCTGGTAGCCGAGCTGACCCCAGGTCAGCAGCAGGAGGGCGTCGCGGTCCCGGGGCTCGAGGCCGGCGAGTGCGGCGGCCAGCTGACCGCGCAGCGCCTGGGCGTCCAGCCGGTCCGCGGAGTCCCCCGGGTCCGTGCCGTGCCGCTCGGACTCGGCGGCGGCCCGGGCGAGCGCCCTGTACCGGCGCTGCTCGGTGCGGACGTGCCCGTGCACGACGTTGGTCGCGATGCCCAGCAGCCAGGGCCGCACCTGGACGTGCTCGGGCCGGTAGGCCGCGGGGCGCCGGAAGGCGATCAGGAAGGTCTCGCTCAGCAGGTCGTCGGCGAGCTCACCCACCCGGCGCCCCAGGTACCGGTGCACCGTGGTGGCGTGCCGGTCGAAGAGCAGAGCGAACTCCGCCGGGTCGTCGACCGACCGGGCGATCAGTTCGGCGTCACTGGGCGGGGCATGAGGGAGAGCGCGCAGCCGCGGGGGCTCGCCCGGTGGCCCGGCCGCCCGGCGCATCGCCGTGGGAGTCACGGCTGGTGATGATCCGGCCGCGAGGGGTGAAGTCGTCACACCCCTAGATGTCCGGAGCGCCGGATCCGGTTCACGATCCGAAGGGGCCGCGTCCCGGGTCGACCGGGGACGCGGACGCGGATCACTCCTGGCAGGTCTCGGTGCCGTACGTGGTGACCGTCTCGGCGGCGGCGAGGAACTCCTGCGCGTCCTCCTCGGTCAGGTCCCCGCTCTCGATGGCGGCTCCGAGGTCGCCGTCGGACGGGAAGGTCTCGGCCATGAGTTCGGCGGCTTCCCGGACGTCGTCGCCGGCCTCGTCCGGCACGTTCCCGGCGAGCTCCTCCAGCTCGTCCTTCGCCCGGTCGGCGTCGGCCGCCTCGATCTGCTCGATGGCCTCGTACTGCTCGCAGAAATCGGCCACGCTGGCGCCGCCGCAGCCGGTCAGGCCGAACGGAAGGGTGGCCGCGGCGACGACCAGGGCGAGCTTCCTACGCATGAGATTCCCTTTCCGGGTGCGGCCGGAGCGCTACCGGCGCGGCCGCCGTCGATGCCATCGTGCACACCCTCACACACCCGCGCCGCGGACCGGCTCCGTCCGTCCAGCACCAGAAGGGCGCTCAAGCGGTGGCGACGTCCTTCTCGAAGAAGAGGGAGTCTGCGGCGTCGGGGTCGTCTGCGTACGCCCCGAACGGCCCGGTACGCCGGTAACCCGCGCCCGCGTACAGCCCGGCCGCCTCCGGCTGGAGCGGACCGGTCTCCAGCCGCAGCGTGGCCCAGCCCCGGGCGCGGGCGGCGTCCTCCAGGCCGGTCAGCACGACCTTCGCCAGACCCCGCCCCCGCGCAGCGGGTGCCACGTACATGCGCTTCACCTCGGCCACGCCGTTTTCCAGGTCGCGCAGGGCGCCGCAGCCGACCGCCGTCCCGTCGTCGTCCCGCAGCACCAGCGTCACGCTGATGTCCGCGGCCGAAGGCGGCCGGCCGGGCTCCTCCTTGCCGCCGTAGCGCGCACGGATCTCGGTCTGCTGGTCGGTGGTGAGGCGCTGGACGTCCGGGTCGTCCCAGGCAGCCGCCTCGATGATCACGAACCGGATCCTCGCAGGACCGGCCCGGCGTCCCGGCGGTACCGTCCGCGGAGCACCCCACCGAAGGAGCACCGTGCCGGTCGACCGCGAACTGCCCAGCCCCGAGGCCGCCGACCTGGTGGCGCTCACCCGCGAGATCGCCGATGCCGAGCTCGCCCCGAAGGCAGCGCAGTACGAGCGCGAGGAACGCTTCCCCCGCGAGGTGTTCCGCCTGCTGGGCGACGCCGGCCTCATGGGGCTGCCCTTCCCCGAGGAGGTGGGCGGTGGCGGCCAGCCCTACGAGGTCTACCTGCAGGTGGTCGAGGAGCTCGCCGCCCGGTGGGCCAGCGTCGCGCTCGGCATCAGCGTGCACACCCTGGCCTGCTCCCCCATCGCGAACTTCGGCACCGAGGCCCAGCGCCGCGGCCTCCTGCCCGAGATGGTCGGCGGCGGCCTGATCGGCGCCTACTCCCTGTCGGAGGCGCACGCCGGCTCCGACGTCGCTTCCATGCGCGCCAGCGCGGTGCCGGCCGACGACGGCTGGCTCGCGAGCGGTGAGAAGGCCTGGGTCACCCACGGCGGGCACGCCGACTTCTACTCGACGTTCCTCCGCACCCCTGCCGACGGCGACCGCGCCATCTCCTGCTTCCACCTCACCCCGGACCTGCCTGGGTTCAGCGCCGCCAGGCCCGAGGAGAAGATGGGCCTCACCGGCTCCACGACGTCGGCCATCCGGTTCGACGACGTGCCCATCCCCGCCGACCGGCTGGTCGGCGAGCCCGGTCGCGGCATGGCGATCGCGCTGGGCGCGCTGGACTCCGGCCGGCTCGGGATCAGCGCCGTCGCCGTCGGGCTGGCGCAGTCGGCCCTCGATGTCGCCGTCCGGTACGCCGTGGAGCGCGAGACCTTCGGCCGCCCGATCGCCGAGCACCAGGGGGTGGCCTTCCTGCTGGCCGACATGGCCGCCGCGGTGGAATCCGCCCGCGCCACCTACCTGGTCGCCGCCCGCCGCAAGGACGCCGGCAAGCCGTTCTCCCGGCAGGCCAGCATCGCCAAGCTGGTCGCGACCGACGCCGCCATGAAGGTGACCACCGACGCCGTCCAGGTGCTCGGTGGCGCCGGGTACACCCGGGACCACCCGGCCGAGCGCTACATGCGCGAGGCGAAGGTCATGCAGATCTTCGAGGGCACCAACCAGATCCAGCGGATGGTGATCGGCCGGCACCTCGCCTCGGAGGCCGCGCCACCCGCGGGCTGACCCGCCCGCCCGGTGGGCTCGGGGTCGGTGACCGTCCACCGGAGCTGGCGGGTTCCACGTGGAACCGGTGACAGGTGTCAGTGGACCCGGCACCCTCGGCAGGACCAGACTCGGGGAACCCCGAGCGAGGAGAACGCCATGCCCGAGCCGCACCTGTGCGCCGCCGACTCCGACCGTGCCGCCGACTCGACCACGCCGGGTCCGGCCATGTCGGAGGGGACCGGACCGCCAGACGCGACGAGCGCCGGCCCCCGGAGGGACCGGCGCTCGTCGAAAATCCGGAGTGGGCAAGGGGGGAGTTGAACCCCCACGTCCTTTCGGACACACGGACCTGAACCGTGCGCGTCTGCCATTCCGCCACTTGCCCTGGCGAGGGGAGACAGTAGCAGCCGTGCGCCACACCCCGGAGCGGGGGTCGGTCGCCGGCCGGCCCGAGAACGCCGTGCGGGGAGTCGCAGCTTCCTGGGCAGTCAGGCGTGCTCGTCCCGGCTACGATCACGGGTGGCAGAGTGGGACGTCCGGCGAGCGCAGAGGAGCGACTGTGGGTGTGCTGCAGCGCTTCGAGCGCCGACTCGAAGGCATGGTCGGTCTGGCCTTCGCCCGCCTGTTCAAGGGCAAGGTGCACCCGGCCGAGATCGCCAAGGCCCTGCAGCGCGAGGCCGACGAGCAGCGCTCCGTCCTCGGCGAGGGCCGCGTGCTCGCGCCGAACGTCTACCGGGTCCGCCTCGGCGAGACCGACTTCGCCCACCTGGGGCAGTGGTCGGACCAGCTGGCCGGCGAGCTGGCCGACATGGTCACCGAGCACATCGAGGACGAGGGCTACCAGATCTTCGACAAGGTCACCGTCGCCCTCGAGCGGGACGACGAACTGACCACCGGGATCTTCGAGGTCAGCTCGGAGGTCGCCGACCGGGTCCGCCCGGACGCGCGCGCCGGCCTCCCGCCGATGGCCTCGGCGCCGGTGGGCGGCCACCCGCCGCTGCCCCCGCTGCGCGGTCGCATGGCCACCGACACCGGCAAGCAGAACCCGTCGATCTTCGGCCGGGCCGGCTCTCGCACCACCCACAGCCACGTGCTGGTCGTCGACGGCCCGGGCACCCGGCACGAGCTGTCCACGGGGCGCAACGTCATCGGCCGGGGCACCGAGGCCGACATCCGCCTCCCCGACACCGGCGTGAGCCGCAAGCACGTCGACGTCGTCCTCGACGGGGACGTCGCCACGGTGGAGGACCTCGGCTCGACCAACGGCACGCTCGTCAACGGCCGCCGCGTCACCCGCCAGCCGCTCAGCGACGGCGACGTCATCCGCATCGGCCACTCCGTCCTGGTCTACCGGCTGGACGGGGCGTGACCGGATCCGTGCCGTCGCAGCAGTACGGGGTCCGGCGGCACCACCTCCGCCGGTACGCCGGCGGGACCCCAGCCGCGGCGGTGGTCCGGTGACGGAGCTCGTGGTGCAGATCTTCCGGTTCGGCTTCCTGCTGCTGCTGTGGCTGTTCATCTTCGCGGCGTTCCGCGTGGTGCGCGCCGACCTCTTCGGCGCGCGGCCAGGCCGGGTCGCCTCGGTCCCGCCACGTTCGGCGGCGACGCCGAAGAAGAAGCGCGGGCAGAAGGGCCCCCGGTCCCTCGTCGTCACCGCCGGTCCGCTGAGCGGAACCAAGATCACCCTCGCTGACCAGCCCATCCTCATCGGCCGGGCCGACGACTCGACTCTCGTCCTCACCGACGACTTCGCCAGTTCCCGCCACGCCCGCCTGACCAACCGGGGCGGCCAGTGGTACGTGGAGGACCTGGGTTCCACCAATGGCACCTATCTCGACCAGCAGCGCGTGCAGGGACCGCTGCTGGTGGCCCCCGGCCAGCCGATCCGCATCGGCCAGACCGCACTGGAGCTGCGTTCGTGACCCTGGTTCTCCGCTACGCCGCGCGCTCCGACCGCGGCCTCATCCGCGGCAACAACCAGGACTCGGTGTACGCCGGGCCCCGGCTGCTGGCCGTGGCCGACGGCATGGGCGGCCACGCCGCCGGTGACGTCGCGAGCAAGGTGGTCATCGCCGCCCTCGAACACCTCGACGACGACACCCCCTCCGGCGACATGCTGCAGGCGCTGCGGTCGGCGGTCTTCGAGGGCAGCGAGCACCTGCGGGAGGTCATCCGCGAGTCGCCGCAGCTGGAGGGCATGGGCACCACGCTCACCGCCATCCTCTTCGCGGGGGGCCGGCTGGCACTGTGCCACGTCGGCGACTCCCGGGCCTATCTGTTCCGCGACGGCCAGCTGTCCCAGATCACCCACGACGACACGTTCGTGCAGACGCTGATCGACGACGGCCGGATCACGGCGGAGGAGGCCAATCACCACCCGCAGCGATCACTCCTGCTGCGGGCGCTCAACGGCCAGGACGTCGAGCCGGACCTCTCCATGCGGGAGGCGCGCGCCGGCGACCGCTACCTGCTGTGCTCCGACGGCCTCTCCGGGGTGGTCAGCGAGGAGACCCTGGCGGAGGCGCTGAAGGACCCCGATCCGGAGGCCACCGCCGACCGCCTCGTCGAGCTCGCGCTGCGCAGCGGCGGGCCCGACAACATCACGGTGATCGTCGCCGACGTCCTCGAGGACACCGGCAGCAACGGCCGGTTCGACCCGGTCGTCGACGGCGCGGCCGGTGACAACGTCGGTCAGCGCCAGGTCGACGCCCGGTCCGCGGCCGGCCGGGCCGCGCTCGCCGATCAAGGCCCTCCTCCCCCGCCGCCACCCACACTGCCGACGGGCGGCGGCCCCTCCGCCCGCCGCCGCCCGCTACGCATGCTCCTGGTGGCGGGGGCCCTTCTCACCGTGCTGGTGGCAGGGGCGATCGGTGTGTACGCGTGGGCGCTCAACCACTGGTTCGTCGGTGTGAGCGGCCCCGGCGACGACCAGCAGGTCGGCGTCTTCCGCGGTCTGGACGTCTCGATCGTCGGCCTCGATCTCTACCGCCTGGACCGGGGCACCGACCTCGCGGTGTCCGACCTGACCCCGGCCGCCCGCAGCGACGTCCTGGGCAGCATCACCGCCGACGACTCCGGTGACGTCGACCGCATCCTCGAGGCGCTGCGGGACCAGCGGCTGCCGCTGTGCCGCCCGGCCACCCGGACCACGGACGCCACGGCGTCCACCAGCGCGGCGCTCCCGCCGGCGACCGCGCCCACCACCGCGCAGGAGCCCGCCCCCGGGGAGCCGGCCCCGCCGGAGGGCGCGGCGGCGACCGAGGAGCTGACCACCACGTCGTCGGCCCGGACCACCTCGTCGTCCGAGGCGGGGGAGAACTGCCGGGAGGCCGACTAGTGAGCGCCGTAGGCACGGGTTCCCCACCGGAGGTGTGTCAGTGAGCGCCGAAGGCCCCGGGTCCCCTCCGGAGGTGTGTTGATGCCCGGTCCCGTCACCGACCCGCGGGGCGCCGCGGCTGCCACACCGACCCGGCGCGGGACCGAGGCGGCGATGCTGGCGTTCGCCGTCGTCCTCACCACGGCCGCCCAGGCCATCGTGGACCTCACGGTCACCGGCTCGCTCCGGCCGGAGATGGCGATGTTCAGCGCGTGGATCACCGCGCTGTGGATCGTGGCGCACCTGGCCGTCCGCCGTTGGGCGTCGTACGCCGACCCGCTGCTCCTGCCTGCCGTCGCCCTGCTCGTGGGGCTGGGGCTCACCGTCATCCACCGGCTGGACCTGGCGGCCGAGATGTCCGGGAACACGGCGTCGCGCGAGGACGCACCCGTGCAGCTGATCTGGGCCACGCTCGGGGTGGCCCTCTTCGTGGCCGTCCTGGTCATCGTGCGCGACCACCGCGCGCTCTCCCGGTTCGCCTACACCCTGGCTCTGCTCGGCATCGTGCTGCTGGCCCTGCCGGCCGTGCTGCCCGCCTCCATCTCGGAGGTCAACGGCGCCAAGATCTGGATCCGGGTCGCCGGATTCTCCATCCAGCCCGGGGAGTTCGCCAAGATCTGCCTCGTCGTCTTCTTCGCCGCATACCTGGTCGACAAGCGCGATGTGCTGGCGCTGGCCAGCAAGAAGGTCGCCGGCCTGGAGCTGCCGCGGGGCCGCGACCTGGGCCCGGTGCTGCTGGCCTGGATCCTGTCGATCCTGGTGCTGGTCTTCGAGCGCGACCTGGGCAGCTCGCTGCTGCTCTTCGGCATCTTCGTGGTCATGCTCTACATCGCCACCGAGCGCGCCAGCTGGCTGTTCATCGGCCTCACGCTGTTCGCCGGCGGCGCGCTGATCGCCTACCAGATCTTCGGTCACGTCCGCGCGCGCGTGGACACGTGGCTGGACCCGTTCGCCTACATCGACGGCGCCGGTTACCAGCTGGTGCAGTCGCTGTTCGGGCTCGGCACCGGTGGCCTGTTCGGCGCCGGCCTCGGTGGTGGCCGCCCGGACCAGGTGCCGATCGCCAAGAGCGATTTCATCGCCGCCGCGGTCGGTGAGGAGCTGGGCCTGTTCGGCCTCGTGGCCGTGATCGTCGTGTATCTGATCCTCGTCGAGCGCGGATTGCGCACGTCACTCGTCGTCCGCGACGCCTTCGGCAAGCTGCTGGCCGCCGGGCTGGCGTTCGCCGTCGCCTGGCAGGTCTTCGTCGTCCTCGGCGGGGTCACCGGGTTGCTCCCGCTGACCGGGCTCACCACGCCGTTCCTGGCCTACGGCGGCTCGTCGCTGGTGGCCAACTTCGTCCTCGTCGCGCTGCTCGTCCGGATCAGCGACGCCGCCCGGCGACCGGCCACCCCGCACACGCCGGCGGTGCGGCTCGGGGAAGCCCCGACCGAGGTGGTGACGCCGTGAACGCCCCGCTGCGCCGCGTCGCCATCAGCGTCCTCGTGCTGTTCACCCTGCTGATCATCAACGTCAACGTCATCCAGGTGGTCCGCTCGGAGGCGCTGCGCGACGACAACCGCAACACCCGCGTGCTGGCCGAGACCTACGACCGCGAACGCGGGTCGATCATCGTCGACGGCACCGAGATCGCACTGTCCGTGCCCACCGACGGCCGGCTCACCTACCTGCGCACGTATCCGCAGGGTCCGCTGTACGCGCCGGTGACCGGCTACCACTCGCTGGTGTACGGCAACCGGTACATCGAGGACGTCATGGACGACGTGCTCTCCGGGGACGACGACCGGCTGTTCGTCCGCCGCATCGCCGACCTGTTCACCGGCCGCGACCCGGCCGGCGGAGATGTCGTGCTGACCCTCGACCCCGCCGTGCAGGCGGCCGCCATGGCCGGCCTGGAGGGCGTCACCGGCGCCGTCGTCGCGCTCGACCCCCGTACCGGCGCGATCCTCGGCATGGCGAGCACGCCCACGTACGACCCGGGCCTGGTGTCCGGCCACGACCCCGAGGTCATCCGGGAGAACATGGAGCTGATCACCGGGCAGGACCCCGACCCCCGGGTGAACCGGGCGATCGAGGACAACTTCCCGCCCGGCTCGCTGTTCAAGGTGATCGTCGCCGCCGCCGCGCTGGAGGACGGGCTGACCCCTGACTCCGTCGTGCCGGCCCCCCGCGAGCTGCCCCTGCCCGGCAGCAGCCGGGTGATCCCGAACTTCGGTGGATCGGCGTGCAGCCCCAGCGGCGAGCAGTCGCTGCTCGACGCCCTGACCATCTCGTGCAACACCGCGTTCGCCCAGCTCGGCCTCGACCTCGGCGAGGAGCGGGTGCGCGAGATGGCCGAGGCGTTCGGGCTGGACGACGAAGGCCTGGAGATCCCGCTCGAGGTGGTGCCCAGCACGGTGGGCGACATCGTCGACGACGCGGCCCTGGCCCAGACCTCCATCGGTCAGCGCGACGTGCGGATGACCGTGGTGCAGGCGGCCCTGGTGGCCGCCACCGTGGCCAACGACGGCGTGCAGATGAAGCCCTACCTGGTCGACGAGCTGCGCGCACCCGACCTGTCGGTGCTGGCGGAGACCGAGCCCGAGGCGCTGCGCGAGCCGATCTCCGCCGAGGTCGCCGACCAGCTCACCGAGATGATGGTCAGCGTGGTCGCGCAGGGCTCCGGCCGCGCCGCGCGGCTGCCCGGCATCGAGGTCGCCGGCAAGACCGGCACCGCACAGGTGCGCGAGGGCGTCCCCGACCACAACTGGTTCATGGGCTTCGCGCCGGCCGACGACCCGGAGATCGCCGTCGCCGTCTTCGTGGCCAACGGCGGAGGTACCGGTGGGGATGTGTCCGCCCCGATCGCACGCGACGTCATGGCGGCCTACTTCGAGGGGCAGGACTGATGGCACTCGGCATCGGAAGCCTGCTGGCCGGGCGCTACGAGATCACCGCGCCCATCGCCACCGGCGGGATGGGCGAGGTGTGGAAGGCCCGCGACCAGGTGCTGGACCGCATCGTCGCGGCGAAGGTGCTCAAGACCGAGTACACGAACGACCCGAGCTTCCTGGCCCGTTTCCGCAACGAGGCACGCCACACCGCGGCGCTGTCGCACCCGAACATCGCCTCGGTCTACGACTACGGGGAGACGACCGACGACAGCGGCCTGCAAACCCTGGCATTCCTGGTCATGGAGTTCGTCGAGGGCCAGCCGCTGGTCACGATCCTGCACGAGGAGGGCCGGCTCCCGGTCGACTGGACCCTGCACGTGCTCGCCCAGTCCGCCGACGGGCTGTCCGCCGCGCACCGGGCGGGCGTGGTGCACCGGGACATCAAGCCGGGCAACCTCATCGTGCGGCCCGACGGCGTCGTCAAGCTCACCGACTTCGGCATCGCCCAGGCCCGCGACGCCGCTCCGCTGACTCGCACCGGCATGGTCGTGGGCACCGCGCAGTACCTCTCCCCCGAGCAGGCGCAGGGCATGGAGGTGGACGCCGCCTCCGACGTCTACTCCCTCGGTGTCGTCGGCTTCGAGTGCCTGGCCGGCGCGCGGCCGTTCGACGGCGCCTCGCAGGTGGCGATCGCCCTGGCGCACATCAACCGCCCGCCACCACCGCTGCCGGGCGACATCCCGCCCGCCGTCCGGCTGCTCGTCGAGCGGGCGCTGGCCAAGGACCCGACCGACCGCTTCGCCGATGGCGGCGCCTTCGCCGACGCCATCCGGCGGGTGGCCGACGGCGGCGACCTGACCCCGGCCGCCTCCGTCGTCGCGCCCGCCACGGCACCCACCCGGGTGGTCGACGTCGCCGCCGACGGGCGCACCCAGGTGTTCGCCACCCCGGCCGCTGGCATGCCCGTGGTCCCGGCCGCCACCGGCGCCCGCCCCATGCCGCCCCTGCACGCGCCGCCGGACGGCGACGAGGCGTGGCTGGCCGAGGAACCGCCGGACCGCGGCTCCGGCCGTCGCTGGGCCTGGGCGGCAGGGGCCGTGGTGTTCCTCCTGCTGCTCGCCGGCACCACTTATCTGCTGCTGGCCGGGAACGGCGACGAACCGGGCCGCACGCAGGCCGACCCCGCGCCGAACGTCACCACCACCAGCGCCGCCCCCACCACGGTGACGCTGGTGGCCGCCGACTACATCGGCCGGGACGCCGACGAGGTGCAGGCGGAGCTCGGGGACGCGGGCCTGCTGGTCACGCAGGACGACGCCCCCGAGGACCTCCTGGAGTCGCTCGGCCGGTCGCTGGACGAGGGCGCCGTCGCCGGTCTCCTGCCCGAGGGACGCGTGCCACTGGGCGCCGAGGTGACGCTCTACGTCGCCGTCGACGGGTGGGTGCCCGGGGCGGCCGAGGACGACGAGGTGGACGAGGAGGAGCCCGTCCCGACGACCGAGCCGGCTCCCGAGACGACCACGTCGTCGCGTCCGGCGACGCCGATCCCGACCGCGCCCGTGCAGCCACCCGCCGGGGAGGGCGAGGAGGAAGGCGAGGAGGAGGGCGAGGACGGAGCGAGCCCGTCGCTCGGTGGCGAGCCGGCCCCCACGACGACCAGTCCCTCCCCCAGCCCTACGCCGACGACGACACCGACCTCGGTGTCCTCCACCCCGACAGACGGGGCCACCGATGCATCGCCAGTGGCGGATGGTGGCCAGTGAGCCCGGTGGTCCTCGCCTCCCGGGTTCCGGCCGATCCGGCGGTTAGGCTCGCCGACGGCCTCCTGTCCGCGGGAGCCACCGCCGGGACGCCCCGCGACACCGGGGTGCGGACGGCGCACCGAACCGCCCGAGAGGACCGTCGATGACCACGCCGCAGGTGCTCGGTGAGCGCTACGAGATCGGCGGAGTCCTGGGCCGCGGCGGCATGGCCGAGGTGCACCTGGGACGCGATCTGCGCCTCGGCCGCGAGGTGGCCGTCAAGGTGCTGCGCAACGACCTGGCCCGCGACCCGTCGTTCCAGGTGCGGTTCCGCCGGGAGGCGCAGGCCTCCGCGTCCCTCAACCACCCGGCGATCGTCGCCGTCTACGACACCGGCGAGGACCGCACCCCCAGCGGCGCGACGCCGTACATCGTCATGGAGTACGTCGAGGGCGAGACGCTCCGCGACGTCCTCCGCCGAGAGGGCCGGCTGCCGATCGAGCGCGCCATGAGCCTGGCCGCCGACATCTGCGGCGCGCTGGACTTCAGCCACCGCAACGGCATCGTGCACCGGGACGTCAAGCCCGGGAACGTCATGATCACGCCCCAGGGCACGGTCAAGGTCATGGACTTCGGCATCGCCCGCGCGGTCTCCGACTCGGCGGCGACCATGACGTCCACCGCCGCGGTGATCGGCACCGCCCAGTACCTCTCCCCGGAGCAGGCGCGCGGTGAGGGTGTCGACGCCCGATCCGACGTCTACTCCCTCGGCTGCCTGCTCTACGAGCTGGTCACCGGGGCTCCGCCGTTCACCGGTGACTCGCCGGTCTCGGTGGCCTACCAGCACGTGCGCGAGGATCCGCGGCTGCCGTCGTCGATCAACCGCGACGTCCCGCCGGAGCTCGACGCCATCCTGATGAAGGCGATGAGCAAGAACCCGGCCAACCGGTACCAGTCGGCCGCCGACATGCGCAACGACCTGCTGCGGGCGCTGGCCGGGCAGCGGGTGGAGGCGACGCCGGTCATGGGCGAGGACGAGAAGACCGCGATCATCGGTGCGCCGGTCGGGAGCTACCGATACGCCGACGACGACTGGGACGGCGACGAGGAGGCACGGCGTCGCAAGCGGCGGATCATCGCGATCGTCTCCGTCCTGGCCGTCCTGCTGCTCGGTGGTGCCATCGCCGCGGCCGTGGCGCTGAACGGCGGTGCGGAGCCCCCTCCGGTCGTCGCCCAGCAGGTCCAGGTCCCGCCGGTGGTGGGGCAGCCCGTGGCCGAGGCCCGGCAGGCGATCACCGACGCCGGTCTGGCGGTCGGCGAGGTGGCGGAGCGGGACACCACCGACCCGAACCAGGTGGGCGTGGTGCTCGAGACGACACCCGCCGGCGGGGCGCAGGTCGATCCCGGCAGCGAGGTGGCGCTCGTCGTGGGTGTCGCCCCCGACAGCATCACCGTGCCCAGCCTGGTGGGCTTCACCGAGGACCAGGCCCGGGAAGCCCTGGAACGGGCCGGGTTCACCGGCAGCATCGACACCCGCGAGGAGGACTCCCTCGAGGAGGAGGGGACGGTCGCCAGCGTCGAGCCGGCCGTGGGTGCGCCGGTGCCCCCCGATGGGACGGTCACCCTCGGCCTGTCCACGGGGACGGTCGACCTGCCCGACGTGACCGGTGTCCCGCAGGCCCAGGCGATCGCGACCCTCACCGAGGCAGGGTTCACCGAGGCCCAGATCCTCGTGGAGGAGATCGAGTCAGCGGAGGCGCCGGGGACGGTCGTGAGCACGACCCCGGGGCCGGCCGGCCCCGCCTCCACCGGTACGCGCATCGTCCTGCAGGTCTCCGGCGGGGTCGCCCAGGTCGCCGTGCCCAACGTCCGGGGGCAGTTGCGCGCCGACGCCGAGACCAATCTGCGAAACGCCGGGTTCACCAACATCCAGTTCGTGAGCGCGGACGGTGAAGGAGACCCCGGCGTGGGGCCGAGCGAGGTGATCGGCACGGAGCCGCCGGCCGGCAGCATGCAGGCCCGGGACACGCCGATCACCGTCCTGCTGAATCCGGAGGCGGGCCCAGGTTCCGTCGACTCCGACTGACCGACGGGACCACGACGAAGGGCTCCTCCCCGCGACGGGAGGAGCCCTTCGTCGTTCCGGCGGGGCTGCTCAGGGGATGGCGGAGGACAGCCGCTGGGCGGCCGCCGTGGCGGCGGACACGACCGACTCGTCCGGCGACAGCCCGCAGGCCGCCAGCCAGGTGGCCAGCATCCGGTGGCCGCCTTCGGTGAGCACCGACTCCGGGTGGAACTGCACCCCCTCGATGGGCAGCTCGCGGTGCCGCAGCGCCATGACCAGGCCTGTGGGGGTGTGCCCGGTGACCTCCAGCTCGCCGGGCACCGTGGCGGGGTCGACGGCGAGGGAGTGGTACCGGGTCGCAGTGAACGGTGAGGGCAGCCCGGCGAGCACGCCGCGGCCCTCGTGCACCACCTGGCTGGTCTTCCCGTGCAGCAGCTCCGGCGCCCGGACCACCTCGGCGCCGAACGCCTCCGCGATCGCCTGGTGGCCGAGGCAGACGCCTAGAACCGGCGTGCCCTGCTCGGCGGCGGCCCGCACCATCGGCACCGTGACGCCCGCGTCGGCCGGCGTTCCGGGGCCCGGGGAGAGCAGCACCCCGGCAACGTCCAGATCGGCCAGCTCGTCGACGTCCACGGCGTCGTTGCGACGGACCACGCAGCGGACGCCGAGCTGTCCCAGGTACTGGACCAGGTTGTAGACGAAGCTGTCGAAGTTGTCGACGACGAGGACCGGACGGTCGGCGGCGGTCATCGCGGTCGGAACTCCTCGCTGGACGGTGGGACGGCGGCCTCGTCCCGCATCCGCTGTCCGCTCAGGGAGCGCCGGCGTACTGCAGGGTGAGGCCGCCATCGTAGGCGGGCACGGTGACCTCGGGCCGGTCGCGTACCTCGAACGTGAGCCCGAACGCGTCGGCGGCCTGCTCGAGGATGCCCACCTGGGGAGAGGCCTCGAGAGCGGCCTCGACCGCGGCCGCGTCGACGACGGCCGTCACCACGAACGGCGGGGAGTAGGTGCGGCCCTGCAGCAGCAGGGTGTTCCCCACGCAGCGCACCGCACTGGTGGAGATCAGCCGCTGGTCCATGACCGCCACGCCGTCGGCGCCGGCAGCCCACACGGCGTTCACGACCGCCTGCACGTCGCTCTGGTGGATGACCAGGTCGTCGGCGCGGGCGTTGCCGGGCAGGCTGCCGTCGGGGCGCTGGGGGGCGTCGTCGAGGGTGATGACCACGCCGGCACCGGACACCGGCACGAGGCCGGCCGGTACCGCGCCGGCGGAGCCGACGGCCTGTGCCTCGGCCACCGCACCGTCCCGGCTCGCGGCCTGCTCGGTCAGCAGCTGCACCCGATCCTGGAGCCCGGCCAGCTGCCGCCCCTGCCGGGTGACCGCCGCCTCCCGTTCCTCGATCAGCTGCGACAGCTCGGTGACGTCGCCGGCGCGCAGGTCGGTGCCCTGGGCGGTGCGCCCCGACGTGGCGAACAGCAGGCCCGCGGCGACGGCGACGACGGGCACCAGCGCGCTCCAGGGGGAGTGGCGACCACCACGCAGCAGGGAGCGGGACACCGGCACCTCCTCGGATCGCGACGCGCGACGGCTCGCTCGGGTGAGGCGGCGCCGTCGTCGTCGCCGCGAAGTTTAGTCTGGGTGACAGTTCCGGTCGGGGAGAACGAGCCCGGCCCCCGGGAGGGAGTTCGTACGTGCCCAAGTCGAAGGTACGCAAGAAGTCGGTGTACACGCCCCCGGAGGACGCCGGCCGGTCGCGCGGCGCGCAGCCGAAGGCCCTGCAGCCCAGCCCGCGCTGGTACGCGCCCGTCATGGTGGCGCTCATGCTGTTCGGGCTGCTGTGGATCGTCGTCTACTACGTCGCCGGTGACCAGATCCCGTTCATGGTCACGCTGCAGGCCTGGAACTTCGCGATCGGGTTCGGTGCCATGGTCGCCGGGCTGATCATGTCGATGCGCTGGCGCTGATCAAGGGCCCTCCTGCCCCCGCCTCTCGCAGACTGGGTGCGGGACCTTGCAGAAGGCCGACCCCGAGGCCCTCGTCCCCGTCCGGGGACGGGGGCCTCGGTCGTTCCGGCCCGGTGCCGGCGGGGGGCCGGGGATGCTGTGCACAGTCGTCGGGCAGCGTCCACAGGTCGACATGACGCCCCACCCCCAGGGTTGTCCACCGAATGTGGAGGAAATGGAGGGGGTCGTGCCCGGCTGACCTGGGTTTTCTCCCCGCATGGGACGGGTGTGACAGGGCGTCCATCGGCGTAACTACAGCAATGTGAGTCTGTCCCCAGCTGTGTACCCAGTTGTGGACGAGTCGACATGTCCGTGCGTTCAGGTCGCTCGCCGGACCCTCGGTTGTCCGCGCTGACCAGCGGATACACCTGCAGGCACCCGGATGTGGACGGACCCGTCCGCTCACCGACGGCGAGCGGACGGCGACCCAGGGACACGGCCCTCCACAGCCGGGATGCCACAGCCCCCGGCCATTGGTCGGCCGGGGGCTGCGGCATCGCGATCGTGGGACCGACGGGGTGTCCCACACGCGGCAAGATCAGGCGTCGAGCAGCTCCAGGATCGTGGCGTTGGCGGTGCCACCGCCCTCGCACATGGTCTGCAGGCCGAAGCGGGTGCCGGTGGCCTGCATGTGGTGCACCAGCGTGGTCATGATCCGTGCGCCGGAACCACCGAGCGGGTGGCCCAGGGCGATCGCGCCGCCCAGCGGGTTGAGCCGCCCGGCGTCGGCGCCGATGTCGGCGAGCCAAGCCAGGGGCACCGGCGCGAACGCCTCGTTGACCTCGAAGACCCCGATGTCGTCGACCGACAGCCCGGATCGGGCCAGCACCTTCTGCGTCGCCGGGATGGGGGCGGTCAGCATGATGATGGGGTCGTCGCCGGCCATCACGGTGGTGTGGATCCGCACGATCGGGCGCAGCCCCAGCTCGCGGGCCTTCTCGCTGGTGGTCACGAGCAGGGCGGCTGAGCCGTCGGAGATCTGACTGGCGTTGCCGGCGCTGATGACGCCGTCCTCCTTGAACGGCGTCTTCAGCGAGGCGAGCTTCTCCAGGGTGCCGCCGGGGCGGATGCCCTCGTCGGCGTCGATCACGGTGCCGTCGGCGAGGGTGACCGGGGCGATCTCCTCGTCGAACGCGCCGTCGGCCTGCGCCTTGGCCGCCTTCTCGTGCGAGGTGAGCGAGAACTCGTCGAGCTGGGTGCGGGAGAAGCCCCAGCGCTCGGCGATCATCTCCGCGCCGATGCCCTGGTTGGGGAAGACGCCGTCGTAGCGCTCGAGGAAACGCGGGCCGAGCGGCTTGCCCGCCGAGCCGTCGGCGCGGGCCGAGCCCATGGGGACCCGGCTCATCGACTCCACCCCGCCGGCGACGACGACGTCGGCCTGACCGCTGATCACCGTGGCCGCGGCGAACGCCACCGCCTGCTGCGAGGAACCGCACTGGCGGTCGATCGTGGTGCCGGGCACCGATTCGGGCCAGCCGGCGGCGAGCGGCGCGTTGCGGCCGATGTTGAACGTCTGCTCGCCGACCTGGCTGACGCAGCCCCAGAAGACGTCCTCGACCACGGCCGGGTCGATGCCCGAGCGCTCCGCGATGGCGTTCAGCACGTGGGCGGACAGGTCGACGGCGTGCACGCCGGACAGCCCTCCCCCGCGCTTGCCCACCGGCGTACGGACGGCGGCACAGATGACGGCATCACGCATGGACCCACTCCTCGTCGACGACGGTCAGGCACCGGCAACCGGCTGCCCCGTCGCGATCGTATGTCCCGCGCCACACCTGGCAGGCTGAGGGCGTGCAGTGGTCTCCTCCCGCTCTCGTGCCGGCTTCGCTCGCGGTCGCCGGCGTGGCGTCGGGCGCGACCGCTCTGCTGCTGGACACCGCCGGCCGGTTCCTGGTGGGCGGAGCGGCCGTGCTGCTCCTCGCACTGGCCGTCCGGGAGGCGCTGCTGCGGCCGCGGTTGGCGGCCGGGGCCGACGGTGTCGAGGTGCGCACGCTGACCGGCCGCCGGTTGCTGCCGTGGGGGCTGCTGCGGGTGCAGGTGCGCACCGCCCGGCGGTGGGGCACCACCGTGCGCACGCTGGAACTGGACGCCTGGCCGCCGGCCGGTGAGGACGACGGCCTGCTCGTCGTCCTCGGCCGGTGGGACCTGGGCACCGACCCCCGCGAGGTCGCCCGCGCCCTAGACGCCGCGCGCGGAGCGAGGCCTAGAGGGTGACCACGGCGAGGGTCGAGACGCCCAGCGCCAGTGCGAGGAGGACGACGGTGATCGCGGCGAGGCCGGCGGCCTGGACCGGCCGGCGCCGGCGGGCGAAGACAAGCAGCGCAGCGACGGCGGCACCGGTCACCAGCCCGCCGAGGTGCCCGAGCAGGGACACCCCGGGAAGGAAACTGATGAACACGTTGATGGCCAGCAGGACGAGGATCCCCCGGACGTCCTGCCGGCGGAGCAGCATCAGCACCCCGAGCGCACCCAGCAGGCCGTAGATCGCCGTTGATGCGCCCGCCACGGGACGCAAGGGGTCACCGAAGAGCTGGATCGCCGTCGAGCCGCCCAGCGCGGAGACCAGGTAGAGGCCCAGGTAGCGCCACCGCCCCAGCTGACGTTCCAGCTCGGAACCGAAGACGAGCAGCGCCAGCATGTTGAGCGCGAGGTGCAGCAGCCCGATGTGCAGGAAGGCGGCGGTCAGCAGCCGCCAGGGCTGGCCGAACTCGACGGCCAGCGGGTACTGGGAGAACTCCGCGAAGACCGGAGACCGGAAGTTGTCCAGCGGCGCGAAGCCGGCCAGCCCGGCCGAGACGGCCGTCACCAGGAACATGACGACGTTGATGGCGATCAGGGACAGGGTGACGGTGCCCCAGCGCGCGGCGGCGCCGCGGATGCCGGACGTGCGGCGTGGCGCGCGCGTCGTCGCCGCACCCTGCTGGACGCAGGCCGGGCACTGGAAGCCGACGGACGCCGGGATCATGCACTCCGGGCAGATCGGTCGGCCGCAGCGCGTGCACGAGATGCCGGTGGGCCGCCCGGGATGGCGGTAGCACGCCGGTGGCGGGGGAACCGGCTGGCCGCCGGCGCCCCCGCCGTCAGGTCCGGTGCTCAGCTGCGCTGCACCTCGACCGACTCGATGACGACGTCCTCGGCCGGGCGATCGTTGCGGCCGGTCGCGACCTTCCCGATCCGGTCGACGACGTCGCGGCCGGACTGGTCGGCCACCTCGCCGAAGATGGTGTGCTTCCCGGTCAGCCAGGTCGTGGGCGCCACGGTGATGAAGAACTGGGAGCCGTTGGTGCCAGGGCCGGCGTTGGCCATGGCCAGCAGGTAGGGCTTGGTGAAGGCCAGGTCGGGGTGTATCTCGTCACCGAACTGGTAGCCCGGCCCGCCGATGCCCTGACCGAGCGGGTCACCGCCCTGGATCATGAAGCCCTCGATGATGCGGTGGAAGACCGTGCCGTCGTAGAGCTTGTCGGTGGTCTTCTCGCGCGTTGCAGGGTGGGTCCACTCGCGACGGCCCTCGGCCAGGTCGGCGAAGTTGGCCACGGTCTTGGGCGCGTGGTCGGGGAACAGGTCCACGGTGATGTCGCCGTGATTGGTGTGCAGGACCGCGCGGCGGGCGGGAGTCGATTCAGTCACGCCCTCCACTCTCCCACCGCTGCATCGGTGAGGCGTCGCGGGGCTGGACGGGACCTCTGCCCGTGGTGATGTTCCACGTGGATCCGCGGGCGGATCGACGTGCTGGTATCGACGTCCTGGTGGAGACGAGGGGAATCGAACCCCTAACCCCCGCCTTGCAAAGGCGGTGCTCTGCCAATTGAGCTACGTCCCCGGGTGGCCCCGGAAGGCCGGTGGCTCAGCGGGTCGGCGTGCTGACCGCCCCCGGCCCACTGGTGGCTTCGTGCCACAGGTCGGCCTCGGTGCGGCCCGCCGAGCGCTTCCGGACAGCGGCCAGGGCCCCGGCTGCGACGGCGACGAGCGCCAGCTTCTTCAGCACGTGGAGAACCTCCTCGAGCGATTCGCCCGCCGCGGAGGCGACGACCGGAGGAGCGCGGAACCGACGTTCCGGCACACGGGTGGGCCTGGGAGGACTTGAACCTCCGGCCTCATCCTTATCAGGGATGCGCTCTAACCGCCTGAGCTACAGGCCCGTGAACCTCGAACAGCGTACCTGGCCCCGGCCCTGCCCCGACGAGGGGGTCCTCCGGTCCGTCGAGCGGGGCCCGGAGGGTTCCCCAGAGGGGCCGGGCTGCGCGGATCATGAGCCGGAGACGGCGCCCGCTTGCGGAACCCTCGGGCGAGCCGCCCTGCGGGGCGTGTGCGAGGAGTGGGAGCCGGAGGCTCCCCGACGAGTGCGCGAGCAGGGCTCAACGCACCCGGGGGACGGCACCTGGCCGCGGTGCGGTCCGGAGGACCGCCATGTCATCGCCCGCGGTGCGGTCCGGAGGACCGCGACGGACAGAGCTCAGTCCCGCTCGGAGAGGGTGACCTCCAGGCCGCCGACGAGGTCGGAGCACAGGTTGTAGATGAAGGTCCCCACGGTGCACAGCGCGGTCAGCAGGACGACGTTGATCGCACCGACGACCGCGGCACCCCAGAAGATCACACCCGGCGTGAGCACGTCACCGCCGCCCTCGGCACCCGAAGCGCTGCCGATCTGCCCGAACAGGTCGTTGACGGCCTCGAAGACACCGAGCCCGCTCAGCACCAGGTACAGCAGCCCGACCGCGACCATCCAGATGAAGAAGAGGGCGATCGACAGCACCAGCGAGATCTTCAGCGCCGACCAGGTGTCGATGTGCCGCAGCTGGAGGCGGGCCCGCCGAGGACCGCGACCGGCCTGCCGACCGCGGGTCGGCCTGGTGGCCGACGTCGTCCCCGTGGCCGGTCCGCTGGCCTCGGTGGTGGACGCTGCCGCGGTGGTTCCCCCGGCCGCGGGCGAGCCGGGCGCGGGCAAGGGCGGGGGACCTGCAGGGGCCGGCGGGGCACCTGCGGGGGACTGTGCCGGCGACGCGCCGGTCTGCGGGCCGAGTGGCTGCGGGACCACCGGGACGGCGCCGGCACCGGTGCCGGGCCCTTGGGCCCGCTGGCTGCCGGTCGCCGGGATGGCCTGCGTCGTGGAGGCGTCCCCGGCGGTCGGGGCACCCTCGGCGGGAGCCCCGTCCCCGGTCCAGGAGTCGGTGCGCACCGAACCCTGCGTCCGGTCGCTCATACCAGTCTCCCGTTCCCCAGCGGCGATGCCGCTACCTCGGTACCGCGCTCCGCGGCGGTCTACGACCGCCGCGGAGCCATGGCCACGTGCCTGACTAACCACTCACCCTAGGCCGCGGGCTCGTCGTTGTCCGTCGTACGCGCGATTGCCACGATGCTGACGTCCTCAGGCAAGTTCATGAGCTTGACACCCATAGTGGCCCGGTCCTTGTTGTGCCGCACGCCGTTGACCGGGGTGCGGATGACACCGCCGCCGGAGGTGATGGCGTACAGCTCGTCCCCGAGGGTCACCGCGAGGGCGCCGACCAGCGCACCCTTCCGCGCCTTGGGGTCGGCGGTGAGCACGCCCTTGCCGCCCCGCCCCTGGTTCGGGTAGTTCTCGATGCCGGTGCGCTTGGCGAACCCGCGCTCGGTGGCGACGAGGACGTCCACGCCTTCCTGGACGACCATCATCGACAGCAGCCGGTCGTCCTCGGACAGCGCGATGCCGCGGACGCCCTCGGTGGCCCGTCCCATCGGCCGCAGTGCGACGTCATCGGCGGTGAACCGGATGGACATGGCCTTGCGCGTGACCAGGAGCAGGTCCTGGTCCTGGTTGATCAGCACGGCACCGACCAGCTCGTCGCCGTCGCGCAGGTTGATGGCGATCACGCCACCCTGGCGTGGGGAGTCGAAGTCGGTCAGCCGGGTCTTCTTCACCTGCCCACGCGCGGTGGCCAGCGCGAGGTACGGCGCCACCGAGTAGTCCTTGATCTGCATGACCTGGGCGATCTTCTCGTCCGGCTGGAAGGCCAGGATGTTCGCCACGTGCTGGCCCCGGGCGGTGCGGTTGGCCTCCGGCAGCTCGTAGGCCTTGGACCGGTACACCCGGCCCTTGTTCGTGAAGAACAGGATCCAGTCGTGCGTGGAGCCCACGAAGAAGTGGTCGACGATGTCGTCCTGCTTCAGGGCCGCACCCATCACACCCTTGCCGCCCCGGCGCTGCGAGCGGTAGAGATCGCTCTTCGTCCGCTTCGCGTACCCGGTGCGGGTGATGGTGACGACGACCTCCTCCTCCGCGATGAGATCCTCCATGGAGACGTCGCCGTCGTTCGCGATGAACTGGGTGCGCCGGTCGTCGCCGTACCTCTCCACGATCTCGGCGAGCTCGTCGTGGATGATCTGCCGCTGCCGCTCCGGCGAGGCGAGGATGGCCTGCAGCTCGGCGATCTCGCGCTCGATCTCGGCCAGCTGGTCGAGGATCCGCTGCCGCTCGAGAGCGGCCAGCCGGCGCAGCTGCATGTCCAGGATCGCGGTCGCCTGGATCTCGTCGACGTCGAGCAGCTCCATCAGGCCCGTGCGGGCGGCGTCGGCGGACTCGCTGTTGCGGATGAGCGCGATGACCGCGTCCAGCTGGTCGAGCGCCTTGGCGTAGCCGCGCAGGATGTGCGCGCGCTCCTCGGCCTTGCGCAGCCGGTACCGGGTGCGCCGCTGGATGACCTCGATCTGGTGGTTCACGTACTCGCGCACGAGTTCGTCCAGCCGCAGCGTCCGCGGGACGCCGTCGACGATGGAGAGCATGTTGCAGCCGAAGGTGGTCTGCAGCTGGGTGTGCTTGTAGAGGTTGTTCAGCACGACCTTGGCGACGGCGTCGCGGCGGAGCGTGAAGACCAGTCGGCGGCCGACCCGGTCGCTGGACTCGTCGGCGATCTCGCTGATGCCCTGCAGCCGGCCGTCCTTGACCGCCTCGGCGATCGACTCGGCCAGGTTGTCGGGGTTGACCTGGTAGGGCAGCTCGGTGCAGACGAGCTGGACCCGGCCGCGGGCGTCCTCCTCGACGGTGACCACGGCGCGCATGCGAACCGAGCCGCGACCGGTCCGGTAGGCGTCCTCGATGCCCTCGCGGCCCACGATCAACCCGTGGGTCGGGAAGTCGGGGCC
This sequence comes from Blastococcus capsensis, assembly GCF_030165005.1. Taxonomy (GTDB): domain Bacteria; phylum Actinomycetota; class Actinomycetes; order Mycobacteriales; family Geodermatophilaceae; genus Blastococcus; species Blastococcus capsensis. The sequence goes on from NZ_JASNNW010000001.1 coordinate 274,408, forward strand.
CTTGATCCGTTCCATGCAGGCGGTCAGCGCCTCTTCCGGCTCGGCGTCGGGGTGCTCGAGCACCCAGAAGACCGCGGCCGCGACCTCGCGCAGGTTGTGCGGGGGCATGTTCGTCGCCATGCCGACCGCGATGCCGGCAGAGCCGTTGATCAGCAGGTTCGGGATGCGTCCCGGCAGGACCAGCGGCTCCTGGTTCTTGCCGTCGTAGTTGGGCTGGAAGTCGACGGTCTCCTCGTCGATGTCCCGCAGCATCTCCATGGCCAGCGGGGTCAGCCGCGCTTCGGTGTTGTGGCTGACGAACCCGTTGGTGAGGAAGGCGTGGTCCTTGGACTCCACCTTCAGCGAAAACACGGGCGCTTCCCCGGCCGCCTCAACCGAGGCCACCTCGGCATAGTGGAAGCGACCGTCGACCAGCGGGGCGACGACGGCCAGTGCCTCGGCGTTCGTGACGTTGGCCTCGATGAGGTCGCGGTCGCGCTCCCACCGCTCGACGCGATCGATGTTGTGCCGGCGCAGCCAGTCCCGCTCGGTCCACCGGCCCGCCCCAGTGGCGCGTAGGAAGTCGGCGACGAACGGCACGTGGTCGCTGGACATCGCGGTGCTCTCGGCCGGCACCTGCCCCAGCTCGGCGGTGAGCTTGTCCTGCTTGCGTCCCCAGAAGCCGACGTTGGCCGCGAACAGCCGCGCGTCACGCCGGTTGCTGACGACGACCTTGATCTCGCCGCTGCCGTACCGGCACAGGCTGGACACGACGCCGAACTCGAGCAGCAGCTGCTGGACCTCACGCGCCAGCCGATCGCTGCGCGTGGAGTAGCTGATCTGGATCGTGTTGCGCGGAAGCAGGGATGACGAGCCGTCCCCCTCGAAGAGCGCCTGCAGGAACAGCCGACGCGTGCCGATGGTCGCCCGCCAGAGGAACCCGGGTACGCGCTTGTCCGCGCTGCGTTCCCCGACCATGTCGGCCAGATCGGTGCGCCGCAACGAGGCGAGGTCCTGAACATCCAGCTCGTGCAGCACGTTGCCGGAGGCGATCACCCGGGACGAGACGTATCGCCGGCCACCCACGTGCCGGTCGTAGGCGGCCAGGACGGCGTCGAAGAACTCGCCGTCGAGGTTGTTGAACCCGGCTCGCCCCCCGGAGACCCACCCCTCGCTCACGAACGCGCCGGCCAGCAGGGCGGCATCGGCATCGCCGGCAGAGGGAATGTCCTGCTCCTCGCGTGGCATGCGCTGCAGCACCACTCGATCGCCGGGCGCGATCTCGTCCAGGAGCTTCCAGAGCAGCGTGGGCACACCCAGCACGCTGACCAGGCAGAGCACCGGGTGGTTGCCCGTGCCGGTGAGGGAGAAGCCGCCAGTGGTGGTCAGTTTCCTGACCGGGTGCGTCCCGGAGTGGAAGACCTTGCTCGCCAGCACTGGATCGCCATTGCGGTCGAGGACCTTGAGCTCGAGGTCGCGGTCGCTGTTGGGGGCCATGCCCCGAGCCAGTTCGCCGATGGGAACGGTCCCGTCGACGGTGCGGATCAGCGTCTCCGAGACGGTGCAGTACCGCATGGCGGCGGCCGGGTCGTTGCCCGGCGAGCCGAAGTTGCCCTGGCCGTCGACCAGCGGGTAGCGCATCGACCAGGGCTGGGCCAGCCGGACGAGCGCGTCGTAGATCGAGGTGTCGCCGTGCGGGTGGTAGTTACCCATCACCTCGCCGACGACGCGGGCGCACTTGACGTAGCTGCGGTCGGGCCGGAAGCCCTGGTCGTACATCGCGTACAGCACCCGTCGGTGCACCGGCTTGAGGCCGTCGCGGACCTCCGGCAGTGCGCGCCCGACGATGACGCTCATCGCGTAGTCGATGTAGCTCCGCTGCATCTCCTGCTGGAGGTCGACCGGCTCGACGCGGTCGCGGGGTGGGGTCTCCGTCACGGTTCAGGTCCTCAGGGTGAATGAACCCGCAGAATGCGAGCTTGCGAGTGGGGTCTGCGGCTTCGTTCATCCCTCGCCGCAGGCGACGCTTCTTGTATTGGTTCGTCAGTGCAGCGGAGCTGCTCGTGTCCCACACCGGCAGGTGCGTCTCAGACGTCCAGGAATCGGACGTCCTTGGCGTTGCGGGTGATGAAGCTCCGACGGGCCTCGACGTCCTCGCCCATGAGCACGCTGAACAACTCGTCGGCAGTGGCGGCGTCCTCGAGGGTGACCTGCAGCAGGATGCGGGTCTCCGGGTCCATGGTGGTCTCCCACAGCTCCTTGGCGTTCATCTCGCCGAGGCCCTTGAACCGCTGGATGGCGTCGTCCTTGACCTTGCGACCGGACTCGGCGGCCGCGCGGATCACGGCGTCCTTCTCCCGGTCGGTGTAGACGTAGTCGTCGGCGTGCTTGCCGCCCCACTTGATCTTGTACAGCGGCGGCTGGGCCAGGTAGACGTGACCGGCCTCGACCAGCGGCCGCATGAAGCGGAACAGCAGGGTCAGCAGCAGCGTGCGGATGTGCTGGCCGTCGACGTCGGCGTCGGCCATCAGGATGATCTTGTGATACCGGAGCTTCGACAGGTCGAACTCGTCGTGGATGCCGGTGCCGAACGCGGTGATCATCGACTGGACCTCGTTGTTCTTGAGGACCCGGTCGATGCGTGCCTTCTCGACGTTGATGATCTTTCCGCGGATCGGGAGGATGGCCTGGAACATCGAGTCGCGGCCGGACTTGGCCGAACCACCGGCCGAGTCGCCCTCGACGATGTAGATCTCCGAGGAGCGCGGGTCGGTGGAGCGGCAGTCGGCCAGCTTGCCCGGCAGAGAGTTGTTGCTCAGCAGGCTCTTGCGGGCCAGCTTGCGGGCGTCCTGCGCCGCGCGACGGGCACGGGCCGCGGACGACGCCTTGTTGATGATCGTCTTGGCCTCGGTGGGGTTGGCCTCGAACCAGTGCTGGATCTGCTCGTTGCAGACCTTCTGCACGAAGCCCTTCACCTCGGTGTTCCCGAGCTTGGTCTTCGTCTGGCCCTCGAACTGCGGGTCGCCGATCTTCACCGAGACGATCGCGGCCAGGCCCTCCCGGATGTCCTCACCGGTGAGCTTCTCGTCCTTGGCCTTGAAGAGCTTCTTCTCCTCGGCGTACCGGTTGACGATGGAGGTCAGCGCGGTGCGGAAGCCCTCCTCGTGGGTGCCGCCCTCGTGCGTGTTGATGACGTTGGCGAACGAGTACACCGACTCGGAGTAGGCCTCCGACCACTGCATCGCGACGTCGACCGACATGCGCATGTCGTTCTTGCCGAGGCCCTCGGAGGAGAAGCTGATGACCGACTTGTGGATCGGGCTCTTCTTCGCGTTGATGTGGGCGACGTAGTCCATGAGACCGCCGTCGTAGCGGTAGGTGATCTCGGTCGGCTCGGAGGCTTCCGGCTCGGCGGCCGGCGCCGGCGCCTCCTCGACGAGCGAGACCTCCTCGGCCAGGCCGGTTTCGGTCTTGCTCTTCCCGGGGCGCTCGTCGCGCAGGACGATCGTCAACCCCTTGTTCAGGAAGGCCATCTCCTGCAGCCGGCGGCTGATGTGGTCGAACGAGTAGTACGTCGTCTCGAAGATGTCACCGTCGGCCCAGAAGGTGATCTGGGTGCCGCGCTTGGTGGTGGGGCCGATCTTCTCCAGCGGACCCGGCTTGGCCATGTCGTAGTGCTGGTGCCACTCGGTCCCGTCCCGCCAGACGCGCACGTCCAGCGCCGTGGACAGCGCGTTCACGACGGTGACACCGACGCCGTGCAGACCACCGGAGACGGCGTAGCTCTTGCCGTCGAACTTCCCGCCCGCGTGCAGGACGGTCATGATCACCTCGACGGTGGGCCGCTTCTCCACCGGGTGCATGTCCACCGGGATGCCGCGGCCGTTGTCCTCGACCCGCACGCCGCCGTCGGCCAGCAGGGTGACCCGGACGGTGTCGCAGTGCCCCGCGAGCGCCTCGTCGACGGAGTTGTCGACGACCTCCTGGATCATGTGGTGCAGGCCGCGCTCACCGGTGGATCCGATGTACATGCCAGGGCGCTTGCGCACCGCCTCGAGACCCTCGAGGACGGTGATGGAGCTGCCCGAGTAGGCGTTCTCGGTCTGGGGTGCTGCGACCACGTGGGGCCTTCCTCTCGAGCAACCGGCGACCCTCGCCCCTGACACAGGGACAGGGGGCGGAACGGCGCAGAGCGGCGCTGAGCCGGTTGCTGACGGTTTCCGGGTCCCACGATACCGCGAGGTCTGACAGGAACAGCGCCGTCCACGCCCTGACGTCGTGTCTGCGCCTCTCGGGGAAGTCACGCCACCATCGCTCTTACCCCCGCTGCCGACACGCCGTCGTCGACGCGATGGGGCGGTCCACCGCGTCGGGCGGGAGGGCCGGGCGACCCGCAGACTCGGGCGCATGGCCGCACCGGACGACCCATCCGGTCCTCCGCCCGCCTCCGCGCCGCTCACCTGCCTGGTCACCGGCGCCACCGGGTACGTCGGTGGACGGCTGGTTCCGGAGCTGCTCGCCGCCGGTCACCGGGTCCGGGTCATGAGCCGTTCCCCGGAGCGGCTGCGCGACCACCCCTGGGCCGCGGACGTCGACGTCGCGCGCGCCGACGCGGGCGACGCGGAGGCGGTCGCCCAGGCCTGCTCCGGGGTGGACGTCGTCTACTACCTGATCCACTCCCTCGGCACCGGGCCGGAGTTCGAGGAGACCGACCGGTGCACGGCGATGGTCGTGGCCGGGGCGGTGCGCGAGGCCGGTGTCGGCCGGCTGGTCTACCTCGGCGGGCTCGAGCCAGAGGACGAGGCGCTCTCCCCGCACCTGCGCTCCCGCGCCGAGGTGGCGGCGATCCTGCTGGGGTCCGGCGTACCGACCGTCGTGCTCCGGGCGGCCGTCGTCCTGGGCTCGGGATCGGCGTCGTTCGAGATGCTGCGCAACCTGACCGAGCGGCTGCCGGTCATGGTCACCCCGCGCTGGGTGCACAGCCGGATCCAGCCGATCGCCATCCGCGACGTGCTCCGGTACCTGGTGGCCTGCGCCCGGCTGCCGGCCGACGTGCACCGCTGCTTCGACATCGGCGGCCCCGACGTCATGAACTACGCCGAGATGATGCAGCGCTACGCCGGCGTGGCCGAGCTCCCGCGGCGCCGCATCGTCCCGGTGCCACTGTTCTCGCCGTCGCTGTCCAGCCACTGGGTCGGGCTGATCACCCCGGTGCCCGCGTCGATCGCCCGGCCGCTGGTGGAGTCGCTGCGCAACACGGTCGTCTGCCACGAGCACGACATCGCGTCGTACGTGCCCGACCCGCCGGAGGGGTTGCTGGGCTTCGACGACGCGGTGCGGCTGGCCATCCAGCGGATCCAGGACTCGGCGGTGACCACGCGCTGGGCGTCGGCGTCGGTACCCGGTGCACCGTCGGACCCGCTCCCCACCGATCCGGACTGGGCCGGCGGCAGCCTCTACGTCGACGACCGGATCCGGCCGGCCGCCGCACCACCTGCGGCGGTCTGGGAGGTGGTCGAGGGCATCGGCGGCGAACGCGGCTGGTACTCCTGGCCGCTGGCCTGGTGGGTCCGCGGCTGGCTGGACCGGGCGGTAGGCGGGGTGGGGCTGCGCCGGGGACGGCGGGACCCCGACCGGCTCTACGTCGGTGACGCCCTCGACTTCTGGCGCGTCGAGGAGCTGGAGAAGGGGCGGTTGCTCCGGCTGCGGGCCGAGATGCGACTGCCCGGCCTGGCATGGCTGGAGTTCCACGTGGAACACGACCCGGTCACCGGCGGCGCCCTGGTCCGCCAGCGGGCGACCTTCGCCCCCCGGGGGTTGGCCGGCCATCTCTACTGGTGGGCGGTCGCCGCCTTCCACGGGTTCGTCTTCGGGGGCATGCTCCGCGGCATCGCGCGCGCCGCCGAGCGATGACGTGGCGGTGCGCCCCGGTGGCCGCCGTCCTCCCGCACCGTTCGGCGTCCTCCCTCGGCCCTCGGCGTCCTCCCTCGACGGCGACCGTGTGCGAGGACGCTCGACGACCAGGGCACCTGATCCCAGCCACGCTCAGACCAGTAGTTGGGCGGCGGCCAGCTCGTGATAGAGCGGGCTGCGGTCCACCAGCTCCGCGTGCGTGCCGCGGGCGACGACCCGGCCCTGGTCGAGCACGACGATCTCGTCGCTGTCGAGCACCGTGGACAGCCGGTGGGCGACGACGAGCAGCGTCCGGCCGGCCGACGCCGCCGTCAGGGTCTCCCGCAGCAAGCTCTCGTTACGTGCGTCGAGACTGGCGGTGGGCTCGTCGAGCAGCAGCAGCTCGGGCCGGGCGAGCAGCGAGCGGGCGATGGCCAGGCGCTGGCGCTCCCCGCCCGAGAGCAGCACCCCCTCGTCACCGACCGCGACGTCGAGACCGCGGGGGGAGCGCCGGACGACCTGGGTGAGGCCGACGTCGGCGAGCACCGCCCACAGCTCCGGATCGGTGGCGTCGGGACGGGTGAGGAGCAGGTTGTCCCGCACCGTCCCCGCCAGGACGGGGGCCTCCTGCTCGACGTAGCCGAGCCGGGCCCGCAGCACGGCCCGCGGCAGCTCCCGCACGTCGGTCCCGGCCCAGCGGATCGTGCCCGAGTCGACCGGGTAGAAGCCCTCGATCAGCGCCAGGACGGTCGACTTCCCCGCACCCGAGGGACCGACCAGGGCGACCCGGCTGCCCGGGGCGATCCGGAGCGAGACGCCGCGGAGCACCGGAGTTCCGTCGGGATAGCTGAACGAGACGTCCTCGAGCTCGAGCAGGGCAGCCTCGCCGCGCCGGGCGGTCGGGACACCGACGGCGGGACGCTCTGGCCGGTCGTCCTCCTCCGGGTCCAGGCCGAGCACCTCCTGGATCCGGGTGAGCGCGCCGAGACCGGTCTGCAACTGCGTCCAGGCGCCGATCAGCTGCCCCAGCGGCATGACCAGCAGGAACAGGTACAGGATGAAGGCGACCAGATCGGCGACGCCGATCGAGCCGCTGGCCACCCGGTACCCGCCGACGCCGAGCACCGCCAGGAACGCGCCCTGGACGGCGATCGATCCGGCCGGCGAGACCAGTGCCTCACGCCGCGCGACCTGCACACCCGCGGCGTAGGCCCGCTCCGCGCCGGCCCCGACGGCGGCCGCCTCGCGGGTGGTCGCGCCGCTGGCCCGGATCGTCCGCACCGCGGACAGGGCGCGCTCCACCGCCGCGGTCATCGCGCCCACCTCCTCCTGGGCGCGTTGGGACATGCGGCGCACGCCCCGCGAGGCGAGGACCGCGGTCGAGGCGCCGATCGCGACGGCGAGCACCGTCAGCAGGAGCAGCCAGACGTCCACCACCGCCATGGCGACGAGGGCGCCGACCCCGACCACCACCGATCCGGCCACCTCCACCACGCCGGCGGTGACCGTCGCCCGCAGCAGCGTGGTGTCCGAGCCGACCCGGGACATCAGGTCGCCGGTGCGGCGGCGGTCGTACTCCGCCACCGGCAGGCGCAGCAGCCGGTCGGTCAGGACCAGCCGGGTGGTGAGGACGAACCCCTCGGCGGTGCGCTGGAGGACGAAGTGCTGCAGCGCGCGCAGCGCGGACGACGCCAGGAGGACGACGACCAGCAGGCCGACCGCGGGCAGCAGGGGCTTCCCCGCCCCCACCACCTCGATGACACGGGCGACCAGCGCGGGCTGGGCCAGGGCAGCCGCCGCCCCCACGAGCGAGAGGCCGGCGGCCATCAGCAGCGCGCGGCGGTGCGGCCGCAGCAGCGGGAGCAGGTCCCGCAGACCGGCGGCCGCCGGCGCGGCGGATCTCTCGGGGTCTACCGGGGCGGCCACGGGTCCGTCGTCAGCCGACGGTGAGGGAACCGACGAGCGCCGTCAGCAGTCGGGCGTGGTGCTCGAGCAGCTGCGGCCGGTGCCCGTCGGGGCGGACCGCCGCCACGTGACCAGCTCCGGACCAGAACTCGTCGCCGTCGTCGGTGCCCAGCAGCAGGCCGTGCACGGCCGGGTCCTGGACCAGCCGGCGCAGCTGCGGGCTGTCCTCGGCGGCCAGCAGGAGCCAGCGGGCGTCGAAGGCATCGTCACCGCTGGGCATCGGCAGCAGTCCGCCGGTGCCGTGCCGCCAGAACCGGGCGGGGCTGAGCCGGAAACCTGGCACGGCACCCAGCATCGGGACGGCGGTGATCGCGTACTCGGGGACGACGTACCGGCCCGACGCGTAGACGACGTCGAAGGCGACCAGTTCCAGGGTGCCGGCGCGGCCGCGCAGCACGTTGCCCGCCCGGTGGTCCTTGGTCGCGCGCACCGGTGAGCCGGCGATCAGGTCGGCGAGGACGGCGTCCTCCGGCGCGGTGCCGTCGGAGACGGTCCACCCCTGCTGCAGCGCCCACCCCTGGGCGCCGACGAGGTCGCCCTCGTAGCGGAACACGCGCTCGGCGATGGTCGGTTCGCGTCGGCGGCGGCCGAACAGACCGCCTCCGCGAGCCGGCGCCTGAGCCGGTGGCGGGAACCCCTGGGCCGTCGGGGGAGCGTCCTGCGGAGCGGCGTCCTGCGGTTCTGCCGGTTCTGCGGCGTCCGGCGACGGCGGGACCGGGCGCTGCGGAGCGGCCGGGGGCAGGTCCCAGCCGGGCGGCTGCCAGGCCTGGCCCGCGGCCGGCTCGTCGTCCCGGGGCTTCTTCCGGCGGTCGGCGAAGTTGGGCTGGTCCGCGTCCTCGCCGGCGGCGCCGCCGCCGAGGTGCGGCGGCTCGCGCCAGCCGCCGCCGTCGCCGTCGTCGAATCCGTCGCGGTCACCGTCACGGGGGGTGCTCATGCCTTCATCGTCCTCCCGGCGCCGACCTCGTGCGGTCGGGCGCCTCATCCGTAGGTGTCGCGGGGCCCCCGCCCGCGCACCGAGCGCGGGCCCTTCTTCCAGCTCGGGGCCGTCGGACCGACAACGCGCAACCGCGTCACGACGTCCCCGCCGACCTGCGCGCGAAGCCTGCCCAGGATCGAGGGGGCCAGCAGCCGCAGCTGGGTGGCCCACGCCGTGGACTCCGCGACGACGAGGAGCTCCCCCTCCGTCAGGGTCTCCGGGCGGCAGTGGGAGGCGATGTCCGGGCCGACGATCGTGTCCCACCGGCCGAACACCGAACCCACCAAGGTCTGCGAGGACCAGTCCTGCTGGCTGACCAGCGAGTCGACCAGCCGGCCCAGCGGTTGCGGGTCGTCGGCGCCGGGTCCCGGACCGCTCCAGGCACGCTTCGGGCCGGCGATCCGGCGGCGGGTGGGCTTCGGGCGGGCCGCCGACGCCGCGCGGGCCGCATCCAGGGCGGCACGGGCGATGTCGCTGGGCCGCGCCGGGCGTTCCTCGCTCACGGGTCCTCCTCGCTGGCGCTCGTCGGCCGCGTTCGCGACGCTGCTGTGCCCCTTGGTGAGCTCGCAAGCTCGCTCACGGGTCCTCCTCGCTGGCGCTCGTCGGCCGCGTTCGCGACGCTGCTGTGCCCCTTGGTGAGCTCGCAAGCTCGCTCACGGGTCCTCCTCGCTGGCGCTCGTCGGCCGCGTTCGCGACGCTGCTGTGCCCCTTGGTGAGCTCGCAAGCTCGCTCACGGCGGGTCCCCGTTCCCGGCCGGAACGGCGTCCTTGACCACGAGCGCCATCCCGTTCCCCACCTCGACGCGGGTCGACCGCAGCTCGGCCGGCACGTCGTCGATCACCGCTGCCGTGATCAGCGTCTGCTCGGCCGACCGGGCCACGGCGGCCAGCGCGGCCCGACGCTCGGCATCGAGGGTCGCGAAGACGTCGTCGAGGACCAGGATCGGGTCCTCCCCGTCGATCCGCAGCAGTGCGAAGGTGGCCAGCTTGAGAGCCAGCGCCAGGGACCAGGACTCCCCGTGGCTGGCGAATCCCCTCGCCGGGGCGGGCCCGAGGTGGATGACCAGGTCGTCCCGGTGGGGTCCGACCAGCGTCACGCCCCGGTCCAGCTCATCGCCCCGGCGCTCCGCGACCCGCGCGCGCATCGCCTCGGTGAGCTGGGCGACCGTCGGCAGTTCGACGCCGGCGCCGAGGGCCGCGCCGTCGCCGGCCAGCGGCACGGTCGAGCTGTACCCGAGCCCCGCCACGGCGGCACCGTTCCCGGCGACACCGGCGTAGGACTCACCGACGTAGGGCGCGAGGTCGGCGACCAGCCGTAGCCGGGCGGCCAGGAGCTGCCCGCCGAGGTCGGTCAGGTGCCCGTCCCAGACGTCGAGGGTCTCCATGGCCTTGCCACGGGCCAGCCGGGCGGTCTTCAGCAGCGCGTTGCGCTGCTTGAGCACCCGCTCGTAGTCGCTGCGGACCCCCGCCAGCCGCGGGGTCCGGGTGGCGAGCAGCTCGTCGAGGAAGCGGCGCCGCTCGGTGGGGTCGCCGCGGACCAGGGAGAGGTCCTCGGGCGCGAACAGCACCGTGCGCACCAGGCCCAGCAACTCCCGCGGGCGGGGCAGGGGGGCGCGGTTGACCCGCACCCGGTTGGCCTTCCCGGGGTTGATCTCGATCTCGACCAGCAGCTCGCGGTCGCCGCGACGGAGGGCGGCACGCACCACCGCCTGTCCGGCGCCGTGCCGCACCAACGGGGCGTCGCCGGACACCCGGTGGCTGCTCATGGTGGCGAGGTAGCCGACGGCCTCTACGAGGTTGGTCTTGCCCTCCCCGTTGCGACCGACGAAGACGGTCGGTCCCGGGGGCAGGGCCAGGTCCACCCGCTCCCAGCTGCGGAAGGACCCGACCTGCAGGTGCCTGAGGTACACCTCAGCACCCCTGCGGTGAGGTACTGGAACGGCCGCCCTTCAGGGTCCGCCCAGCCCCGGGGCCCGTCCTGAGCACGCGAACGTTCAGGTCCTCCTGGGCGTGTTCCACCGAGGCGTGGGGGGAAGGAGGGTCCTTGCTCACGCGGGCCGCTCGGCCTCCTGCGCCTGGACGGCGCGCACCGCGTGCCCGCCGAACTGGTTGCGGAGCGCGGCGACCGCCTTCATCGTCGGCGAGTCCTCCTGGCGGGAGGAGAAGCGGGCGAACAGCGAGGCGGCGATGGTCGGCACGGGGACGGCGTTCTCGATCGCCTGCTCGACGGTCCAGCGGCCCTCGCCGGAGTCCTCGGCGTAGCCGCTGATCTCCTCGAGCTCCGGGTCCTCGTCCAGCGCCCGGACCAGCAGGTCGAGCAGCCATGAGCGGATGACCGTGCCCTGGGTCCACGACGCGATGACGCCCGGGACGTCCTCGACGAGGTCGACGGCGGCCAGCAGCTCGTAGCCCTCGCCGTAGGCCTGCATCAGCGCGTACTCGATGCCGTTGTGGACCATCTTGCTGAAGTGGCCGGCGCCCACCGGCCCGGCGTGCACGAACCCGGCGCCCGGCATCTCCTGCCCGGACTCGTCGTGCGGTGCCGGCGGCTTGAGGGCGTCGAAGATCGGCTGCGCCTTGGCGACGTCTTCCTTGGTGCCCCCGACCATCAAGGCGTAGCCGTTCTCCAGGCCCCAGACCCCGCCGGAGACCCCGGCGTCGATGTAGCCGATGCCCTTCTCGCGCATCATGACGTCGTGCAGCTGGTCGTCGGTGTACTTGGAGTTCCCGCCGTCGATGACGACGTCGCCCGGGCTGAGCAGCTCGCTGAGTTCCTTGACGGTCGCCTTCGTCGGCTCTCCCGAGGGCACCATGACCCAGACCACCCGTGGTGCGCTCAACGCCTCCATCAACTCCGGCAGGCTGTCGACGTCGCGTTTGCCCGGGGCGCGGTCGTAGCCCACGACCTCGTGTCCGGCGCGGCGCAGCCGCTCCGCCATGTTGCCGCCCATCTTGCCCAGCCCGATCAGCCCCAGCTGCACGATGCCGTCCTTCCGTCGTCGTGGTCCTGCTCATCGTGCTCGCTCCCGGGTGACCTGACACCTCGGCCTCCTCGCAGGGCCCCGCGGCGAGCCCGCGAGCCGTGGGGGGCGAGGAGGTCCTTTCTCAGCCCGGCAGCCGCACCGGCATGATCAGGTACCGGTAGCTGCCGGGCGGCGCGGCCGGGGCCGCCCGCTCGGCGTCGTCGGTCGACGGCTCGTCGACACCGGAGAGCACCGCGGGTTTGAGCGGGCTGGTGAAGTCCATCCGCGCGCGTTCGGTGTGCACCGCGGCGAGGCCGTCGAGCAGGAACGTCGGGTTGAAGCCGATGGTGAGCGGCTCGCCCTCGAAGTCGACGTCGCAGCGCTCCTCGGCCTGGCCCTCGTCGTCGCTGCCACCGGCCCGCAGGGTGACCTGACCGGGGGTGAACTCGCACCGCAACGGCGTACCGCGCTCGGCGACCAGCGCGACGCGCTTGGCGGCATCGGTGAACAGGCCGACCGGCAGCGCGGCGTTGGCCAGCGACTCGTTGGGCATGATCGCGCGGTACTTCACGAACTCGGCGTCCAGCAGCCGCGTCGTCGTCCGACGGTCCTTGCCGGACAGGCCCAGGATTCCTTCGCCCGAGCTGCCCGACGACAGCGACAGCGTGAGCTCCGGGCCACTGGTCAGTGTCTTGGCCGCTTCGGCCAGCGTGCGGGCCGGCACGAGCACGGCCGCCGACAGGCCGGAGGTCTCCGGCCGCCAGGTGAACTCGCGGACGGCGAGGCGGTAGCGGTCGGTGGCGGCCAGCGTGATCCGGTCGTCGTCGATCTCCAGCCGGACACCGGTGAGCATCGGGAGCGTGTCGTCGCGGCCGGCGGCGACGGCGACCTGGGCGACCGCCTCGGCGAAGACGTCGCTGTCGACGATGCCCGCGGCCGACGGCATCGACGGCAGGGAGGGGTAGTCCTCCACCGGCAGGGTGGGGAGGCTGAACCGGGCATTGCTGCAGGTGATGGCCAGGCGCGGGCCCTCCGCGGTGATCTCCACCGGGTGCGGAGGAAGCGCCCGGGTGATCTCGGCGAGCAGCCGGCCCGGGACGAGCACGCGACCGCTCTCGCTGGTCTGGACGTCGACCTCGGCGCGTGCCGACACCTCGTAGTCGAAGCCGGAGACCGACAGCTGGTTCCCGTCGGCCTCGAGCAGGATGCCCGCCAGCACCGGCACCGACGGCCGCGGGGGCAGGCTGCGCGCCGTCCAGGCGACGGCGTCGGCGAGCACCTCACGTGCCACCCGGAACTTCATCTCTCGACCCACCCATGTTCGGTCCGTTCCCGTGGTCACCCGGAGGCGACCGGTGCGGGCCCGGAGCTCGTGTTCGTCGTGCAGCGGAGCGCAACGGCCCCGGTGCGGTGCTCATCGTGCCTGTTGCAGTGCCCCGTGGGGAAACCCCGGTCCCTCGACGGGCGCTCGCTCCTGCTGGAGACCGTCCGGGAGCCCTGCCGGCGCAGCGTCCCCACCCAGAATGGGGTTCAAGAACTTCTCGAGATAACTCCCTCATCCTCGTCATCACAGGTGTGGAACCTGGGGATCGGGCTCCTTTCCCCAGGTCAGCGGTCGAATGGGGCTGTTGGCCGATTGTGGGCGGTCAGCATCCTCCTGTTGTCGACACGTGGACAGATCGACGGTTGTGCACCGGGCTCCGCATCGATCCACCTGCTGTCCCCCGCCTCTCCCCGTGCCGTCCCCAGGAGGCGCCGGCCGTCCGCCGGGCACGGCGGCCCAGGTATCGGCCGGATGCGGCGTTAGAGCATGTTCTCGCAGGTCAGTCGGGCGACGAGGCTTGTGGGGCGCTGATCCGCGCGGCGTCCGGCGTCCCTGTATCGACGGCGGTGGATCGGTCGCGCGCGACTTTCCCCCAAGCTGTGCACATCCTTGGGGACAACTTCTCGATCTGTCGACGTGGACCGTCCCTGTCGTGCAGGTCGACGGGCGTCGAACCAGCGATTCCGCCGTCCCCAGGGATCCACACAGGTGTGGACAACGACTTGTCGACCGGTGCGGCACGGTCTGTGGCGCCTGCCCGGACGGTGACCGCATCCCCTGCGGACGGTGACCCTCCACGGGAGGGGAGCGGCGTCCCCGCGGGCGCTCTCGAAGGCCCCGGATCACCCGGGGACGGATGGGGCCGGCTCAGGTCGGGACGGCTGTTGGCCGCGTAGGGGGGACTGGGGAACGGCACAGGCAGGGTCGCGCCGAGTGGGGGCCGGAGGCCTCCGCGCAGGCGGGACGGACGCGCTCAGTGCCACTGGGGGACGGCCGTTGGCCGCGGTGTCGTCCGTCCGGCCCCTCCGGAGGCTCGCCACGAGCGTGCGAGTGGTGAGAGGGAGGGGGTCCTTCTATTGCCGGGCGCGGCTCTTGATCCGTGCGGTCAGCTCGGTCACCTGGGTGTAGGTGGCCCGGCGCTCGCTCATCAGGTTGGTGATCTTCTTGACGGCGTGCATGACCGTGGTGTGGTCCTTGCCGCCGAAGGATGCGCCGATGCGGGGCAGGGAGAGCTCGGTGAGCTCCCGGCACAGGTACATCGCGATCTGCCGGGCGTTGACCAGCGTTCGGCTGCGGTTGGTGCCCTGCAGCTCCTCCATCGTCACGGAGAAGTACTCGGCCGTGGCGGCCATGATGATCGCCGCGGTGATCTGCGGGCCCTGCTCGTCGCTGATCAGGTCCTTGAGGACGAGCTCGGCCAGGGGCAGGTCGACCTGCTGCTTGTTGAGGCTGGCGAACGCGGTGACCCGGATCAGGGCGCCTTCCAGCTCGCGGATGTTGGTCTGCACCTTGCTGGCGATGAACTCCAGCACCGGGTCGGGCACCTGCAGCCGTTCGCCCCAGGCCTTCTTCCGGAGGATGGCGATGCGGGTCTCGAGGTCCGGCGCCTGGACGTCGGTGATGAGGCCCCACTCGAAGCGGGTGCGCAGCCGGTCCTCCAGCGTCGTCAGCTTCTTCGGCGGGCGGTCGGAGGTGATCACGATCTGCTTGCTGGCGTTGTGCAGCGTGTTGAAGGTGTGGAAGAACTCCTCCTGTGTGCGCTCGGCCCGCTCGAGGAACTGGATGTCGTCGATCAGCAGGAAGTCGATGTCCCGGTAGCGACGGCGGAAGTCCTCGGCCCGGCCGGAGTGCACCAGGTTGATGAACTCGTTGGTGAACTCCTCGGTGCTCACGTACCGCACGCGGACGTTGGGGAACATCCGCGCGGCGTAGTGGCCGATGGCGTGCAGCAGGTGCGTCTTGCCCAGACCGGACTCGCCGTAGATGAACAGCGGGTTGTAGGCGCGGGCCGGGGCCTCGGCCACCGCGACCGCCGCGGCGTGGGCGAACCGGTTGCTGTTGCCGATGACGAAACTGTCGAAGACGTATTTCGCGTTCAGGCCGGGGTCCAGGCCGGCGGGGCGACCGGTTTCGGGACGCCGCGCCCGCCCCCCGCCGCCGGACCGGCGCTGCTCTCCCGCCGCCCCGTCCACGTCGAAGGGCAGCACGTCGGCGGTGCGGTCGTCCTCGCCGCCCCAGTCGCGGCCGCCGGCCTCGGTGCCGGCGGGCCCGGCGCCCCACGTGGTGGTGCTCCAGTCCTCCGGGGCACCGCGGTCCACGGGCGGCCGCTGCGGGCCATCGGCCGGGTGCAGCTCGCGCACGGGGGGGAAGCCCGCGGGCGAGGGGCGGTCGGCCGTCGCGCCGCGGTCCCACGGCGCCGCGGTCCCCACGACGTCGGTCCGCACCCCGAAGGCGCTGCGGCCGTCGTCGGCCCGGTCGCGGGTGGCGCGGTCCTCCTCGGCTCGCTGGGCCTCGGCGGCCGACCACGGCCGTCGCGTCGGCTCGTCGTCGCGGACCTCCGCCGGCGGCGCGGAGGGCGAGTCCTCCAGCTGGACGGCGACGTGGATGTCGCGCCCGAACTGTTCGGACAGCGCCTCGGCGAGGACCCGGCGCATCCGGGACTCGAGCACGGTCTGGGTGAACTCGTTGGGTGCGGCCAGTACCGCGGTGCCCTCCACCAGCCCCACCGGGCGGGTGAGGTTCAGCATGGCGTTCTGCTGGGGGGAGAGACTGGTGGCCAGCCGCTCGCGGATCTGGTCCCAGACCGTTGGCAGATCCGGCGTGTCGGCCATGCCGCTCGTCCTCCTCGTGCAGTCGACCCTGCGGCCGGTCCGGGTGCGCCGGCGCGTCCGTGCCGTGCTTCCCCGTGCGCCGTCCACCGCTGGGTGCACCCGGTTGTGGACACACGCACGCACGTGGTCCACACCGGTGTCCACAGACTGTGCACGGCCGGCGGGATGGTTCGCCGGCCCCGCACGGGGCTGCGGCCGGAACAGCATCGCTGCTGGTCACGGCCCAGATCGGGCGGCTGGAGGAGTGGCTCGGCGGTCGGTCGACCGACGGGGTCGGCCCGCGCGTCGTGACCCTGACGTCCGACGCGGAGCGACGGCGACGCTAACAGCCTCGTCCACAGCCCGGCAACGCTGTGGCCGATCGGGGCGGCGGGTCGCTCCCGGCGGGCCGGTGCGCGCGGGCACCGGATCCACCGGCGCGCCGGAGCAGCCCGGCGGGACCCGCCGGGGCACCATGGGCGGTCGTCGTCCGGGTGGTCGCCGGGACGCGGCAATTCTCGGCTATGCTGGGCGGAGTCTGTGGACGGGGCTGCCCGTTCCCGGCCGCTGCAGCGTCCCTGTGCCGGTCGGGTGCCGGTCGTGGTCGTCCGCAGTGTCAGCTTCCGGGGTGCCGGGGAAGGCAGTCCTGCCGCTCCGCCACCCTGCGCGCGCCCGTCCACCGACGGGGGCGCACCGCCGATGTCGTGTAGTGGGAGTACCTCGTGAGCAAGCGCACGTTCCAGCCGAACAACCGTCGCCGGTCCAAGGTCCACGGCTTCCGGCTGCGGATGCGTACCCGCGCGGGCCGGGCGATCCTCGCCACCCGTCGGCGCAAGGGCCGCGAGAAGCTCTCCGCCTGACGTGCTGCCTGCGCAGGCACGCCTGCGCCGGCGTCCGGAGTTCACCGCCGTCGTCCGTTCCGGCCGACGCGCCGGGCGGCCGACCATGGTGCTGCACTACCTCCCCGAACGGCCCGAGCAGCCGGCCGGCGACTCCTCGTCGCCGGTGGCTGCACGGGCCGGTTTCGTGGTCGGCAAGAGCGTGGGCAACTCGGTGATCCGCCACCGGGTGACCCGGCGGTTGCGCGCTGTCGTCCGTTCCGAGCTGGACCGTCTGCCGGCCGGTGCGGACCTCGTCGTGCGGGCGCGCCCGGACGCAGCCGCCGCCGATTCGGCCGCGCTGCACCGCGATCTGTCCGCCGGCCTGGACCGGTTGCTCGGCGACCGGGGCCGCGTCCGATGACCGGCGTTCCCGGGGCGGTCCGGCGGCCTTCGCCGGCCGCGCGTCTCTTGATCGGCGTGGTCGGTTTCTACTCCCGGGCGGTGAGCCCGGCCCTGCCGGCGCGCTGCCGGTTCCACCCGACCTGCAGCAGCTACGCCACCGAGGCGGTGGCCGTGCACGGTGCCGGTCGCGGCACCTGGCTGGCGCTGGTGCGGCTGCTCAAGTGCGCGCCCTGGCACGCCGGCGGCGTCGATCTGGTGCCGCCCGCTGCTGCGCTGCGCGGAACCGGCGCGGCCGCCCGCTCGTCCAGCTCAGGGGCACGCCCGTGCGGCGAGCCCTCCGATGACCCCGGCCGCGAGGCC
This sequence comes from Blastococcus capsensis, assembly GCF_030165005.1. Taxonomy (GTDB): domain Bacteria; phylum Actinomycetota; class Actinomycetes; order Mycobacteriales; family Geodermatophilaceae; genus Blastococcus; species Blastococcus capsensis. The sequence continues at coordinate 291,899 of NZ_JASNNW010000001.1, forward strand.
ACCGCGCCGGCCCCGTGCCGGACCCCGCAGGAGGAGTCCTCCGTTGTTTGACCCGCTCTACACTGCCATCGCCTGGGTGATGGCCCGGTGGCACTCGCTGTGGAATCTGGTCTTCGGTGATCCGGCGCCCGAGACCGCCCTCGGCGGCCTGAGCTGGGTGCTGGCGATCGTGTTCCTGGTCATCACGATCAGGGTGATCCTCTTCCCGCTGTTCGTGAAGCAGATCAAGTCGCAGCGGGCCATGCAGGAGCTCCAGCCGGAGCTGGCCAAGCTGCGCAAGCAGTACGGCAGCGACCGTCAGGGCATGGCCGTCGCGATGCAGCAGCTCCAGAAGGAGCGCGGGGTCAATCCCCTGGCCGGCTGTCTGCCGATCCTGCCGCAGATCCCGGTCTTCTTCGCGCTCTTCCACGTGCTGCGCTACATCGCGCCGGGCGCGGAGGCGCACTACAGCCTCAGTGCCGAGCAGATCGCGGAGGCCGCCCGGGCGCAGCTGTTCGGGGCACCGATCTCGTCGTCGTTCAACATGGACGGCGCCAAGGAGCAGGCGATCCTGGGCATCCAGGGCGTTACCTACACGAACATCCGGATCGTCGCCTTCGCGCTGATCGTGGTGATGTGCTTCACCACCTACTTCACGCAGAAGCAGATCATGCGGCGCTCCGGCCCGGTCGAGGGCCAGGCCGCGATGGTCCAGAAGCTGATGCTCTACGGCATCCCGATCAGCCTCTTCATCTCCGGGTTCATCTTCCCGATCGGTGTGCTCATCTACTGGATGACGAACAACCTGTGGACGATGGGCCAGCAGTTCTTCGTCCTGCGCAAGATGCCGCCGCCCGGGTCCGACGCCGCCAAGGCCAAGGCCGCCGCCGACAAGCCCGCTGTCGACCCGAAGACGCTGGCCCCGAAGCCCGGGGCGAAGCCGGTCCGCCCGAAGCCGGTCCGTCCCGTCGTGAACCCCGACCCGGTCACCGACGTCGCCGGCAGCACGGTCGACGGCAACGGCGCCGGCCCGGCCTCTGACGGCAACGGCGCCGGCCCGGCCTCCGGCGGCAACAGCGGTGCCACCCGCGCCGGTGGCGGCTCCCGCCCCGGCGCCGGCCAGGGCCCGGCCAACCGCGGCAAGCGGAAGCGTCGCTGACGCCCGCCTGATCGCACCCCCGCCGGCTCGTCCGGCACATCGACCACCGGGGCAACCCGGCCGCCGCACCGACCTGGGAGGAACACCCGTGAGTGCTCCGCAGCAGCCCGTGACAGAGAATCCGCCCGCCCTGCCCGACGACGACGCCACCGGCGACGACGCGGTCGTGGAGCCCGTCGACGTCGAGACCAGTGGTCCCCGTGGGTCCAGCGGGGTCGGGGACGACCTGCTCGTGCGCGAGGGCGACGTGGCCGGCGACTACCTCGAGCGCCTCCTGGACATCCTGGACGTCGACGGCGACATCGATCTCGACGTCGAGGGTGACCGGGCATCGGTGGCCATCGTCGGCGGTCGCCTCACCGACCTCATCGGTTCCGACGGCAGCACCCTCGAGGCCCTGCAGGAGCTCACCCGGCTCGCTGTCGCCCAGTCCACGGGCGTGCGGAGCCGGTTGATGCTGGACGTCGGCGGCTACCGCGCCAAGCGCCGGGCGGGCCTGACCACGCTGGCCGCGGAGACCGCCCGGCGGGTGTCCGCCAGCCGCCAGCCGGAACGGCTGAACCCGATGAACCCGTTCGAGCGCAAGGTCGTCCACGACGTCATCGCCTCGGTCTCCGGGGTGCACAGCGAGTCGGAGGGCGAGGAGCCCAACCGCCGCGTCGTGGTCCTGCCCGACGCGTGACGGAGGGGCGGCCGGCGTCCGGGTCGGTTGAGGGAGCACCTCCGGCGCCGCCGGCCGCGGCGGCGGAGGTGTTCGGTGCCGGCCTCGCGGCGGCGCAGCGCTACGTCGCCCGGCTCGCGACCGACGGGGTGACCCGGGGCCTGATCGGTCCGCGGGAGGTGCCACGGCTGTGGGAGCGGCACGTCCTCAACAGCGCCGCCGTCTCCGAGGCGGTACCGGCGGACGCCCGGGTGGTGGACGTCGGCAGCGGTGCCGGGCTGCCGGGCATCCCGCTCGGCCTGGCGCGGCCCGACATCGCCCTCACCCTGGTCGAGCCGATGGCTCGGCGGGTGGAGTTCCTCGAGGAGGCCGTGGCCGAGCTCGTGGACGACGCCCGTCAGCCCTGGCGGGTGATCCGCGGCCGCGCAGAGGACCGCTCGGTGGTCTCGTCCGTCGGCAGGGTGGATGTGGTGACCGCGCGTGCGGTGGCTCCGCTCCCCCGTCTGGTGGGCTGGTGTCGCGGTCTGCTCCGGCCGGGCGCGCAGCTGGTGGCCCTGGTCGGCTCGCGTGCCGTGGAGCAGCTACCGGCGCTCCTGCCCGAACTCCGGGCCGCGGGGATGCGGGACATCGAGACGCGAGCCGTCGGTTCATCCCTGGGGGACGCTGCCACTACCGTGGTGGTCATGACGCGTGGACACCTCTGACGATGCCTTCGCGCGAGCGCACCGTCGGCGTTCCACGTGGAACAGACGCAGTTACCCGACCCGTTCCACGTGAAACGGCGCCACAGGAGGGATCCGCGATGACCGACCCGGGCGAGCGGCTACGGAGCAGTCTGGCCGCCGACCAGTCGCCGGCCGCGTCGTCCGCGCCGTCCGGAGGTCTGGCGGACTTCGACAGCCCCATCGCGATGGAGGCGTTGCGGGCCACCCGCGTCCTGCACGCCTCGGACCAGGAGCCCTTCCCGGCTCCGGGCCGGATCCGGGTCATCACCATCGCCAACCAGAAGGGCGGGGTCGGGAAGACCACGTCCACGGTGAACCTGGGCGTCGCCCTGGCCCTCTACGGACTCCGCACGCTGGTGATCGACCTGGACCCCCAGGGCAACGCGAGCACTGCCCTCGGCGTGGAGCACACCGTGGGGACGCCGTCGATCTACGACGCCCTCGTCGGCGACAGCACGCTGTCCGAGGTGGTGCACCCGACGACGGCCAGCCCGAACCTGCTCTGCGTCCCGGCCACCATCGACCTGGCCGGTGCCGAGATCGAGCTGGTCGCGGTCGTCGCCCGCGAGCACCGGCTGCGCCGCGCCATCGAGTCCTACGTCGCGGCGCTGCCCCAGGAGCGCCGGCCGCACTACGTGCTGATCGACTGCCCGCCCTCGCTGGGGCTGCTCACGCTCAACGCCCTCGTCGCCGGGGACGAGGTGCTCATCCCCATCCAGTGCGAGTACTACGCGCTGGAGGGCCTGGGGCAGCTGCTCAACAACATCGACCTGGTCCGCCAGCACCTCAACCCGGGAATCGCCGTCCGCACCATCCTGCTGACGATGTACGACGGCCGGACGAAGCTCGCCGATCAGGTCGCCGACGAGGTGCGCAACCACTTCGGCGAGCTGGTCCTGGGCGCGGTGATCCCGCGCAACGTCCGGGTCTCCGAGGCCCCTGGTTACGGCCAGTCGGTGCTCACCTACGACCCGGGCTCCAGGGGCTCGACCAGCTACGTCGAGGCCGCGCGCGAGCTGGCGCACCGCGGTGCCGCCCTGCAGCCGCTCGACGGCGCCGCGGGCAGCAACGGAGCCACACCGGTCGGGGCGCTCTCCTTCGGGGAGACCGCGGTCCCCTTCCGGACCCAGGATTCGCAGTGAGCACCCGGTCGAGCGAGGAGCAGTCATGACGAAGCGAGGCGGGCTGGGACGCGGACTGGCGGCGCTCATCCCCACCGGTCCGGCTCCCACGCCGTCGCCGGCCGTGTCCCCGGTCCCCGCACCGGCCACGGAGCCGACGGACCGCGACGACCGCCCAGCCGTGCAGCCGGCACCGGGCGCAGGGGCCGACGTGGCCGCCGCCTCCGCGACGTCCTCCCCGGTGAGCCTGGTCCCCTCCCCCACGGCTCCGCCGGAGACCGGCACGGTGGGCGTACCCGGTGCTCAGCTGCGCGAGGTCGCCGTCGACGACATCGTGCCCAACCCCAAGCAGCCGCGGCAGGTCTTCGACGACGAGGCGCTGGAGGAGCTCACGCACAGCATCCGCGAGTTCGGATTGCTCCAGCCGATCGTCGTCCGCGAAGCCGGCGAGGGTCGGTACGAGCTCATCATGGGCGAGCGGCGGCTGCGCGGAGCGCGGGCGGCCGGGCTGGAGAGCGTCCCGGCGATCGTCCGCGACACCACCGACGACGCCATGCTGCGCGACGCACTGCTGGAGAACATCCACCGGGTGCAGCTGAACCCGCTCGAGGAGGCGGCCGCCTACCAGCAGCTCCTCGAGGAGTTCGGCGCGACGCACGAGGAGCTCGCCGGCCGCATCGGCCGCAGCCGGTCTCAGGTCACCAACACCATCCGGCTGATGAAGCTGCCGGTGAAGGTGCAGACCCGGGTGGCCGCGGGCGTCATCTCCGCCGGTCACGCGCGCGCCCTGCTGGGGCTGCACGATGCCGAGGCGCAGGACGCCCTTGCCACCCGGATCGTGGCGGAGGGCATGTCGGTCCGCGCCACGGAGGAAGCGGTGGCCATGGCGGCCGCCGAGCAACCTGCGGCCAAGCGGCGGGCGCGGAACATCAGCGCCCCCGGCGTGGAGGAACTCGGCTCGCGCCTCTCCGACATGTTCGAGACCAAGGTCAAGATCCAGATCGGCCGGGCCAAGGGGAAGATCGTCGTCGAGTTCGGGTCGGTCGACGACCTGCAGCGGATCATCGGCGTCATGGCGCCGGAGATCACCGGACGCCGTCCCGACGCCTGAACGACGCTCACTCACGGAAACGGGCGCATTGCGTCACTGACGAAACAGGGCGTCGGTCGTCCTGCTCGGGTCGCGTGCCGTCCGCTGTCGCGCGGTCAGTCTGTCGCAGCCTGTCCGACCGATCGGTGAGCTCGATCGTTGGAGCGGCTCGCCCCCAGGCAGTCCTCTCCGCACCATGAACTTCACCGGGCCGGCCATGCCGAAGGGCACGACTGTCGTCGGGGGTTCTGCGACGGCCACACGTGGAACACTTCGTCGACGAAGCCTTGGCCCACCTCCTCGACGCCAGCGAAACCGACGCGGACCTCGCGAGAGCGTTCCAGTCCCCGGAGCAGTCGCTCGGGCTTCGGAGCGGCTGATGAACCGGAACCCCGTAGCCGAACAGGCGGACGGTAGTCCGTGTCTGCGTGAACGCGTGGTCCTCGTCGGTGTACTCCGCGAAGACGTCCGTCAAGCATCGGTCGGTGGCCGGGCCGGCTTCCCAGGGCACGCGGGTTCCGCGGGCCACGTCGCTCACTCCGGACTCGACCACCGTCCCTCGACCACCGCACTGGTGGCGACGCGCGTCAAGGCGCTACGGACCTGGCCGGGATCGAACACCCGATGACCGCCCGGTGAGCGCTCGAACGGGATGACACCGGTATCGGCCAGTTACCGGACCTGAAATGGTGACAGGCCGAACTCATGACCGATGTCTCCGATCCGGACAAGCCGGACCACATCGGAGAACTCACATGGGCGGGCAGATTCCTTGCGTTGTCATCGTCAAGGATCCCCTTGTCGGCAGAGATCTCGGATGACCGGTCAGGCGCGAATCCCCGTTGCGGTACCGATCTCCCGCCCAGGCCGTCCGCAGAGGGCCTTCACTCACCGCCCGGCGAACGCCCGGCGGGCGAGGAGCTGGGCGAGGACGTCGCCCAGCTCGTGACCGGCCGCCTCCACGGCCATGGGGAACATCGACGTCTCCGTCAGGCCGGGTGACACGTTGACCTCGAGGAAGTGGACCTCTCCGTCGGGGGTGACGATGGCGTCGGTCCGGGAGAGGTCCGCGAGGCCGAGCACCTCGTGCACCCGGACGGCGACTTCGGCCGCCCGGGCGGCCGCCTCGTCGGGGATGCGGGCGGGTGAGTGGTACTCGGTGAGCCCCGGGCTGTAGCGAGACGCGTAGTCGAAGACGCCCGACTCCGGCTCGATCTCCACCGCGGGTAGCGCCTCGGGTCCGTCGCCGAGGTCGACGACGGCGAGGGCGACCTCGACGCCCTCGACGAACCGCTCCACCATCACGGTGTCCCCGTAGGCGAAGCAGCTCACCATGGCCGCCGGGAGGTCCTCCACCCGGCTGACCTTCTGCACGCCCAGAGCCGAGCCCCCGGACGCGGGTTTGACCATCAGTGGCAGGCCCAGCCGCGCGACCATCAGGTCGAGCACGGCGCCCGCGCCGAGCTCGCGGAACGTGCTGTGCGGAAGGGCCACCCAGTCCGGCGTCGTGACGCCGGCGGAGCGAACCACGGACTTCGCGGCCGGCTTGTCCCAGGCCAGCCGGCAGGCGGCGGCCGGCGACCCGACGTAGGGCACCCCGGCCAGGTCGAGGACGGCCCGTAGCGCTCCGTCCTCCCCCGTGGCCCCGTGCAGTGCGATGAACACGGCATCGGCGGGCGCGGCGGCCAGTCCCGGGAGCAGCTCCGCATCGGCGTCACGCAGCTCGGCATCCAGGCCCGCACGGGTGAGCTCCTCGACCACCTGGGTGCCCGAGGAGAGGCTCACCTCGCGCTCGAAGGTCAGGCCACCGGCGAGGACGACGGCGCGCAGCGGGTGCGGTGGGGTGCCGCCGGCGGTCTCGGGTGCGGGGGCCGTCTCGCTCATCGCGGGTCCTCGTAGGTGTCGCTGTTGGCGGGGCCGACGATCTGTTCCGCCTCGTGCCCGGGCGTGCCGCGCACCGCCCGGAACGTACCGGTGTCCACCTTGTCGAACGTGGTGTGCAGGTCCAGCTCGGCTTCGATGACGCGGGCCAGGCGGCGGACACCCTCCCGGATCTGGTCCGGCTCCGGGTAGCAGTAGGACAGGCGCATGTACTCCTGGCCGTTCCCGTCGGCGAAGAAGCCGATGCCGGGCACGTACGCCACGTGGGCGGCGACCGCCCGCGGCTGCATGAGCTTGGCATCCAGTCCGGCGGGGAGCTTCAGCCAGACGTAGAACCCGCCCTCGGGCTTGGTCCAGGCGGTGCCGGCGGGCATGAGGGCGGCCAGGGATTCCAGGGTGGCGTCCCGCCGCTCGCGGTAGAGCTCCGTGAACAGCTTGATCTGCTCCCGCCAGGGCTGGGTGTCCAGGTACCGGGCGACGGCGTACTGGGTGAGCGACGGCGGGCAGAGCACCTGCGCCTCGGTGGCGAGCACCAGCTTCTCCCGGACGGCGAGGGGAGCCAGGACCCAGCCGACGCGGAGGCCGGGCGAGAACGTCTTGGAGAACGAGCCGAGGTAGATGACCCGCTGGCTGTTCCGGGCTCGCAGGGCCCGCAACGGCTCGTGCTCGAAACCGAGCAAGCCGTAGGGGTTGTCCTCGATGACGAGCAGGTCGTGCTGCTCGGCCAACGCCATGACCGCCTCGCGGCGCGGCTCGGACAGGGTGACGCCGGCCGGGTTGTGGAAGTTGGGCACGGTGTAGAGGAACTTGACCCGGTCGCCGTTGGCGCGGCAGTCGGCCAGCGCCTCCTCCAGCGCCTCGGGGATCAGGCCGTGCTCGTCCATCGCCACGTGCCGGACCCGGGCCTGTGCAGCCTGGAAGACGCCGAGCGCACCGACGTAGGAGGGCCCCTCGGCGAGGATGACGTCACCGGGGTCGACGAAGACCCGGGTCACCAGGTCCAGGCCCTGCTGGGAGCCGACGGTGACGACGACCTCGCTGGGCGAGGCGTCGTTGATGCCCTCGAGCGCCATGACGTCGCAGATTCGCTCACGCAACCGCGGGTCTCCCTGGCCGGAGCCGTACTGCAGCGTCTGGGCACCCATGCCCGAGACCAGCTCGCCGATCATCGAGCCGACAGCGTCCAGCGGGAGCGCGGTGACGGCGGGCATGCCACCGGCGAGGGAGACCACCTCGGGCCGGCTCACCACCGAGAAGAGCGCCCGGATCTCCGAGGACTTCATCCCGTGCGTGCGTGCTGCGTAGCGGTCGGCCAGGGGGTCCAGCCGCGGGTGCCGCGGGACGACGTGGGGATGCGCACCCTGCGTCAGGTGCGTCCCCGGCTGACCGGGACCGGCAGGCGAGCCGGGCGGAGGAGTGACCACCCTGCCGAGTGTAGGCAGCGGGCCGTGCAGCGTTCGCAGGGACGGACCCGGCCTCCCGCTCCCGGGCATAGGAACCTATGCATACGGTTTCGACCGCGAATCCGTATGCATAGGTTCCTATGCCGGTGCGGGCTCAGGGCAGCACAAAGGTGCCGGTGGGGGGGTCCGCATCGGCGGGCAGGTAGAGCCGCTGGACGGCGGCCAGGACGCCGTGCGCGATGGCGCTGCGCACCCGCGCGTCGAGCAGCAGCAGCCGGTCGACCGGGTGCGAGAGGTAGCCGCTGTCGAGCCGGACCGACGGCATGCGCGTCATCCGCAGCAGGTCCCACGTCTTGGGGTGCGAGCCGAGGTCGAGCATGCCGGTGCGGGCCACGACTTCGCGGCGGACCAGGTTGGCGAACTGCTCCCCCACCGTGGAGGACGCACCCGACCCGGTGCCGTAGTAGTAGCTCGACACCCCGCGGGCGTGCTCGGAGCTGTGCGCGTCCATGTGCAGGGAGATGAAGAGATCGGCGCGGGCGTCGTTCGCGAACGCGGTGCGTTCGGCCAGCGCCGGCCCCTGCGAGCGGCCGCGGGTGAGGTAGACGGTGGCGCCGGCGGCGGCCAGCCGGCCCTCGATGCGGGACGCGAGGTCGAACACCAGGTCTGCCTCGGTGGTCTCGCCCGCGGTGAACCCGGTGTCCGGGCCGCCGTGCCCGGCGTCGATGACGATCCGCCGGCCGATGAGGTGCGGTCCGCTCTCCACGAACGAGGCGCTCTGGCGGAGCAGCTGCGGCCGGCCGCCGGTGACCTTGCGGCCGAGCTGCCGGAGGGCGCGCAGGGTCGCGGGGCCGCAGGTCCCGTCGGCGGTCAGCCCGTAGTCGCGCTGGAACGCGCGCAGACCCGCCTCGGTCTCCGGGCCCAGGATGCCGTCGGCGCGTCCGGCGTCGTAGCCCAGCTCCAGCAGGCGTTCCTGCAGGTTGGTGACGTCGTCGCCGCGCATGGGGCGCTCGGGGTCGTAGCGCAGCAGCCGGTCGCCGAGCGACCAGCGTGCCTCGCTGAGCGCCCGGTAGGTCTCCTCGCCGACGCGGCCGTCGACGGAGAGACCGCGCACCTGCTGGAAGTGGCGGACGGCGAGCTCGGTCCCCGAGTCGTACTCCGCCGACTCCAGGCCCGGGTCGCCGCCGTCGGAAGGCGGCAGGAGGCCCAGGCTGCGCAGGGCGGCGTGCACGTCGGCCACCGCCGGCCCACGGTCCCCCGGCCTCAGCGGCTGCATGCGGCTGTCAGTTCCCAGCACAGCTCCGCTGGGGAACCGGAGAGCTTCGCCGTTCTCATCATCGTGTCACCGATTGTCGCCCTTCTGACCGGTGATGGCCCACTCGGGGCAGGGCTCCCTCCCTCGGTCACGGCGAAGGCCCACCCGTCCAGGTGAACGGGTGGGCCTTGGTGACGTGCTGGAGCCCTTACAGGTAGTCGGCGAGGTCGCTGAGGATCGCACCCTTCGGCTTGGCACCGATGATGCTCTTGACCGGCTTGCCGCCCTGGAACACGGTCATGGTCGGGATCGACATGACCTGGTAGTCCCGAGCGATCTGCGGGTTCTCGTCGATGTTGAGCTTGGCGATGGTGAGCTTGTCGCCGTGCTCGGAGGCGATCTCCTCCAGCACGGGGGCGACCATCTTGCACGGGCCGCACCACTCCGCCCAGAAGTCGACGAGCACGGGCTTGTCGCTGCCCAGCACGTCGGTGGCGAAGCTGGCGTCGGTGACGGTCACGGTGTTGCCTGCCATGGTCGTTCTCCCTCTCGGTCGACTGGCTCGGTGATGGTGCTGACGAGGTTGCCTGCGGGGGACAACCGGCGTCTGGCGCCGGTTATGCCCGGGTCAGCGCTCGTCGAAGGTCTCGGCGAGCCACCGCTCGGCGTCGATCGCCGCGGCGGCTCCGGTGCCGGCCGACGTGATCGCCTGGCGGTAGATGTGGTCGACGACGTCGCCGCAGGCGAAGACCCCGTCGATGTTCGTGCGGGTCGACGGGTGGTCGACGACGATGTACCCCTCGTCGTCCAGCTTCAGCTGACCGGCGAACAGCTCGCTGCGCGGGTCGTGGCCGATGGCGACGAACAGGCCGGTGACCTGGACCGTCTCGGTGGCGCCGGTGTCGGTGTCGGTGAGCTCGACGGCAGACACGGTGCTGTCCCCCAGGACGTCGGTGACCTGCTTCCCCAGGGCCCAGCGGATCTTCTCGTTGTCCTGCGCGCGCTTGACCATGATCTTCGAGGCGCGCAGCTCCTGCCGCCGGTGCACCACGGTGACGCTCTTCGCGAAGCGGGTGAGGAACGTGGCCTCCTCCATCGCGGAGTCGCCGCCACCGACGACCACGATGTCCTGGTCGCGGAAGAAGAAGCCGTCGCAGGTGGCACAGGCGGAGACACCGCGGCCGAGCAGCCGCTGCTCGTTGTCCAGGCCCAGGTACCGGTACTTGGACCCGGTGGCCACGATCACCGCGTGGGCACGGAACACCTCGGCGCCGACCTTGACGATCTTGGGCTCGGACGTGAGGTCGACCTCGGTGACATCACGCGGCTCGAGCTGGGCACCGAACTTCTCCGCCTGCGTCCGCATGTCGTCCATCAGCTGCGGGCCCTGGATGCCCTCCGGGAAACCCGGGAAGTTCTCCACCTCGGTGGTCGTCATGAGGGCGCCGCCGAACTGGGAGCCCTCGAACACCAGCGGGTGGAGGTTGGCGCGGGCGGCGTACGTGGCCGCCGTGTACCCGGCGGGCCCGGACCCGATGATGATCAGATCACGGATTCCGTCGTGTTCTGCCGGCGGGATCGTCGGCTGCTCGATCTCCTCGGTCGTCACTGCGGGGCCAGGGGTCGGGAAGTCACTCACGGGCGGCACAACCCCTGATCGTAGGGTGCCCATTCCCGTGCGGTCGCGTCCCGGGCCGGGCTCACCCGGCGGTGCGGACCTCGACCTCGTCGAGCTGCGCGGAGAACCCGTCCGGCCCGTCGACCAGACCGGTCAGCCACACCAGGACGTAGCGGGCGGTCACCGGCTCCTCGAACGGGAGATCGGTGGACTCGTCCAGGGTTCCGTCGGCGGCGAGGGCGAAGTCCTCGGGTGCGGCGCCCGTGGAGTCGCTGGTGCGCACCTCGACGGGAGCGCCGGTGGAGGGGCTGTCGAGGGAGACGCCGGCCAGCTGCTGGACGCTGCCGAGGTCGTACAGCACGCCGACGCCGGGCTTGAGGTTGCCGAAGGCCGGCGACCCCCGGTAGGTCAGCGTCGACCAACCCGTTGCCGGGTCGCCGTCGTAGGACAGCGGCACGTCCCCGTCGTTCTCCGGCTCGCCGTCGCCGAACGGGTCGAACACCTCGGCGGCCTCGATCGCGGCGACCGCCCCCGGTGCTACGGACTCCGGCGCGGCCTCACCGGCGGCGGGCGCGCTGCTGGGCGGAGGGGTGGACCCGTCGATGCTCTCGTCGACGGAGTCGGCGACGGACAGGACGCTGGAGCCGAACCACCATGCGATGGCGATCACGACGGCGACGGCGAGCAGCGGCAGGCCGACGACGAACAGCCGGTGCCTGCGCGCGGCGTCCGCGTCATCGTCCTCGGCGGCGTACGGGTCGGCCGGATAGGCCCCGTACCCGTCGTCGGCCCCCGGATCGTCGGCATGCAGCACGCCGAACGGGTTGTCCTCGCGGGGGATGCCGGGGGCGCTCCGGGCGACCGGCCCCACCGTGCCGACGCTGATGGTGTCCCCGCCGGGTGCGGCGCCGGGGAGCGGTTGCGGGACCGGCCGCACGGGGGGCACCGGGGGCACCGGGGGCAGCGCACCCGGCTCCAGCCGGACGGGGGCTTCGGAACCGCCCCGGCGGTCGCGCGGACGGCGCCACCGGCCGCCGTCGCCGTCCCCGGGACGGGAGGGGGTGATCGACTGGGTCGGGCCGGTCCGTGGCCGCTCGGCGAGGAGGGCAGCCATCGCGGCCACGCTGGACAACCCCTGGCCGGGCTCGGTGGACCGCGCCCGGCGGGCCAGCGCGACCAGGTCGGACGGGCCGGACATGGGGCGTGCGCCCGGGCCGACCCCGGAGAGGCACGCCTCCAGGAGCGCCCCGAGGGCTGCGATGTCGCCGTCGACGGTGCCGGCCGCGGCGGGGACCGCACGCAACCCGACCAGACCGTTGGGCCGCAGGACGACGTTCTCGAGCGACAGGCCGCCGACGGCCAGCCCGACCCGGTGCGCCTCCGCGACCCCCTCGGCCAGGCGGCGGAGGACCAGGCGCACCTCGCGCTCCGGCATGGGCCCCGAGCGCAGCCGGTCGGCCAGCGTCTCGCCGTCGATCCACTCGTTGACGACGTAGGCGGCGTGGCCACCGACCCGTTCCTCCGTGCCGTCGTCCCCCGGCTGTCCCAGGCTGCCCTCGGAGGCGTCGTAGACCATCGCCAGCGCGGGGGTCGCCAGGCCGCCGGCGGTCAGCGCCCGGGTGATCCAGGTGTGCGCCGCGGGCCCGGCCGGGATGTGCACCCGGATGGCGACGTCCCGGTTGAGCACGCGGTCCTTGGCCCGCCAGCTCTGGATGATGCCGGTAGGGGTGACCTCGTCGGGACCGATCTGGTCCAGCGGCCGGTAGCGGTCGGGCAGGCCGGTGGTCGTGGACGCCATCGACACTGTCGACTCCCTGTGCTGCTCCTGCCGCCGAGGCGGACGCTCCGGCACGGTCGGCCCCGGTGGGCGGTCTCCGGTCACCCGCGTCCCAGCCGGGCCCTGACCGCGGTCAGGGGCTCTCGGACTTCCGGAACACGGGCCACCGCCAGACCGACCAGTGCGACGCCGCCGACGACCACGGTACCGATGAGCACCTCCAGGAGCGACCCTGCGGTCGAGCGTCCGAGCAGGTCGTCGGTCACGATCTGGACAAGACCGCCCACCAGGCCCGCGACCAGGGCGACGGCGGCGACCCGCGCGACGGGGCCGAACGTCTCGCGGGTGCGCAGGCCCCCGAGCCGGCGGCGCAGCGCCAGGTCGCCGAGGGCCCACCCGGCGACGTAGGTGAGGCTGGTGGCCAGCATCAGCCCCGCGACGACGTGCTCGGCCTCGACGACGACCGGCACCAGCAGCAGCAGCGGCACGCGGACGGCCACCATGCCGATCTGGATGAGGGTCGGCGTCCGGGCGTCCTTCATCGCGTAGAAGACCCGCAGCTGCAGCAGCGTCACGGCCATCGGCAGCAGGCCGAACGCCCCGACGGCCAGCGCGGTCCCGATCGCCTGCGCCTCGTCGACGGAGGTGTTGCCGCGGGCGAAGGCCAGGACGCCGAGCGCCGGACCGAGGACGGTGAGCAGGGCGGTGACGGGCAGCAGTCCGACCGCCGACAGCCGCGTGCCCAGGGACAGGTCCTCGATGACACCGGGGACGTCGGAGCGCGCCGCGGCCCGGCTCATCCGCGGCACCAGAGCGGTGAGCAGCGCGACCCCGATGATCCCGTAGGGCATCTGGAAGAGCAGGCTGGCGTACTGGAAGGCCGAGGAGCCCAGGCCGCCGTCGCGCTGCGCCTCGTTGGCGACCCGGAGGGCCACCAGCACCCCGACCTGGCTGACCGCCACGTACCCGATCACCCACAACCCGAGCCCGCCCGCCTCCCGGAGCCCGGTGTCCCGCACACCCCAGCGAGGGCGCAGCGGGATGCCGGCCCGGCGGAGCAGCGGCACCAGCACCAGCGCCTGCACCGCGATGCCCAGCACCGTGCCCAGGCCGAGGAGCCAGACGAGGCCCGGCGCGATCGTGGCCGGCTGCAGGGGTCCGGGGCCGCTGGCGGCGAGGAACACCAGGCCGGTGGCGATGACGACGACGTTGTTCAGCACCGGGGCCCAGGCGGGGGGTCCGAAGATTCCCCGGGAGTTGAGCAGCGCCTGGGCGAAGGCGCCCAGCCCGTAGAACACGATCTCGACCAGCAGGATCCGGGCCAGCCAGGTGGCCAGCTCGTACTGAGCGGGGTCCTCGTCCAGGCCGTACAGCGCCGTGAGCAGCGGGGCGGCCAGGACGGCCAGCACCGTCATTCCCAGGAGCCCGGCCATCGCCAGCGTGGCCAGCCGCTGCGCGTACCCGACTCCGTCGTCGCGGTCGCGCTCCTGCGCGTGGACCAGCAGCGGGACGATCACCGAGGTGAGGACGCCGCCCAGCAGGAGCTCGTAGACGATGTTGGGCAGCGTGTTGGCCGTGTTGTATGCGTCGGCGACCAGACCGACGCCGAGGGCCGCCGCCAGCACCATCGTGCGCAGCAGCCCGGTGATGCGGGACACCAGCGTCGCGACCGCCATCGTCCCGGCGGCCCGCAGGATGCCTCCGGCGGCGCCCGGCGCGCCCTCGCGCCGCTCGACGTCCTCGTCGGTCTCCTGCTCGGTGCGGGGCACCGGCGGGAGCACCGGCATCGGGAAGACCTGGGTCTCGTCCGCGGCCGGCACCCAGCGGTGCCGCAGCGGCGGGAGCGGCGGGACCGGGGTCGCCGGCCGGGGAACGGCGGTCCGGTGTGCTGCCGGCGGGGGGACCGGCGGGAGCGCGGACGCCGCACGTACCGGTGGCGGGACGGCGCTGTCGGTGGCCGCTCCGGCCGGCTCGCCGTCGGCGACGGGGGGTGCGGCGAACGCCGCGTCGCTGGGCGGGGTCGCCAGGTAGGGGGCGGGTGGCAACGGCGCCGGCGTCCCCCACGGACGTCGCTCGCCCGTGGCACGGAGCGGCGCCGGCGGAGGGGGCAGGCGGACCGGCTGCGGACGCGCGGGAGCCTCGGCCGGGAGCGGTGATGCGGAGTCGCCGGCGGCGGGTCGGGAATCGTCGCTCACACGGGGCTCCGTGCGGGCGGCTCGGCGAGATCGGGTGACACGGGGCCGGACGCGTCGGCGCCCGAGGTAGCCCCCCGGCGCCGACGGAGGACGAAGCGCACGAGCCGGCGGAGGAACAACAGCCCGAGCAGCGACGCCGCGCCGACGGTGATGATCAGCGTGATGGGGCCGTACGCCGTGCTCTTCACCTGGATCTCGACCGGATCGCCCAGGGGACTGCCCGACGGCGTCGTGAGCTGGGCGGTGACGGAGAAGCCGCCGGAGCGCCGCAGTTCGGTGGGCACCTGCAGGGTGGTGAGCTGCTCGGGGGCGAGCGTCTGGATGCCGATGTCGCCGACGGAGATCCCCCGATCGCCCGGGGTCTGCACCTGCAGGCGCACCTGGACCGGGAAGGGGAGCGGGTTGTCCACCGTCAGGACCAGCGGTGCATCGCTGGAGGCGAGGCTGTAGGTCCCGTCCACCGGGGCCACGACGGTGACCCGTCCCCGGAGAGCGGCCATGGTCGCCCGCACGTCGGCCGCGGCCTCGGTGAACTCGTCGGGGGCTTCCCGCCGGAGCACCGACGCGGCCCGGGCGATGCCCGCGTCGTAGGGCCGCAGCGCGAGGCCGGCGTCCCCGGCGACCGCTGCGGCCAGGTCCTCCCGGGCCGCCACGGCCTCGCCGAGGGCGGCCATCCCGACGCCGTCCAGCTCCGTCTCCTGCGCCGGGTCGGCCAGCGACCCGGCGTCGGCAGGCGGGACGCCGCCGAGCCCGGCCACGCTGCCCGGCCGCAGCCAGGGCAGCCCGACGGTGTCGGAGATCATCGCCCCGGCGCCATCCAGCCCGGCCACCAGGTCGCGCGGCGGGGCGACCAGCACGGTCTGCTCGCTGCCCGGAGGCCCCTGCATGGTCAGCGCGGCCAGCTCGGCCAGGTAGCGCTGCTCGGCGATGCGCGGGCCACCGGGGGTCACCTCGGCTGCGCCCACGACCGCGCTGAGCGCCGGATCGGCGACCAGTACGTCCAGCGGGTCCTCCCCGGTGCCGACGACGGTGCGGGCCACGGCGTCGGAGCCGTCGAGGCCGACGGCGGAGTCCCCGGCGGTGAGCGCGCCGCTGCCCAGCACCACCCGGTCGATCCCGCCGTCGCGGAGGGTGTCCAGCGTCTGCAGCTTGTAGGCGCCGTCGGCGGCCCAGGCCAGGTCGGTGACGGGGGTGACGTCCAGGACATCGGCGAGGATCTGCGCTCCGGCACCGGTCGTCGGCGTCTCGGCGGGGGTGGTCGGGGTGGCACCGTCCCCGGTCGCCGGGTCGGGCCGGGAGAGCTGCCGGGCCTGCGCGGTGCCCTCCGGCGTCCCGGGCAGGCTGCGGGTGACGACCTGCCCCAGCCCGGCGGACTGCAGGCCGTCGGCGTCGACGTCGCCGTAGGGCAGGGCCACGACCGGGTGGACGGCGGCCAGTGCACGCAGGCGCTGGAGGAAGGCCCGCGCCTCTTCGGTGCCGGTGCCCGCGCCCGGCACCCCGCCGACGGCGTACGGACCGGCGGCCATGAGTGCCAGCTCCTCGACCAGCGCCGGGTCCAGGGCCAGGGTGACCGGCAGGGGGGCCGCCTCCCCGGTCCCGCCCGCGGGTGGGCCGGCGGGCAGCCGCTCGAGGACGGTGAGGGCGCGGTCGAGCCGGCCGCCCGAGCTGATCTCCTCGATCGGCCCGTCGTCGACGAAGGCTCCGGCCGCGTTCCGGTGGCTCGGCTCCGACAGGGGCCACAGCCAGGCGACGGTGGTGCGGGACGACGGCACCACCGGCTGCTGCACCAGGAAGGTGGGCAGTTCCCCGACCCGGCGCTCGAGGTCGCCGCCGACGGTGCCGTTGACGTTGATCAGCGCGGGGTAGACGCCGTCCTGCTGGAGCCGCAGCTCGGCGGAGTCGAGCGTGTAGCTGAACTCCATGCTGGCGCCCGGGGCGAGCGCGCCCGGCAGCGGGACGAAGGGAGGCTCGACGGCGGTCGCCGGATCGGGATCACCGACCGCTTCGGCCAGATCCTGCCGGCCGGTGAGCACGGTGCCGCGCTGCAGCCGGACGGCCAGGTCGGTGATCGGCTCGGTCCCGGTGTTGGTGAGGGTGCCGGTGATGGTGATCAACGATCCGGGCGTCACGGTCCGGGGCTCGAACCGGGCGACGTCGATGTGCACCTGGCGGTCGGCTTCGGTCGCCTCGTCCGCGGTCGTCGGACCCGGTGCGGCTGCCGCCGGAGCCGGCACGGCGACGGCGGCGAGCCCGGGCCCGACGACGGCCATCGCTCCGGCCAGCAGCGGGGCGAGCGCGGCCGCACGCCGGGCGGCGCCCGGCCGGGCGGATGCGTCGGCGGCGGGGCGGCCGCCGGGGCGTGCGGCAGCCGGCCGTGTCACGCGCTGTCGGCCAGGAGCCCGGGCGCGCGCTCGACCAGCGCGCGCTCGTCGGCGTAGGCCAGCCGGGTGCTCAGCTCGTCCAGGGGGACCCAGGCGACCTCGGTGACCTCGACGTCGGCGTCGGAGAGCGCGCCACCGACCGCCCGGAGCAGGAAGTGGTGCACGGTCTTGTGCACGCGGCGGCCCTCGGCGACGAACCAGAAGTCGATGATGCCCAGCGGGGCCATCACCTCGCCGATGATCCCGGTCTCCTCGGCCACCTCGCGGACGGCGGTGTCCTCGGGTGTCTCGCCCGCCTCGATGTGGCCCTTGGGGAGCGACCAGAGCAGTCGACCGCGGCGGTCGGTGCGGCCGATCAGGGCGGCACGGGGCCCGGTCACCCCGTCGTCGGCCACCACCAGGCCCCCGGCGGAGGTCTCGTCGACCCGGCGCAGCCGGCGGCCCGGGCGCCCTCGCCCGCCCGATCCAGCCATGTCAGGAGGGTAGCGCGAGTCCGGCGAGCGATCAGGTGGCCGCGCTGTAGGGGCCCGCCGCGAGCGTGCGAGCGGTGGGGGGCAGCGGGGTCCTTCTACGGGGCGCGGAGCCGGACCGGAGTCGCTCCGCCGCCGCACTACGCTGCCTCGTCGTGTCCGCCACCCCGTCGAACCCCGCCGACCCCGACCCGGTGCCGTCCGCGGTCCAGGAGACCGTCCGGGAGCTCGTGGAGCTCTCCCCGGTGCTCACCGAGCTGGGACAGCGGTTCGCGGCCGCGGGTCACCAGGCCCACCTGGTCGGCGGCTCGGTGCGGGACGCCCTGCTCGCGGCCGGTGCCGGGAGTGCTGGGCACGAGCCGACCCACCCGCCCGGCGACCTCGACGTCACCACCGACGCGCGCCCCGACCAGGTGCTGGAGCTGCTGCGCGGCTGGGCGCGTTCCACGTGGAACACCGGGATCGCGTTCGGAACCGTGGGGGCCGACGTCCGCGGGATCCGGGTGGAGATCACCACCTTCCGGGCCGACCGCTACGACCGCGAGTCGCGCAATCCCGAGGTGGCATGGGGCAACTCCCTGGTCGACGACCTGGCCCGCCGGGACTTCACGGTCAACGCGATGGCCGTCTCCCTGGGATCGGACCGCACGGTCACCGATCCCTTCGGTGGCCTGGGCGACCTGCTCGCCCGGAGGCTGCGCACTCCCGGGGCGGCCGTCGACTCCTTCGCCGACGACCCGCTGCGGATGCTGCGCGCGGTGCGGTTCGTGGCCCAGCTCGGGCTCACGCCGGACGAGGCGGTCGTCACCGCGATGGCCTCGCTGGCCGGCGAGCTGGCCCGGATCACCCCCGAGCGGGTCAACACCGAGCTCTCGAAGACGCTGCTGCAGGGGTCGCCACGGGCCGCCCTGGAGCTGTTCGTCGCCACCGGGCTGGGTGACGTCGTCCTGCCCGAGCTGTCGGCGCTGCGCATGGAGATCGACGAGCACCACCAGCACAAGGACGTCTACACCCACTCCCTCACCGTGCTGGACCAGGCGATCGCGCTGGAGCGGGCCGATCCGGAGCACGAGTCGCCGGACCTGGTGCTGCGGCTCGCGGCGCTGCTGCACGACATCGGCAAGCCGGCGACCCGGCGGCACGAGCCCCGGGGGCGGGTCTCCTTCCACCACCACGAGGTGGTGGGCGCCAAGCTGGTCCGCAAGCGGCTCACCGCGCTGCGCTACCCCAAGGACGTCGTCGAGGCCGTGGCCCGGCTGACCTTCCTGCACCTGCGCTTCCACGGGTACGGCGAGGGTCACTGGACCGATTCCGCCGTCCGCCGGTACGTGACCGACGCCGGGAGCCTGCTGCCCCGCCTGCACAAGCTGGTCCGGTCGGATTCGACGACGCGCAACAAGCGGCGGGCCGCGGCGCTGTCGGCCACGTACGACTCCCTGGAGCAGCGGATCGCCGAGCTGGCCGAGCAGGAGGACCTCGCACGGGTCCGGCCGGACCTCGACGGCAACGTGATCATGGAACTGCTCGGCCTGCCTCCCGGCCCCGAGGTGGGTGCGGCCTGGCGCTTCCTCAAGGACCTGCGGCTCGAGCGCGGGCCGCTGGATCGCGACGAGGCCGAGACGGCGCTGCGGGAGTGGTGGGCGGGCCGCACCGGCTGAGATCGCCGCCGGGTGCGGAACGGGCGGCCCGTCGTGGGCGTTGCGCCCTCCAGGAGAGGAGGGGTGGTGCCGACATGACGGGTGTGCACCCGCAGGACCCCGGGGTCGACGCTCCCCGCATGCCCATGTCGCCGAGCGGGCGGACGCCGCAGTGGGTCGTCGACGAGGCGACCGGCACGGCAGCGCCGGCGACGCCTCCGCTCCCCCGCCGTCGCCGGCGGGGCCGGTGGGCGATCCCGCTGGTCGTCGCGGGCGTGGCCGCGGGCCTGGCCTTCTCCGAGCCGCCGGCTTGGCAGTGGACGCCGGGCGCACCGGCCGCCGCCCCGGTCCCGCCGGCCGCGACCTCGTCGGCGACGCCGACCGACCGGCCGACCCCGGCGGGGGCGAGGACCCCGCTGGGTCGCCCGCCGCTCCCCCCGCCGGCGGGTGGGGCGTACGCCTACGCCTCGCTGCAGGAGGACGGGGTCACCCCGGTGACCTACGACCCGTGCCAGGAGATCCACTACGTGCTGCGGCCCGACGCGGCCCCGCCGGGCACCGAGGGGCTGGTGCACGACGCGGTCGCCCGGATCACCGAGCTCACCGGGCTGGCATTCGTCTTCGACGGCTACACCGACGAGCCGCTCACAGGTGACCGCCCGCCCTTCCAGCCGGAGCGCTACGGCGACCAGTGGGCTCCGGTGCTGATCGGCTGGCAGGTCGAGGCGGAGAACCCCGCGCTGGCCGGGAACGTGGTCGGTGAGGCGGGTAGCACCGCCGTCTCCCTCGGGGACGGGCCGCGGGTCTACGTGACCGGCACGGTGAGCCTGGACGCCGTGCAGGCCCCTGACATCCTGGCCGAGCCGGATGGCGCGGCCACGCTGCGGTCGGTGATCCTGCACGAGCTGGCCCACCTGGTGGGGCTCTCCCACGTCGACGACGACCGCGAGCTCATGTTCCCCGAGGCGCGGCGGGGAGTCGCCGACTTCGCCGACGGCGACCGCACCGGTCTGGCGGTTCTCGGCCAGGGGCCGTGCGTTCCGGAGCTGTGACCGGCGTTCAGCGGCGGACCATGCGGCCGTGCAGCACGGCGGTGGCCACGTACCCGACGCCGACCACGAGGAGCAGCGGGCGGGAGACCCCGGACTCCGGCAGGACGAACGCACCGGCCATCAGCGCCGCGACGTACCCGACGTTGAACAGGGTGTCGTAGACGGAGAACACCCGGCCGCGGTGGTCGTCGTCGATGCACTCCTGCAGCGTGGTGTCCACGCAGATCTTGACGCCCTGGCCCATGAAGCCGAGCACGAACCCCGCGGCCACCGCCGCCGGTGGCTGCAGCAGCAGCCCGAGCCCCACCTGCGCCACGCCGCCGACCGCCAGCAGCAGACCGATCCAGCGCGCCTTGCCCATCCGGCGCGCCGCGGCCGGCGTCACCGCCGCGGCGGTGAGGGTGCCCACGGCACCGGCGGCCACCACCTCACCGAGGCCCACCAGCCCGCCGGGGAACGGCCCGGAGGCCTCGACGAAGGTGTTGCGGTAGAGGAGCAGCGCCATGAGCGTGAGGACGCCGAACCAGACGCGGTGCAGGCTGATCGCCGTCAGCGCGGCCGCCGCGCGGCGGTGCCGCCAGGCGTGCCGCGCGCCCGAAGCCATGCCGGCCAGCACCTGCCCGGCCGAGAGCCGTGCGGAGCGGGCCATGTGGTCGGGACCCAGGTGGCCGCGTGAGAACCCCGCGACGACGGCGGCGGCGGCCAGGTAGGGCAGAGCGGCCGACAGGGCGAGCCCGGCGTAACCGGCATCGTCGGACCCGGTCCACTGCAGCAGGGCCAGGGCGGCACCGCCGCCGACCACCGTGGCCACCGCACCGGAGGTCGTCGACACGGCGTTGGCCGAGACCAGCGACGACTCGTCGGTGGTGTGCGGCAACCCGGCCGACAGCGCGGCCAGGATGAACCGGTTCACCGAGAAGACGGCGAGCCCGGCGGCGTAGAAGGCAGGGCCCTGCACCCCGGCCAGGACGAGGGCGGCCACCACCGCCACCAGGCCCGCGCGCAGCACGTTGGCGCGCAGCAGCACGTGACGCCGGCTCCACCGGTCCAGCCACACCCCGGCGAACGGCCCGACGAGGGAGTAGGGCAGCAGCAGGACGGCGAAGCCCGCGGCGATGTCGACCGGGTCGGCGGCCCGCTGGGGGTTGAACAGGACGGTGCCGGCGAGCGCGGCCTGGAAGACGCCGTCGCCGAACTGGGACAGCAGCCGGGTTCCGAGCAGACGGCGGAAGTCGCGTCGCACGAGGAGGCCGCGCACGGTCGTCCCCGCCTCGGCCACCCGGTCACCCTAAGGCGATCCACGCGGCCCCCAGGGTCACCGCCACCCCGGGCGCCCGGGACGACCGCGTCGCCGGCACGCCGGGGGACGCCCGGTTCGGTGAGCCGGACCCCCGGACGGCGGCCGGGCCCGTCGCAGCCGGCCTCATCTGGGGCACACTGGGAAAGATGTCGCCGGTCCCTGCGTCGCCCGAACCCGAGTCCGGTCCGCCCGTGCGTCCCGCGACAGGACGTCGACGTGCCGGTGCGGTCCCGGCGTTGTCGGTGGGTGGTCTGGACGACGTCGCCCCGGGCTCCCTCCTGGTGGCCATGCCGGTCCTGACCGACCCCACGTTCGCCGCGGCGGTCGTCTTCGTCCTCGACCACTCCGACACCGGGACGGTCGGCGTCGTGCTCGGCCGGCCCAGCCAGGTCGAGATCCGCGACGTCCTGCCGGGCTGGTCCGATCTCGCCGTCCCGCCCGGTGTCTTCCACGTGGGTGGACCCTGCGAGACCGACACCGCGCTGTGCCTGGCGACCGCGCTGCCGGAACTTCCGGCCGCCGGACTGCGCCCGGTGGCCGGCGACGTGCACCTCGTCGACCTCGATGGCGACCCCGAGGCCCTGGTCGGGCACCTGCAGGGGCTGCGTGTGTTCGCGGGCTACGCGGGCTGGTCCGCGGGTCAGCTCGCCGGCGAGATCGCCGAGGGAGCCTGGGCCTGTGTCCCCAGCCGGCCCGGCGACGTGCTCGGCGACCTCCCGGGGCCCGAACTGTGGCGCCTGGTGATGGGCCGCCAGACCGGCCGGCTCGCCGTGCTCTCCTCCGCAACGGCTGACCCGACCGCCAACTGAACCCGGCGCGCCGTGCAGCGTGATCTCCGGCTATCTGGTAGGAAAGAGCCCGGGAAGGGGCGGTCTGGGGAAGAGGCCGCCCCTTTCCGCTGTCCGCGATCGGCTGACCGCGCGGCGAGCGTGTGCGCTCAGGCGAAGTACGCGGCACGAGAACCGGGCGTCAGCGCCCACGCCGACGGCGAAGGGGTCCGTCAGACCCCGAACGTGTCGGCGATCCCAGGATGGTCCGCCGCGGCGGCGGTCTCCTCCTCGGTGGGCAGCGCGAGCCTGCGGGCGCCGTGGTCGGCCAGTGTGATCGTCAGCTCGGGTCCGTCGTCGCGGAGCGGGCTGCGGTACTGCACGAGGGTGGTGTCGACGTCGTCGACCGCGACCGTGCGCCCCTCCCGCAGCCGGTAGACGGTCGTGGGCCGGCCGTCGATCGCCTGCTCGCCCTGCCACCTGTACGGACCGGTCAGGAAGCTCTCCGGCTCGTCGGCGGTCCCGGCGGTCAGGTTCTGCAGCGCCTGCACGACCACGTCGATCAGCGGGGATTCCGGCGTCCCGGCGGGCAGGGAGCGGCGGAGGTAGCTGGCCGCCGGCGCGCCGTCCCCGGCGAGGGCCTCGGGAAGTCCGGGCAGGTCACCGGTCCAGAGTTCGTCCCGGTCGAAGAAGAGGGTGCGGGTGTCGACCTCCTCGTCGTCCACCGTCGTCACCGCCTGCGCCTGCCCGACCCCGCGGCGGAAGTCGATCTCGCCGGTGAGGGTCAGGACCGCGTCGTCGGAGAACGGCGCGGTGGCGACGAAGTCCGCGCCGCCCTCCTCGTGGTTGCGGTGCAGCAGCCCGGCCAGCACGGCGGCGTCCTCGGCCGTGACCGGCTCACCGGCCACGCGCTCGTCGGAGTCGCAGCCGGCGAGGAGCACGACGACCAGCCCCGCCCGGGGGAGGAGCGCACGGCGGGCAGGCATGGCCGAAGGGTAGTGAAAGGACCCCCCTGCTCCCCGCCACTCGCAGGCTCGCGGCGGGTCCCTGCAGGGAGGCCACCCGATCCGGCGCAGGAACGCGCAGGGCCCGCATCCCCGAAGGAATGCGGGCCCTGGTGAGGTGCTGGAGCGGCCACCCTGCAGGATCCCGCGCCGAGCGTGCGGGGCGTGGGCCCTGGTGAGGTACTGGAGCGGCCACCCTTCAGGGTCCCGCGCCGAGCGTGCGGGGCGTGGGCCCTGGTGAGGTGCTGGAGCGGCCACCCTTCAGGGTCCCGCGCCGAGCGTGCGGGGCGTGGGCCCTGGTGAGGTGCTGGAGCGGCCACCCTTCAGGGTCCCGCGCCGAGCGTGCGAGGCGTGGGGGGAAGGGTGGTCCTTCTAGTCGCCCCGGATGAACGCCTCTACCATGTCGCGGGCCTCGCTGTCGCGGTACTGCACCGGCGGGCTCTTCATGAAGTACGCCGACGCCGACAGGAGCGGGCCGCCGATGCCCCGGTCCTTGGCGATCTTCGCGGCGCGGACGGCGTCGATGATGATGCCGGCGGAGTTGGGCGAGTCCCAGACCTCGAGCTTGTACTCCAGGCTCAGCGGGACATCGCCGAACGCGCGGCCCTCGAGGCGCACGTAGGCCCACTTCCGGTCCGACAGCCACGGCACGTGGTCCGACGGGCCGATGTGCACGTTGCCCACGCCCATGTCCCGCTCGATCTGGCTGGTGACGGCCTGGGTCTTGGAGATCTTCTTGGACTCCAGGCGCTCCCGCTCGAGCATGTTCTTGAAGTCCATGTTGCCGCCGACGTTGAGCTGCATGGTGCGGTCGAGCTGCACGCCACGGTCCTCGAACAGCTTGGCCAGCACCCGGTGGGTGATGGTGGCGCCCACCTGGCTCTTGATGTCGTCACCGACGATCGGCACACCGGCGGCGGTGAACTTGTCCGCCCACTCCTTGGTGCCGGCGATGAAGACCGGGAGCGCGTTGACGAAGGCGACACCGGCGTCCAGCGCGGCCTGCGCGTAGAACTCGGCGGCCTGCTGGGAGCCCACCGGGAGGTAGCAGACGAGGACGTCGGCCTGCGCGTCGCGCAGGGCGGCGACGACGTCGACCGGCTGCTCGTCGGACTCCTCGACCACCTCGCGGTAGTACTTGCCGAGCCCGTCGAGCGTGGTGCCGCGCTGCACGGTCACGCCCAGTGGCGGCACGTCGCAGATCTTGATCGTGTTGTTCTCGCTGGCGACGACCGCCTCGGAGAGGTCGCGGCCGACCTTCTTGGCGTCCACGTCGAACGCGGCGACGAACTCGACGTCGGAGACGTGGTACTCGCCGAACCGGACGTGCATCAGTCCGGGTACGGACGCCGTCTCGTCGGCATCCCGGTAGTAGTGGACGCCCTGCACGAGCGACGCGGCGCAGTTGCCGACGCCGACGATGGCGACCTTGACTGACCCCATGACTCTCCTTCTCCCTGGACCGTTGGTCCCGTGTACATGAACCGCGAGCGGTCCGGTGCTGTCTGCCGGCGGGGACGGACACCCCGTCGGTTCGTTCAAGTGGTCGGCGGTGGCTCCGCCTCGGTCGGGTCGGGCTGCGTGGTCCCGCCCGCCTCCTGGCGTGCTGTGCTCGGCTCCGACGCCTCCCGGCGTGCTGTGCTCGGCTCCGACGCCTCCCGGCGTGCTGTGCTCGGCTCCGACGCCTCCCGGCGCTCGCTGTCGATCAGTTCCGAGAGCCAGCGGACCTCCCGGTCCACCGACTCCAGGCCGTGGCGCTGGAGCTCGAGCGTGTAGCGGTCGAGCCGCTCGCGGGTCCTGCTCAGCGAGGACCGCAGTCCCTCCCGCTGCCGCTCCACGGTGCGGCGGCGGCCCTCGAGGATCCGCAGCCGCACGTCCTGGGCGGTGTGCCGGAAGAACGCCAGGCGGACGCCGAAGAGACCGCCGTCGTCGTAGGCCTCCGGCCCGGTCTGGCCGACCAGCTCGTGGAAGCGTTCCTTGCCGTCCGCGGTGATCGTGTAGACGACCTTTCCCCGCCGGCCGGTGAGCGGCGGCGCGTCGGCCAGGAGCAGCGCACGCGGCGGTGGCTCATCGGTGGTGATCAGCCCGGCCCCCTGCATCCGCCGCAGCGCGGGATACAGCGACCCGTAGGAGATGCTGCGCAGTCCCCCGAGCATCTGCGCGAGCTGTTTGCGCAGCTCGTAGCCGTGCATGGGCGTCTGCTGCAGCAGACCGAGGATGGCGAACTCCAGCATGTCGCCCTCCCTCGCTCCGCCCTGCGCCGATGTATCGGGACGATACATCGGCTGCGCACGACGGGCGCAGCCCGGAGTCGTGGGGCCGATGGGCCGCGCGGGACGTGGCTCGTGCTCGGGAACCGCACGGACGCGGGGCCGGTGCGTACATTGGCCGCCGTGCCCGGACGTCGTTCCGTCGTGGACTACTCGCTGCAGCGGCGAGCCGTCCTCGCGGGAGTACATGCCGGTCGCACCGGGTTGTTCGAGGTGTGCGACGCCAGCCCCTACCTGTCCCGGGCCGCCAAGTACCACGGGCAGCCGACCGACGTGGCCTGCCCGGTGTGCCGCAGGGAGCGCCTCACCCTGGTGAACTACGTGTACGGCGAGCACCTCGGGCCGGTGGCCGGTCAGGCCAAGACCGAGGCTGAACTCGCCCGCATGGACGCCGCCCAGGACGAGTTCTCCGTGTACCGGGTCGAGGTGTGCCGCGGATGCGGCTGGAACCACCTGGACTGCTCGTACGTCCTGGGTGCCGAGCCGGAGCCGGGGCGCCAGCCCCGTCGCGGCCGGCGCCGGACGGCCACCGAGCAGTAGCCGGCCGACCGGCAGACGGCCCGCGCGACGCGCGGACCTGGGATCGCACCAGGCGGTCCCACCCGCTCCGCACAGCTGAATACAACCGCGCGTCCCGGGCAGGTGCCCGGCGTCGACCAAGACAGTTCAGGAAGGGGTGTGCTCGTGCCCAGCCACGACGAGACCTCGCCCGTAGCACCGCGGGCCGGCTCGGTCCGCCGGCCGTCGGCCGCCCGTACCCGCAGCACCGGTGGTGGAGGCGGGTCCGGCCGCCCCCCCGCCGGCGGGTCGGGTCGCCCGCCGGTCCCGGGGCGCCCGGGCTCGCGCGGTGGCACCACCGCATCCCGGGGCGGCACTCCCGCCTCCCGCCGCCCGCCGGCGTCCCGCGGTGGCAGCGCCGCCGCCCGTCCGGCCGGCAAGGGCAAGGGCAAGGGCAAGGGCAAGGCGGCCCGCACCGCGAAGCAGCGCCGCAACCGCCGGCTGAAGATGGCCGCCGGCGTCATGGGTGGCCTGTTCGCGCTGCTCTGCGTCTTCGTCGGCGTCGTCTACGCCACCACCGAGGTGCCGAGCCCCGACTCCGTCTCCACCAAGCAGACGACGGTCCTCCACTACTCCGACGGCGTCACCGAGATGGCCCGCCTCGGCGACGAGAACCGGACGAACGTTCCGCTCGACCAGGTCAGCGAGGCGGCCCAGCGCGCGGTGCTCGCGGCGGAGAACCGCAGCTTCTACACCGACCCCGGCATCTCGTTCACCGGCATCGTCCGGGCGGCCTGGAACAACCTGACCAGTGGCGAGACCCAGGGCGGTTCGACGATCACCCAGCAGTACGTCAAGAACGCCTTCCTGACCCACGAGCAGACGTTCAGCCGCAAGTTCCAGGAGCTGTTCCTGGCCATCAAGCTGGACAACAACTTCTCGAAGGAGCAGATCCTCGAGAACTACCTGAACACCATCTACTACGGCCGTGGCGCCTACGGCATCGAGGCCGCGGCGAACACCTACTTCGGGGTCCCCGCCGCCGAGCTGACCCCGCAGCAGGGCGCCGTGCTCGCCGTACTCGTCCGCAGCCCGTCGGGCTACGACCCGGAGACCAACCCCGAGGGTGCGCAGGACCGCTGGGGGCTGGTGCTCGACGCGATGGTCGAGGAGGGCTGGCTGACCGCCGAGGAGCGGGCGGCCTCGGTGTACCCGACCGTGCTGCCCAGGACCGGCAGCGCCCTGGGCATCCCCGAGGGCCCGGAGGGCCTGATCGTGCAGCAGGTGATCGACGAGCTCCTGGGGAAGGGCTACGACGAGCAGCAGCTCAACGCCGGCGGCATGCAGATCACCACGACGATCAGCAAGCCGGCGCAGGACGCCGCGGTGGCCGCCGTGCAGCAGGTCATGGAGGGTGAGCCCGAGAACCTGCGGGAGGCGCTGGTCTCCATGGACCCGCAGACCGGCGCGGTCATCGCCTACTACGGCGGTCCGCAGGGCGCCGGCCAGGGAGTCATCGACTACGCGACAGCGCAGCGGCAGCCCGGATCCTCGGTCAAGCCCTACGTCCTGGCCGCGGCCCTGGAGCAGGGCATCGGCATCCAGGCGCGCCGCGACGGCAGCTCGCCGCAGGAGTTCGACGACCGGCCCGGTCTGCCGGTGACCAACTCCGGGAACGCCAGCTGCGCGGCCTGCACGCTGACCGAGGCCATGACCAAGTCGCTCAACACGACCTTCTACGGGCTGGCCTACGAGGTGGGCCCGGAGAAGGTGCGAGAGGTCATCCGCGCGGCCACCGGTCTGCCGGACGTGTGGGACTCGGGGATCCTGGCGGACAAGAAGGTCCTGGTGAGCGGTGAAGGCTCCACCGGGTCCTCGATCGGCATCGGCGAGTACGAGCTCCGCCCCTTCGACCAGGCGCAGGGCTTCGCCACCCTGGCAGCCGGGGGCGTCTTCCGGGACGCGTACTTCGTGTCGAAGGTGACCGACGGCGCCGGCGCGGTGCTCCACGAGCAGCCGGGCCAGGCGGGCGAGCAGGTGCTGCCGGCCGACGTCGTAAACGACGTCACCGTGGCCCTGAAGGACGTCGCGTCCTACTCGCGCCGGGACCTGGACGGTGACCGGGAGGTCGCCGCCAAGACCGGTACCCAGGGGCTCGACCGGGACAACAACTCCGACGCCTGGATGGTCGGCTACACCCCGTCGGTCGCCACCGCGGTGTGGATGGGCAACGACTCCCCCCGCGACCCGATCATCGACTCCCGGGAGCGGATCGTCTACGGCGCCGGCCTGCCCGGCGCCATCTGGCAGGAGTACATGAACGCCGTCCTCGCCGGGACGCCGGAGGAGGACCTGCCGGACAAGGCCCTGATCAAGGGGGACACGGGCAACGGCGTGGAGCTCCCGGAGCCCGAGCCGGCGCCCCGGCCGGAGCCCCGGCCGGAGCCGGCGCCCCGGCCGGTGGTCGTCGACACCGACGGGGACGGCGTCCCGGACGACAAGGACTACTCGCCGCGGGATCCCTCGGTGACCACGAAGCCGAAGCCGAAGCTGGTGGACGCCGACGGGGACGGGGTCCTGTCCGACAAGGATCCCGACGACAACGACGCCAACGTCCCGAATCCGCAGCCAGAGTCGGAGCCGGAGCCAGCGCCGGAGCCGGTGGTCGAGGAGCCGGTTGAGCAGCTACCGGGCGCGCCCGCGCCGCCCGGTGACGGCAACGGTGGCGGCAACGGTGGCGGGAACGGCAGCCAGGGCTGATCCTCCATCCCGCACACTGCTCCCATGAGCAGCACCACCACGGGCCCGTCCGCCACCGCGGACGGGCCCGTGGTCGTTCCACGTGGAACGCGGGCGGCCGAGCGGCCGGACCGGGTGATCCCGTCGTGGGACGACCCGGTCGTCCGACAGGCCAGCGAGGCCGTCGGAGGACCGTGGGGCCGGTTCGCCGACACCGGCCGTGCGCTGTTCTGGACGCCGCTGCGGGTGTGCCTGCTCCTCACCACGCTCGCCGCGGCCGTGGCCTGGCTGAAGCAGGCGCCGTGCTCCGACGGCAACTGGGTGGGCTTCCTGCAGTACACCCACCTCTGCTACTCGGACGGGGTTCCGCTGTTCGCCCTGTACGGGCTGGGTGAGGGGGCGCTCCCCTACCTGGACTCCCCCGTCGAGTACCCGGTCCTCACCGGCGGCTTCATGGCCGTGGCGGCCGCGCTCTCCGCCCTGTACGACCGTGCGGCGACCGCTTCGGATCTGCTGCCGGCCGTGCCGGAGGTGCAGAGCTACTACGCCGTCACCTGCCTGCTGCTGACGGCGTGCGCCTTCCTGGTCGTCCGGAGCACGCTGGCGCTCGCCGGTCGCCGGCCCTGGGACGCCGCCATGATCGGGCTGTCCCCGCTGCTGGTCGTGCACGCCTTCACCAACTGGGACCTGTTCGCCGTGGCTCTGGCCGGCCTGGGCCTGTGGGCCTGGGCGCGCTCGCGACCGGTGCTGGCCGGCACCCTCCTGGGCCTGGGTGCGGCCGCCAAGCTCTACCCGGTGCTCCTGCTGCTGACGCTGTTCCTGCTCTGCCTGCGGGCGGGCCGGCTGCGCACGTGGGTGCGGACGGCCGCGGCGGCCCTGGTGGCCTGGCTGGCGGTCGACGTGCCCGTCGCGCTGCTGGCACCGGAGACCTGGTCCCGCTTCTTCAGCCTCAACCGCACCCGGCCGGTCGACCCGGACAGCCTCTGGAACATCGCCCTGCACCTGAGCGGGAACCGGCTGTTCGACGGGCCCCTGGCCGAGGGCGAGACGCCGACCGTGCTGAACTCCGTCGTCGCCGTCACCCTGCTGGCGGGCGTGGCCGCGGTGGCGTGGCTGACGCGCGTCGCCCCGGTCCGCCCACGGGTGGCCCAGGTGGCCTTCCTGCTGGTGGCGGTGTTCCTGCTGACCAACAAGGTCTGGAGCCCGCAGTACTCGCTGTGGCTGCTGCCCCTGGCGGTGCTGGCCCGCCCGCGGTGGCGGTCGCTGCTCGCCTGGCAGGCCACCGAGGCGCTGCTGTGGGTGCCCCGGATGCTCTGGTACCTCGCCCCGGAGAACAACGGCGTCGACGTGGAGTGGTTCTTCCTCGCGGTGACCGTGCGGGACGTCGCCGTCGTCGTGCTGATGGCGTTGGTCGTGCGGGACGTGCTCGACCCCGACCGGGACGTCGTCCGGACCAGCTGGCCCGGCGTCGACGACCCGGGCGGGGGCCCGCTGGACCACGCCCCCGACCGCGTCCCCCCGCGGCCGGCGCGCCATGATCAGCTCACCTGATCATCAATGGTCATACCTCAGCGTGGGCAGTGAGGGAGGGCTGCCCCAGGTGCGGGAGGACGGACGCTAGGCCAGCGCTTCGCGCAGGAGGGCGATCGCTTCGGCGTGGCTCGCCTCGTCGCCGGGGGTCTCCAGCACGACGGGGCAGTCGGCGCGCCGTGCCACCTCGAGCAGCAGGTCGGCCGGGATCTCACCGCCGGCGAGGGGCGCGTGCCGGTCCCGCCCCGAGCCGGCGCGGTCG
The DNA here is from genome assembly GCF_030165005.1 of Blastococcus capsensis. GTDB lineage: Bacteria > Actinomycetota > Actinomycetes > Mycobacteriales > Geodermatophilaceae > Blastococcus > Blastococcus capsensis. The sequence goes on from NZ_JASNNW010000001.1 coordinate 322,673, forward strand.
CGGCTGTTGTCGAGGTGCACCAGGTCGATGCGGCCGGTGACCGCGCGCACCGCCTCGGCGACGGTGGCCAGGTCCCAGCCAGCGGCCCAGGCGTGACAGGTGTCCAGCACGAAACCGGTGCCGAACTCGCCGACCGCTTCCCACAGCCGGCCGATCACGTCCAGGTCTCGGGTCATGGCGTTGCCACCGCCGGCGGTGTTCTCGATCAGCACCGGCACCGGGAAGCCACCCTGGTCGGCCTGGCGGGCGAAGGTCTTGTGCCAGTTGTCCACGCCGACGGCCGGGTCGCCCTTCGCCAGCACGTGTTCGCCGTGCACCACCAGGCCGCGGGCGCCGACGGCGGCGGCCGCCCGCGCATGCTGGTCGAGCAGCTTGCGGCTGGCGGATGCGGTTGTTCGTCGACGCGACGTCGAGCAGGTAGGGCGCGTGGACCACGACCAGCACGTCGCCCACGTGTACGCCGATCGGGTGCAGACCCATGCTCGGACTCCCGATTCCGGATCAGCTCGAGGTTCATCCGTATCGCCCGGGCCACATCATCGTTCTCAACGTGACGAGGGTTACTCACCGGTAAGGGTGAGGTGTCCAGGTGGAGGTAGGCAAACATGGCAACGGGTCGCATCCGTCGCTCGGCCCGTCGCGGTATCGCCGTGGCCGTCCTCGCCTGGCTGGGCGTGGCCGGGGCTTCCGTCGTGGCGCCACTCGCCCTCGCCACCCCCTCGGTCACCGTCCCGATCCGGGACCTGACCGCACCGGTGGTCTCCGTGGACGCCGGCGGCTCCGTCACGTTCGTCAACGAGATCCAGGACAAGACGGTCCAGGTCGGTGGCGGCGGCCTGCTGCCGACGCTGGTCAGCGTCACGGCGTCCACCGAGGTCACGCTCGGTCTCCCCTCGGGCGAGAAGCTGCTCACCGCACCCGGCACCCCCGGGGCCTCGGTCACCGAGCGCTTCGACCGCAGCTGCGCCACCTGCACCATCACCTACGCCTACGAGCTGCAGAGCAACGGCTCGCTCACCGCGCCCCTCACCGACGCCGCGCTCGAGGCCCTCCCGCCGCTGCCCGCGCCCACGCCCTTCGTCGTCAACACGATCCTGCCGGCCGTGCCGAACCTGCAGGGAGCGAACCTGCCCCCGCTGCCGGCGGTCAGCCTGCCGCCGCTGCCGACCAGGCCACCCGCGCCGCCCGCGCCGTCCGCGCCCCTCGCGCCGCCCGCGCCCGGCGATGACCGCGAGGAGGCGGTCGTCCAGACCCCGCCCGCCGCCCCTCCGGCGATGCAGGACCCGCCGGGCAGCCAGTACACGTACGACGTCGGCGCCGGTGCGGTCCGGCTGTCCCCCTCGGACACCACTGCGGCCGCAGCCTTCGACCCCTCGCGTCTCGTCGTGCCAGGGCAGAGGCTCGGCGGTGCCGACCGGGCCGGCTCGGCCGGTGCCGGTGGGGTCGCCGGCTCCTACGACGGGGCCTCGGTCCCGGTCTTCGGCCAGCTGGCCGGCCTGGACCCCCCCGCCCCGGACGAGGGCGCCACGAGCGAGGTCGTCACGGCGTCGGAGGCCCGACCGCTGACGCTGCCGGCCGCCGCGCTCGCCGCGGTCGTCGCACTGGCCGCGGTCACCACCGCCCTCGTCCGCACCTCGCAGGCGGCCCGCGAATCGCGCTGAGCCTGAGCACATCCGTCCCGGCCGCCGGGCAGTCGCCCGGACCCGGACATGCGCCGGTACGCGGCCGTCGTCCCCCCAGGGGACGGCGGCCGCGCTCGTCCGCCGGCCGGGGCGCTCCGCGGCGCTGGTAGGGTGGTGAGCGCGCGTTCCGGCTCATGCCGGGGCGCGCGACGCGTGTACGACCCTCCTGCTGCAGATGTCCTGCAGCCGCTGAGACCAGAGGAGGTGGGGTTCTCCGTGCGTCACTACGAACTGATGGTCATCCTCGACCCCGATCTCGAGGAGCGCACGATCGCGCCCTCGCTCGACCGGTTCCTGACCGTCATCACCAAGTCCGGTGGGACGGTCGGCAAGGTCGACATCTGGGGCCGTCGCCGCATGGCCTACGAGATCGACAAGCAGGCCGAGGGCATCTACGCGGTCATCGACATCGATGCCGAGCCCGCCGCCGTCTCCGAGCTCGACCGGCAGCTCAACCTGAACGAGTCGGTCCTGCGCACGAAGCTGATGCGGCCCGAGGTCCACTGACCATGGCCGGCGAAACCGTCATCACCGTCATCGGCAACCTGACCGCCGATCCGGAGCTGCGCTTCACGCCGTCGGGCGCCGCCGTCGCCAACTTCACCGTGGCCTCCACGCCGCGGACCTTCGACCGTCAGTCGCAGGAGTGGAAGGACGGCGAGGCGCTGTTCCTCCGCTGCAACGTGTGGCGCCAGGCGGCCGAGAACGTCGCCGAGTCGCTGACCCGCGGATCGCGGGTCATCGTCAGCGGCCGGCTGAAGCAGCGCTCCTTCGACACGAAGGAAGGCGAGAAGCGCACCGTCATCGAGCTGGAGGTCGACGAGATCGGCCCGTCGCTCCGCTACGCGACCGCCAAGGTCACCCGCGCCTCGCGCGGTGAGGGCGGTGGCAGCTTCGGCGGCGGCGGCGGTGGCGGCGGTGGCGGCTTCGGTGGTGGCGGCGGCGGGGCGAGCGACCCGTGGTCCACGCCCGCCGGGCCGTCCGACGAACCGCCGTTCTGATCCCCCACTTCCTCTTTCACTGAATCTCTCTGGAGAACCAGGTGCCCAAGCCCCCTGTTCGCAAGCCCAAGAAGAAGGTCTGCCAGTTCTGCAAGGACAAGGCGACCTACATCGACTACAAGGACACGACCCTGCTGCGGAAGTTCATCTCCGACCGCGGCAAGATCCGTGCCCGCCGCGTCAGCGGCAACTGCAGCCAGCACCAGCGCGACGTCGCAACGGCCGTGAAGAACAGCCGTGAGATGGCGCTGCTGCCCTACACCTCGACGGCGCGCTGATCATGAGCACGATGAAGCTGATCCTCACGCAGGAGGTCACCGGTCTCGGCTCCTCCGGCGACACCGTCGAGGTCAAGGGCGGCTACGGCCGCAACTACCTCCTGCCCCGCGGGCTGGCCATCCAGGCCACCCGGGGTGCCGAGAAGCAGGTCGAGTCCTTGCGCCGGGCGCGGGCCGCCCGCGACGTGCGGTCCCTCGAGGAGGCGCAGGCCGTGGCCGGTCGCCTGGGCGGGCTCACCGTCCGCGTGCCGGCTCGCGCCGGTGACGGCGGCCGCCTGTTCGGCCGGGTCACCACCGCCGACGTCGCCGCCGCGGTCACCGCGGCCGGTGGCCCGGAGCTCGACCGTCGCCGGATCGAGCTGCCCAGCAGCATCAAGACCACCGGCCAGCACACCGTCACCGTGCGGGTGCACCCAGAGGTCACCTCCCAGCTGACGATCGACGTCGTCGCCGGCTGATTCAAGGACCCTCCTGCCCCCACCGCTCGCACGCTCGCGGCGGGACCCTGCAGGAGGGCCTGACGCGCCCATGTGGCGTGCACCGTCCCCGAGGGGCGTCGGACTGCGGTCCGGCGCCCCTCGGGGCGTCTCAGGGTCCCTGCGGGGGACAGCTCGGTATGGGCCGTGCGGGGACCGCCGATGCGGCGCAGGGTGGGTTCCTTGCCCCTGGTGGGCCTGCAGCACGCCCACTGCGGGAGCAGCGCCACCAGAGCGGGTCGGACCGCGCCGGTCGCTTCCGCGCACCGCTGTGACTCGTGGTGCGACGCGGGAAGATTTCTTCCGGGGAATCTTGGGTCCACATCCGGCGTGCGGCGTCCGTGCAGGTCAGCCCGGTGGCTGGTGCACAGGTGGCCGCTGCGTCCCCCGATCCGTCCACATGTCGACACGCCTCCGTCCACCGACTTGTCCACAAGTTGTGCAGATCGGGGTGCACAGCGGTGGTGGACTCTCCCGCCGCAGCTTCCTAACGTCCTCTCTGGCCGCCGGCGGGACGGAACTGTCAGTCCGCTCCGGTAGGCAATGACCGAACGGACGTTCGGTCCGGCGCCGCCCGCCGAGCTCGCGTACTTCCCCTGCGCGCAGTGGTGATGCGAGCGCGCCCGCAAGGAGAAGGAGGTACCCCCGTGGCGGTGGCCGACGAGTTCAGCCGACCGTCCCCGACGGCGCCCGAGTACGACCGGCAGCCGCCGCAGGACGTCGCGGCAGAGCAGTCGGTGCTCGGCGGCATGCTGCTGAGCAAGGACGCGATCGCCGACGTCGTGGAGGTCTTGCACGGCAACGACTTCTACCGGCCGGCGCACCAGGTGGTCTTCGACTGCGTCCTCGACCTCTACGGGCGGGGCGAGCCGGCCGACGCGATCACCGTGGCCGCGGAGCTCAACCGCACCGACCAGTTGTCGAAGATGGGCGGCGCGGTCTACCTGCACACGCTGATCGCTTCGACGCCGACGGCGGCCAACGCCGGCTACTACGCGGCGATCGTCGCCGAGCAGGCCGTGCTCCGCCGCCTGGTCGAGGCGGGTACCCGCGTGGTCCAGCTCGGGTACGGCGCGGCCGGGGGCAAGGGCGACGTCGACGACATCGTCGACCGCGCCCAGCAGGAGATCTACGACGTCACCGAGAAGCGGATGAGCGAGGACTACTCGCGCCTCGAGGACGTCCTCCAGCCCACGATGGACGAGCTGGACGCCATCGCGTCCCGCGGCGGCACCGCCCGCGGCGTGCCGACCGGCATCCGCGACCTCGACGAGCTGACCAACGGTCTGCAGGCCGGTCAGATGGTCGTCATCGCGGCCCGGCCTGGGGTGGGCAAATCGACGCTAGGGCTTGACATCGCTCGGTCAGCTACGGTAAAGCACCAGATGCCCGCGGTGATCTTCTCGCTCGAGATGAGCAAGCACGAGATCACGATGCGTCTGCTTTCGGCCGAGGCGAAGGTGCCGCTGCACCACATGCGCGCCGGCACGCTCTCGGACGAGGACTGGGCGAAGCTGGCCCGCCGGATGGGCGAGGTGGCCGACGCCCCGCTCTACATCGACGACTCGCCGAACATGACGATGATGGAGATCCGGGCCAAGGCGCGGCGGCTCAAGCAGCGCAACGACCTCAAGCTCGTGGTCATCGACTACCTCCAGCTGATGACCTCGGGCAAGCGCGTCGAGAGCCGGCAGCAGGAGGTCTCGGAGTTCTCCCGAGCGCTGAAGCTGCTGGCCAAGGAGCTCGAGGTCCCGGTCATCGCGATGTCGCAGCTCAACCGTGGCTCGGAGCAGCGTCAGGACAAGAAGCCGATGCTCTCCGACCTCCGCGAGTCCGGTTGCCTGACGGCCGACACGCGGATCCTGCGCGCGGACACCGGCGCGGAGACCACGATGGGGCAGCTGTTCGAGACCGGGGCTACCGACGTGCCGGTGTGGTCGCTCGACGACAACCTTCGCTACGTCCGGCGCCACCTCACGCACGTCTTCTCGACCGGCCGAAAGCAGGTCTTCCAGCTGACGACGTCGTCGGGCAAGACGGTGCGAGCTACGGCCAACCACCCCTTCCTCACCTTCGACGGTTTCCGGGCACTGGGGGAGTTGGCACTGGGTGACCGCATCGCGGTCCCCCGCCATGTGCCGGCCCCCGATCGGATGACGGTCTGGGAGGACGAGAAGGTCACCCTCCTGGCGCACTTGATTGGTGATGGCAGCTTCGTCAAGCGACAGCCGCTGCGCTATGCGTCGATCGACGAGGCCAACCTCCGAGCGGTCACGACGGCGGCGCTCCACTTCGGCGTGGTCGCGGTTCGCGACGAGTACCCCGCGGCTCGGTGCACGACCTTGCGGCTGCGGGCACCGTTCCCCCTCACCCACGGAAACCGCAATCCGATCGCCGCCTGGCTCGATGAGCTGGGGCTGATCGGGCTGCGGAGCCACGAGAAGTTCGTGCCGGAGCCCGTGTTCTGCCTTCCCAAGAAGCAGATCGCCATGTTCCTGCGCCACCTCTGGGCCACCGACGGATCGGTGACGGTGAACAAGAACGGCCGTGGCGGCCGTGTCTACTACGCGTCGACCAGCCGGCAGCTCGTCGACGACGTCTCCCGCCTGCTGCTCCGATTTGGCATCTCCTGCCGAGTCCGCCGGGTCAGCAAGAGCGGCTACCGCGACGGTTGGACGCTCGACATCAGCGGCTGCGACGACCAGCGGCGGTTCCTCGGGGAGGTCGGCGTCCACGGGGCACGCGGTGAAGCCGCTGAGCGCCTTCTGGAGATCGTGCGGGGGCTCTCCGGGAACACGAACGTGGACACCATCCCCACGCAGGTCTGGGAGCGCGTTCGTGACGTCCTGGCGGAGCGGGGCATGAGCCACCGCGCGTTCGCCGCCGCCATGGGGTCCGCGTTCTGCGGAAGCACGATGTGGAAGCACGCCCCCAGTCGGGAGCGTCTGGGGCGGGTCGCCGAGATCCTCGGCGCCGCTGACCTGGAGATGCAGGCGGTCAACGACCTGCTCTGGGACGAAATAGTCTCCATCGAGGCGGGTGCCGTGGAGGAGGTCTACGACGCCACTGTGCTCGGTGGCCACAACTTCGTGGCGGAGGGAATCGCCGTCCACAACAGCATCGAGCAGGACGCCGACATGGTGATGATGATCCACCGCGAGGACATGTACGAGAAGGAGTCTCCGCGGGCCGGCGAGGCCGACATCATGCTGGTGAAGCACCGCAACGGCCCGACCGCGAACGTCACGGTCGCCTTCCAGGGTCACTACAGCCGCTTCGTCGACATGGCGAACTGACCGGCACGCAGCGCTGCGGGGCCCGGGACGAGTCGGTCCCGGACCCCGCGCCGTACGGCCACGATGGGTGCCGGAAGGCCGCAGGGATCGCGCCATGGCGCGTCATTGGGCTGGGAGCACTCTGGGAGGACCGTTCCGTTCAGCGCTGCGCTACGAGTTGTCGCGACGGCCCTACGGCGAGTTGTGGCTCACATCACGGCCGGTTAGGAAGAGGTCCCCTGAAACATTGGAGACCCAGTGCCCTATCCCTCACGGCGTCACGTCGCAGGCTCGGTCCTCGGCGTCCTGGCCCTGACGGCCACCGTCTCGGTCACCGCCACTCCCGCGGCGGCCGACCCCCTCAAGCCCATGGTGGTCTCGGTCTTCCCGTCCGACGACCTCACGGTCCGCGACCCGAATCAGCTGACCGGACGCCGGATCGCCCTGCCCGCCGGGAACTGCGCGCAGCCGGTCCTCTGCGGGCTGGTCCGCGAGCTCAACGAGCTCGACGGCTTCGACCTCGACCCGCGGATCGCCGTCCGGTTCACCCAGCCGGTCGACCCGGAGGGGGCCGCCCAGCGGATCACCCTCGAGGCCCCCGACGGTGGGCGGACCGGTGTCGACCGGGTCGTCTGGGACCCGGCGGCGAACACCCTCTACGCACACCCGGCCGAGCAGCTGGCTCCCGGCACCACCTACCGGCTCCGCGTGCACGACGCTCCAGGCCACGAGGCCACGGACGAGACGTTCACGACGATGAGCGCCACCGACGGGCTGCTCGACCTGCGTCGCCAGATCGACAGCGGCGCGGCCTTCGCCGCCGTCGGCATCGAGCAGCCCGGCCTGCAGGTGGACGGCGTCTTCCCCGTGGGCGGCACGACGCTCACCTGGGCCAAGGACGGTGGCACCACGGATCCGGATCCGGCGCCGCAGCCGCTCGCCCAGCTGCCGCCCACCAGCACGCTGGCCTTCGGCTCGTTCCTCGCGCCCTCCTGGCTGGGCCCGGACGTCACCCTCCCGCAGACGCCTACGCGGGACGCCGGGCCCGAGCCCGTCGAGGCGGAGCGGCTGCCGTTCCTCGCCGTCCTGCCGCCCGGCGCGCCGCCGGCCGGTGGGTGGCCGACGGCGGTGTTCGGGCACGGCTTCACCCGGTCGACCGCCGACGTCCTCCTGGCGGCTATCACCAACGCGCAGAGCGGCATCGCCACCATCGCGACCAACGTGGTCGGGCACGGAACCGGGCCGGAGAGCGCGTGGCTGATCAGCAGCGGGACCGAGCAGACGAGACTGCTCACCTACGGCCGGGGCGTCGACCAGAACGGTGATGGGGTCATCGGCAGCACCGAGGGGTCATCGGCCACCGGCGACGCCGCGCCCGCCTCGTCCCGCGACGCGCTCCGGCAGACCGCCGCGGACGTCATGACGCTGGTGCGCTCGCTGGGCGGCGCCGACGTCGACGGCGACGGAGCGCCGGACCTCTCCGGCGACGAGGTGACCTACTTCGGGCAGAGCTTCGGCGGCATCTACGGCACCATGCTCACCGGCGTCGACGGGCAGGTCGCCCGCTCGGTGCTCAACGTCCCCGGCGGCCCGATCAGCGAGATCGCCCGGCTCTCGCCGGCTTTCCGCCCGCTCACCACGAAGGCGCTGCGCGCCGCCGGGCTGCTCAACAGCGACGACCCGACCCGCAACTTCTTCCACGAGCAGCTGCCGCTGCGTGGTGAGGGCCCGGTGACGGTGACCGTGGACGGTGCCGTGGAGATCCAGGAGTACCTGGCGCGGGCGACGTGGTTGTCCCGCTCGGGCAGCCCGGAGACCTTCGCGCCGCTCATCGAGCCGGAGCGGGTGCTCGTGCAGGTGGCGTTCGGCGACGAGACGGTGCCCAACCCCACGTCCTACACCCTCGTCGACGCCGGCGGCCTGTGGTCGCGGACCAGCCTGTACCGCAACGACCTGACGGCCCAGAGAGAGCTCAACCCGCACAGCTTCCTGCTCAACGTGCCGCAGTTCCCGACGGGGGCGCTGCAGGCGCAGGAGCAGGTCGCCGAGTTCCTCGGCAACGACCAGGTGGTCGATCCCGACGGCCTCGGCCCGGTGTGGGAAGCGCCGATCAGCGACCCGGCTCTGCTGCTGCCGCTGAACTACCCCTCCCCCGCAACGCGCCCCTGACCGATCGCGGTTGAACGGGAGAGGCCCAGAACCGTCTCGGTTCTGGGCCTCTCCCGTTCACTGCCCCGCCCGGAGAGGTGGGGTCCTTCCTCAGGCGGCGGCGCGCATCAGCTGGCGGCGGACCTTCTTGCCCCCGGTCGTCATGCGGACCAGCTTCACCACCTGCGCCGGGGCGTTCTTCGGCGTGGTCTCGGCCAGCCAGCCGTTGGGGAGCGACAGCCGGATGACCTTGTGCCAGGCGCTCGCGACCTGCTTGTAGAGCGGGGCGGAGTGGTAGGTGAGGCCGTACCGGTCGAAGATCTCCTTCACCCGTGGGGCGATCTCGGCGTACCGGTTGCTGGGGAGGTCGGGGAACAGGTGGTGCTCCACCTGGTGCGACAGGTTCCCGGTCATGATGTGCATGGCCTTGCTGCCGGAGATGTTGGCCGAGCCGAGCATCTGCCGGACGTACCACTCACCGCGGGTCTCGCCGTCGATCGAGGTCTTCTCGAAGGTCTCGACGCCCTCGGGGAAGTGTCCGCACATGATCACCGAGTGCGACCAGAGGTTGCGCACCACGTTGGCGGTGAAGTTCGCGGCCAGGGTCGGCAGGAACGACGGGCCCGACAGCAGCGGGTGGACGACGTAGTCCTTGGCCGCCTGGTTGCGGATCTTCTTCAGCACCTGCTTGGTGGCGGCCCTGAACTTCGGGTCGTTGCGGCGCTTCTTGGTGGCCAGGTTCTTGCCCAGCTCGAGGTCGTAGGCGGCGATGCCGTACTCGAAGAAGCAGGCGTTGATGAAGTTCCACAGCGGCTGCGCCAGGTACATCGGGTGCCACTTCTGGTCCTCGTCGACGCGCATGATGCCGTAGCCGAGGTCGTTGTCCTTGCCGATCACGTTCGTGTACGTGTGGTGCAGCTCGTTGTGCGAGTGCTTCCACTGCTCGGCCGGGCTGGCCATGTCCCACTCCCAGGTCGTGGAGTGGATCTTCGGGTCGCGCATCCAATCCCACTGACCGTGCAGGATGTTGTGCCCGATCTCCATGTTCTCGAGGATCTTGGCCACCGAGAGACCGGCGGTACCGAGCACCCAGGCCGGCGGGAACTTCGAGAACAGCAGCACGGCGCGGCTGCCCAGCTCGAGCTTGCGCTGCACGTCGATGACCGTCCGGATGTACTTCGCGTCGTCCGCGCCGAGGCTGTCGCGCACCTCCTGGCGGATGGTGTCGAGCTCCTTGCCGATGAGCTCGATGTCCTCACGGGTGAGGTGCTCGATCGGGTTCTCGGGCTTCTTCTGGATGACGGTCATGGTCCGGCGCTCCTCTGGTCGGGCTGGATCAGTGGTCGATGTCGCAGGCGCCGGCGGCGGCGCTGATGCAGGTCTGGATGAGGACGCCGTCCCCGGGGGCGGCGGTGGTGATCTCGCCGTTGCGCAGGTCCCGGACGGCGCCCTCGCGCATGGGGAGGACGCAGCCGAAGCAGATCCCCATCCGGCAGCCGCTCGGCATGAGCACACCGGCGTCCTCGGCGGCGTCGAGGATCGGCGTCGCGCCGTCGGCCTCGATCGTCGTGCCGTTCTTCGTGAACGTGACGGTGCCGCCCTCGCCGGTGACCAGGATCCGCGGGCGGAACCGCTCGGTGTAGAGCCGGTCGGCCAGCCCCGCCTCCGCCCAGTGCTCCTCCAGCGCCTCGAGCATCCCGACCGGGCCGCAGGCCCAGGTGGCGCGCTCGTGCAGGTCGGGCACCAGTTCGGCGATGGACCGGGCGTCGAGCATCCCGGCGGTGTCGGTGTGCTGCTCGATGAGCCGGATCCGGCCCTCGGCGGCCAGGCGGCGCAGCTCATCGCCGAAGACGACGTCGTCGGCGGTGGGGGACGAGTGGACGAGGACCGTGTCGGTCAGCTGCTCGGCGGAGTTGCGCAGGATGCCCATGACCGGGGTGATGCCGGAGCCGGCGGTGACGAACAGCGCCTTGGCCGGCGCCTGCTCCGGGAGGCAGAACTCCCCCGTGGCCTGGTCGAGCTGGATGATCGTGCCCGGGCGCGCCCGGCGCACCAGGTAGTTGCTCACCTTGCCGTCGGGAATGGCCTTCACGGTGATCGTGAAGCAGCCGTCGGCGCGATCGAGGATCGAGGTGATCGAGTAGGCGCGCCACTGGCGCACACCGTCCACGTCGATGCCGATGCGGACGTACTGGCCCGGCACGTGGGGGAGCCAGTCGCGGCCGGGGCGGATGACGATCGTCGCCGCGTCCCGGGTCTCCGGCTGGACGGCCTCGATCCGCCCGCGCAGGGCGGCCCCGGAACGGAGCGGGTCGAACAGGTCGAGGTAGTCGACGGGCAGCAGCGGGGTGGTCACCAGCTCGGCGAACTTGAGCACCCGATCGCGCAGCGCGGTCCGCGCCGGCGTGCGGGTCACGGCGGAACGCGGGGCGGTGGCTGTCATGTACTCAGTTTTCCCGGTGCGGCGACCAAATACCTGTGCCCGGGACGTGAATCGACGGGTAGGTTCTGTTCGCCGAGGACAAAGGAGCCCAGATGACGCCGGACCTCCCTCCGTTCCCCGAAGCGGTCGCGGAGGCGATGCGCGCCGAGTTGCCGAAGGTGGCCGAGCGGGCGGTCGAAGAGATCATCGTCGCGGTGCCGAGCTACGCCGACGCCTTTCTCGGCCCGATGGGCCGCAAGATATCCACCGCCGTCGAGCTGACCCTGCGCGGGTTCCTCCAGCTGGCTTCCGCCGGAGGCAACGCCGACGCCGCCACCCCGGGCGGGTCCGTCGTCGAGGCCGCGTACGCCCTGGGCCGGGGTGAGGCGCGCGGCGGCCGCTCGATGGACGCGCTGCTGGCCGCCTACCGCGTCGGGGCGCGGGTCTCCTGGCGCGACATGAGCGCCGCCGCGGTCGCCGCCGGCCTGGGCCCGGAGCCGGTGGCCCGGTTCGCCGAGCTGGTCTTCGCCTACATCGACCGGCTGTCGGCGGCGAGCGTCGCCGGGCACGCCGACGAGCTCGCCTCCAGCGGCCGGGCCCGCCAGCGGCTGCTGGAGCGCCTCGCGCACGGCCTGCTCACCGGCAGCCCGCGCACCGAGCTGGCCGCCATGGCCCAGCGCGCCGAGTGGGCGTCGCCGCGCACCCTGACCGTCGTGCTGCTCCCGGAGGGCAGGGCGCGCGGCGCACTGGCGTCCCTCGACCCGCGCACCCTGGTCGCCGCCGAGGACGTCCCGGACCTGGACCGGACCGGTGATCTCGCGGTGCTGCTGGTGCCCGACGCGGAAGGCGCCGCGAGGGGCGCCCTGCTGCGCGGTCTGGGCGGCCGCGAGGCGGTGGTGGGGCCGGCACGGACCTGGTGGCACGCGCATGCCTCCTACGGCCGGGCGCTCCGCGCGCTGCGCCTCGGGATGACCTCCGTCGACGGCGGGCCGGTGGACACCGACGCCCACCTCGCCGAGCTGGTCCTGCGCGCCGACGAGGAGGCGCTGGCCGACCTGCGGGCCCGGGTGCTGGCGCCCCTGGAGTCGGTCGGGGACACCGCGCGGGAGAAGCTCACCGAGACGTTGCGCAGCTGGCTGATGCACCAGGGCCGGCGTGACCAGGTGGCCGCGGCGCTGTTCGTCCACCCGCAGACGGTGCGCTACCGGATGACGCAACTGCGCGAGCTCTACGGACCCAAGCTGGAGGACCCGCGCACGGTCCTGGATCTCACCGTCGCGCTGGGGGCGGTGACTCCCACCGGCGAGGTGCCGGGGAACGCCTGGTGACCGTCTCGCTGTCCCGTCGGAACCGGCGCTGGTCGTTGGTGGCGACGACGTGCTCGAGCTCGGCGCGGGTCAGCCGCACCACCGCCGGCAGCTCGTCGACGTCGGCCCCGCCACGAATGCGACGACGTCGTGGCGATCGGGCCGTGATGGCCACGAGTTCGTCGCACTCGGCCGGAGCGGTGCAGCTACTACCGCCGTCCGCCCGGTCTGGTGTCGAGCGGGCACCGGACGGCAGGGTGACGGGATGACCGTCGACCTGGCCGCTGCCGCAGGGTTCCTCGCCACCTCCGCCCGCGTGCTGGACCGTCGCCGGTTCGACCTGCTGACCGGTGCGGGCGGGCCCGAGCCCGTCCTGGCCGCCGTCGACGGCTACCGGAACCCGGACGGCGGGTACGGCTGGGGCCTGGAGCCGGACCTGCGCTCGGCCACCAGTCAGCCGGGCGGCGCACTGCACGCGCTCGAGGCGTTCGCCGACGTGGTTCCGGCCACCACCCCACGAGCCGTGGAGCTGTGCGACTGGCTGGCGGCGGTGAGCCTGCCCGACGGGGGGCTGCCCTTCGCGCTCCCGGTCCCCGACCCGGTGGCGTGCGCCCCGTTCTGGGCCGGGGCGAACGCCGGCGCCTCCTCCTTGCAGATCACCGCCGGGGTGGCCGCGGCCGCCCACCGGGTCGCCGCGGTCGACCACGCGGTGGCCGGACACCCGTGGCTGGCCCGGGCGACGGAGTACTGCCTGGCCGCCATCGGCGGGCTCGGGGACGATCCGCACGCGATGGTGCTCGCCTTCAGCGCCCAGTTCCTGGACGCCGCGGTGCCGGCCGAGCCCCGTGCGACCGAGCTCGTCGAGCAGCTGCGGAGCCACGTCCCCGCCGACGGGCTGGTGCACGTGGCGGGCGGTGCGGAGGGGGAGTTCATGCGACCGCTGGACTTCGCGCCTCTCCCGGGCGGCCCGGCCCGCGGTCTGTTCGCTCCCGACGTGGTGGAGGCCGAGCTCGACCGGCTGGCGGCCGCGCAGCAGCCGGACGGCGGGTGGTCCGTCGACTTCGACAGCTACTCGCCGGCGGCGACGCTGGAGTGGCGCGGGCACTCCACCGTGCAGGCCCTGGTGCTCCTGCGGGCCAACGGCGTCTTGTGACGGTGTGCTCCGAGAAGGAGACCGACGAGCTGGCCGATTGGTTCCATGAGGTCGGTCGGCGTGTCGCCGAGGTCGGCCCACGGAAGATCGCTTGGCGGCAGTGGCCTGCCCCAGTGACGCCTTCACGTGACGTCTGGACCGATGGACAATGGCGGGCCGTAGAAGCCGAGTCGGTGCTCACGCAGGCAGGAGCGTGAACGCCTCGATGTGGGCGGGCCGCACGACGCTGAAGTGTCGGCGGTCGAATGTGGCGATGCGCTCGACTCCCAACCGCTCGGCCAACGCGATCACCGACGCGTCGGTGCCGCCGAGGCCGAGATCCGAGTACCGATCGACCAGCTCGGCCATCGTGCCAGATCAGTCGGGGTCAGCTCGGCAAGCTCGAGCACGCCGGCGGAGAACGACCGCAGGAACCGGGCCTCGGCGGCCGCGCCACCGCGGTCCCGGCTGCCAATGAGGTGACAGACCTCGGCGATCACTGTGGCCGGCACCAGCAGTCGGTCGGCTTCGGCCTCCAGCAGCTCGCGAGCCGCGCGATGGTGAGAGTCGGCGGCGTTGGCCACTGCGACGAGGACGTTGGTATCGACCAGGATCACTCGCGACCGAAATCCCGCCGCAGGTACTCATCGGTGCGCTCCGAGAGATCCGGCTCCGCAGAGAAGGACGCAGCGAAGTCGAAGCTCCGAGGCGACGTCCCGGCCGGCCCGGGCTGCGTCGCTGCCTCCTCGCCGGACCCGGTGGCTTTCACCACGTGCAGGCGCTGGCCGGGTCGCACGCCATGGCGAAGCAGCTCAGCCAGCAGCTCAGCGGCGTCCTCGGGAACGGTGAGCTCCCAGCCATCTGCGGTGCTCATGATCCGAGGTTAGCGGTTACTCGAAGAAGTCCTCGTCGACCTCGACCAGGCGGTACATGTGCTTGGTCTGGACGCCGACGCCGTACTGGATCATCAGCCGGGCGAGCTTGTCGCCGTCGATCAGGATGACGCGGGCGTTGATCGTCGCCGCGTACTCGGTGGCCTGTGGGGTGAAGCGGCTGGTCGTGAACTGAGACTAAACGCCAGCGGTGAGCAGCCAGGCCGAGACAGGCGGCGATCTCTCCTGCTCACGCCGGCCGGAGGAGGGCGACCAGGAAGTCGGAGGTACCGGTGAACGGCCGCAGGTCCCAGGTGGCCAGCAGCAGGTCCGGCGTCCAGCCGGCGGCGCGGGCGTCGTCGAGGAACTCGTCGAACTCGTATCCGCGCCCCGCGCCGAACCCGATCGCGGCCCGGCCGTCGGGGGCCACGTGCGCCCGAAGCCGGCGGAGGACCGCGCCCCGTGTCGACGGCGCCAGGAAGGTGACCACGTTGCCGGCGCACACGATCACGTCGAACGGGTCGGCCTCCCCCGCCGCCGGAAGCTCCAGTTCGGCGAGGTCGCCGACCAGCCACCGGGCCGCCGGGTGCTGCCCCCGCGCCTCCGCCACCAGCACGGGGTCGCCGTCCACGCCGACCACGCGGTGGCCGGCGGCGGCGAGGAAGCCGCCGATGCGCCCGGTGCCCGATCCGGCGTCGAGCACCCGCGCCCCCCGCGGGAGCATCGCGTCGACCAGCCGCGCCTCGCCCACGAGGTCGTGCCCGGCCTGCGCCAGGTCCCGGAAGCGCTGGATGTAGGCGGCCGAGTGCTCGGGGTTCTCCTCGGTCAGCCGCGTCCACATGCTCGGTTCGGTCATGACGCCGTTCTACACGGGGTCGATCAGCACGCCGGGATTGAGCACCCCGGCGGGGTCGAGGACGGCCTTGGCGGCCCGGAGGGCGACGGCGAACGGCTCCGGTCGCTGCCGGTCGTAGCCGGGCCGGTGGTCGCGGCCGACGGCGTGGTGGTGGGTGATCGTCGCGCCGAGTCGGCCCAGCACCTCCGACGCCGCGGTCTTCACCTCGTCCCACATCGCCACCTCCGATCCGGGCCGGCCGGCGGCGACGACGGTGAAGTACGGCGCCGCCCCGTCGGGGTAGACGTGGGTGAACCGGCAGGTGATCCGCCCCGGGCCGCCGGTCACCTCGCGCACCGCGGCCCCGACCTCGGCGCCGACCGTCGCGTAGAGCTCGGCCACCCGGTCCCAGGTGCACGCCGTCTCGAACGTCTCCACGATCGCGCTCATCCGGGCCAGACCGTCGCGCACGTAGGGCATCCGCAGGAACGCCGTCCGCCAGGTGTCGGCGGCGGCATCGCGGCCGCCGTCGCGCGGAGCGACCGCTCCCCCGCAGCTCCGGGCCAGGTCCGTCAGCTCGTCGAGCCGGTGCGCCACCGGGTGCGCCGCCGACTCCACGCCCAGGACCAGCACCCACTCCCCGGTCGACGTCCCCGCCAGCTCCGCCTCGCCCGGGTCGAGCAGCCGGCAGTTCGCCGGGTGCAGCCCGGACTGCGCGATGGCCCGGACGGCGTCCACCGCGGCGCCGGCCTCGCGGAACGTCACGGACGCCGACGCCTTGGACCGGGGCCGGTCCTGCAGCCGCATCCACGCCTCGGTGATGACGCCCAGCGTCCCCTCCGAGCCCAGGAACAGCCGGTCCGGGGACGGCCCGGCTCCCGAGCCGGGCAGCCGCCACGACTGGCTGACCCCGGTCGGGGTCACGACGCGGAGCGACTCGACCAGGTCGTCGATGTGCGTGTGCAGCGTGGCGTAGTGCCCACCCGCCCGCGTGGCCAGCCAGCCGCCGAGCGTGGAGAACTCGAAGCTCTGCGGAAAGTGCCGCAGCGTGAGGTCGTGGGGCCGCAACTGGTCCTCCAGCACCGGACCGAGCGCGCCGGCCTGGATGCGGGCCGCCCGGCTGACCGGGTCCACCTCGAGCACCCGGTCCAGGCCGGTGAGGTCCAGCGAGACCCACGGCCGCTCCCCGCGGTACTCCACGCCTCCGACCACCGAGCTGCCACCGCCGAAGGGCACCACCGCGATCCCGGCCGACCCGGCCCAGTCGAGCACGTCGACGACGTCGCGCTCGTCGCGCGGGAAGCCGACGGCGTCCGGCGCGCCCACCAGATTGCCCGAAAGCGCACGGACGACGTCGCGGCAGGCCTTGCCGTAGGTGTGCCGGGCGCGGTCCGGCACGGAGCGGGACAGTGGCAGGGAGGACGGCGGGGACACCCGCGACTCCGGCAGGGCGAGCTCGGCCAGGGCCGGCACCGGTCGAGGCCGGTCGGGGAGCCCTGGCAGGAGCGCGCCGGCCGCGGCGCACTCGTCGTCGCTCAGCGCCCGGTCGGTGGTGCCCCAGCCCCACCAGGAGCGTTCCGCGGTTCCGGTCACTCGGTCGTCCTCCAGTCGGGCGGCTCGGCGGGGTGCAGCAGCGGGTCGTCGGCGGCCAGCGTGCGCACCGGTCCGGGCGGCGTCAACGGCCCCTCGAAGCGGACCGTGACCCGCCCGAGCCCGCGGCCCCACACCCAGCCGGCACCGAGCTCGTCGTGGCGCACGTCCTGCCCCGGCCACCAGCGCTTCTCGATGGGCAGCTCGGCCGGTTCGGGCTCCGGCTCGGCCTCGGGCGCGGCAGTGAGCTCCGGCTCCGGCCCGTCGTCGGTCGCGAACAGGTCACCCTGCGCGTAGAGCGACAGCCCCGAGACGCCGACGCCGAGCAGGCGCAGCCCGCCCGCGGCGCCGGCCTCGGCGAGCAGCCGGCGGGCCGTGGCGGCGATGAGCCGGGCGTCGTCGGTGGGCTGGGGCAGCGTCTGCGAGCGGGTGAGCGTCGTGAAGTCGTAGCGGCGCAGCTTGACGGTGACGGTCCGCCCGGAGTACGCGGACTTCCGCAGCCGGGCCCCCACCCGCGCGGCCATCGAGTCGATCTCCCGGCCCAGGACGTCGAGGTCGGTGAGGTCGCGCTCGAACGTCTCCTCGTGCGAGACCGACTTGACCTCCCGGTCGGGGACGACGGCGCGGTCGTCCTCGGCCCGGGCCAGCGCGTGCAGCCCGGCGCCGTGGGCCCGGCCGGCCAGCGCCACCAGGTCGGGCAGCGACTTGGCCGCCAGGTCGGCGACCGTCTTCACCCCGACCTGGTGCAGCCGCTCCGCCGTCGCCGGTCCGACGCCGCCGAGCCGGGTGACCGGGAGCGGGTGCAGCACGGTCAGCTCCTGGCCTGGCGGGACGACGACCAGCCCGTCGGGCTTCTGCAGGTCGGAGGCGATCTTGGCCATGAGCTTCGAGCTGCCGATGCCCACGGACCCGGTGACCCCACCGGTGGCCGCCGCGATGCACTCCTTGAGCCCCCGGGCCAGTTCCGTCACGTCCGAAACCGACAGGTCGTTGCCGGGTCCGGCGGTGAGGTCGACGTAGGCCTCGTCGATGGAGACGGGCTCCACGAGGGGGGAGAGCTCGCGCAGCAGGTCCATGACGACGTCGGAGGTGCGCCGGTAGGCGGCGAACCGCCCGCCGAGGAACGCCGTCCCGGACGGGCAGCGGCGCCGGGCCTCCGCCGTCGACATCGCCGAGCGCGCCCCGTACGCCCGCGCCTCGTAGGAAGCGGTGGCGACGACGCCCCGCCCACCTACGCCGCCGACGACGACCGGCCGGCCGCGCAGCGACGGCTTGTCGCGCTGCTCGACCGCAGCGAAGAAGGCGTCGAGGTCGAGGTGCAGGATGCTCGCCTCCCGCCGCATGCCTCCGATGATCCCTGAGTGGCCTCAGGCCTGACTCATGCCGGCCAGATCCCGGCGAAGTGGTGCACCGGTCCGTGCCCGGAGCCGATGCCCAGGGACGCGCCCGCGGCGAGCGACCGCTGGAGGTAGTCCCGTGCCTCCTCCACCAGGGCAGGCCAGTCGGGCCGCCCGCCCGCGCGCGCCGCCAGGGCGGTGACCGCCGATGACAGCGTGCAGCCGGTGCCGTGCGTGGCCGTCGTCGACAGCCGGGGGCGCCGGGTCACCGTCGTCCCGGTGGCCGTGGCGAGGACGTCGACGCTGTCCGTACCACCGAGGTGCCCGCCCTTCAGCAGCACCGCGCCGGGGCCGAGGCCCAGCAGGGCCCGGGCCTGCTCGAGCAGGCCGTCGACGTCCGTGGCGGGGACGACGTCCAGCAGCGCCGCTGCCTCGGGGACGTTCGGCGTGATCAGGTCGGCCACCGGCAGCAGGTCGTCCCGGACGGCGGCCACCGCCTCGTCGTCGATCAGCCGGTCACCGCTGGTCGCGACCATCACGGGGTCGCACACCACCGGTCCGGGGCGCCGTGCGGCGAGCACGGCTGCCACCTCGCGCACCACCTCCGCGCTGCCCAGCATGCCGAGCTTGGTGGCGTGCACCTCGACGTCGTCCAGGAGGGTGTGCAGCTGCTGGCCCACGAATGCGGCCGGCACGGCATGGACCCCGGTGACGCCGCGGGTGTTCTGAGCTGTGAGCGCGGTGAGCACGGCAGTGCCGTAGGCGCCCAGCGCGCTGAAGGTCTTGAGGTCGGCCTGGATCCCGGCGCCGCCACTCGGATCGCTGCCGGCCACGGTGAGGGCGGTGGGAGTCACCGTGCACCCACCGGGGCGAGCGCCGCCCGGAGCCGGGCTGCGGCGGCGCGGGGGTCGGCCGCGGCGCAGATGTCGGAGACCACGCAGATCCCGTCCACCCCGGTGGCGGCCACGGCGGCCGCGCGGGTGGCGTCGATGCCCCCGATCGCCACGGCGAGCAGCCCGCCCGTGCGGGCGGCGGCGGCCAGCTCCTGGACCGCAGCCAGGCCGAGTCCCGGCCCGGCTTCGGGCTTGGTGGGCGTCGCCCAGACCGGGCTCAACCCGACGACGTCGAGAGTGCCGGGCGGTAGCCGGAGGGCCTCGGCCAGGTCGTCGGCGCTCTCCACGGAGAGGCCGATCAGCCGGTGGGGCCCCAGCAGTCGCCGCACCTCCTCAGCAGGCAGGTCCTCCTGGCCCACGTGCACGCCGTCGGCGCCGGCCAGCAGGGCGACGTCCACGGCGTCGTTGACCACGACCGGCACGTCCGGCCGGTCGGCGACGGCCGCCTGCACCGCGCGGGTCAGGGCCAGCAGCTCGCGGCGGGAAGCATGCTTGTCCCGCACCTGGACGGCGGTGACCCCACCGGCCACCGCCGCGCGCACCACGTCGGCCACCGGGCGCGGGCGGCACAGCTCCGTATCGGTGACCAGGTACAGCGTCGGGTCGAACGGCGGCCGCATCAGCCGGCCCGGACGTCCGCGGTGGCGAGGTCGTCGGGACCGACCGCGTCCAGGGCGTCGAGCCAGGCGGGGGCGAAGGTGCCGGGACCGGCGGCCGTCCGGGCCGCGCGCTCCGCGGCGACGGCGACGTGCGCGTGGGCGGCCACCGCACCGGTCAGCGGGTCGCCGACCGCTGCGACGTAGGCGGCCACCAGCGCGCCGAGGGCGCAACCGGCGCCGGTGGTGCGGGTCAGCAACGGGGAACCGCCGCCGACTCGGACGGTGCGGGCGCCGTCGGTGAGCAGGTCCACCTCGCCGCTCACCGCGATCACCCCACCCGTGCGCGCCGCGAGTTCCCGGGCCGCCGTCACGGCGTCGTCGGCGCCCGCGGTGCTGTCGACCCCCCGGCCACCGGCGCCGGCCCCCGCCAGCGCCATGACCTCCGAGGCGTTGCCCCGCACGACGGCCGGGGACAGCTCCAGCAGCTCGCCGGCCAGCGCCGTCCGGTAGGCCAGCCCACCGACGGCCACGGGGTCGAGCACCCAGGGCGTGCCCGCCGCACCGGCCGAGCGGGCGGCCAGCCGCATCGCCTCGGCGGTGCGCTCGTGCACCGTGCCGACGTTGATCAGCAGGGCGGAGGCGACGGCGGCGAAGTCGCCCGCCTCCTGGGGTGCGTCCACCATGGCCGGAGCCGCGCCCACGGCCAGGAGGGCGTTCGCCGTGAAGGTCTGCACGACCGTGTTGGTCAGGCAGTGCACCAGAGGTGCGTTCTCGCGCAGCGCCGTCCGGGCCGCCCGCAGGTCGATGGCTTCCACGCCGGTGACATCCCTTCGCCAGTGCGAGCTGGAGCAGGTTCGACGGGTGTGATCTCAGTCCCGGGCGGGACACCCCGTGCCACGTACGGGCCGAACGTAACACCCCCTCGGCCGAGGGGCCGGGGGGCCGGGACGGTGGTACACCGCTACCGTTCTCCCGTACCGCGGGAGCCCATCGCAGTGGGCTGAGAGGACGGCTGCGGCCGCCGACCGTTCGAACCTGTCCGGGTCATGCCGGCGTAGGGAGGCAATCGATGCGTGCAGTCCGTTTCCACGGGCAAGGCCGGCCGGTCGCGGTCGAGGAGGTCGACGAGCCGCGGCCCGGGCCCGGGGACGTGCTGATCGACGTCGCCGCGGCCGGCATCTGTGGCACCGAACTCCACTTCCTCGACGGGCTGCTGACCCCGGCCCGCACCCCCATCACGCTGGGGCACGAGGTGGCCGGGGTCGTCGCCGAGGTCGGCGCGGAGGTGGCGGGGGTGGCCGCGGGTGACCGCGTCGCGGTGCACTACCTGCACGCCTGCCACCGGTGCCGTCCGTGCCGGGCCGGGAACGACCACCTGTGTGACCAGCCGCTCGGCTTCCTCGCCTTCGTCACCGACGGCGGCTTCGCCGACCGGATCGCCGTGCCGGCATCGGCCGTCGTGCCGGTCCCCGAAGAGGTCGACCTGCCGGTCGCCGCCACCCTGTGCTGCAGCGCCACCACGGCGCTGCACGCCGTCGACGTGGCGGGGGTCCGGCCGGGGGACGCGGCGGTCGTCTACGGGACCGGGGGCGTCGGCCTGGCCATGGTGCAGGTGCTCCGTGAGGCCGGGGCGCGCCCGATCGCCGTCGCCCGGAACCCGGAGCGACTGGCCCTGGCGCGCGAGCTCGGGGCGGAGGTCACGGTGGACGGCACGGGGGACGTCGCCGCGGGCGTTCGCGCGGCCACCGACGGGGTGGGCGCCGACGTCGTCTTCGAGCTGGTCGGCAGCCGGGAGACCGGTGCCGCCGCGCTCGCCTCCCTCGGCAAGCGCGGAACGCTGGTCTACGTCGGCTACAGCTTCGACACCGTGGAGGTCTCCCCGCTCTCCCTCGTCGTCCCGGAGCAACGGATCGTCACGTCGGTCGGCAACCGGCGCTCGGAGCTGGTGGCGGCGCTCGACCTGGCCGCCCGCGGCCGGCTGCGCACGCCGATCACCGAGCACCCACTGGAGGAGGCGCCTCGGGCGCTCGAGGATCTGCGCGCCGGGCGGGTGCTGGGGCGTGCGGTGCTCCGCCCGTGACCGACGACTTCAGCCCTCGGTGAGAGCGGTGGCGGGCAGCCAGTCGGCCTCGAGCAGCTCGGCGATCTCCTGCAGCGAGGCGGTGTCGGCACCGGCGGTCGAGCCGCTCACTGCCAGCCGTTCCACCATGACGCGGGCCACCTGCTCCTCCACGGTGTCGGCGGCGAACGCGACCCGCCAGGGCGAGCTGCGCCCGTCGCGGTGGGTGCGGCCGGTGACCTGCCGGGCCTGGATGCCGGAGAACCGCGGCTGGTGGAACAGGCCCACCCGGGGCGCCTCCGACGCCGCCCGGCCGTCGGGCAGCAGCTCGCCGGCGTGCAGGCTGATCGACGCGGTCACCGTGAACACGCAGACCGCCGCCTCCCCCCGCTGGAAGCGCAGCCGCTCGGCCTCGACGTCGAACCGGTCGCGGCCGTAGATGCCGGCGACCGGGATGCCCGCGTCGAGCAGCGCCTCGCGGATCGGATCGGCCGCCGTCTCGACGAACTCCACCGACACCGCCACCTGGCGCTCGGCCTCCACCTGGGCCCTGATCCATTCGACGGTGGCCTGCACCCGGATCAGCCCGGCCTTCTGCCGGAACCGCAGCAGCGCGGCCCGGCCACGGGCGGTCTGCCGGCCGCGCCGGGCCAGCTGCATCTCGGCGCGGAACTCCGACCATTCGGCCTCGTACTGCGCGCGCTCGGCGGGGGTCAGCACCACGGGGGTGCCGGTCACCGAGACCGGCCCCCAGGGTGCGGGGCGGTGCAGGGTGGCCGGCGGGTCGGCCTGCGCCAGCCAGGTCTGCAGCCGGGCCAGGTCGGCCCGGCGCTCGTCGGCGTCCTCGGTCCACTGCCAGCCGTAGCGGCCACGTTCCACGTGGAACGTGTGCCGGGCCAGCGCCGCCGGCAGGTCGGCCCACTCCCGGATCGACTCACCGTGCCGGGCGGCGAACTCCGGCGCCAGGTAGGGCAGTTCGAGCGGGGTGTGCGCCGGGGTCGCCGTGGCGGCGAGGACGTACGGCGTCCCCTTCACCCGGGCGGCGCCCGAGACGGCCTTCCAGTGCTTCCAGCGCTGGGTCGTCGTGTGCCGCACCATGTGCGCCTCGTCGGCGACGACGACGTCGAAGCGGAGCTTCGCCACCTTCCCCAGCCGGTCCCAGGTGGTCACGCACCAGCGCAGGCCACCGTCGCCGAAGCCGGCGATCGAGCGGGTCCAGTGCGCGATGGTGATGGCGGCGGGCCGGTCGGCGATCACCAGGACGGTGCGGACGTCCCGCTGCTCCGCGACGGCCTTCACCGCGAGGATCGCGGTGCCCGTCTTGCCGACGCCGGGGTCGTCACCGAGCAGGAACACCCGGCCACCGGCCGCCGCGTGCGCGGCGATCACGTCGGCGCCGTCGCACTGCTGCTCGCGCGGGGTGAGCGACCGGGCCGGGGCGATCGGCCGGGGCTGCTCGTTCAGCTCGTCCTCTAGAAAACGCTCCAGGGTGTACGGCGGCGGGTCGTAGGGCGCCAGCTCCGGCGGCAGCTCGCGGCCCACCCACACGTGGGCCTGCAGTTCCGGGTGCCAGACGGCGCCGGGCGCCGGCGCGCGGAACGGCACGGCGAGCACCCACACCCGCTCCCCCGGCCCTGCGGTGGGCGGCTCGGCGGCGGCCTTCCTCGGTGCCGGCTTCCGCGGGGCCGCCTTCCGCGTCGTCGCCGCCGTCGCCCGGCGGGTGCGCGTGCTGCTGCCCGTGCTGCGGCGGCTGCTCGCGTTCCGGCGTCGTCCTGGCATCTGCATCCCCTCGTCGATCCCCCGGCACGGTAGAGGCCGGGAGCGACGGCTCCGGGCAGGAGGCGAGCGTGCCGTCGGCGGATCGTCACGCGATGGACATGCCACCGGGCGGTCGCGATGCGGTAGACCGGTCGGCGACAGCAGCCGGTGCGATCGGTCCCCGCCGTCCGCCGGCCGACCTCGACCGGATGCGTGGGTCGCTGCCCGCGCCGGAGGACCTCATGGCCAGAGTCCCGCGTCTCCTCCTCGCCGTGCTGGTCGCTCTGGCGGCGGTGGTCCTGCACCCCGCCGGCGCCTCTGCCGCGGAGCGGACGGTGACCTACACGGTCTCCACCCGGGGGGCGGTCGTCGGCGACCTCGGCCACTTCGCGGACGTCGCCCGCGAAGCGCTCACCGACCCCCGCGGCTGGAGCCTCGGCGGGACGCTGGGGTTCCAGCAGGTGGCCTCGGGCAGCGACTTCGACCTCGTCCTCGCCTCGCCGTCGGTGATCGCGGCCGCGTCCCCGGGGTGCAGCGCCCAGTGGAGCTGCCGGGTGGGGCGCTCGGTCTTCATCAACGACCAGCGCTGGCGGTTCGGGACGAGCGCCTGGCCGCACGGTCTGGCGCTCTACCAGCGGTACGTGATCCAGCACGAGGTCGGGCACTGGATCGGCATCCCGCACACCGATTGCCCGACCGCAGGCCGGACCGCCTGGGTGATGCAGCAGCAGTCGATCTCGCTGCAGGGCTGCCAGGCCAACGTGTGGCCGGTCATCGCCGAGCGGGAGCTGGCGGGGTCGCGCATGGGCGTCTCGGTCGCCTGGTCGGCGGTCGAGGCGCGGTATCGCGCGCTCGGTCAGGGGAGCGGCCTGCTGGGCGTGCCGGTGACGTGGGAGCACATGGCCCCCGACCAGGTGGGCCGGTACCAGCACTACAGCCGGCCGGGTGGTGCCTCGATCTACTGGACCGCGGCCACGGGGGCGCACGAGGTCTACGGGGCTATCCGGGGGCGGTGGGCGGAGACGGGCTGGGAGCTGGGGCCGCTGGGTTATCCGGTGACCGGTGAGTTGGGTACGCCGGACGGGCAGGGGCGGTTCAACCACTTCTCGCGGCCCGGTGGCGCCTCGATCTACTGGACCGCGGCCACGGGGGCGCACGAGGTCTACGGGGCTATCCGGGGGCGGTGGGCGGAGACGGGCTGGGAGCTGGGGCCGCTGGGTTATCCGGTGACCGGTGAGTTGGGTACGCCGGACGGGCAGGGGCGGTTCAACCACTTCTCGCGGCCCGGTGGCGCCTCGATCTACTGGACCGCGGCCACGGGGGCGCACGAGGTCTACGGCCCGATCCGCACGGCGTGGGCCGAGACGGGCTGGGAGCTGGGGCCGCTGGGCTACCCGACCAGCGGCGTCCAGGCCGTCGAGGGCGGGAGCCGGGTCGAGTTCCAGCAGGGCCACATCACGCTGGACGACGGCACCGGCGAGACCGAGGTCGTGCTGGACTGACTGCGAGGCGGCACGGCACCGTGCCCTCTGGTGGAATCGCCCGGTGACGGAGAACGCCGAAAAAACCCTGCACGCCCGGACGCTGGGTGAGGCCGGCCCGCGCGTCGTCTTCGTGCACGGCCTGTTCGGCCAGGGGAAGAACTGGACGACGATCGCCAAGGGCCTGGCCGACGACCACCGGGTGACGCTGCTCGACCTGCCCAACCACGGCCACTCCCCGTGGACCGAGCGGGTCGACTACGTGGACATGGCGGAGCTGGTCGCCGCGGAGCTGGAGTCCTTCGGGGAACCGGCCACGCTCGTCGGCCACTCGATGGGCGGCAAGGTCGCGATGCAGCTGGCGCTGCGCCGGCCCGAGCTGCTGCGCTCGCTGGTCGTCGTCGACGTCGCCCCGGTCGAGTACCCGCTCCAGGGCGGCCGGACCAGGGACCCCGACGAGGAGGCCTCCCCGTTCGCCGCCTTCATCGCCGCAATGCGGGCGATCGACCTGGGTGCGCTGGAGTCCCGCTCCGACGCCGACGCCGCCCTGCGCGCCGCCGTCCCTAGCCGGATGGTGCGCAGCTTCCTGCTGCAGAGCCTGAGCCGGGAGGAGTCGGGCGACGGCTGGCGGTGGCGGCTGAACCTGGAGCTGCTCGAGCGCGACCTCGGGGAGCTGCGCGGCTTCCCCGACCCTCCGCCGGACGCGGTGTTCGACGGGCCGGTTCTGTGGATCGCCGGGGCGAACTCCCACTACGTGCTCCCCGAGGACCGGCCGCACATGGACGCGCTGTTCCCCTCCACGCGACTGGTGAAGGTCAAGAACGCCGGGCACTGGGTGCACTCCGAGCAGCCCGACGTGTTCCTGGAGACGCTGCGCCGCTTCATCGACGGAGTCGAGGAGAGGTCGCAGGGTCTCGACGGAGTCGAGGAGAGGTCGCAGGGTCTCGACGCGGTGGAGCAGTGACCGTCGTCCGCTCCCTGGTGCTCTTCGCGCTGGCGGCGCTGGCCGAGATCGGGGGTGCCTGGCTGGTGTGGCAGGGCGTCCGCGAGCACCGCGGCTGGGCCTGGATCGGGGCGGGGGTGATCGCGCTCGGCTTGTACGGCTTCGTGGCCACGCTGCAGCCCGACGCGAACTTCGGCCGGATCCTCGCCGCGTACGGCGGCGTCTTCGTGGCCGGGTCGCTGGCCTGGGGCATGGTGGTCGACGGATTCCGGCCCGACCGCTTCGACGTCGCGGGCGCGCTGATCTGCCTCGTCGGCGTCGCGGTGATCATGTACGCCCCGCGCGGCGCGTAGCGAACGGCGGACGACTCCCGCTCGTACGGGGTGCCGCATTGGTTGCGAGACGCATCAGCTCTTATCGTTCCGAGGACCATGACGAAGACGGGGGACGTGCCCCAGCTGACCGCCGAGCAGCGGGCGCGCGTGCTGATCGACCGTCAGCTGCGCACTGCCGGCTGGGCGGTGCAGGACCGGGCCCAGGCCAATCTGAGCCTGCCGGGCGTCGCTGTCCGCGAGGCCGTCATGGCGCAGGGGCACGGACGGGCGGACTACCTGCTCTACATCGACAAGCGTGCGGTCGGGGTCATCGAGGCCAAGCCGGAGGGGACGACGCTGTCCGGCGTCGAGTGGCAGTCGGCGCGCTACGCAAGCGGCCTCCCCCCGGCGGTGCGGCTGCGCGCGCTCACGCTCGACGACCGGTTGCCGTTCGTCTTCGAGGCCTCCGGCTCCGAGGTCCATGTCACGAACGGCTACGACCCGGTGCCGCGGGCCCGGCGGCTGTTCACGTTCCCCCGGCCCGAGACGCTGGCCCGCACGATCCGCGAGGCAGAGACCGACGCGACCGCGGCCACCTGGCGGGCGAAGGTCCGCACGATGCCGCCGCTGATCACCGAGGGGCTGCGGCCGGCACAGATCACGGCCATCGAGGGGGTCGAGCGGTCGCTGGCCGAGCAGCGGTACAGCCGGTCGCTGGTGCAGATGGCGACCGGCGCCGGCAAGACCTACACCGCCGTGACCACCTGCTACCGGCTGCTCAAGCATGGCGGTTTCCGCCGGATCCTCTTCCTGGTCGACCGGAACAACCTCGGCTCGCAGACCCTCGCGGAGTTCCAGAACTACGCCACGCCGGACGACGGGCGGCGGCTGACCGAGATCTACAACGTCAACGCGCTGACCAGCGCTGGGATGCTGGACTCGTCGTCGGTGGTGATCTCGACGATCCAGCGCGTCTACGCGGCGTTGCAGGGACGCACGGTCGAGGACGTCGACGACCCGGGTGTGGACGGCTACGTCCCCGATGCGCCGGTCGACGTCTCGTACAACCCCCAGATGCCGCCGGAGTCGTTCGACCTGGTGGTCGTCGACGAGGCGCACCGGTCGATCTACGGGGTGTGGCGCGGAGTGCTCGAGTACTTCGACGCGCACGTCGTCGGGCTCACCGCGACGCCGGTGAAGCAGACGTTCGGGTTCTTCCAGCAGAACCTGGTCTCGGAGTACACGTACGCGGAATCCGTCGCGGACAACGTGAACGTCGACTTCGACGTCTATCGGATCAAGACGCAGATCTCCGACGCCGGAGCGACGATCGAGGCGGGCACCGTTGTCCCGAAGGTCGACCGCCGGACCCGCGTGCAGCGGTACGAGTCCCTGGACGAGGACGTCGTCTACACGCCCGGTCAGCTGGATCGGGCGGTGACGTCGAAGAACCAGATCCGCCTGGTGCTGGAGACCTTCCGGGACCGGCTGTTCACCGAGATCTTCCCGGGCCGGTCGACCGTGCCGAAGACGCTGATCTTCTGCAAGGACGACAACCACGCCGAGGAAGTCGTGACGACGGTCCGGGAGGTGTTCGGGCAGGGCAACGACTTCGCCGCGAAGATCACCTACAACGCCCAGGACCCGAAGGGGGCGCTCAAGGCGTTCCGGACGTCGCCCACGCTGCGCGTGGCGGTGACCGTGGACATGATCGCGACCGGCACCGACGTCCGGCCGCTGGAGTGCGTGTTCTTCATGCGCGACGTGCGCTCGGCGTCCTACTTCGAGCAGATGAAGGGCCGCGGCTCGCGGACCATCTCATCCACCGACTTCCAGCTGGTGACGCCGGACGCGACGGCGAAGGACCGGTTCGTGCTGGTGGACGCCGTCGGCGTCACCGAGCACCCGCACGTCGATGCCACGCCGCTGGAGCGGAAGAAGTCGGCCTCGCTGAGCCGGCTGCTCGACAAGGCGGGCATGTACGAGCTCGACGAGGACGGGACGGCGACGCTGGCCTCGCGGCTGGCGAAGCTGGAGCTGGACCTGAGCCCGGCGGAGCGCGCAGAGCTCGACGAGGTGGCCGGCGGGTCGATGCGGGCGATCGTGCAGGGCCTGGTGCGGGCCGTCGATCCCGACGAGCAGGCGAAGGCGGTCGCCGCCCGTCCCGGGGACCCGGCTGCTGCCGTGCATGACTTGCTCGACGAGGCGCTGGAGCCGCTGGCCGCGCGGCCGGAGCTGCGGGAGCGGATCAAGGAGCTGCGGCGCCAGCACGATCAGCTGATCGACGACGTCAGCCCGGATGTGCTGCTGGACGCCGGCGGCGTCGTGGACACCGAGAAGGCGCGCTCGGTGGTGACCTCGTGGAAGCAGTACCTGGAGGAGCACCGCAGCGAGATCACCGCGCTGGAGCTGCTGTACTCGCAGCCCGAGGACAAGAGCGTCACGTTCGCGGAGCTGCGGGAGCTGGCGGAGCGGATCAAGCGGCCGCCGCACAACTGGACGCCGGACCTGATCTGGCGGGCGTACGAGGCCATCGAGGTCAGCAAGGTCACCCACGCCGACCGGCACGCGGTGACGGATCTGGTGTCGCTCGTGCGGTTCACTCTCGGGGCCGACGACCGGCTCGAGCCCTTCGCCGCGAAGGTGACCGAGCGGTACCGGGCGTGGCTGACGCAGCAGGAGCAGGCCGGGGCGGCCTTCACCGAGCGCCAGCGTTGGTGGCTGGACCGCATGGCCGACGTGATCGCCGCGTCGGCAGGCATCACGGAGGACGACCTGGACAACGTGCCCTTCACGGAGCAGGGCGGCGTGGACGGCCTGATCCGCGACCTCGGCGACAAGGCCGGCATCTACCTGGCTGAGCTCAATCGCGAGCTAACCGCGTGACACAGACTGCATACCCTTGGCCGGTCCGCCGTCTCCAGGACGTCGCGGCGGTCCGGGCCGGACGCACTCCGAGCAAGCTGGAGGCGTGGCTGGCCGACCGACCACGCGACGACCGTACGGTGCCGTTCTACAAGGTCGGCGACATGAACGCTCATGCGTCGGAGTTGAAGCTGGCGCGCACATATGTTGCGCCCGACGAGTTGGCGACCCTGGGTCTCGAAGAGATTCCGGTGGGCAGCAGCGTGTTCCCCAAGGTGGGTGGAGCAGTACTCACCAACAAGAAGCGATTGGTCACCGCCCCCGGCGCCGTTGACCTCAACACCATGGCGATCGTGCCTGGGGAAGCCCTGGAACCGCGCTTTCTGCGCGCTTGGCTGGAGCGTCTGGACCTGCGGACTCTGGTCGACGGGTCAGTGCTGCCTCAGATACCGAAATCTCGGATCCAGGCGCTGTTGATCCCCGTGCCAGGCGTCAGTGAGCAGCGGCGCATCGTCGACCTGCTGGAGGACCACCTTTCCCGACTCGACGCGGGAACGTCCCTCTTGTCTGCGGCCGAACGTCGCTCCGAGGCCTGGATGCAGGCGGTGGTGCGCGACGTCTACTCCACTCGCGCGCGGACGGAGCGGTGGCCCGTCGTCGCGCTGGAGGACTTGGCGACCACGCCCCGGGCGATCGTGGATGGTCCCTTTGGCTCGAAGCTCGCCAGTCGACACTACGCAGATGACGGCGCCCGGGTCGTGCGGCTCCAGAACATCGGGAACGGGGTCTTTCGACAGGCTGATGCCTTCATCAGCCTGGAGCGCTATGAGGAACTAGCGGGGCATGGCGTCCGGCAGGGAGATGTTGTGGTTGCCTCCCTCGGCGACGACGCGCCGAGAGCCGCTGTCGTGCCAGACTTGGGCGGGCCAGCCATTGTGAAGGCGGACTGCATCCGAGTTCGCCTGGACGACGGCATCCAACCCGAGTGGGTCGTGTGGGCATGCACGTCGCGGGAACTCAAGACCTGGGCGGCCAACCGGATGCACGGCGTCGGGCGTCAGCGGTTGGGCTTGGCCGGAATTCGCAAGCTGCCCATCCCGCTCGGGCCAGCCGAGCTGCGCTCGCGCCTACTGGCCCACGTCGCTGAGCAGGCGTCGGCCGCCGAGCGTCTTCGCGCTGCGATCGAGCGGGAGCGCACCCATGCAGCCGCGATGCGTCGAGCCATCCTGGAGGCAGCGTTCTCCGGCCGGCTGACGGGGCGCAACGCGGACACCGAGATCGTCGAGGAGCTGGTAGCCGCCGGGGCGTGAATCCGCGTCAGGCGAGTCCGACCGCCGTGGGAGCATCGTCCCCGATTAATCGCAGGAGGTGAGTGCCGTGAAGCCCAACGATCTGGAGTTGAAGCTGTCCGGCCTGCCGACCCCCGACGGGGAGATCGCCCTCGCCGACCTGGTGGCTATCACCAGTCCCCTGCAGGAGCTGGCCCTGAGAGTCGGGCGCCTCGCCGCCGACGAGGAGCGCCCCGGACGGAGCCATGCCGCCGTTGAGAACGTGGCGCGGCTGAGGCTCACCGGGGTGGTAGAAGGAAGCACCCGACTGTTGATTGCTTACGGGCAGCCCGACGTCCTCCCCATCGACGATGGTTTGGAGCAGCGCACGGCCGACCTCTTCTGGGACGTCGTCTATGCGCTTGGCTCGGACCGGAAACCCGACTGGACGACCCCGTTGATCGACGAAAGTGCTGTCCGGTTGCTCGATGGCCTGAGCCGGGCCGACGAGGTCGCGCTCGCGCGTGGTGCCGAACAACCGATGACATTCCGGCCGGCGTCGGTCGACCGGGCGCCGTGGACACGCAGCAGGCGCGTGGCGGATGAAGAGGCCACGATGGTCGGGCTGCTGGAGGCCGTCGACCTCGCGTCAGGGCGGTTCAGGCTGCGGGACGACGTCGGCAACCGGGTCCCGCTGCAGAGGGTCGTCGATCCGCACGGCGCGGCCAAGCTCGTCGACCAGAAGGTGTCCGCCACGGGTCACCCGATCCGCAGCGCGATGGGCGAGTTCCGTGGCCTCGACTCCGCGGCGCTCGAGCCGTTCGTCCTGCCGCAGGAGTGGACCGCTGATGCACGGACGGATTGGCACGCGATTCTCTCCCGTCCGGGCCCCGATCCCGACGGCGGCGATCTCACGGACGACGAGTTCGCAGCGTTCATGGCTGCACTCGAGGGCTGAGCGATCAGCGTTCCTGCCGCGAGTGGCGTCGTCCTGGACACCGACGTCTGGAGCCCGCTGTTCATGCCCGGAAGGAAGGCTCATCCCTCCGTCGCGCGCTGGAGAACGCTCCTGACCGGACGAACCATCGTGATCTCGGAGCAGACCCGAGCCGAGGTCATTGGTGGTCTGCTCGACGCGGGAATGGGCCCGGCTCGGGCTCGGGCCGCCATCGACCAGCTGAACCGCACGGCCACGGTGCCAGTCGATGACGCACTCGCCGACACGTGTGCTCAGGTGTACGCCAACTGCAAGCGCATCGGACACCCGCTGCACGCCAAGGACCACACTGGCGACCGGTGGATTGCCGCAACGGCGATCCACACTGGTCTGCCGTTGCTCTCGAACGACGGGATCTTTCGGGATGTCCCAGGCCTTGTTCTTCTGGAGCAGGCTCAGGTCGCTGATGAAGACAACGGCGGCTGACGCCGCCCTGGTCAGGGACCGGCGCGGCTGAGGATCTCGGTGCCGTCCGGCCGGTAGGTGTGCCAGCGGCCGGTGCCGGGATCCCGCCGGATCGTGAACCCGCCTTCGTGACAGCACGTATGGTGTCGTTCGCAGAGCAGCGCCCCGTTGTCGCAGCTCGTCGGCCCGCCGTGGGCCCAGTGCACGACGTGGTGGTAGTCGCACCACTCCGGCGGGGCGTCGCAGCCGGCGAAGATGCAGTGGCCGTCACGGATCTCGAGGGCTCGCCTGATCGCCACACTCGACGAGCGCTGGGCACGACCGACGTCCAGTGGGAGTCCGTCGGGGCCGGTGATGATCCGGACGACGCTCGCGTCGCAGGCCAGCCGGCGCGCCGTCTCGGGGTTGATCGGACCGGCCCAGCCGAGCGAACCGCCGGCGATTCCCGGAGCGCCGCGCTCGGCGCACAGCGCCATCCAGTCGATGGTCACGCGCACGTGCGGGCGTTCGCCGCGGACGTCGGGCAGCGAGCCGCCGTCCAGAGCACCCCGCGCGAGCGCGACCAGCGCGTCGGCCTGCCGCTCCGCGTGGCTGCGGCGGTCACCGGCCGGCCGGTCACCGTTCATCAGCGCGGCGAGCGCGCTGTGCAGGTACTCGCCCCCGGCCGCATCCAGGTCGCCGCGCAGGTGAACGCGCCCGTCGAGGCCCGACGCCATGGTGAAGCGACGGCGGGTGTCAGCAGCGTCGTCCAACGTCCCGTCGGGGTCCACCCCGGCGACCCACTGAGCCACCCCGCGGGCCGTCTCGTTCGGCGCCGTGGCCCGTGCGAGGTCGGCCAGGATGCCGTCGGTCTCGCCGAGGTCGATCCCGGCCTCCGCCGCCTTGGCGATCCGGCCGGGCGTCATGGCCCGCGTGATGACCCGGGCGTGCGCCGCGCTGATCTCACCGGCGGCGAAGGCCGCGGCCGTCTCGGGCAGCTGCTCGAGCCGCCGCCCCGTCGATACCGTCGCCGTCGCCTGGTCGGGAGCCATCCGGCAGCTGCCGCGCAGCCAAGCCTTCATCGATGCCGCGCCGTCGCGGCGGTACGCCTCCCGGCGGTCGGCCGCGCGGACCGCCGAGGTGAGCGCGGCAGCCATCCGGTTGCTCGCGGTGACCAGGCTGCCGACGAGGTCGAGCAGGCCGTCCTCGGAGAGCTCGGAGAGGTCGACGGCGGCCAGCTCGTCGAGGGCGGACAGCAGCTCGGACACCGCGCCCCTCCTCCCTGCCGAGACCTCGTCGACGAACCCCAGACTAGGTGGGGGGTACGACAGAAAAGTCCTGCTCATCAGGCATATCGGTGACGATCTCGGGTGCCCCTGGGCCAGCCGGGTGAGACGACATGGCAGCGGCCGCGGCCGCCGCGACGGCCGGATCGCGACGGGCACATGCGAACATCGACCAGCGGCGCCAGCCAGGCCCCCGCAGACCACGAGGAGACGCGTGACCGAGGCTCGCCGGCTGGTCGACAAGCTGTGGAGCTACTGCAACGTCCTCCGCGACGACGGCGTCTCGACGATCGAGTACACCGAGCAGCTCACCTACCTGCTCTTCCTCAAGATGGCGCACGAGCGCGAGACCCGGCCGCTGAAGCCGGAGCGCATCGTCCCCGCCCACTGCTCCTGGCAGCGCCTGCTCGACGCCGACGGCGACGACCTGGAGATCACGTACCGGCACATGCTGGAGGACCTCGCCCGGCAGCCCGGCGTGCTCGGGGTCGTCTTCCGCAAGGCGCAGAACCGAATCCAGGACCCCGCCAAGCTCAAGCGCCTGGTCGTCGACCTGATCGACAAGGAGAACTGGTCGGCGTCGGGCACCGACATCAAGGGCGACGCCTACGAATCGCTGCTGGCCAAGGGCGCCGAGGACATCAAGTCCGGCGCCGGCCAGTACTTCACGCCGCGGCCGCTGATCCAGGCCATGGTCGACTGCCTGCAGCCCACGGCGTCCGACACCGTCATCGACCCGGCCGCCGGCACCGGCGGCTTCCTCCTCGCCGCGCACGAGTACGCGGCCCAGCACGCC
The DNA here is from genome assembly GCF_030165005.1 of Blastococcus capsensis. Classification (GTDB taxonomy): domain Bacteria; phylum Actinomycetota; class Actinomycetes; order Mycobacteriales; family Geodermatophilaceae; genus Blastococcus; species Blastococcus capsensis. Next base: position 356,671 of record NZ_JASNNW010000001.1, read on the forward strand.
GGGGACATGACGCCGGAGGAGCGGGACCACCTGCGGGACGCGTTCGTGCACGGCATCGAACTCGTTGACGGCACGGCCCGGCTGGCCGCGATGAACCTGATTCTGCACGGCATCGGCAAGCCGAACGGGCAGAGCCTCATCGAGGTGAAGGACGCCTTGCTCGCCGACCCCGGACAGCGCTGGTCCGTCGTCCTGTCCAACCCGCCGTTCGGGCGGAAGTCCTCGATCACCATGGTCGGCGCGGACGGGCGCGAGGCCCGCGAGGACCGCGAGATCGAGCGCGCCGACTTCATCGTCACGACGGCGAACAAGCAGCTCAACTTCCTGCAGCACATCGCCACGATCATGAAGATGAACGGCCGGGCCGCCGTGGTCCTGCCCGACAACGTGCTGTTCGAGGGCGGCGCGGGCGAGGCGATCCGCAAGAAGCTGCTCCGCGACTACGACGTCCACACGTTGCTGCGCCTGCCGACCGGGATCTTCTACGCGCAGGGCGTCAAGGCCAACGTCCTCTTCTTCGACAAGCGCCCGGCCGCCGATCACGCCTGGACCGAGCGGCTGTGGGTCTACGACCTGCGGGTCAACCAGCACTTCACGCTGAAGCAGAACCCGCTCCGGCGCAGCCACCTGGAAGAGTTCGTCAAGTCCTACCGGCCGGGGCGGCCGCGCTCCGAACGGGTCGAGAGCGAGCGATTCCGCTCCTTCTCCTACGACGAGCTCATCGCCCGCGACAAGGCGAACCTCGACATCACCTGGCTCAAGGACGCCTCGCTGGAGGATCTCGACGACCTGCCGGCTCCCGAGGTGATCGCGCGGGAGATCGTCGACGACCTCACCGCAGCACTCGCCGAGTTCGAGGCGGTGGCGCTCGCGCTGGAGGAGGCCGGGGGTTCGGGCATGCTGGGCTCCCTGGAGCCCTGACCGTCCCGCTGCCATCCTGGCCGCATGCGGAGGGACGGCGCGGAGGGGCCCGCCCGCCCCGCTGACCCCGGCGCCCGTCCGCGCCGAGCTTTATGGCGATAAAGCTCCGGCCTGGACGCCGGGAGGTGCAGATCTCGCGCGGATGCCGCCAGGGCGTCAAGATCAACGGCATGAGCGACGCCCGCGCCGGACAGCCCGCCCAGCCCTCCGACCTCATCGACGTCGCCGCGCTGGTCACCGCGTACTACACCCGAGAGCCGGATCCGGCCGACCCGGCGCAGCAGGTCGCGTTCGGCACCAGCGGGCACCGTGGCTCGTCGTTCGACTCCGCCTTCAACGAGGCGCACATCCTGGCCACCACGCAGGCCATCTGCGAGTACCGGGCGGCGCAGGGGGTCGACGGGCCGCTGTTCCTGGGCCGCGACACCCACGCGCTCTCCGAGCCCGCGTGGTCCAGCGCCCTGGAGGTGCTGGCCGCCAACGACGTCCTCGTGCTCGTCGACGCCGCCGACCGCTACACCCCGACGCCGGCGGTCAGCCACGCGATCCTGCGGGCGAACGCCGGCCGCACCTCAGGCCTGGCCGACGGCATCGTCGTCACCCCGTCGCACAACCCGCCCCGGGACGGCGGCTTCAAGTACAACCCGCCCAGCGGGGGCCCGGCTGACACCGATGCCACCGGCTGGATCGCCGACCGGGCCAACGAACTGCTGCGCGCGGGGCTCAGCGGCGTCCGGCGGGTGCCGCTCGACCAGGCCCGCTCGGGTGCGGAGACCTACGACTTCCTCGGCAGCTACGTCGACGACCTGCCCGAGGTGGTCGATCTCGAGGCGATCCGGCGGGCGGGCGTGCGGATCGGCGCCGATCCGCTCGGTGGGGCCAGCGTCGACTACTGGGCGGCCATCGCCGAGCGCCACGGCCTCGACCTGACCGTGGTGAACCCGCTGGTCGACCCCACCTGGCGGTTCATGACGCTGGACTGGGACGGCAAGATCCGGATGGACTGCTCCTCGCCGTCGGCGATGGCCTCGCTGGTCGACCGGCGGGCGGAGTTCCAGATCGCCACCGGCAACGATGCCGACGCCGACCGGCACGGCATCGTGACCCCCGACGGCGGGCTGATGAACCCCAACCACTTCCTGGCCGTCGCCATCGCCTACCTGCTCAGCCACCGTCCGGGCTGGGCCAAGGACACCGCCGTCGGCAAGACGCTGGTGTCCAGCTCGCTCATCGACCGCGTGGTGGCCGACATGGGGCGCCGGCTGATCGAGGTGCCGGTCGGCTTCAAGTGGTTCGTGCCCGGTCTGCTCGACGGGTCGGTCGGGTTCGGCGGTGAGGAGTCGGCCGGGGCTTCTTTCCTGCGTCGCGACGGCAGCGTCTGGACGACGGACAAGGACGGCATCCTGCTGGCCCTGCTGGCGAGCGAGATCCAGGCGGTGACGGGCCGGTCCCCCTCGAAGCTGCACGATCAGCTCACCCAGCACTTCGGGAAGTCGGCCTACGCACGGATCGACGCGCCGGCCACCCGCGAGCAGAAGGCGGCGCTGGCCAAGCTCTCCCCGGAGGACGTGACCGCCACGGAGCTGGCCGGCGAGCCGATCGTGGCCAAGCTGACGCGGGCACCGGGCAACGACGCCCCGATCGGCGGCCTCAAGGTGGTCACGGAGAACGCCTGGTTCGCCGCCCGGCCCTCCGGCACCGAGGACGTGTACAAGATCTACGCCGAGTCGTTCTCCGGCCCCGAGCACCTCGTCCAGGTGCAGCAGGAGGCGCAGGCCGTGGTCAGCGCCGCCCTGGGCGGCTGAGGTGGCCGCCGGGGACCTGGACCGGGTCGCGCCGCTGCGCGAGCTGGTCGGTCGGGTCACCGTCTCCGGGGACCCCGTGCCGCAGCGTGACGCCATGGGGCTCGTCACCGAGGTCGTGCGGGAGGGGGCACCGCACCTGGAGGCCACCACGGGCCCGGACCGCCGCCACCCGTGGACGCTGCTGAAGACGCCGACCGATCCTGCCCGTCCCCATCTCCTGCTGGCCTGTCACGTCGATACCGTCCCGGCGGCGGATCCCGGCAGCTGGCAGCGCGATCCCTTCGGGGCCGACCTCGACGAGGGCCGGATCTGGGGCCGCGGGACCAGCGACATGAAGGCCGGTGTCGTGGCGGCTGCCGCGGCCCTGGCCGCAGCGGACCCCGAGACGCCACTGGCACTCCTGTTGACCAGCGATGAGGAGACCGGCTCGCAGGGGGCGGCGGCCGCGGCGGCTGCTCTCGCCGGGCATCGCATCGGCGCGGTGGTGGTCCCCGAGGCGACCGGCAATCAGGTGCTTCTCGGCCACCGAGGAGCACTCTGGCTGGCGGTCCGGACCGTCGGGCAGGCAGCGCACGGCAGCACTCCCGAGCGCGGCCACAACGCCGTCCTCGACCTGGTGGCATTGCTCGGGCGCGTCCGGAGGGAGCTGCCGCTGCGCACGGATCCGTTCCTGGGCGGCGAGACGTGGAATCCCGGGGTCGTGGCCGGCGGAACCGTCCCGAACATCGTCCCCGACCGCGCGGAGGTTCTGGTGGACATGCGCACCGTGGGCGACGGGCGGCAATTGCTGGCGTGGTGGCGCGACCAGCCGGAGGTCGCCGATGTCGAGGTGCACGTCGACCTGCCTCCGGTTCGCACCGCTGCCGACGACCCCTGGGTGTCCAGCCTGCCTGCGCCGGTGCTGGCGGATCCGGCCACCTACTTCACCGACGCATCCGTGCTCGCACCGGCGGTTTCCGGCGCGCCGATCGTGGTGTGGGGCCCTGGCACGCCAGCGGTCATGCACGCCCGCGACGAGTACGTCGAGCTGGCCGAGCTGCACCGGGCGGCCGCGCTGTTCTCCGAGGTGGCCCGCCGCTGGCCCGGCTGAACTGCGCCGGCCGTGTGGCCCGGCCGTCAGTCGCCGCGGTCGGTGCTGGCGCGGACTACCAGCGATGGCGCCAGCGCGATCCGCTCGGGCGGGCCCGCACCCGGGCCGAGGGCTCGCTGCAGCAGCCGGACGGCTTCGGCGGCGATCTGCTCCTGGGGCTGGTGCACCGTGGTCAGCGGTGGTGCGGACAGGGCCGAGAAGGGGATGTCGTCGAACCCGGTCACCAGGACGTCGTCGGGGACGCCGATCCCGCCCGCCGCGCAGCCTTCCAGGACGCCGAGCGCGATCAGGTCGTCGGCGCAGATGATGGCATCCGGCAGCGGCCCGTCAGCGAGGAGCTGGGCGGCGGCCTCCCGGCCCCACGCGATCGAGTAGTCACCCAGCAGGATCTGTCGTTCGTCGACGGCGATGCCCAGGCGTGTCGTGTGCCGCCGGAGCCCCGACAGGCGCAGTTCGGTCGAGGAGTTGGTGAGCCGGGAACTGACGAAGGCCGCCGTCCGGACGCCCCGCTGGGCCAGGTGGTCCGCAATCAGGCCGAGCGCCGCGTGGTCGTCCACTCCGACCCAGTGGCTGTCCACGCCGGTCACGTACCGGTCGACCTGCACGAGAGGTAGCTGGTCGGCGGCCCAGGCCACCGCCGCAGTGCTCTCCGTGCCGTGGACGGGGCTGATGACGATGCCGTCGACCTGTCGGGCGACCAGGGTGCGCAGCCGCTGCGCCTCCAGCCCTGGGTCCGAGCGGGAGGAGCACAGGAACAGCTGCTGGCCAGCCTGCTGCAGGGCGTGCTCGGCACTTTCCACCAGAGAGGTGAAGAACGGGTTGGCGATGCTCGGGACCACCATGCCGACGGTGTCCGTACGGCTGCGGCGGAGCGCGCTGGCTATGCCGTTCCCCGCGTAGCCGAGCTCCTCCGCGGACCGGCGCACCTGCTCGACGACCTCCGCCGACACGGGACGGGCGCCGGACAGGGCCCGGGAGACCGTCGCCGTGGAGACACGGGCGTGTCGTGCGACGTCGCGGATGGTGACGCGGGACACGAGCCTCCTCCGGCCGGCTGGAGTACTGCGCCCCTGGCCGGGCGTGCAGTCGCAACCGGAATGTAATCGATTGCTCTTGACGTGTCCCGCGCCACACGCGCTAGGTTCACTCACCTCGGTAATCGATTACATGGAGCCGCCGCGTGTCCCAGCCATTCGGGGTCTTCCCGTCCAAGCCGTCTGCCATGGGCAGCCTCTTCGGGGACGGCACGACCCTGATCGGTGCGGTCCACCTGCCGCCTCTCCCGGGCAGCCCGGCCTACCGCGGCCAGACGGTCGCGGAGCTGTGCCGCTTCGCCGTCGAGGAGGCGCGGGCCTACACCGGCAACGGCTTCGACTCCGTCATCGTCGAGAACCACGGGGACCTGCCCTTCCTCAAGCCGGGCGAGCACGGGTACGAGGTGGCCGCGACGATGGGCGTGGTCACCGCTGCGGTGGTCGCCGAACTCGGGCCCCGGGTGGGCGTGAGCGTGCTCTCGAACGCCGGCGAGTGCTCCGTGGCAGCCGCCTGGGCCGCCGGAGCGGGATGGGTCCGGGTCAACCAGTGGGCCAACGCCTACGTCGCCAACGAGGGGATCATCGAGGGGCAGGCCGCCCGTACCACCCGGTACCGGCACGGAATCGGCGCAGATGACGTCAAGGTCTTCGCCGACGTGCACGTCAAGCACGGCGCCCACGCGATCGTCGCTGACCGCACGCTGGCCGAGCAGACGGAGGACGCGGAGTTCTTCGACGCCGACGTGCTGATCGCCACCGGCTCGCGGACCGGCCACGCCACGTCCGTGGCGGAGGTCATCGGGATCCGTGACCACACCCAGCTCCCGGTGATCATCGGGAGCGGGGTGGATCCGACCAACGTGGCCACGCTGCTCGCCGAGTGCGACGGCGCGATCGTCGCCTCGGCGGCGAAGGAGAACGGCCGCTGGTGGGGCCGCGTCGCACCCGAGAAGGTGCGCACCCTGGCGCGGGCGGCCGGGCGGTGATCGTCTTTTGCGGCTACGCCAACCTCGACGTCGTCGCGCGCGTTCCGGAGTTCCCCCGTCCGGACGAGCGCGTCCACGCGACCGGGATGGAGCACCTGCCCGGCGGGATGGCCGCCAACGCCGCGGTGGCCGCCGCCCGAGCCGGCGCCGTCGTCGCATTCTCGGGGGCGGTCGGTGACGACGCGCTGTCGCGGCGGTTCCTGGAGCAGCTGGCCGACGAAGGTATCGACGTGACCTGGACCGACCGGTCCTCCTTCCTCTCGACCGCGGTGGTGCTGGTAGACGTCGAGGGCCGCCGGGCCGTCGTGAGCCAGGACGACGCACTCGGAACCGGCCACGTCCTGGCCACGGCGGAGCGGCTGGGCGCTGCGGGAGGCGGGCTCCTCTACCTCGACGGCTACCGCGCCGCGCACGTGGGCGTGGCCGCACGTCCGGGGATCACCGTGGCGGTCGACCTCGACGGCTGCGAGGACCGCGATCAGGCTCTGGACGCCATCGGGTCCGCGGGGCATGTCGTGATCGGCCGACGGAGGCTGGAGGAGCTGCTCGACGTCCCCCGTGACACGTGGGCCGGGCTGGCCGCGACGACGGGCACCCACCTGCTCGTCACCGACGGCTCCCGCGGCTGGCTGCTGCACGAACCCGGCGGGGCCGTGGTCACCAGCCCCGCTCTGCCCGTCGCCGTGGTGGACGACACCGGCGCGGGCGACTGCTTCACCGGCACCTATCTGGCCGGTATCGACGCCGGTCTCAGGCCCGCGCGAGCGGCCGCCCGCGCCGGGGTGGCGGCGAGCCTGTCCTGCAGCGTCCACGGCGCGCGGGGCGCTCCCGGACCGGCGGCCGTCGACACCGCTCTCGTGCGCGTCCCCACGACGGACCGGGAGGAGGTCCCGCGAACCGGATGACAGGTACGGCACGGCACGAGACGCCCTCCCGCGGCGCCCGGCGCGCCACTGCCCCGAGCCACCCGACATGCGTCACCACGTAGGCCCCGCAACCGCACCGCCACCCCTGGAGGAACCATGAGAAGGACCCTCGCCCTTGCCGCCGGCATCTCGATGCTGGCCTTGAGCGCCTGTGACAGCGCCTCCCCGGAGCCGGCGGACCCGGCGACGACGGAGGGAGACGCGGCCGCCACCAGCTCGCTGCCCGAACCGAGCATCCAGCCGGAGGGCTGCGAGAACGTCGACGAGTTCGAGATCGGGCTCGTGACCATCAACCTGCAAGCCCTCTTCTTCAACCAGATCAACGACGCGGCGCAGGCGATGGCCGACGAGTACGGCGTCGACCTGCAGATCATCAGCGGCAACGACGACTCCGTGACGCAGGCCAACGCCATCAACACCCTCGTGGCGGACGGAGCCGACGCGATCATCGTGGCCGCGGTCGACACCGAGGGCATCAAGCCCGCGATCCGAGCGGCCGACGAAGCGGGCATCCCCGTGGTCGCCGTCGACGCGATCGTGGACGATCCGGCGGTCGACGCCCAGGTCGGGACGGCGAACGCGGAGGGCGGCGCCCAGATCGGCGAGCTGCTGGTCGAGCAGGCGGGCGGGGAGGGCACCGTCGGCATCGTCGGCGCACTGAACAGCACGATCCAGCTCGAGCGTCAGCGGGGCTTCGAGGAGGCTGTGACCGCCGCGGGGATGGAGATCGGCACCGTCGTCGACGGCCGCAACATCCAGGAGAACGCCCAGACCGCCGCGGAGAACCTGCTCACCGGCAACCCCGACCTGCAGTACGTGTACGCGACCGGTGAGCCGGCGCTGATCGGCCTGGCTGCCGCAGTGCGCAGCCAGAACGCGCAGGACCGGATCACCGTCGTCGGCTGGGACCTGGCCGAGCCCGTGGTGGAGGGGCTGGAGGCCGGCTGGATCGCCGGCGTCGTGCAGCAGAACACCTACGAGTTCGGCTACCAGGCGATGGCTGCGGCCATCGACGCGGCCTGCGGCAACCCGGTGCAGGAGGAGTACCCGGTGGACACGCAGATCGTGACCCCCGAGAACTACGAGGACTACCTCTACTACCTGGAGGGCTGAGACATGGCTGGCGAGACCGAGGACCTCCTCGTCGAGCTCAAGGGCATCACCAAGTCCTACGGGCCGGTGCAGTCGCTCCGAGGCGTCGACCTGACCCTGCGTCGCGGGGAGGTTCTCGGCCTCGTCGGCGACAACGGTGCCGGCAAGTCCACGCTGATGAAGGTGCTGGCCGGGGCCGTGCAGCACGGGGGCGGGGAGATCCGTGTCCACGGCCGGCCGGTTCGCTTCGCCAACCCGGCGGACGCCCAGGCCGAGAAGATCGGCATCGTCTACCAGGACCTCGCGCTCTGCGACACGATCGACGTCGCCGGGAACCTCTTCCTCGGCCGGGAACCCCGCAAGGGCCCCTTCATCGACCGTCGGACGATGCACGAGCAGGCCGCCCAGATCCTGTCAGACCTGCACGTCAAGGTGTCCTCCACGCACCAGGAGATCGGAACGCTCTCCGGGGGACAGCGGCAGACGGTGGCGATCGCCCGGGCGGTTTCCTTCAAGCCCGACGTGCTGATCCTCGACGAGCCCACGGCGGCCCTCGCGGTCGCCGAGGTGGAGTCGGTGCTGCGCCTCATCACGGACGTCGCTGCCCGAGGGGTCGGCGTCATCCTCATCACCCACCGTCTGCAGGACCTGTTCCGCGTCTGCGACCGGATCACCGTGATGTACGAGGGGCAGAGCGTGGACGACGTCCCGATCGACCAGCTCGACATCGAGAAGCTGGTCGCGCTCATCACCCGCTCGGAGCCGCAGAAGGCACAGAAGGAGGTGTCACCATGACGGCGACCACCGCACCGGCGTCCACGGAGACCACCCGGCAGCTGGCCCGGCAGCAGTCCTGGTGGGAGCGGTCGAACAAGGCCACGATGGTCATGGCCGGCGTGACGGCGGCCGTGTGCGTCTTCTTCGCGCTGGCCTCCGACACCTTCCTGACGTTCGCCAACGTCTCGAACCTGGCGACCCAGGTGGCCCCGGTCCTCATCGTCGCCGTGGCGATGACCTTCGTGATCACCGCGGGCCAGATCGACCTGTCCGTGGGGTCGATCATCGCGTTCGTCTCCGCCGTGAGCGCCCAGTTGCTGGCCGCCGGTTGGGACTCGTCGATCGTGCTGATCGCCGGCCTGGTCATGGGCGCCGGCTGGGGGATGGTCAACGGCTGGTTCACCGCCTATGCCGGCATCCCGGCGTTCATCGTCACCCTCGCGACCCTGTCGGTCATCCGGGGCATCGCCCTGCTCACCACGCAGGGCTTCTCGGTGCCGATCGACTTCGACACCTTCTTCGCCCAGCTCGGGTCGGCGCGGTGGCTCGGGCTCTCCAGCAGCGCCTGGATCGCCCTGGTCGTCGTCGTGCTGGGCCTGGTCGTCCTCCACCGGACGCCGTTCGGCCAGTACGTCATCGGCACCGGCGCGGCCGAGGAGTCGGTCCGGCGGGCCGGGGTGAACGTCCGTCGGGTGAAGTTGATGGCGCTGACGCTGTCCGGCCTCGCCGCCGGTATCGCCGGGATCCTGGTGGCCGCGCGGCTCGGTTCCGGGTCGGCCAACTCCGCCCAGGGCTTCGAGCTGACGGTCATCGCCGCCGTCGTCCTCGGCGGCACGAGCCTCTTCGGCGGCCGGGGCACGGTGGTGGGCACGCTCATCGGCGCCATCCTGATCACCGTCATCGCCAACGGCCTGACGCTCGTCGGGGTCAGCCCGTTCCTGACGCCGATCATCACCGGCACCGTGCTCCTCGCGGTGATCTGGGTCAACCTCCGCGGCAAGGACATCGGTCAGGCGCTCCGCTCTCTGGTCGCCGGCAGATGAGCGTCGTCCGGACGGTGCTGGGCGACGTGCTGTCGTCCGACCTCGGGGTGGTGCTGCCGCACGAGCACCTGGCGAACGACAACGGAGCTGCGTTCCGGCCGGCCGCCGACCCGTGGGTCGCCGCCCTGCTCGACCGACCCGTCAGCGCCGGGCTGGCGTGGGTGCTCGGCGACCATCCGTACGAATCACGGGACAACTGCCGCCTGGACGACGACGACGCCATGGCCGCCGATCTGCGTTCCTTCGCCGCGGCGGGGGGCCGGACGGTGGTCGATCTGACCCCGCCCGGCATCGGCCGGGCACCGGAGCGGCTCGTCGCGCTCTCCCGGGACACCGGGGTGCAGGTGGTGATGGGGTCGGGGTGGTATCTCGGCCACACCCACCCGGAGCACCTGGCCACCGCGACGGAGGAGGCGTTGACGGCCGAGCTCGTCGCCGAGTTCGATCCCTCCCGCGACCTGCGGCCCGGCGTGATCGGGGAGATCGGCGTCTCGCCCTCGTTCACGGCTGAGGAGCGGAAGGCCCTGCGCGCGGCCTGCGCGGCGCAGCGGGTCGTCGGCGTGCCGCTGTTCATCCACCTCCCTGGCTGGCAGCGGCGGGCGCACGAGGTGCTCGACGTGGTGGTGGACGAGCAGGGCGTGGAGCCGGCGGCCGTGGTCCTCTGCCACCTGGACCCGTCCGGATCCGACCGCGGCTACCAGTCGTCGGTGGCCGACCGCGGGGTGTCGCTGGCGTTCGACATGATCGGGATGCCGTTCGACTTCCCCGGCGAGGGACTCTCCCCCGCCCCCGCGGAGTCCGCACGGGCGATCGCCGCCCTCGTGGCGGCCGGCCACGCCGGCCGGATCCTGCTCTCCCACGACCTCTTCCTGAAGGCCATGCTGACCCGCTTCGGCGGCAACGGGCTGGCCTACGTCCCCGTGGTGTTCGCCGACCGTCTGCGGCGGGTGGGTGTGCCGGCGAACCTCGTGACCGCACTGATGACCGACAACCCGCGACGGCTGTTCGAGGCCGCCGCGGCCACCTCTGCACCCGAAGGGCGCTGAACTGTCCCATGGCACGCATCCTCATCGCCGGCGAGAGCTGGATGACGACCTCTACCCACGTGAAGGGCGTCGACGAGTTCTCCGTGCACTCCTATGTGGAGGGGGTGGGCCCGCTGCGGGACGCGCTCACCGCCAGCGGTCACGAGGTCGTCCACCTGCCCGCTCACCTCGTGCCCACGGACTTCCCGGGCACCGCCGACGCCCTGTCCGCCTACGACCTCGTGGTGCTGTCCGACATCGGCGCGAATTCCATCCAGCTGGCCCCCGGGGTCTTCGAGCACTCCCGGCCGGGCCACGACCGGCTGGCGGCACTGCGGGACTGGGTCGAGAGCGGCGGCGCTCTGCTGATGATCGGGGGCTACCTGTCCTTCAGCGGCTTTCAAGCGCGAGCCGCCTTCCGGCAGACGCCGATCGCCGATGTCCTGCCCGTTCTCATGCTGTCCGAGGACGACCGCGTGGAGTGCCCGGCCGGCGTCCGTCCCGCTGTGGTCGATGCCGAGCATCCGGTCGTCCATGGCACGGGCAGCGACTGGCCCCTGCTGCTCGGTTACAACCGGGTGGTCGCCAAGGAGACGGCGCAGGTGCCCGTCCGGGTCGGCGCGGATCCCCTCGTCGCCGTCGCCGACTACGGGCGTGGTCGCGCGGGTGCCTTCACCTCGGACTGCTCGCCGCACTGGGCCCCGCCGGCCTTCTGCGAGGAATGGCCCGGCTACGGGCAGCTGTTCGACGGACTCGTGCGCTGGTTGGTCGGGCGGTGATCCCCGGCGAGGGGAGGGCAGCGGCCCTCGTGGCCCGGCAGGCCGGTGCGCTCGACGATGCCTGCGGCTGCCGATTCGTCCGTGCCGCCGTCGACGGCACCCTCTCCGACGACGACTTCGCTCGGTACCTCTTCATCGAGGAATCCTTCGTGCTGACCGCAGCACGTGTTCTCGGGCGGGTGGTGTGGGAGTCGACCACCTGGGAGACGCTCCTCCCGAACGCTCGGTCACTCACCAATCTCGTCACCGACCAGCGGTCCTACTTCGGTTCCCTGCGTGGTCGGTGGCCGGTGTCCGGGACGGAGGTGGCCGAGACGGCGGCGCGTGCAGCAGTGCTCTCCGACGTCGTTCTGGCCCAGGTGCGCGACGGCGGCCGGCCGGCCGCGGTCACCGGGATGCTCGCCGCGGAGACGATGTACGCCCGGTGGTGCACGGCCGCCGCTGCCGCGCCGCCGGCCGCCCGGTCACGGAGGCAGCCCGACCTGCAGGCATGGATCGACCTGCACACGCAGCAGGATTTCCTCGACCAGGTGAAGGCGCTGGAGGCCGACGTCGACCGGTTGGGCGAGGACGAGGCGGACGACGGTGACCTCGACCGTTGGTTCGCCGGGGTGCTCGAGGCCGAGATCGCATTCCACGACGCCGTCCGTCCCTGAGTCCGGCGAACGCGGGCTTCCGGCCACGTGCGGTCATCCGTCGCTCGCACGAGCAGCTCCTGGCCGGCTCCCCACCGCCCTTCGCGCGGGGTCGCCGCTATCGGCGGATGACCATGCGGGTCGGACGCCGGATCGCGGGTAGGGCGAGAGGATGTTCGACCCGGCCGTCAGCGACCAGTGGTGGAAGAACGCCGTCGTCTACTCCGTGGACGTCGAGACGTTCATGGACTCCGACGGCGACGGGATCGGCGACTTCCGGGGTCTGACCCATCGCCTGCCCTACCTGTCCGGCCTGGGCGTGACCTGCCTGTGGTTGCTGCCCTTCTACCCGACTCCGGGACGGGACGACGGCTACGACGTGAGCGACTACTACACCGTGGACCCCCGGCTGGGCACGCTGGGCGAGTTCGTCGAGTTCGTCCGCACCGCGCGGGACCTCGGGATCCGGGTGGTGATCGACCTCGTGGTGAACCACACCTCCAGCGAGCACCCCTGGTTCCAGGAGGCCCGCCGCGACCGCAACTCCCGGTACCGCGACTGGTACGTGTGGGCCGACCAGCCGCCGGAGGACGAGGCCAAGGTCATCTTCCCGGACGAGGAGGACAGCAACTGGGCCTGGGACGAGGAGGCCGGGCAGTTCTACCTGCACCGCTTCTACTCGTCGGAGCCCGACCTCAACACCGCCAACCCCGACGTCCGCGACGAGATCCACCGGATCATGGGTTTCTGGCTCGAGCTCGGGGTCTCCGGGTTCCGGGTGGACGCCGCGCCGTACCTCATCGGGGACGCCGGGATCGAGAACCAGATGCCGCAGGACCCGCACCTGATCCTGCAGGACATGCGCGGCTTCCTCTCCCGTCGCCGCGGGGACGCCGTGCTGTTCGGCGAGGTCAACCTGGACCCCGGGGACCGCGAGACCTTCTTCGGTGACGACGGCGACGAGATGACCGGGCTGTTCAACTTCATCCTGTCCGGCGCGGTGTTCACCGCCCTCGCCCGCGGCGAGGCGGCCCCCCTGGCCGAGCACCTCCGGCGGACGCCGCCGCCGCCGCGGACCTCCCAGTGGCTGAACTTCCTGCGCAACCACGACGAGCTGAACCTCTCTCGGCTGCCGACCGAGGAGAAGGAGGAGGTGATGGCCGCCTTCGCCCCGGAGCAGGACATGCGGATCTACGGCCGCGGCATCCGGCGGCGGCTGCCCCCGATGGTCGGCGGCGACCGCAGGCGGATCGAGCTGGCGTTCAGCCTGCTCCTGACCCTGCCCGGGACCCCGGTGCTCCTCTACGGCGAGGAGATCGGGATGGGCGACGACCTGGCGATCGAGGGGCGCAAGAGCGTCCGCACGGTCATGCAGTGGACCGATGGGCGCAACGGCGGCTTCTCCGGTGCCGACGAGCTCGTGGCCCCCGTCGTCGACGACGGCCCGTTCCGCTACCAGGAGGTCAACGTCGCCGAGCAGCGCCGGCGCGAGGACTCCCTGCTCAACCGGGTGGAGCGCGCGATCCGCGTCCGCAAGGAGTCCCCCGAGTTCGGCTGGGGCACCTGGACGGTGCTGGACTCCGGCGACCCGCGGATCCTCGCCCACCGGTGCGACTGGCTGGACGGCACGGTGCTCGCCGTGCACAACCTGTCCGGCGACGACGTCGAGACCCGGATCGACCTGGCCGACGGCAACCGACTCGAGGAGGTCAGCGACATCTTCGGCGGCGACCGCTACGAGCCGCTCGACCCGGACGATCCTCGCGTCTCCCTCGCGCCCTACGGCTATCGGTGGCTGCGCGCGAGGCCCGCGGGCAGCGGGACGGCGCTGTGACCGGCGGGCCGGCCCCCGGCGCGCCGTGGTGGCGCAGCGGCGTGGTCTACCAGATCTACCCCCGGTCCTTCGCCGACTCCTCCGGCGACGGGATCGGGGACCTGGAGGGGATCCGGGCCCGGCTGGACCACCTGAGCTGGCTCGGCGTCGACGCGCTGTGGCTCTCGCCGGTCTACCGCTCGCCCATGGCCGACGCGGGGTACGACATCGCGGACCACTGCGACATCGATCCCCTGTTCGGCGACCTCGCGGCCTTCGACCGGCTCCTGGCCGACGTCCACGACCGGGGCATGCGGCTGATGCTGGACTGGGTGCCCAACCACACCAGCGACCAGCACCCGTGGTTCCTCGACTCCCGCAGCTCCCGCGACTCTGCCCGCCGCAACTGGTACCTGTGGCGGGACGGCGAGCCGGGCACGCCGCCGAACAACTGGCTGGCGCAGTTCACCGGCGGCCCTGCCTGGACCTGGGACGAGGACACCACGCAGTGGTACCTGCACCTGTTCCTCCCCGAGCAACCCGATCTCAACTGGGCCGATCCCGCCGTGCAGGAGGCGATGCACGACGTCCTCCGGTTCTGGCTGCGGCGCGGCGTGGACGGTTTCCGCGCGGACGTCGTCCACCTGATCGGCAAGGACCCGGAGCTGCCCGACCACCCCCCGGAGCTCGTCGGCACCAACGTCGTGCACAGCCACGACCTGCCGGCGACCCACGGCCTGCTGCGCGGGATCCGGGCGGTGCTCGACGAGTTCCCCGGGGACCGCGCCATGGTCGGTGAGGTCAATCTGCGTTCGCCCGCCCTGATCGCCCCCTACTACGGCGCGGGCGACGAGCTGCACCTGGCCTTCAACTTCGTCCCGCTGTCCGGCCCCTGGGAGGCGTCCTTCTGGCGCTCGGTGGTCGAGGAGACCCTCGCGGCGCTGGAGCCCGGCGGTTCCTGGCCGACCTGGGTGCTGTCCAACCACGACAACCCGCGCCACCGCACCCGCTACGGCGGGTCGGAGGCACGGGCGCGGGCGGCCGCCGTCCTGCTGCTGACCCTGCCGGGCACGCCGTTCCTCTACGCGGGCGAGGAACTGGGGCTCGAGGACGCCGTCGTCCCGCCGGACCGGCGGGTCGACCCCGGGGGCCGCGACGGGTGCCGGGCACCGATCCCCTGGACGGCGGACGACGGCCACGGCTGGCCGCCGGAGCCCTGGCTGCCCTTCGCCCCGGACGCCGGCGCGCGCAGCGCCGCCGCACAGCGGGCGGACCCGACCTCGGTCCTGCACCTCTACCGGCGGCTCCTGGCCGCCCGGCGCCGCTCGCCCGCCCTCTCCACGGGTGCCTGGAGGGCCGTGCCGGCTCCCGACGGGGTGCTGGCCTACGAGCGGCAGGCCGGCGCCGACCGACGGGTCGTCGCGGTGAACTTCACCGATGCGCCGGCCCGGTTCCCGCTGGACGAGCCCGCGGCCGTGGAGGTCTCGTCGACCTGTAGCACCGAGGGTGCTGCCTGGGCCGGTGCCCTGGGGCCCGACGCGGCCGTCCTGCTCGCCCCGGCGGGGACGCCCACCGGATGACGGCGGCGGTCGTCGAGAGAGAGTCGACCGGACGGCCGGTGATCCTCGTCGGATCCCGCCCCGCCCGGGTGACCGGGACCGGTGTCGAGGCCCGTTCCCGGACGGGTGGCGGGCAGACTGAACCGCATGAGCGACGGTGAGCACTGGGGCGCCCCTGCGTCGGGCGGGGAACCGGGGCCGGAGCAGCCGGGCACCCAGGCCATCGGGTACGGCGCCGTACGGCCAGCCGCCCTACGGCCAGTCTCCGTACTCGCAGGCTCCGTACTCGCAAGCTCCGTACTGGCAACCTCCGTACGGCCAGCCGCCCTACGGCCAGGCTCCGTACTGGCAACCTCCCTACGGCCAGCAGCCCTACGGCCAGCACCCCTACGGCCAGCACCCCTACGGGCAGGCCCCCTATGGCCATCCCGGCTACGGCGGGTGGCAGTCCCCCAGGACTCGCCCGACCGTGGTGACCTCGGCCGGCGTCCTCGGCATCGTGACCGGCGCGCTCACCGCCCTCGGCTCGCTGGTCATGCTCATCGCGGCGTTGAGCGGCGAGCGCGACGCCGTGACCACGCTGCTGATCCTCGGCCTGCCGTGCGCGGTCGGCCTGATCGCCGGCGGGGTCCGCCTGCTGCAGAGGCACGCACCGGGCCTCCTGTTCGGCTCGGCGCTGGCCGCGATCGGCGTCCTCGCCGTCGCGCTGGTCGCCGGAATGCTCACCCTCGGCGACGAGGACCGGGTCGCCGTCGCCGTCTTCGTGCTCTTCGCCTGCGTGCTGCCGGCCATCACCGCGGTCTTCGCCCGGCTGCGCGCGGTCACCCACTGGGTCGGGGGCTGAGGTCGGAGCCGAACGGCACCGGTCGAGGGCCCGACGGGCTCAGCTGACGTCCTCGTCCACCCAGTCCAGCGACTTGGTCACCGCCTTCTGCCAGTTGCGGTAGTTCCGCTCCCGCTCCTCGGCGGGCATCCGCGGCTCCCAGCGCCGGTCCTCCGACCACTTCGCGGTCAGCTCGTCGAGGCCGGACCAGAAACCGACGGCCAGGCCCGCGGCGTACGCCGCGCCCAGGGCGGTGGTCTCCGCGATCGTCGGCCGGATCACCGGGACGTCGAGCAGGTCGGCCTGGAACTGCATGAGCAGCTCGTTGCCCACCATCCCGCCGTCGACCCGCAGCTCGGTCAGGTCCACGCCGGAGTCGGCGTTCATCGCGTCGAGCACCTCGCGGGTCTGGTACGCGGTGGCCTCGAGCACCGCCCGGGCCAGGTGCCCTTTCGTGACGTAGCGGGTGAGCCCGACGATGGCGCCGCGGGCGTCCGCGCGCCAGTGCGGGGCGAACAGCCCGGAGAAGGCGGGCACGACGTACGCACCGCCGTTGTCCTCGACGGATCGGGCCAGGTCCTCGATCTCGGGGGCTGCCGATATCAGCCCCAGGTTGTCGCGGACCCACTGCACCAGCGACCCGGTGACGGCGATCGAGCCCTCCAGCGCGTACACCGGCTTGGCGTCCCCGAGCTGGTAGCACAGCGTGGTGAGCAGGCCGTTCTCCGACCGGACCGCCTCCTCTCCCGTGTTGAGCAGCATGAAGTTGCCCGTGCCGTAGGTGTTCTTGGCCATCCCGCGCTCGAAGCAGACCTGCCCGAACGTCGCCGCCTGCTGGTCGCCCAGCGAACCGGCGATCGGCACCCCGGCGAGAAAGCCGGACGGGCGTCCGCGGCCGTACTCCTCGGAGTTCGACCGGATCTCCGGGAGCATCGAGACCGGGATGCCCATCTCCCCGGCGATGGACTCGTCCCAGGCCAGCGTCCGGTAGTCCATGAGCATGGTGCGGGAGGCGTTGGAGACGTCGGTGAGGTGCTGCCCGCCGTCCGCTCCGCCGGTCATGTTCCAGATCAGCCAGGAGTCGATGGTCCCCATGAGCAGCTCACCGCGCTCGGCGCGCTCCCGGGCGCCGTCGACGTTGTCCAGGATCCAGCGGACCTTCGGGCCGGCGAAGTACGTGGCCAGCGGCAGGCCGACCGTGTCCTTGTACCGATCGGCTCCACCGCCGAGGGCGCCGAGCTGCTCGACGATCCGGGACGTGCGGGTGTCCTGCCAGACGATCGCGTTGTGGACCGGCCGGCCGGTCGCCCGGTCCCAGACGACCGCCGTCTCGCGCTGGTTGGTGATGCCCACGGCGACGATGTCGGCTGGCCCCACGTCGCTGCGCGCGATGGCCTGGCCGACCACCTCCCGGGTGTTGCGCCAGATCTCCAGCGCGTCGTGCTCCACCCACCCCGCCCGCGGAAAGATCTGCTGGTGCTCCTTCTGGCCGACCGACACGACCGCCCCGTCGTGGTCGAAGATCATGCAGCGGGTGCTGGTGGTGCCCTGGTCGATCGCGGCGACGTACTGGCTCACGGGCGTTCCTCTCGGCCGGGTCGGAGGTCGACGTGGGACAGGGCCGCGCCGGTCGGCGGGCATACGACGAGGACGGCCGATGCCCCGCGTCAGCGGCGCCGGTTCGGCCGGCGGCGCGACTTGTCGGTGTACATGTCGTCGTCGGCCTCGCGCACGACCCGCTCGTAGACCACCTCGGGCTCCTCGCCGCCCCGCACCGTGCCGATGCCGATGCTGATCCCCACGGGCACGCGCGTGCCGTCGAGGTCGAGCGGCTCGGTGACGGTGGTGCGCAGCCGGTCGGCGAGCGCCGCGGCATCAGCCCGCTCGGTGTTCTCGCAGACGATGCTGAACTCGTCGCCGCCCAGGCGGGCCGCGGTGTCGCTGGCCCGCAGCACCGAGTGCAGCCGTTCGGCGAAGGAGACCAGCACGCGGTCACCCATCGGATGACCCAGCTCGTCGTTGATCGCCTTGAAGCCGTCCAGGTCGATGATCAGCACGCAGGTCGGGGTGTCCTCGCGGTGGCCGCGGTCCAGCGCGTGCCGCAGCCGGTCGTGGAACAGCAGCCGGTTGGGCAGCCCGGTGAGCGGATCGTGCAGGGAGCGGTGGACCAGCTGCGCCTCCAGCGCCTTCCGCTCGGTGATGTCCTCGATGATCAGCACCAGGTGCGCGGCCTGCCCCTCGGGGGTCTCGGGCACCCACGAGGCCGTGATCTGCACCGGCACGTCCGAGCCGTCGCTGCAGATCAGGCGGGTTTCCAGCCGCATCGGCCGGTCCGGCTCGGCGGTGAGCATGCCGTACGCCTGCTGCGCGGCGGCGACTGCGTCGGGGTGCACGAAGTCCATCATGGAACGGCCGTGCAGCTCCTCGGCCGAGCGCCCGACCATCTCCGACAGCGCCGGGTTGACGTCGACCAGGAGACCGGCAGGCGTCGTCAGCGCGATCCCCATCGGCGCGTTGGCGAAAGCACTCCGCCGATCCGCCGGGGGCAGCGCATCCGCCACCTCCACCACTTCCCACCTCCCGTACCTGCACCCATCTTGGTGGACGGGGCGCCGGATGTGCTCCCTGGGCCGGTCGCATCCGACCCGGAACGCCTGATCGAGGGAACGACCGGGGCGGGGGGATGATGCGGGCGTAGCCGTTCGCCGCACGGAGGAGACGCAGATGTCCGACTTCGACCTGATCCTGCCCACCTCGGTGGACATCCGCGAAGTGGGCATGCGCGACGGGCTCCAGCTGGAGGCCCCCGTGCCGCTGGAGGCCAAGCTGGCGATGCTGGAGGCCCTCGTGGCCACCGGCGTCCGCCGGATCGAGGCGACGTCGTTCGTGTCCCCGAAGGCCGTGCCTGCACTCGCCGACGCCGACCGGGTGGCGGCGGAGCTCACCCGCTGGCCGGAGGTGCACTGGTCGGCGCTGGTCGCCAACCCGCGCGGCGCCGTCCGTGCAGTGGACGCCGGCGTGGCCGACCTCGAGTACGTCGTCTCCGCCTCCGACGGGCACAGCCGGGCCAACGCCGGGCGCAGCACCGCCGAGGCGGTCGCCGCCGTCGCCGAGATCGCCGCCCTGGCGCACGGCGCCGGGGGATCCCTCGAGGTCATCATCGCGACGGCGTGGGACTGCCCGTTCGACGGACGCACCCCGGTGACCCGCACGGTCGACGTCGCCCGGGCGGCGGTCACGGCCGGCGCCGACCAGCTCTGCCTGGGCGACACCATCGGGACGACGACGCCGCTGCGCGTGGTCACCCTCCTCGACGCAGTCCGGCGCGCGTGCCCGGGAATCGCCGTGGGCGTGCACTTCCACGACACCCGCGGCACCGGACAGGCCAACGCGCTGGCCGCGGTCCAGGCGGGCGTCACGCAGCTCGACGCCTCGATCGGCGGCCTGGGCGGCTGCCCCTTCGCGCCGGGCGCCAGCGGCAACATCGCCACCGAGGAGCTGGTCTACCTGCTGGAGGAGTCCGGCGTCCGCACCGGCCTGGACCTGGAGGCGCTGCTGGCCGCCGGGCGGATCACCGAGGACGCCGTGGGCCACGAGCTGCCCAGCTCGCTGTACCGGGCCGGGGGCCGGTCGGTGCCGCGACCGGCCGAGGATCGCTGATGGCCGCCGACGGGCCCTCCGAGCCGCCCCGGATCGTCGACCCCCGGGTGATGCGCGACGTGCTCGGCCACTTCGCCTCCGGGGTCACCGTGGTCACCGCCGACACCCCCGACGGCCCGATCGGCTTCACCTGCCAGTCGTTCAGCTCGCTGTCGCTGGACCCGCCCCTCGTGGCGTTGGCGCCGGCCCGCACCTCCCGCACGTGGGTACGGCTGCGGGAGATCGGCCGGTTCTGCGTCAACGTGCTGGCCGAGGGGCAGGACGCCGTCTCGCAGAACTTCGCGCGGTCGGGCACCGACAAGTTCGCCGGCGTGCGGTGGACCCCCAGCGCGCACGGCTCACCCGTGCTCGACGACGTCGTGGCCTGGATCGACGGGGAGCTGTGGGCGGAGTACGACGGCGGGGACCACACCATCGTCGTGGCGCGGGTGCTGGGCCTGGGCGCGGCGCCGGACCGCAGCCCCCTGCTGTTCCACCGCGGCGCGTACGGGCTGCTGCGCAGCGGCGAGGCATGATCGGCGGCGGTTCCTCCCGCCGGATCCGGGGCATCTCCGGAACCGGGTGCGCGTGCCCCCGACGCGAGGAGGGATCCGATGGGACTGCTCGACCGGCTCTTCGGCCGCCGGAAGCACCACGACGACCGGCGCTACGCGGGCTATGACGACGGATACGGCCAGGGATACGGTCCGGGTCCCGAGCAGGGCTACGCCCAGCGCCGGCCGCCGTCGGCCGACCAGCAGGCGATCGAGCGGTACCGCTACCTGCTGCGGACCGCCCCGCCGGACCAGATCGAGCAGGCCCACGCGGAGGCCTTCGAGCAGCTCACCCACGCGCAACGCCAGGAGGTGCTGGCCCAGCTGAGCGACGCCGTCCCCGCCGGCGAGCGCCCCGTCGGCGACGACCCGCGGACCCTCGCCCGCGCGGCGACCCGCGCCGAGCTGCGGCAGCCGGGGTTCATGGAGCGCACCTTCGGGCCGGCCCGGGGTGGCTACGGGCCGGCCCGCGGACCCGGGTACGGCGGCGGCTTCGGTGGGCCCGGCATGGGCGGGATCATCGGCGGCAGCATGCTCGGCACCATCGGCGGGCTCGTCGTCGGCACCGCGGTGGCCGACGCGCTGTTCGACACCGGCCCGGGTGACGGCGGGCTGTTCGGCGGCGGGGACGAGGAGGCCTACGCCGCCGGCTACGAGGACGGCGCGGGCGCCGACGGCGACTACGGCGGGGACTTCGGCGGCGGGGACTTCGGGGGCGGGGACTTCTAGTCCGCCGTGCCGCGCCGCCGCAGCAGCAGCAGGCCCAGCACGGGCAGGACCAGCGGCACGAACCCGTAGCCGCGCCCGTAGCCGGACCACACGGTCTCGTCCGGGAAGGCCGCCGGGTCGACCAGCGACAGCGTGCCCACCACCAGGACGCCGACGAGTTCGACGGTGATGGCCACCAGCGCCGTCCGCCGCCCACCGCGGCCGCCCCGCACCAGTGCCACGGTGGCCACCACGTAGACGACCGCGGCGAGGGCGGAGAGCAGGTAGGCCACCGGCGCCTCGGCGAACCGGGTGCTCAGTTGCACCGCCGCCCGGGCACCGGCGGCCAGGGCGAAGATCCCGTACAGCAGCACCAGCACCCGGGCCGGGCC
This sequence comes from Blastococcus capsensis, assembly GCF_030165005.1. Taxonomy (GTDB): domain Bacteria; phylum Actinomycetota; class Actinomycetes; order Mycobacteriales; family Geodermatophilaceae; genus Blastococcus; species Blastococcus capsensis. Next base: position 378,272 of record NZ_JASNNW010000001.1, read on the forward strand.
GGTGGACGCCCCGCCGGAGGCCTCCGCGGCCGGGCCCAGCGCGGAGCGGTCAGGCACCGGCGGTCTCCCAGAGCTGCAACAGCCGCCACACCATGACGCCGACCGCCGCCGAGGCGACGGCGAGGACCGTGCCGGCCCAGCGGGTGTGCTCGGACCGGGCCCACAGCACGCCGGCCACCGGGATCAGCAGCACGCCGAACAGGTAGCCGAGGAACGTGGGGGTGTCCGCCGGTGCGTCGCCACCGGCCATGGCGACGCCCGCCACCACCGCCTGCACGACCAGCAGCGCCTCCAGCACGCCGGCCCCTACGAGGTGCAGCAGGCCGATGCGGCGGCCGGCCACCGTCGAGGCCAGCCCGAGGAGGGTGAGCAGCACGGCGACAGCCGTCGCGGGGATCACGAGCACGAGCGTCACCGCGCCCGCCCGGGACGCGAGGAGAGGTGCGGCACGCCCTCATCCTCCCGCCGGGTGCGCCGTCGCCCTGATGCGGGCCCCAGGGCCTGGGGGAGGCGGCGAGCTCGCGGCACGCAGCATCCCTGGCCGGGGTCGGCCGGGCCGACCATTCCGGCACCCCCGACGGAGACCGCGCGGGGCCGGTATGACAGTCCACGAAAACCTCAGGTCGGCTCCCTGTTCGAGCCGGACTGCGGTGACGGGCACCTGGTCGCCGGCGCTCTGCTCGCCGCCCCCGCCCAGGCCGCCCCCTCCGACTCCCCGCTCGCGCCGGTGCAGGACTCCCTGGCCGACCAGCTCTCCTCGCCGGCCGCGGCGACCCCCACCACGGTGCTCGTGCACGGCACCGGCATCACCGCGGCGCGGGCGGCCGTGAGCGCCACCGGCATGCGCCCGGTGACCGAGTTCGAGCGGATCGGCGTCGTGGTCGCCTCCGGCACCGCCGCGCAGATCGAGGCCGCCCGCAGCCGGCCCGGCGTCACCTACCTCGAGGGCAACACGCCCATCGAGTTCACCCAGGAGACGTCCCACACCGCCACCCGCGGCGCGGAAGCGGTGGCCACCCTCACCGGCGCGAACGAGCAGGGCCTGGACGGCAGCGGTGTCTCGGTGGCCGTCATCGACTCCGGCATCGACCCGGACCACCCGTACATCCGCAACCCCGACGGCAGCAGCGCCGTCGTCGCCAACCTCAAGAGCGTGTGCCTGGTGGAGGCCAGCACCACTCCCGACTGCGTGGTCCCGGTCCCGGTCCCGGGCGCCGTCGACACCGACACGCTCGCGGTGGGCGGGCACGGCACGCACGTGAGCGGCATCGTCGCCGGTCGGCCGACGACGCTGACCGACGGCGGGCAGCTCACCGGCGCGACCCCCGGCGGAGCCTGGCCCCGATCTCCACCGGCGCGGTACTGCTCATCGTGGGCGCCGACTCGGCGCTGAACTGGGTGCTGGAGAACCACGAGGCGCCCTGCGGCGACGGCGTGCCGGCGGAGGTCTGCCCGCCGATCAAGGTGACCAACAACAGCTACGGGCCCAGCGGTGGCGGGGAGTTCGACCGAACTCGGCCACGGTGAAGCTGCAGCGCGCGCTGGCCGCCGACGGCGTCGTCACCGTGTGGGCGGCCGGCAACGACGGCGGCGACGGGTCGGCGTCGCTCACCAACCCGCCCGGACAGGACCCGACCGGCGGCATCCTGTCGGTGGCCTCCTACTACGACCAGGACACCGGCACCCGCCTACTACGACCAGGACACCGGCACCCGCGACGGCGTGGTCAGCGAGTACTCCTCCCGCGGTGCCGCGGCCGCCCCCTCGACCTGGCCGGACCTCTCCGCGCCCGGCGAGAACATCACCTCGGCCTGCCGCCCGTACCTGCCGGTCTGCTCCACCGGGCTGGACTTCCGCACCGGCCCGGGACTGCTCGACGTCGGCACCTCCAACACCATCAGCGGGACGTCGATGGCCGCTCCGCACGTGGCCGGCATCGTGGCCCAGCTGTTCCAGGCCGATCCGACGGCGACGCCGGCCGAGATCGAGGCCGCGCTGAAGAGCACCACCCACCGGTACACCGACGGTGCGGCCTACCAGACGGTGGGCGGCTACAGCACCTCCTACGACAAGGGCGCCGGCCTGGTCGACGTCGTTGCCGCGGTGGAGGCGCTCACCGGGTCCGCCGAGCCGGCGGCCCAGCAGGAGGGACGGCGACCGGCGCACGCCGGGCCGAAGCCCCGGGGTTGACCGCCCCCGGGCATAGGAGGCTATGCATACGCTCCTGGGGTCCCAGGCGTATGCGTAGCTTCCTATGCCTGGGCCCTCGCGTCGTTCCACGTGGAACCGTGAGTGACCTGTGCCACGGATTCCCCATCGGAGGCACCCCCGCGTCGCGGCGGCGGGGCGACACGAGTTAGATCGTCCCGTATGTGCGGCCTCAGCGGCGAGATCACGTTCGACGGCTCCATGGCCGACACCGGGGCGGTCGCCCGCATGGTCCAGGCCCTCGTGCCGCGCGGCCCCGACGGCCAGGGCTCGTGGAGCAACGGGCCGGTCGCCTTCGGCCACCGTCGGCTCTCGGTCATCGACCTCTCCACCTGCGGCTCGCAGCCCATGGTGGACACCGAGCTGGGGCTGACGGCGGTCTTCAACGGCTGCATCTACGACTACCAGGAACTACGGGCCGAGCTCGAGGGTCACGGCTACCGCTTCTTCTCGCACAGCGACACCGAGGTGATCCTCAAGGGCTACGCCCACTGGGGTACCGACGTCGTCTCGCACCTGCACGGCATGTTCGCCTTCGTCATCGCCGAGCGGGACACCGGCCGGGTCGTCATGGCCCGCGACCGGCTGGGCATCAAGCCGCTGTACCTGTCCGAGACGCCGGGCAAGCGGCTGCGGTTCGCCTCCACGCTGCCGGCCCTGCTCCGCGGCGGGGACGTCGACACCTCCGTCGACCCGGTCGCGCTGCACCACTACCTGACCTGGCACGCCGTCGTCCCGGCACCGCGCACCATCCTGAACGGCGTCCGCAAGCTGCCCCCGGCCACCGTGCGGGTGGTCGAGCCCGACGGCACGAGCACCGAGCACCGGTACTGGGAGGCCCGCTACGAGCGCCGTCCCGAGCACGCGAACTGGACCGCGCGCGACTGGGAGGACGCGATCGAGGAGGCGCTGCGGGTCGCCGTCCGCCGCCGCCTGGTCGCCGACATCCCGGTCGGCGTGCTGCTCTCCGGCGGCCTGGACTCCAGCCTGATCGTGGGCCTGCTGGCCGCTGAAGGACAGGGGGGGCTGTCGACGTACTCGATCGGCTTCGAGTCGGTGGGCGGCCGCGAGGGCGACGAGTTCCAGTACTCCGACGTCATCGCCGAGCACTTCGGCACCGACCACCACCGCATCCGGGTCGGCTCGGACGAGCTCGCCGGTTCGCTCGGCCACGCCATCAGCGCGATGGCCGAGCCGATGGTCAGCCACGACGTGGTGGCCTTCGACCTGCTGAGCGAGCGGGTGTCGCAGTCCATCCGCGTCGTCCAGTCCGGGCAGGGCGCCGACGAGGTGTTCGCCGGCTACCACTGGTATCCGCCGCTGGCCGGCGTCGGCCGCGAGCATGCGGTGCACACCTACGCGAAGGCGTTCTTCGACCGCGACCACGCCCAGATGGCCCGGGTGGTGTCCGACCGGTACGCGCTGTCTGCGGACCCGAGCCTGGCCTTCGTCCGCGCCCACATGGAGGCACCGGGGGCGCAGACCGCCGTCGACGCCGCGCTGCGCCTGGACAGCGAGATCATGCTGGTCGACGACCCGGTCAAGCGGGTGGACAACATGTCCATGGCATGGGGCCTGGAGGCGCGGGTGCCGTTCCTGGACCACGACCTGGTCGAGCTGGCCGCGATGTGCCCGCCGGAGCTGAAGCTGGCCGACGGCGGCAAGGGCGTGCTCAAGGCGATCGGGCGGCGGATCATCCCGCCGGAGGTGATCGACCGGCCGAAGGGCTACTTCCCGGTTCCGGCCATCACCCACCTCGAGGGCAAGGTGCTCGGGCTCGTCCGCGACGCCCTCTCCAGCGATGCCGCCCGCGACCGCGGCCTGTTCCGGCCGGAGTACGTGCGCGAGCTGCTCGGCGACCCCAACGGCGAGCTCACGCCGCTGCGCGGCAACAAGCTGTGGCAGCTGGGCCTGCTGGAGCTGTGGCTCCAGACCCACGGTGTCTGAGGAGCGGACCATGGCACCCCGGTTGGCCGGTCACCGCCGCCGCACGGCGGTCCCGTCCACGCCCGAGCTGACCAGCCGCTCCTGGCACGAGCCCACCGCCCACGAGATCGAGGGGATGGCCCAGGACGTCGTGCTGGACCTGGGCTGGGGGCAGCTGGCCTTCGGCCAGACCTTCCGGGACCTGGGCGGCATCGTCGACGTGCTGCGTGCCGAGGAGACCGGACGGCGGGACATCTGCGTCTACCCGCGCGACCCGCAGGTGCTCGTCGGGATGGCGCCGGACGAGCTGTTCATCGATCCCTCGCTCACCTACCGGCTGGACCTGCACCGCTACCGGCCCCGGGCCGAGGTCATCCGCGGCGTCTTCGTGCGGACGGTGACGTCGCAGGCAGAGATGGTGGCGATCAACGAGCTGTACGCGCGCAACGGCATGGTGGCCGCTGATCCCGAGACGATGTGGGCCAACCACCGCACGCGCACCTTTACCTACCTGGTGGCGGAGGACACCCGCACCGGCAAGGTCGTCGGCACCGTGACGGGTGTCGACCACACGCTGGCCTTCGACGACCCGGAGGGTGGCACGAGCCTGTGGTGCCTGGTGGCCGACAAGCAGGACGCCCCGCCGGGGGCCGGTGAGGCGCTGGTGCGGGTGCTGGCCGAGCGGTACGTGGCGCGCGGCCGGGCCTACCTGGACCTCTCGGTCATGCACGACAACACCGCGGCGATCACGCTGTACCGCAAGCTCGGCTTCGCCCGGGTCGCTGCCGTCTGCGTGAAGCGCAAGAACCCGATCAACACGCCGCTGTTCGCCGCGCGACCGCCGGGCCTGGAGCAGCTGAACCCGTACGCGCTGATCATCGCCGAGGAGGCGCTCCGGCGTGGCATCCGGGTGGAGGTCACCGACGCCGACTGGGGTGAGATGCGGCTGACGCTGGGCGGCCGGTCGGTGCTCACCCGGGAGTCGCTGTCGGAGTTCACCACCGCGGTGGCCCTGAGCCGCTGCGACGACAAGCGGGTCACCCGCCGGATCATGCGGCGGGCCGGGGTGCGGGTCGCGCAGGGCGCCCTGGCCTGCGAGGGCGACCTCGACGACGCGACGACGCTGCTGCATGCCGTCGGCGACGTCGTGGTCAAGCCCGCCCGCGGGGAGCAGGGGCGCGGGATCACCGTCGGCGTGCAGGACGACGCCGGCCTCGAGCGGGCGGTCGCGCTGGCGCTGCAGTTCTGCCCCGACGTGCTGGTCGAGGAGCGGGTGGACGGCGAGGACCTGCGGGTGGTGGTGATCGACCGGGAGGTCGTCGCCGCCGCCGTCCGCCGACCGGCGGAGATCGTGGGCGACGGCCGGCACGCCGTCGCCGACCTCGTGCGGTCCACCAGCCGGCGGCGCGAGCGGGCCACCGGCGGTGAATCGCGGATCCCGCTGGACGACACGACCGCCGAGGTGGTCGCCGAGTCGGGCTACGCGATGGACGACGTGCCGCGCAACGGGGAGCGGGTGCCCGTCCGGCGGACGGCGAACCTGCACACCGGCGGCACGATCGAGGACGTCACCGACCAGCTGCACCCGGACATCGCCGAGGCGGCCGTCCGCGCGGCCGAGGCGCTGGGCATCCCGGTCACCGGCATCGACTTCCTGGTGCCGGCGGTGGACGGCCCGGAGTACGTCTTCATCGAGGCCAACGAGCGCCCCGGCCTGGCCAACCACGAGCCGCAGCCCACGGCGGAGCGGTTCGTCGATCTGCTGTTCCCCGAGACCCGCCGCCGCTGAGGCGCCGTGCCAGGCATAGGAACCTTTACCTACGTCCGCAGCATCCGGAACGTAGGTAAAGCCTCCTATGCCCGACCCGCCGAGGCGGCTTCGGCAATAGCACTTGTGCTACTTTCCGCGGGTGGATGTCGTGGGGCTTCGGGAACTCCGTCAGCAGGCATCCGAGTTGGTGCGTCGCGTCCAGGCCGGCGAACAGGTCACGATCACCGTCGCCGGCCGAGCCAGCGCGCGGCTGGTCCCGGTGGCTCCACGCGCCTGGCGACGGTGGAGCGAGGTGGCTGAGCTCTTCACCGGCCCCGCCGACCCCTCGTGGGAGTCCGATCGCGCGCGCGTGGATCAGGAGCTCCGCGATCCCTGGTCCCGCCGGTGAGAGCACTCCTGGACACCAGCGTCCTCATCGCCACGGGCGTGGGTCCACTGGAGGGCGAGCTGGCGATCAGCGCCGTCACGCTGGCGGAGTTGCACTTCGGCGTCCTGGTGGCCGGCGAGCCGGCGGTGCGGGCCGAGCGTCTCCGCAGGCTCTCCGTGTTGCAGCGGCAGTTCGACGCGTTGCCCGTGGATGATGCGGTCGCGGCCAGCTACGGTCAGCTGGCCGCCGCCGTCGTGGCTGCCGGCCGACGACCTCGCGCGCCCGCCATGGATCTGCTGATCGCCGCGACGGCCCACGCGCACGGGGCCCGTCTGTACACCCGTAACGCGGGCGACCTCACCGGGCTCGACGAGCTTCTCGAGGTCGTTCCGGTCTGACGGCACCTGCGTCGGTCCACGAGGCCGAGCGCGCCGTCTCTCGCGGTCATCTTCCGGCGTGTACCGCGCCCATGGCCATGAGTGCGCTGGTCACAGGCCGAGTTCGGCGCGGATCTCGGCATCGTGCTGGCCGGGCCGGGGGACGCTGCCGACCGATCCCGGGGTCCGGGAGAACCGCGGGGCGACGTCGGGCTGCACGACGCCGTCGATCTCGACGAAGACGCCACGCGCCACGTTGTGCTGGTCCGCCGTGGCCTCGACCAGCGACCAGACGGGCGCGACGCAGGCGTCGGTGCCCTCGAACACCTGCCACCACTCCGCGCGGGTCCGGGCGGCGAACGCCTCGGTGAACCGCTCGCGCAGCGCCGGCCACCGGCGCGGGTCGCTGCGGTCGGGCAGCGATTCGTCGCCGGCCAGGCCCAGGCCCTCGAGCAGCGCGGCGTAGAACTGCTCCTCCAGGGCACCGACGGCGAGGAACTGCCCGTCGGCGCAGCGGTACACGTCGTAGAACGGGGCGCCGGTGTCGAGCAGGTTCCGGCCGCGCTCGTCGGTCCAGACGCCGGCGCCGACCATGCCGTGGATCATCGTGGTGAGGACGGCGGTGCCGTCGACGATCGCCGCGTCCACCACCTGCCCCTGACCGGTGGCGCGCGCGGAGATCAGCGCGGCCAGCGCGCCGAGCGCGAGGAACACTCCCCCACCGCCGAAGTCGCCCAGCAGGTTCAGCGGCGGTGCGGGGCGCTCGTCGGGGCGCCCGCTCGCCCCCAGGGCCCCGGTCAGCGCGATGTACCCGATGTCGTGCCCGGCGCTGTGCGCCAGCGGACCGGTCTGACCCCACCCGGTCATCCGGCCGTAGACCAGGGCCGGGTTCTCCCCCAGCAGTGCGTCGGGGCCCAGTCCCAGCCGCTCCATGACCCCGGGGCGGAATCCCTCGAGCAGGACGTCGGAGCGCCGCACGAGAGCCCGCACCACTTCGACGTCGGCGGCGTCCTTGAGGTCCAGCGCGATCGACCGCTTGCCGCGGTCGAGCAGGGAGGTCGCGCCGAGCGAGCCCAGCAGCCCGCTCCGCGCTCCGCGGCGGTCGATCCGGACGACGTCGGCACCCAGGTCGGCCAGCAGCATCCCGCAGAACGGCCCCGGTCCCAGCCCGGCGAACTCGACGACCCGCACACCCTCCAGCGGTCCCACGGCGTCCTCCTCTGCCCCGGGCCGACGGCGTGCGACCCTCCCGGGGGCACTCTGCCCGACACCGGAGACCGAAGGGGGCGAGGTCGCAGATGGCCTACCTGCTCGCGTCGCTCGGCGGCGCTCTGGGGGCGCTGGGACGGTGGGGGCTGGCCGAGGCCCTGCCGCCCTCCCCCACCGGCTGGCCGTGGGCCACGCTGCTGGTCAACCTGACCGGCTGTCTCCTGCTCGGCGCGCTGCTGGCCGCCCTGGCCGCCCGCTCCCCCGAGCCGCCGTGGGTGCGGCCCTTCCTCGGCATCGGGGTCCTGGGCGGGTACACGACGTACTCGACGTTCGCCGTCGAGGTCGTCCGTCTCGCCGAGGACGGATCGTCCCTGGCGGCTGCCGGGTACGTGCTGGCCTCCGTCGTCGGCGGGATCGCGGCCGTGGTGCTCGGCGCGTCGGCGATCCGGCGGCCGGCCCGGTGACCCCGCTCCTGGTGGTCCTCGGCGCCGCCGTCGGGGCGCCGCTGCGCCTGCTGGCCACCCGGGTCGCCGGCCGGGGCGGGCGGGACCCCGCGCCGGGCACGCTCGTGGTCAACATCGCCGGCAGCGCCCTGCTCGGTCTGCTGCTCGGCCTGGACGACGTCCCGGCCGGGCTGGCCGCGCTGGTCGGCACCGGGTTCTGCGGGGCGCTGACGACGTTCTCCACGTTCGGTGCCGACGTCGTCCGGCTGCGCGCCGAGGGCACGCTCGGCCGGTCGCTGGCGTACGTGGCGGGAACGCTCGTCCTGGGCATCGGTGCCGCCGCCGCCGGCTACCTGGTCGCCGGCGGGCTCTGACGGGGGCCGGCCCGGGACACCCACCCGGTGGGATCCGCGCCGACCCGGAGGGCGGAGTCGCGCCGCCCTGGATAGGGTCGGGGCGGTATGGCGGAGAACACGGATCAGAGGGTCGGGGCGGACAGTCCTGTCGTCGTGGTGGCCAACCGCCTCCCGGTCGACCAGGTCACCGACCCCGACGGCAGCGTCCGCTGGCAGCGGAGCCCCGGCGGGCTCGTCACCGCCCTGGAGCCGTTCGTGGCGGGGCGCGGGGGGGCCTGGGTCGGCTGGTCGGGGTCGGCCGGGGAGGCGCCGGAGCCCTTCGAGTCGGGCGGGATGTCGCTGATCCCCGTCCCGCTCTCGGAGGAGGAGGTCGATCACTACTACGAGGGGATGTCGAACGCCTCCCTCTGGCCGCTGTACCACGACGTGGTGGCCAAGCCGGAGTACCACCGGCACTGGTGGGACACCTACGTGCAGGTCAACAAGCGGTTCGCCGAGCGGGCCGCGGCCGTGGCGGCCGAGAACGCGATCGTCTGGGTGCACGACTACCAGCTGCAGCTGGTGCCGGCCATGCTCCGCCAGGCCCGGCCGGACCTGACCATCGGCTTCTTCCTGCACATCCCGTTCCCGCCGTACGAGTTGTTCACCCAGCTGCCCTGGCGGGGGGCGATCATCGAGGGCCTCCTCGGCGCGGACCTCGTGGGCTTCCAGCGGCCGTCGGCGGCGGCGAACTTCGTCCAGCTAGCCCGCCGGCTGCACGAGTTGGACTGCCGCCGCAACCAGATCTCCTACGACGGTCGGGTGGTCACGGCCCGGGCCTTCCCGATCTCCATCGACGTGGCCGCCTTCGACGAGCTCGCCCGCTCCCCGGAGGTCGCTGCCCGCGCTGCGGAGATCCGCAAGGAGCTGGGCAGCCCGAGCAAGATGATCCTTGGGGTGGACCGGCTGGACTACACCAAGGGCATCAGCGTCCGGCTGGAGGCCTTCCAGGAGCTCCTGGAGGACGGCGCCCTCGATGCAGCGGACACCGTGCTGGTGCAGGTGGCCACCCCCAGCCGCGAGCGGGTCGAGCACTACGTGCACATGCGCGAGACGATCGAGCAGCAGGTCGGCCACATCAACGGGGTCTACGGATCGATGACCGGGCCCGCGGTGCACTACTTCAACCAGTCGATGCCGCGCGAGGAGCTGGCCGCGCTCTACCGTGCGGCCGACGTCATGCTGGTCACGCCGTACCGCGACGGCATGAACCTGGTGGCCAAGGAGTACGTGGCCGCGCGCGGCGACCTGCGCGGTGCCCTGGTGCTCTCCGAGTTCGCCGGCGCCGCCGCGGAGCTCAAGCAGGCGTTCCTCGTGAACCCGCACGACATCGCCGGGGTGAAGAACCAGCTGGTGCGCGCGCTGCGCATCGAGCCGGCCGAAGCGGGGAAGCGCATGCGGGCCATGCGCCGGCATCTGTTCAAGAACGACCTGGAGCACTGGGCCGGGTCCTTCTTCGAGGCGTTGCGCGGGCAGGCATGACCTTCTCCCCCGCCCTCGACGACGCTGTCGCGGCCATCGCCGGTCGACGACCGCTGCTGGTGGCCAGCGACTACGACGGCGTCCTGGCCCGGCTGCGCGACGACCCCGCGGCCGCGGTGCCCGAGCCCGGTGTGGCCGAGGTGCTCGCCCGGCTGGCCGCCACCGGCGGTGTCACCGTGGCGTTGGTGAGTGGCCGTGGCATGGAGGACCTGCGGAGGACCAGCGGGCTGACCGGGCCGTTCCGGTGGGTCGGGAGCCACGGTGCCGAGTACGACGGGCCGCTGGCGGCGGAGCTGGCCGGTCGCCGGGACGAGCTGGCCCGGAGGCTGGATCCCCTGGTCACCGCGACCTCCGGTGCCCGGCTCGAGGTGAAGCCCGCCAGTGTGGCCGTCCACGTCCGGCAGGTCCCCGATCGCGCACGGGCTGCCGCGCTCCTCGCGCAGGCCCGCGAGCTCGCGGATCCGTCACTGACGATGAAGCCCGGCAAGGACGTGCTCGAGCTGGCCGTCACGGATGCCGACAAGGGCTCGGCGCTGCGCCGGCTGGTTGCCGACCTCGGTGCGGCCGCGGCGGTCTACCTGGGTGACGACGTGACCGACGAGGACGGATTCCGCGCACTCGGGCCGGACGACGTGACGGTCAAGGTGGGCGAGGGGAACACGGCGGCTCGGTTCCGGGTCGCCGGACCCGCGGACGCCGTCGCGCTGCTCGACGGGCTGGCCGACCGACTCGGCTGACCACGCCGCCGCCCGACGGGTTCCGACCGGCCGGGAATGACCGATGCCGTCGTGCGCGGTCGGCGCCTTGCTCGTGTCGGCACGGTGTCCACGGCACGCGTGCCATCGAGGTCGTACCGGAATCGCCCGACGCGATGACCATTCTTCCCGTGTCGACACATCGGCCTCGCACATCGGCTGATGCCGTCCATGCATCACGATGTGGGAATGGCGCGCGCGAAGTGCGTCATTCCAATGGTGGAGTCACCACAATGAGCGCGAAGCCACTTCACACAACCGCGCTCTCTCCTCTTGGACGGTCTCTCGTGAACTCCCCTGTCTCCTCCTCCGTCGCCACGCGACGTGCCGGGTGGTTCGCCGACCGCCCACTCGCGGTGAAGTTCGGCATCCTGGTCGGGGTCGTCGTCCTCGCCTTCGGCGGGCTGCTGACCGCGGTGCTCATCGGCAACGCTCAGGTCCGCTCGGCCAACTCAGACGTGGCGCTCCTGAGTCAGGCGCAGGCGCTCGTCCTGCAGCTGGACACCCGCGCCAGCGAGCTGAAGGTGGACGGCTTCAAGGCGCTCGTCCGCGACAACCCTTCCGAGCAGCTCGCGGAGCTGGCAGACGACGTCGCCGCCCCGGTCGAACTGGTGGCCCAGCTGGCCGAACTGCCCCTGACCGGGGAGTCCGCGCAGGTCGTGGCGGACGTCGAGGCGACCTTCGGCGACTACACCGACGGCATCACCGCCTTCGTCGACGCGGCCGTGGCCGACCAGGCCGGTACTCGCGGCCAGTGGGAGGAGATCCAGGCCGCCAACGACCTGACCGACGGCTCCGTGAGCGCGGCCAAGGACGTCCTGGCTGCCGAGACCACCGCCGCCGGACAGCGGATGGACGACGCGATCGCTCGCTCGCAGACCATCAGCATCGTGGCGGCGGTCGCCGGTGTGCTGGTCATCCTGGTGATCAGCCGGATGACCATGCGGTCGGTCACCCGCCCGGTCCAGCAGGTGAAGGAGTCCCTGGAGGCGCTGGCCGGCGGTGACCTGACCGTCGCCACGGGCGTCGCCTCCCGGGACGAGGTCGGTCAGATGGCCGCCTCCCTGGACGCCGCCCGCACCAACCTCCGGGACGTCCTGTCCTCGGTCGCCGATTCGGCCGGGGCGGTGGCGGCCAGCAGCGAGGAGTTGTCGGCCTCGTCCGGCCAGATCTCGGCCTCGGCCGAGGAGACCTCGGCGCAGTCCGGCGTGGTCGCCGGTGCGGCGGAGGAGGTGTCCCGCAGCGTGCAGACCGTCGCAGCGGGGGCGGAGCAGATGGGTGCCTCCATCCGGGAGATCGCCAGCAACGCCGCGGAGGCCAGCGAGGTCGCCGCCCGTGCGGTGGACGCCGCAGCCGCCACCACCGCGACCGTCGCCAAGCTGGGGGACTCCTCGACCGAGATCGGCAACGTCGTCAAGGTCATCACCTCGATCGCCGAGCAGACGAACCTGCTGGCGCTCAACGCCACCATCGAGGCCGCCCGGGCCGGTGAGGCCGGCAAGGGCTTCGCGGTCGTGGCCAACGAGGTCAAGGAGCTCGCCCAGGAGACGGCGAAGGCGACCGAGGACATCGCCAAGCGGGTGCTGGCGATCCAGGGTGACACCACCGCTGCCGTCGCCGCCATCGAGGAGATCTCCACGATCGTCGCGCAGATCTCCGACCGGCAGACCACGATCGCCTCGGCGGTGGAGGAGCAGACCGCCACCACCAACGAGATGTCACGGTCGGTGCAGGAGGCCGCCGGTGGCACCACCCAGATCGCCGAGAACATCACCGGCGTGTCGGAGGCTGCCGGCTCCACCACGCAGGCCCTCACCCAGACCCGCGTGGCGGTGGACGAGCTGTCGCGGATGGCCGCCGGCCTGCGCACCACCGTCGGGCGGTTCACCTACTGACCGGCTGAGCGATCCCGCTGGAGGGGAGCGCACGACCACCACGGTCGTGCGCTCCCCTTCTTTCGTGAATGGCGAATCGGAAATGTCGACAAGACGCCAGTCCGGACTCGGTGATCGACCTTTCCTGCCGCCATTCCGCGACACGCGTGAAGATTCGGCCGGTCATCGTCCGGAATGTCGCATGCTTGGCCCGGCAACCGCCAGGAACATTCGCGCCGGGGGCAACCCGCTCGTCGGCGCCGCGGAGTGCCCGGCAGCACAAACAAGGAGCAGTACATCGTGAGCAGCAGCACCATGCCGGCCCGCCGCCGCGGCCGCTGGTTTCTCGACCGCCCCCTCGCCGTCAAGCTCGCTGCCGTGGTGGCGACCATGGGTCTCGTCGCACTGGTCATCGCGTGGGTCGGCGTCAGCGGCGTCCAGGAACTGCGCGACGGCGAGCAGCGCCTCTACGAGCAGAACGTCCAGCCGATGGACACCTTGGGCGCCATCCAGCGCAGCTTTCAGGGCGACCGTGTCCGCATCGTGTCCTACAACGTCGCTGACGCCGAGACCCGGGCCTTCCTCCGCGAGAATCTGACCGAGCGGCAGACGGAGCTACAGGACCTCCTCGCCGAGTACGAGGGCAAGCAGGCCGACGACGCCGCGTGGACGGCGGTCACCGAGGCGCTGACGGCGTACTACGCCAACGCCACGGAGCAGATGAACGCGATCGACGCCGGTTCTGCCGCGTTCTACGGGTTCAACGAGGAGAAGCCGCTGGCCAGCGGGGTCATGAATCCCTACGCCGTCGAGAGCGAGGCGCAGGCCGCACAGGCGGCGGCCGAAGCAGCCGCCGGTGAGGAGCTCGCCCGCGAGGTCGTGCTGCACATCGCCCTCACGCTCCTCGTCGGCCTGGTGCTCGCCAGCGCACTGGCCGTGCTCGTGGTCCGTCTCCTGACCCGGACGGTTCGGTCGGTCCACGCCGCGATCGATGCCCTGGCCGCCGGGAATCTGACGCGCGCACCGGAGGCTCACTCGGCGGACGAGCTCGGCCGCATGGCCGGCGCTCTCGGCGCGGCGCAGGCGACCCTGCGAGAGGTGATGTCCTCGGTCGTCGACTCGGCGGATGCGGTGGCGGCGTCGTCGGAGGAGCTGAGCGCCTCGTCGGCGCAGATCTCGGCGTCGGCGGAGGAGACCAGCGCGCAGTCCGGTGTGGTGTCGGGTGCTGCGGAGGAGGTGTCGCGCAGCGTGCAGACGGTGGCTGCGGGTGCCGAGCAGATGGGGGCGAGCATCCGGGAGATCGCCAGCAATGCGGCGGAGGCCTCGGAGGTGGCGGCGCGTGCGGTGACGGCGGCGGAGACGACGACGGCGACGGTGGCGAAGCTGGGCGAGTCGAGCGCGGAGATCGGCAACGTGGTGAAGGTGATCACCTCGATCGCGGAGCAGACGAACCTGCTGGCGTTGAACGCCACGATCGAGGCCGCGCGTGCCGGTGAGGCGGGCAAGGGGTTCGCGGTGGTGGCGAACGAGGTGAAGGAGCTGGCGCAGGAGACGGCGAAGGCGACCGAGGACATCGCCCGCCGGGTGCTGGCCATCCAGGGGGACACGGGTGCGGCGGTGGCCGCGATCGGGGAGATCTCGCAGATCGTGGCGCAGATCTCGGATCGGCAGACCACCATCGCCTCGGCGGTGGAGGAGCAGACGGCGACGACGAACGAGATGTCGCGGTCGGTGCAGGAAGCCGCCGGCGGCACCACGCAGATCGCGCAGAACATCACCGGTGTCTCCGAGGCGGCCGGCTCCACCACCCAGGCCCTCACCCAGACGCGCACCGCCGTCGACGAGCTGTCCCGGATGGCCGCCGAACTGCGCACCAGCGTCGGCCGCTTCACCTACTGACGGATCGACTTCCCTCGCCGGCCATGCATGGTCCGGCGGGGGACGTCGGCTCGCCCCCCGGCCAGCCGGCCGCCGTTACTGCTCAAACACCCATCAGATCAGCGGCCGGAAGGAATGTGGCCGCCGGTCCCGGTTCGGCGAAGAGAAATCCCTGGGCGTATCCACAGCCGAGCCGCCGGAGCACGTCGGCCTGCCCGGGTCGCTCGACGCCCTCGACGACCACGTCGAGCCCGAGATCGCCGCCCAGGGCCAGCAGCGCGCGCATGAAGCGCTCGGTGACCGGGTTGGTGTCCAGGTCGCCGGTGAATTCGCGATCGATCTTCAGGTACTGCAGGGGGATCTGGCGCAGGTGCACCAGCGAGGAGTACCCGGTGCCGAAGTCGTCGAGCGCCAGCCCCGCGCCGATGCTCCGGAGGCGCGCCGTCACCGCCCGGGCGGCGGGCAGGTCGGCCAGCAGGGAGTCCTCCGTGATCTCCAGGACCAGCTGCTCCGGGGCGAGCCCGTACCGGGAGATGACGCCGGCCACGGCGTCGGGGAAGGTCGGGTCGACGATGACCGCCGGCGGGATGTTGACGCTCATCCTCAGCCGTCGGTGGCCGATCTCCACCGACCAGCGGGCCAGCTGGGCGCCTGCCACCTCGAGCACGTGGGCCGTGAGCTCCGGCAGCAGATCGGCTCGGGCCGCCATCGGCACGAACACGTCCGGAGGGACGTCCTCGCTGCCGTGCCGCCACCGGGCGAGCGCCTCGAAGGCGACGGGCGCACCACTGCCCAGCTCGATGATCGGCTGGTAGACGACGTCGATCCCGCCCGCGTCGACGGCTCGGCGGAGCGGGCCGCGCAGCGCCAGGTCCCGCGCTCCGGGCAACGTCATGGCCGGGTCGTAGAGCGCGATGCGGTGCTTGCCGGCCGCCTTCGCGGAGTACATGGCGATGTCGGCGTGGCTGAGCAGCACCTCGGCGGCAACGGGTTCGTCGTGGCCGGTCAGGTCCGCCACGCCCATGCTCACCGCGGCGGTGAGCTGCGCATGGCCCTTGGCGATGACGAACGGCTCGCGCATGCTGTCGAGGATCCGCCGACCGGTGACCAGCGGATCGCCGCCGTCCTCGAGCAGTACGGCGAACTCGTCCCCGCTGAGCCGAGCCAGGGTGTCACCCGCGCGGAGGGCGCCCAGGACGCGTTCCCCCACGCGCACGAGCAGGTCGTCGCCCGCGGCGTGGCCCAGGCGGTCGTTGACCGCCTTGAAGTCGTCCAGGTCGAACAGCAGGACCGCCACCGGCCGGTGGTCCCGGCGGTGCAGCTCCACCGCGTGCTGCAGGCGGTCGAGGAACATCGCCCGGTTGGGCAGGCCCGTGAGCTGGTCGTGCAGGGCGAGCCAGCGGAGTTCTATCGACCGGTCCTCGGCCTCTTCCCGGAGGGTCTCGGCCTCCAGCACCCGGCCGAGCAGATCGGCGAGAAGCCGGAGCACGGGTGCGTGATCCAGCAGGCTCGTGGGCTGGATCTCCGGGTCCAGCCCGCAGATGGTGCCGAAGAGGCTGCCGTCGCCGGCGCGGATGGGGATACCGACGTAGGCCCCGATCCGCAGCTCCCGGGTGACGCCGGCGGCCGCGAACCGTGGGACCGCCATCGCGTCGGGCGCGATGTGAGGTGCCTCGCCGGTCACCATGAACTGGCAGTAGGAGTCGGACCAGTCGTGCGAGTCGCCGACCGCCTTCCCGTACACGTCGTCCTGCACGGAGACGTGGACCTGCCGGCCGTTCTCCTGCCGGCTGACCGACCAGAACCCGAGGGGAACGGCCGCCTTGAGGTAGCGGACCACCTCCGCGCACGCTTCCTCGAAGCTCATCAGCGGCAGCGACGACTCGAGCCGCATGGCACTCCCCTGTCTTCCGGTATCCGGGGACATCCCGCATCCGGAACGGAATCGTCCCCGGCGGGCGGCTGGTTGAGGGGACCACCCCGGGAGGGTGGGCGGCGTGGACAAGCTGTCCCGAATGGTCACCGGTCTGCGCACTCCCGTCGGCCGTTCTTGCGCATGCACCGCCGCCTGCCGGTCATGCGCAGTGGCGCCATGTCGACAGCTTCGAAGCGGTCACCGACCAATCTTTCGCGGCCCACCCGACACGCCGAAACAGCGGAGGGCCCGGGTTCGCCAGAGCCCTACATTTTCGCCTGCCGCCGCACGACGGAATGGACAGTCCGCCACTGGCAACCATCCGGCTGTGACGCAGGCCCGACACCCCTCGCACATCCCTCTTCTGTTCCGGAGAACCGACATGACCGCCATTCCTCGCAGTTCGGCCGCCGCGGAGCCCACCCGGTCGTTGCTCTCCCGATGGGGTGACCGATCGGTGAAGACGAAGGTGCTGACCGCCGTGTCGGTCACCGCGGTGGTCGCCGGCAGCATCGGCGCCCTGGGCATCTCCGGGATGAGCGCCGCCGCCGACGACGCCGACCGGCTCTACTCGAACAACCTCCAGGGCGCCGTCCAGGCGGCGGCGATGGACCAGCTGCTCAGCGACATGCGCGTCGCCGCACGGGACTCGCTCATCGTGGAGACGCCGGAGGAGACCCTCGACAAGCTCGCGGCGGTGGAGGGCTACGCGGCGGAGTTCCACGAGGCACTCGTCACGTACGCGGCGGGGACCACCCAGCCGGAGAAGCTCGCCCTGGCCGAGGAGATGACCGTCGACATCGACGAGTACCTCGCCGTGCAGACCGACGTACTCGCGCCGCTGGCCATCGCGAGTGACGTGCGGGGCTGGGTGACAGTCAATGCGGAGCAGGGCGCCCCCATCGGCGACGAGCTGGGCGCCGACCTGGAGCTGCTGCGGGACATGGAGATGGCGGAGGCCGAGGCGGCCAGCGCCGGCATCCGCGACAGCTTCGAGTCCAACCGGACGCTGACCTTCGTCGTCATGGTCGCGGGCATCGCCCTCGCCCTGGCGCTGGGCTACGGCGTCGCGACCGGCATCGCCCGTTCGACCCGCAAGGTCCAGGACGTCGCCGTCGCCCTTGCTGCGGGTGACCTGACGAAGACCGCCGGCCTCACCAGCCACGATGAGCTGGGCCGGATGGGTGACGCCCTCGACGAGGCCGTGGTCAACCTGCGGACGGTGCTGGGCGGGGTGGCCGCGTCGGCGGATGCTGTTGCCGCCAGCTCGGAGGAGTTGTCGGCATCGTCGGCGCAGATCTCGGCGTCGGCGGAGGAGACGTCGGCGCAGTCCGGTGTGGTGTCGGGTGCTGCGGAGGAGGTGTCGCGCAGCGTGCAGACGGTGGCTGCGGGTGCCGAGCAGATGGGTGCCTCGATCCGGGAGATCGCCAGCAATGCGGCGGAGGCCTCTGAGGTGGCGGCGCGTGCGGTGACGGCGGCGGAGACGACGACGGCGACGGTGGCGAAGCTGGGCGAGTCGAGCGCGGAGATCGGGAACGTGGTGAAGGTGATCACGAGCATTGCGGAGCAGACGAACCTGCTGGCGTTGAACGCCACGATCGAGGCCGCGCGTGCCGGTGAGGCCGGTAAGGGCTTCGCAGTGGTGGCCAACGAGGTGAAGGAGTTGGCGCAGGAGACGGCGAAGGCGACCGAGGACATCGCCCGCCGGGTGCTGGCCATCCAGGGCGACACCACTGCCGCGGTGGCGGCGATCGGGGAGATCTCGCAGATCGTGGCGCAGATCTCGGATCGGCAGACCACGATCGCCTCGGCGGTGGAGGAGCAGACGGCGACGACCAACGAGATGTCGCGGTCGGTGCAGGAGGCTGCCGGTGGGACGACGCAGATCGCGGAGAACATCTCCGGGGTGTCCACCGCCGCGGACTCCACCACCCAGGCGCTGACCCAGACCCGCACGGCCGTGGACGAGCTGTCCCGGATGGCCGCCGAACTGCGCACCACCGTGGGCCGCTTCACCTACTAGAAGGAGACCCGCCTGCCCCCCACCGCTCGCAGGCTCGCGGCGGGCCCCTGCAGGTGGGCCGATGCCCGGCGGTCGGTCGCGGACGACCGACTGCCGATAACACCACCGGCGAGCGCCGCCGGCGGGTTCACCTGGACTCCGCCGGCGGCCTGCCGATGACCACATGGGGGCCGACTGCGCCCCGTGCAACCAGAGAGAAGGCACCAACAGTGGACGGTCTGGACGACATCGTCGAGGAGTTCCTCGTCGAGAGCCACGAAAACCTCGACCAGCTCGACACCGACCTGGTCGCGCTCGAGCAGGAGCCGAACTCCCGTGAGCGGCTGTCCAGCATCTTCCGGACCATCCACACCATCAAGGGCACCAGCGGCTTCCTGGCCTTCAACCGGCTGGAGGAGGTCGCCCACGTCGGGGAGAACATGCTCTCCCGCCTGCGGGACGGCGAGCTGGCGCTCACCCCGACCCGGACCAGCGTCCTCCTGCAGATGGTGGACACCGTCCGGTCGCTGCTGACCTCGATCGAGGCGACCGGCGGCGAGGGTGGCGTGGACGTGTCCGCCGTGGTCGCCGCCATCAGCGCCGCGATGGAGAGCGACGCGGCCCCCGCGGCCGCCGCCGTGGCCGCACCCGCCGCCGCCCCCGCGCAGAAGGCGCCGGCGAAGGCCGCCGCCACGAAGGCACCCGCGAAGGCACCCGCGAAGGCGCCGGCAGCCGGCGAGCCCACGGCAGCCCCCAAGCGCGCGTCGCGTGCCAAGGCGGCCCCGAAGCCCGCTCCCGTCGTGGCGGAGGGGGTCGAGCAACTGCACGACGACCTGACCGTCCCGCCGGCTCCGCCGGCCGCCGTCGCCGAGGAGATCCCGGTGCCCGAGCCCATCGCCGTCGACCACCCCGAAGGTGAGGCCGCCGCCCCCGACGCCACCGGTGGCCAGACCCGCCGCGCCGTCGCCGACAGCACCATCCGGGTCGACGTCGACCTGCTCGACGAGCTCATGCTGCTCGTCGGTGAGCTGGTGCTGACCCGCAACCAGATCGTCCAGAACGTCGCGCGGCAGACCGACACCGACCTGATCCGCGCCTCCCAGCGGCTCAACCTGATCGCCAGCGAGCTGCAGGAGGGCGTCATGAAGACGCGCATGCAGCCCATCGACCACATCTGGTCCAAGCTCCCGCGCGTGGTCCGTGACCTCGGCCTCCAGCTGAAGAAGTCGATCCGCTTGGAGATGGAGGGCCGGGACACCGAGCTCGACAAGACCCTCCTCGAGGCGGTCAAGGACCCGTTGACCCACCTGGTGCGCAACTCGGTGGACCACGGGATCGAGACGCCGGAGGACCGCAGACGAGCCGGCAAGCCGGCCGAGGGCGTGCTGACCCTGCGCGCCCGGCACGAGAGCGGTCAGGTCGTGGTCGAGGTGGCCGACGACGGCGGGGGCATCGACCCGGTCAAGCTCGGCGCCAAGGCCGTGCAGCGCGGTCTGCTGACCCAGGAAGCGCTGGCCCGGATGAGCCCGGCCGACATCCTGCAGCTGATCTTCCTGCCCGGCTTCTCGACCGCGGCCGCGGTCACCAACGTCTCCGGCCGCGGCGTCGGCATGGACGTCGTCAAGACCAACATCGAGTCCATCGGCGGCACCATCGAGGTCGAGTCCGACGCCGGTGTGGGCACCGTCTGCCGGCTGCGCATCCCGCTGACCCTGGCGATCGTCCCAGCGCTGACCGTCGAGTGCGCCTCCGACCGGTACGCCATCCCGCAGATCAGCCTGCAGGAACTGGTCAGCCTGGACGCCGAGAAGGCGGTCAGCGCCGTCGAGGAGGTCGGTGGCGCGCAGGTCTACCGGCTGCGCGGCGAGCTGCTGCCGCTCGTCCGGCTCACCGACGTCCTCGGCCTGACCTCCGAGCGGCACGACGGCCACGTCGTCATCGCGGTCCTGCGGTCGGAGGGCCGGCGCTTCGGCCTGGTCGTCGACCGGGTGATCAACACCGAGGAGATCGTGGTCAAGGCCGTCGGCGGCCAGCTGAAGGCGATCGGCCTGTACTCGGGCGCGACCGTCCTCGGTGACGGCACGGTGGCGCTGATCCTCGACGTCCAGGCCCTCGCCCGGCGCGCCCTGCGCACCGAGACCGTCGATCGCCAGGAGGCCCGCGCGGGTGCTCTGCAGGCGGCGTCCACGGAGACCGACCGGCAGCGGATGCTGCTGGCCGCCATCGGCGGCGGTCGCCGGGTGGCCATCCCGCTCGACACCGTCACCCGCCTCGAGCAGGTCCGCACCGAGTCGGTGGAGAAGGTCGGCAACCGGGAGGTCGTGCAGTACCGCGGCGCGATCCTGCCGATGGTCCGGCTCGACCGGCACCTCGGGGCCTACGGCGAGAGCGACCGCGAGGTCCTGGAGGTCATCGTCTACGCCGACCACGGGCGCAGCGTGGCCATCGTCGTCGAGGAGATCCTCGACATCGTCGACGGCGAGGCCGCGATCCGCAGCGACATCGACGACATGGGTCTGCTCGGCTCCGCCGTCCTCGGCGACAAGGTGACCGAACTGCTCGACGTCCGCGCCGCGATCCTGGCGGCCGACCCGCAGTTCTACTCGGCCCACCCCACCGCCCTCCACCCCACCTCGGCGCCGTCCGGCGTCTCCCACTCCCTGCTGGAGGTCTGACGTGACCGCCCCTTCCACGGCCCCCTCCTCCGGGAGCGAGGCCCCCGCCATCAGCGGGCAGCTGGCCACCTTCCGCCTGGACGGTGACCTCTACGGCATCGAGGTCGAGCACGTGCAGGAGGTGCTGCGCAGCCAGCAGCTGACCCGCGTGCCGCTCGCCCCGACCGCCGTCGCCGGGCTGATCAACCTCCGTGGCCAGGTGGTGACCGCCATCGAGCTGCGCGAGCGCCTCGGCCGGCCGCCTCGGCCGGAGGGCACCGACCCCGTCGTCATCGTCGTCCGGCTGCACGGTGAGGCGGTCAGCATGCTGGTCGACTCCATCGCCGACGTGGTCGACGTGGACGCCAGCGACTTCGAGGCGCCGCCGGACACCCTCGAGGGCCAGGCGCGCGACCTGATCCGGGGCGCCTACAAGCTCTCCGGCACGCTGCTGCTGGCGCTCGACGTCCAGAAGGCCGTCAGCGCCTAGCACTCCGTCGTCCTCCGGACGACAAGAGCGCCTGGATGAGCGGCGGGGAGTCACCTCCCCGCCGCTCGCGCGTTCTCGGCACCCGCCGTCCTCACCTCGCGGTCGCCGTCCTCGCGCTGCAACGTGAGGACGGCGGTCCGGCGGTGAGGATCGTGGCGCCCGGCAGGCGGACGAGCGGCGGTGGCAGTGGCCTGGGGGACGACGCCGACGACTGACTCACCACCACGGGGTAACTGCCCGTCACGCCGCGTCATCTATTGCTGACTGTGCCGGGCATGACACGCGCAGTAGGGGGAGCGGCCTCCGCGAACGGGTGACGGGGGCGTGGCGCGTCCCCGGTGGGGGCAGAGAGCATGGGTCCGTCCTGTTCCCGGAGCCCGTGGAGGCCTGCCGTGCCCTACTCGCTGGTGAGTGCCGCCACCCTCGGCTTCGACCTCGTGCGGCTGCCGGCGGGGCGGGCCGTGGCCGAGGTCCTGCTCACCGGTCTCGGGGCTGACGAGTCCGCCCTCGCCCGGCTGGCGGCCACCCATTTTTGTCGCGGGCTGGACCGGGACCAGCGCGGGGTGCGCGCCGTCCGGTCGCGCCGGGCGCGGGAGATGGCCGCCGCCGTCCCGCACATGCGCTCCGCCGCGGAAGCCGGTCAGGGCGGCGGGGACCGCGTCGCCCTGCTGGTCGCCCAGCTCGAGCAGGGCACCATCGGGGACGCCCCGACGCTGGAGCGGCTGCTCCGCGAGGACGTCCTCGGCCACGAGCACCCGCTGCGCGGGCGGACGGACGCCGACGAGTGGGACGAGGCCGCCGACGTCCTCGCCGACGCCGCCGTGGGCTTCTGGGCGGCGGGGGTCCTGCCTCCGCTGGTCCGGCGTGACCTGACCGCGGCGTTCGACCGCGCCCTCGACGCCGGCCCGCTGGCCGCGCCCGACACCTGGGGCCTGGGGCCCGCCGCCGACGAGCTGACCGCCTTCCTCGCCGCCGTGCGCGATCTGGACGAGGCCGGCCGGGCGCGCTGGCGGGTCGCCGTCGACGAGAACCGGGCGGGGCACCGCCCGTGGGCGGCCGCCATGCACGAGGCCTCGTGGGGGGCGCACGTCTCCGGGCGGATCCGGGCACTGGCCGCCGCGCAGCTGCTCGCCGTCCAGGCCTTCCTCGACGGTGGGTTCGACCTCCACGACGGCGCCGCCGGGGTGTGGAACGCCGTCGCCGGGTGCGTCCAGGCGATCGTGCTCGACGACCTGCTGGGCACGGACGCGGTCGCCGTGCTGCGCGCCCCCGGACGCCGGGTCGCCGCGCTCTCCTGACCGGCCCGCGGCCCGCATGACCGCGCCGCATCCCTGGAGCTCGCTGCACTCTTTCCGGAACCGTGTCGACAATGGCCGCACCGGTCGCCGACCGTGGCATCGTCGACTTCGATCGACGGCCAGAAGATAGGGCTACGCCTTCTGCGTGTCGGCTGTAATCCGGCCGATCCCCGCCGAGAATCTGGATCAGCGCCAGCCCGCCCGAGTCGCGAAGACCGCGTTCGCGTGGCGCTGGGGCGTCTTGGAACACGGCGCTGCCTGCCGTCCGGATCCGTCCTGCCGCCATTCCCCGGAATGTAAGTCACGGTCGCCGGCCGGCAGTTCCGTCGCATCCTGCCGCCATGCCGCGGCATCCCTGTCGTCCATCTCCCGGCTCGTCCGCGAGATGCCGGATGCCGCACCGCCGAAGGGCTCAAGCCGGGCGCGGAGATGCCGATACAGACAACGAGCCCGCCGGACGACGGGGGCAGGGGCCAGGAGGACGTGTGAACCCGATCAGGGTGATGGTGGTCGACGACTCGGTCGTCGTCCGCAAGATCGTCACCGATGTGCTCTCCGCGGACCCGGGGATCGAGGTCGTGGGCACCGCCGTCAACGGCAAGATCGCCGTCGGCAAGCTCGAGCAGCTCAAGCCCGACCTCGTCACGATGGACATCGAGATGCCGGAGATGAACGGCATCGAGGCGGTGCGCGCCATCCGGAGCGGAGCGGGCGGGCAGGCGCGCAGCCGCGTGCCGATCGTCATGTTCAGCACGCTCACCGAGCGCGGCGCCACCGCCACCCTGGACGCCCTCTCCGCCGGGGCCAACGACTACGTCACCAAGCCGGCCAACGTCGGCAGCGTGGGGCAGTCGATGGAGAGCGTGCGCGAGCAGCTGATCCCGAGGATCAAGGCCCTGACCGGCCGGCCGGTGCTCCCCACCGTCCGTGCCGTGGCGCCGGTCCCCCCGCCGCGGCCCGCCGCGCCCCGCACCGGGCCGGGCAAGAAGCCGGCGGTCCTGGTGATCGGATCCTCCACCGGGGGGCCCGAGGCGCTGGCCCGCGTGCTCCCGGCGCTGCCGGCGACGCTCCCCGTGCCGGTGCTCCTCGCCCAGCACATGCCGCCGGTCTTCACCCGCCAGTTCGCCCAGCGCCTCGACCGGCTCTGCGCGCTGCGGGTGGTCGAGGCGGTCGACGGCGTGCCGCTGGCCCCCGGCACGGTGCACCTGGCACCCGGCGACCACCACCTCATGGTCCGCGCCGACGGCCGGGCCGGCTTCGCCACCTCGATCAACCAGGAGCCGCCGGAGAACTTCTGCCGTCCCGCGGTCGACCCGCTCTTCCGCTCGGCCGTCGCCGCCTACGACGGGGCGGTGCTCGGCATCGTCCTCACCGGCATGGGCGCCGACGGCCGCAACGGCTGCGGGGAGATCCGCAACGCCGGCGGCACCGTCGTCGTGCAGGACCAGGCGACGTCCGTCGTCTGGGGCATGCCGGGCGCCGTAGCGCAGGCCGGCTACGCCGACGAGGTGCTGCCGCTCGACCGGATCGCCGAGGCGATCCAGCGCCACCTCTCCGGTGGCGCACCGCTGAACACCGGAACCGCTATGGCCGTGGGAGGTCGTCGATGAGTCTGACCGCGACCAGTTTCGACTGGGTCCGTGACCTCGTCCGGAAGGAGAGCGCGATCGTGCTCCAGCCGGGCAAGGAGTACCTGGTGGAGGCGCGTCTCCTGCCGATGGCCCGGCAGATGGGCCTGACCGACGTCACCAAGCTGGTGGAGACGGTGCGGGTCCGCCCGGACGCCGACAACACCCGCAGGATCGTCGAGGCGCTCACCACGAACGAGACGTCGTGGTTCCGTGACGGCGATCCGTTCACCGCGCTGACCTCCACGGTCCTGCCGTCGCTGCTGTCGGCCCGTGGAGCGAACGAGCGGCTGCAGATCTGGTCGGCGGCCAGCTCCAGCGGGCAGGAGCCGTACACCATCGCGATGCTTCTGGACGACGCCCTGCCCAACGCCACCTCCCGGGTCTCGATCACCGCGACCGACCTCTCCCGCGAGATGGTGCAGCGAACCCGTGCCGGTCGGTTCAGCCAGCTGGAGGTCAACCGTGGCCTCCCGGCGCCCATGCTCGTCCGGCACTTCACCCGCGCCGGCAACGAGTGGGAGGTGTCGGCCAACCTCCGCCGGATGGTCAACGCCAGCGAGTGCAACCTGGCGGCGCCGCTGCCGCGGATGGGCCCGTTCGACGTGGTCTACCTGCGCAACGTGCTCATCTACTTCGACCTGCCGACCAAGCAGTCGATCCTCCGCCGGGTGCGCGATCTCATGCGCCCCGACGGGTGGCTGTTCCTCGGTGCCGCCGAGACCACGCTCGGCGTCGACGACTCCTGGGAGCGGGTCGTCATCGGCCGCAGCTCCGCCTACCGCCCACTGAAGGGGGCCTGAATGCGTGCCTTGGTGATCGACGACTCCCGCGCGATGCGGCGGATCGTCAGCGGAATCCTCATCGGCCTCGGCTACGAGGTCCGCGATGCCGGCCACGGGCGGGAGGGGCTCGACGTCCTGGACGAGGGCTGGAAGCCCCACCTGCTCTGCGTCGACTGGAACATGCCGGTGATGGACGGGCTGCAGTTCGTCTCCGCCGTCCGTTCCAACCCGGCCTGGCGATCCGTGACGATCATGATGGTCACATCGGAGAGCGAGCACACCCAGATCGTGCGGGCGCTGGCGGCCGGTGCGCACGAGTACGTCA
Organism: Blastococcus capsensis; assembly: GCF_030165005.1. Taxonomy (GTDB): domain Bacteria; phylum Actinomycetota; class Actinomycetes; order Mycobacteriales; family Geodermatophilaceae; genus Blastococcus; species Blastococcus capsensis. Next base: position 404,054 of record NZ_JASNNW010000001.1, read on the forward strand.
TCAAGCCGTTCACCGCCGACGCGATCCGCGACAAGCTCGCGCTGCTCGGCCTGCTCCCGGAAGAAGTTCCCGCAGGGGTTCCGGTTCCCCTGCGGAGCAGTGAGCAGGAGGTCGCCCTGTGACCACGATGGATACCGGGGAGCGTCGCCGCAGCAGCGACGTCCGCCCGGTCATCACCGACCTGATCGACGGGGCCACGGTCCTGTCGATCGCCGAGGAGGCGTGGATCGCGCTCGTCGGCGAGGACGAGATCCTCGTCCCCATCCCCGGCGAGCCCCCGGTGGACATCGTGTCCAGCTGGGTGGACATCGTCGGCCCCTGGACCGGCAGCGTCGTCCTCACCACCGGCCGCGGCACCGCCGAGGAGCTGTCCCGCGCCCTGCTGCGCGAGGCCGCTCCCGAGGTGCTCGAGCACGAGGACGTCGAGGACGCCTTCGGCGAGATCGCCAACGTCGTCGGCGGCAACGTCAAGGCCGCGCTGCCCGGCCCGTCCGGCCTGAGCCTGCCCCAGGTCGGGAACGCCCCGGTCGTCCGCAACCCCGTCGACGTCTGTCGCGTCGACGTGGTGTGGCGCGGCGAACCGGTCTCCATCTCCGTGCAGGGCGCCCTGCCGCCGCTGCCGGTTCCCTCCCCCACGCGCGAGAACGAGGTGCCCCTGTGAAGATCCTGATCGCCGACGACAGCCGTGTCATGCGGCAGATCGTCATCCGCACCCTGCGCCAGGCCGGGTACGACGACCACGACATCGTCGAGGCCGAGGACGGCGCCGACGCGCTGGCCAAAGTCGGCTCCGAGAAGCCGGACCTGGTCCTGTCGGACTGGAACATGCCGAACATGACCGGCATCGAGTGCCTGGAGGCCCTGCGCTCCTCCGGTTCCAGCGTGCCCTTCGGGTTCGTCACGTCGGAGGGCTCCCCGGAGATGCGCGAGAAGGCCGCCAACGCCGGCGCCCTGTTCCTCATCGCCAAGCCGTTCACCGATGACACCTTCCGGGAGCACCTGGACGGGGTGATCGCATGACCGCCCCCACCGGCGTCGTGCAGTTGCCCGCCGCCAAGGACGTCCGCGACATGCTGACCGGCCTGGTCGGCAAGCCGGTCAGCGTCTCGCCGGGGGCCCCGGTGACCCCGACGCCGGACAAGCCGGTGTCCGTGGCGGTCTACGTCGACCCGCACATGAACGTCAACGCCCTGTGCGTGATGGACCTGGGGGCGTCGGCCTACACCGGCTCCGCCTTGGCCCTGCTGCCGCCCGGCGGCGCCCAGGACGCCGTCGAGGAGGACGGCGAGCTGACCGGCATGCAGGTCGAGGCGCTGCACGAGGTGGTGAACGTGCTCTCCGCGCTGTTCAACACCGCGGGCGCCCCGCACTCCAAGCTGCACAAGCTGTACGCGGCCGGCGGGGACCTGCCCGGTGACATCGAGGGCATGCTCGCCGCCTTCAACCGGGTCGACCTCGCCATCGAGGTGCCCACCTACGGCAAGGGAGCGCTCTCCTTCGTCATCCCGTGAGGCTGACCGCCGACCGGTGAACCACGCCAGGCCCAGGACCGATCCGGTCCTGGGCCTGGCGTGGTCCGAGGTGCACTCCGGGGCCGGGACCGGGGCCCATCAGGCGATCGCCAGGGTCTGCTCGTCGCTGTTGGTGGGCAGGCACGCCCAGACGTGCTTGCAGTCCTCGTCGACGTACCAGCCGTGCGCCACCGAGAGGCGGGCCACCAGCTGCAGCCCCATCCCGCCCTGGGCGGGATCCCGGTCGACGACGGGGGCCGGCATGGTTCCCGGAGCGCGGTCGCTCACGTCGAGCAGCCAGCCGCCGCTGCCGGCCACGACGGTGGCCACCACCGGCGACTCACCGTGGCGCAGGGCGTTGGAGGCGAGTTCGTCGAACGCGAGCACCAGCTGTTCGCTGCACTCGTCGTCCGGGTCGCCCGGGATGCCGAGGCGCCCCAGATGGCTGCGGAGGGAGGCGCGAGCGGGGGGCAGCTCGGCCAGTGCACCGAGTCGCCACCGCCAGATCTCGCCACGCCCGTCGGGCAGCGGGCGCAGCGGCCACGCGAGTCGCCCCATGCTCTCCCCCTCGAGTCCGCTGTACGACCGGCCCCAGTGGTGCCCCGGTCCGACCGGTGTCAACCCCGACTGTGTCCGGTTCCGCAGATGGCCACAGTCGGGGCATTGATTTCACGCGAGGGATCCGTCAAGCTGGCACGTCGGGTTGTCGACAGGCGCGCACCCCGTGGGCGGGACGGCACGGCGCCGTCGCTGGGCCCACGGTGCAGTGCCCCGCTGACCGCTGACCGCTGACCGCTGACCGCTGGGCTCAGGCTCCGGCCGCTGGATCGCGAAGGCCACCGGGAGGCGATGGACACGGCCGCCCGCGCCGGGGGTGCGCAGGACCGGCCCCCGGCTGACTAGTCGGGGTGGCGCAGCAGGTAGCGGCCGAAGTGCGGCACGGTGAAGGCGATCTGGCCGCGCTCGGCCGAGTAGACCAGGCCCTTCTTGATCAGCGCGTCGCGGGCAGGGGAGAGCGAAGCCGGCTTGCGCCCCAGCGAGACGGCGACCTCCGAAGTGAGCACAGCGGACCCGACCGAACCGCCCAGCTCGGCCATCGCGTGCATGTACTCGCGCTCGGCGGGGGTGGCGCGGTCGTACCGCGAACCGAAGAAGCCCACGGCGAGCTCGGCCTCGGCGACCGGCGCGGCCATCGCGACGTCCGCGGCCGTGATGGGCGAAGCGGCGGCGACGTCCCAGGTGACCTTGCCGTAGGCCTGGACGAAGTAGGGATAACCGTCGGCGGCGTCGTAGAGCGCGTCCAGGGCGTCGGGCTCGAAGGTGACGTCCTCGCGTTCGGCCGGGGCCAGGAGGGCCCGGTCGGCGGCCTGCCGGTCGAGCCGGTCGATGCGCAGGTAGCGGAAGAGCCGTTCGGAGTAGCTCTTCGACGCCGACAGCACGGCCGGCAGGTGGGGGAGTCCCGCGCCGACGACGATCAGCGGCGCGCCCTGCTGGGAGAGCTCGTGGCAGGCGGCGCAGATGGCCGAGACGTCGTCGGGCTGGATGTCCTGCATCTCGTCGATGAACAACGCGATCCCGCTGCCGATGTCGGCGGCCACCCCGGCGGCGTCGGTGAGCAGCTCGACCAGATCGATCTCCATGTCGCCGGAGTCGGCCCGACCGCTCGCGGCGGGGACGTCGATGCCGGGCTGCCAGCGGTCACGGACCTTCGCCTCGGCCGCGTTCACCCGCTGCGCGAACGCCTTGACCACACCGAGCACCTCGGCCACCGACTCCTGGTCCCCGTGCCGGGGCCCCAGCTCGCGCAGGGCCATGTGCAGGGCGGAGGAGACCGGGCGGCGCAGCGACTGCTCGGGCCGTGCCTCGATCTTGCCGGTGCCCCAGCCGCGCGCGATCGCCGCCGAGCGGAGCTGATTCAGCAGCACGGTCTTGCCGACGCCGCGCAGCCCGGTGAGCACCAGCGAGCGCTCGGGGCGGCCGCGCGCGATGCGTTCCAGGACGACGTCGAAGGCCGACAGCTCGGCGTCGCGGCCGGCCAGCTCGGGCGGGCGCTGCCCGGCGCCGGGGGCGTAGGGATTCCGCACCGGGTCCATGTCGACCACCGTATGAGCATCTCTAGCGCTCCGGATAGAGATCGGTAGAACGACCTAGCGCGTGTCGGGCGGAAGCGCTGCTCCCGGCCGGGCGGCGACCCACGCGCGAACCGCCTCCGCGTCGCGCTCGAGCCACGCGCCGAAGAACGCGCGGAAGGGCACGCGGGTCACGTCGAGGTGGTGCCGGGAGCCGTCGTGCAGCCGGAGCCACGCGGCCCAGCCTCGGCCGAAGCCGCCGACCCGATCCACCACCACCTCGGCGATCTGCTCGCGGGAGAACGTCCGGGTGGTCAGCTGGTTGCGGACGACGAGCCGGCCGTCGGGCGTCCCGGTGGCGCCCATGACGAGCATGCGCGCCGCCAGGGCCGCGGACGCGCCCACCACGAGGACCTGCGGCACGACGGCGTCCTCGTCCCCGCGGAGAGGCAGCGGGCTCAGGAACAGCCCCGCGAGCAGCAGGGGGAACACGACCAGCCACGCCCGTGCCCAAGCCGGCGGGCGCAGCCGCAGGTACGCGTCGGAGCGGTGCACCGGGCCATCCTGCGAGGGGAGGGCCCGCCCGGGGGCCCCGATCACCCGTCCGGGGGACGCGTCGACCGCCATCTGGCGCTCTCTGGCCGGGACGCTGGATCGGCCCAGGATGCCGTCATCCCTTGTCGGGACGACGCCCCGCTGACGACGCTGCAGCACTCCCCCACCCGCGGGTGGTCTTACGCCTCAGATTGCGGCGTCCAAGCCCAGGTCAGCGTGCAGGAACGCGTACACGGTGCCCGCGACAAGGCCGAACCACAGGTGCCCGACGAGGAACGTGACGACGTCCCGGCGGCCGTAGTGCCGGTAGAAGACGCCGGGGGCAGGGACGTCGTCCGGCATCCTCGGGTGCAGGTCGGCGAATGCGCCGACCACGACGCCGCCGAGCAGGCCGTGCACCGCTCCGGCGAACATCCCCACCACGCCAGGTGCTCGTTGTGCGCGACAGCAGCGGAGAACGTCGCGTACAGCAGGACGATCCCGACCGCGAGCGCCCCGTGTCCGGCCCAGCCGGCCGCGCGGCGCCACCGACGGGGTGCCCGCAGGATCGATCCGCCCTCGTCGAAGATGTCCTGCCGCACCGGGAACCGGAGTGCCCGCTGCAGACAGGCCAGCGCCTCCATCAACTGGGCGGCGACCAGCGCGGCGAGAGCTGCGGCGACGGGGTCGATGGTGGAAGAAGGCACCAGGATCGAGCCGACCTACCCGTCCAGGATCGTGCGCGCGGAAGCGTCGAACGCCGAGGGTCCCTTCCCAGGCCGGGTCGAGGCCATGCATGGCGAGCCACGCCGGTGTGATCGAGACTGTGCGGGTGGCCGGATCCGGCCCGCTGACCGTGCTGCTGCGGACGGGATGCGCCCGTCTCAGAGAGGACCCGACGTGGATCACCAGCCGGAACACCTGGAGCAGGGAGGCGCCGGGGGAGTAGGGGCGTCCGTCACCGGGGTCCTCAGGCGGCTCCGCCATGCTCCGATGATGGACACGGTCCTCGGGGCGCAGTACGCCCCGTTGTTGCCGCTGACCCTGCGCACGCACCTCCACAGGTGGCGGCCCCGCCGGTACCGGCCCGACCACGTCCTGGTCCCGGAGGGCTACACCGTCGAGCTCGTCGCGAAGGGCTTCAACGAGCCCGTCCACTGCTGCTTCGACGACCAGGGCAACTGCTACGTCATCGAGTGCGGGCACAAGATCGAGGCCAAGCCGCGCGTGCTCAAGGTCGACGTGCGCACCGGGGAGTGGGAGGTGTTCTTCGACCTGCCCGGAGACAGGTGGAACATCACCGGCGCGGTGACCGGCGCCTGCTGGCACGACGGCCACCTGTACCTGATGAACACCGACACGCTGTCGCGGATCACCCCGGACAAGGGGCTGGAGGACCTGGTCACCGACCTGCCGGGCAAGGGCGACCACCAGAGCAACTACCCGGTCGTCGGGCCGGACGGGAAGATCTACTTCGGGCAGGGGACGCACACCAACACCGCCGTCGTGGGCGCGGACAACTACGCCTACGAGTGGCTGCGCCACTTTCCTCAGGAGCACGACGTCCCCGGCCAGGACGTCGTGCTGACCGGGCGGAACTACGAGATGCCCGACGTCATCGGCAATCCGGCGACCACGGTCAGGACCGGGGCATACGTGCCCTTCGGCACCGAGACGACACCCGGTCAGGTCATCGAGGGCAACGTCCGTTGCAACGGGTCGGTCCTGCGCTGCAACCCCGACGGCAGCGACCTCGAACTGGTCGCCTGGGGGCTGCGCAACCCCTACGGCATCGCCTTCACCCCGGACGGACGCCTCTTCGCGACCGAGCACGGCATCGACGAGCGCAACAACCGGCACATCATCGGTGACCTCGAGGACTTCTACGAGATCACCGAAGGCGCGTGGTACGGCTGGCCCGATTTCGCCTCCGGCATCCGGCTGGACGATCCGTACTGGGGCGGGCCCGACCGCGGCCGCGGACGGGAGCCCGTGCTCGCCGAGCACCCGGATCCGAACCCACCGAAACCGTTCGTCAGCTTCGCACAGCACTCGGGCCCCAACGGTGTGGACTTCAGTCGCGACACATCGTTCGGGTTCGAGGGCGACGCCTTCGTCGCGCTGTTCGGCGACCTGACGCCGGTCACCGCCCGGCTGACCACGCCGTCCGGATTCAAGGTCGTCCGGGTGGACATGGCGACCCGGGAGGTCGTGGACTTCGCCGTCAACAAGATCAACGGCCCGGCGTCCCGGCTCCCGCACGCGGGCATGGAGCGGCCGTCGCACTGCCAGTTCGGGCCCGACGGCAACCTGTACGTCGTCGACTTCGGCGAGGTCTCCATCGCGCCCGAGAAGGGCGGCATCCGGGTCTGGGAGAACACCGGTGCGCTCTGGCGCATCCGCCGGACGGACGGACTGGCGGGGCGGCAACCGCCGCCGGCCACCGTCGTCCCGTCCTACGCGATCAAGGCCGCCCTCGGTGCCGCCGGTGCGGTTGCCGGCGTCGTCGGCGGTGTCACCGCGTGGCGCCGGCGCCGCCGTTGACCTGTTGCGACGCATGGAGCTGATCGCTCGCCGATCGGCGTCGCCGGCCCCCTGCGCGATCGTCGGCGTTCAGCTGCGGGTGGTTGTCGGCAGGGGGAACCGCCACAACGCCCCGCTGCTTGCATCGGCCTCGACGCCGGTGTCGACCATCTCGAACTGGCCGAAGTCGAGCACGTACACCCACCCTTCGGCGGCGTCGATGCGCACGTCGATGGGCCGGCGGACCGGCCCCGGGGCCAGCGGGTGCAGCGTCCACGCGGACGTGTCGACCCTCGCGATGCTGCGGCCCACGCGCGGACCGCTGGGCGCCGTCATGGGGACCTCGTCGCCGAACAGTGCGACGTACAGATCCCCGGCGTGCTCGCCTGCCTCGGGGACGACGTCGAACTTGACGGCTGCGACGTGCGGCGGGAACTGCAGCAGCGGCTCCTCGGGTGGCGGCAGCTGGTCGTGGTCGATCAGCAGCATCGTCGGCGGCTCGCCGCGCTCGGGCAGAAATCGCTCATCGGTGACGGGGATGCCGCCGATGAAGTCCGGCCAGCCGTACCAGCGGCCCGGGTGCACGTCGAACAGCAGGTCCGGGGCCTGGCCGACGGCGCGACTGCCGCGGTCGTCGGCGCCCTGGTCGACCGCGAGCAGCCGGCCGTCGGGCAGGAATCCCAGGCCGTAGGCGTTGCGCAACCCCCAGGCGACGAGCTCGAGATTGCTGCCGTCCAGGTCGCACCGCATCACTGCTGCAGTCGCGGGCAACCCGGCCGGCACCCGCTGCCGGTGCTGTGACTCCGTCGCGAAGGGGCTGAACCCACCCGTCGTGGCTCGCGCGTGGGGGTCGCTGCTCGTCGGGTCGGCGGTGGTGACGTTCACCCCGGCGAGGGTGACCGGGTAGCCGGGGAGGTCGTGGCCGTGCGGCAGCCGGCGCAGCCAGCCGATCGCGTAGGCGTCGAGCCCGACGATGCCCAGGTTGGTCAGCGCCCCCTGGCTGAAGTAGAGCTTGTCGTCCGGCCCGATCACCGCCATGTTGGTGTGGTAGTTGCCGGGGCCGGGCAGGTCGTCGAGCACGGTCGTGCGCGTGCCGTCCAGGCCTAGTCGGGTGATCCGGCCGGGGTGCCCACCTTCGGACACGTAGAGCCCGCCGGCGTGCAGCGTCAGGCCGTTGACCGGGGCGCGCAGGTCCTCGGCCAGCAGTGTGCGGGAACCGGTCGGATCGACGCGCCACACCCGGCCGCCAGGGGGCGCGCCGGCGAACGGCAGACCGGACTCGGCGAGATAGAGCACTCCGCCCTCGCCGAGAGCGATGCTGGTCGGGAAGTGCCAGCCGTCGCCGACGAGCTCCCAGCCGTCCCGCTCGGTGGTCGTCACGCGACTCCTTCGGTATTACGTCGTGTGCCTCGTCGTTCGATCAGGGTCGCAACCGCCCAGGTCGCTCCGGCCAGGAGCAGCACGAGCGCGAACACGACCACAGGGTCCGCCCACTCGGCCACGACCGAGCCTGCCAGCGCGTACAGCAGCGCCGCCGGGAGGCTCCCGACCATCGCGGCCAGTGCACTGCGCCCCCAGCCCAGCCGGCTCATCCCGGCGAGGATGACCGTCGTCTCGGCGAGCAGCGGAACCGGCCGGGTCACCACGATGGCGAGAACGCCCCATCTGTCGAGCAGTGCATCCGCCCGGCGACGCTGTTCGGCCGGGACCAGCCGATCGAGCCCGGCCCCGCCGCGACGACCGAGAGCGAAACCGACCAGGGCGGCGCCGAGGCTCCCTGCGATCGACAGCACCGTCCCGACGAGCGGGCCGAACACCGCACCGTGCGCGATCATCACCAGGCTCGAGGGCACCGGGAGCACGACATCGACCACCAGCAGACCGACACCGACCGCCGCCGCCGGAACGGCCTCCGCGCCACGGACGAGGATCGGTCAACAGCGGGATGCCCAGCGCCTCCACGAGGACGAACAGCACCGTGAACAGCGTCAGCAACCCGGTGACCACCGCCCAGTATCGACGCATCGCCGCCTACGGCAGACCCTCTGGCGACTCCAAGCTCAGCGTCGCCGGTCGCTCGACCGCCGAGTGGCGACGGCAAGGAAGGAGAGGGCCAGGAGGCCGAGCCCGATCTTGGCAGCGGCCGGCAGCGGCTCCGCGCGCAGGGCGAGCGGCCCCAGCACCGGCTTGGCCTTGTTGCCGGCCAGGCTCAGCGTGGCGGCCCCGAAACCTGCGGTGTCGTATTCGCGCACCGCACGCTTCCCCCCGCGCTGTGGTCCCCGGATGCCGTCGACGAAGGACGCGAACATGTGGGGCACCCGGTCGATCCCTCCGGCCACCGGGGCTCCGACGCCACCCTGGGACAGCAGCTCGTCGAAGGCGCGCTTCAGTGACGGGGCGTGCGTCCACATGTTGTAGAACGCGACCCGGCCCTCGGCATCGATCAGGACCGACGGGTCGGCCATCTCCTGGGTGTACGCGCGATGCACCGTTCCCTCGTAGTCGTCGACCAGCACGGGCCAGGTGATGCCCTCGAGCTGCTGGTACTCCTGCGCGGAGGCGACCTTCTCCTCGTAGCTGAGGTACCGGCCGCGCTTCTCGCCGGGGTGAGCCTGACGGATGATCACGTCGAGGAACTGGATCCGGTCGCCGTACCGGTCGTAGAGCTTCTTGACAGGCGCAACTGCACCCGTGGTGACCGGCTAAGTTCCGCTGCCGAAGTGGAGGAACACCGGGCGGCCACGCAGCGAGCTCAGCCGCACGGGGTCGCCCTCGGTCGACCGCAGCTCGAAGTCGGGGGCCTCGCTCCCCGGTCGCACTCCGTCGCCCTTCACCGACCGCCACATGTCGGCGAGCAGGTGCTTGGGCCGGAAGTGCTCGTAGTTGTACTCCGCCAGCTGCGCTGCGCTGCCGGCTGGGCTCCCTGCACCCAGGGACGTCGAGTCCCGCCTGCTGTCCGTCATCGCTGTCTCCTCCGTCGGGGGCACTCTGTCGCCGGTGCCTGACCTGCTCGGTCGCGGGCGCCGCTAAACCCGCACATGGGCGGCTCCGCCGAGGCGTCGATCGTGCCCGCTCCAGCGAGCGGCGTCGCCGATGGCGTCGACGTACTGCCTGCCGCCCTTGCTCCCGGCCGGAGTTCACGCGGCCGGCGCTCGCTCCACCCATCCGGCCGAGGGGACGCGGATGACCGCCGTCGCGGAGCCGGGCGTGCGGACTCGAGGGGGATCTGTCGATCTCTAGCTCCGACGCTAGATCGGGATAGACCCGGCGAGATCCCCCAGTCGGCGCCGCCGCGCCGCTAGCGTCGCCGCCGTGATCAAGTTCCTCCTCAAGGTCGTCGTCTTCGCGGCGGCGTTCTACGTGCTGACCTACTTCGACGTGCTTCCGGGGCTGCAGGTCCTGACCGACCCGGGTGGCCCGCTGGGGGAGTACGGCAGCTACCTGTGGATCGGGCTGATCTTCGGCGTGGTCAACGCCGTCGTCGGCCCGGTGCTGCGACTGCTGTCGCTGCCGTTCCTGCTCCTCACCCTGGGCCTGTTCCTGCTGGTCATCAACGCGGCGCTGTTCGCGCTCACCGCGGCCCTCACCGAGCGCCTCAGCATCGACGGGTTCGGCACCGCCGTGCTCGGTGGCCTCATCTTCGCCGTCGTCGGCTGGGTGGCCGACCAGCTGCTCGACCACTGAAGAAGGCCCCGGTCCGCCCCGCCGTGACGAGGATCTCGGGGAGCACTAGCGTGGCCTGGCATGGTGAGTGACACCGGTGTTCTCCCCGGCGCCCCCGCAGGCGACCGGGACGGCGGTTCCGCGGGCGGCTCCCTCACCGGACTCGCCGCCCTCGAGGCCGGCCGGGACGAGAAGGCGCAGCTGCTGCGGAGGGCGGCTCAGGCGGCCGTGGCCGACGCCGAGCGCGGGCCGGCCGTGCTGCCCCAGGGGTGCAGCGCCGAGGAGCTGCCGGCATTCTTCCGCCGCTACTACTGGAGCGAGCCCGCCGAGGAAGTGCTCGCCACCGACCCGGCGGACCTGGCCGCGCTCGCCCTCGGGCACCTCTCCCTCGCGGCGGTGCGCCTGCCCGGTTCGGCGGTCGTCGACGTCCAGGCCGTGCCGCGGGAGCACGCGGCCGCCCGGACGGTGATCCGGCTGGTCACCGACGACATGCCGTACCTGGTCGACTCGGTCACCGCCGAGGTGGTGCGGCAGGGGTTCCGGCTGGAGCACGTCGTCCACCCGCTGCTCGTCGTCCGCCGCGACCTGCGCGGGAGGATCACCGCACTGTGCGACAGCCTGGACGCCGCTGCCTGCGGCGACGGTGCCGCCGCCGAGTCCTGGATGGCCGTCGTGCTCGACGGTCCGCTCGACGCGGAGGCGGCCGGCGACCTGGTGACCGGGCTGCGCACCGTCCTCGACGACGTGCGCGCGGTCCACGAGGACGGCGACCGGATGCGCGCGCGCATGGTCGACCTGGCCGCCGAGCTCGATGACCTCGCCGCCGGAGACGGGGATCGGTCCGGGCCGGCCGACGACCCGGCAGACGACCCGGCCGAGGCCGCGGCCCTGCTGCGCTGGCTGGCCGACGGCAACTTCGTCCTCCTCGGCGGCCGCGACGTCGAGATCACCGAGGATCCGGATGGGGCCGTCGCCCGGCCGGTACCCGGGACGGGACTCGGGGTGCTCCGCAGCGACACCGACGTGGCCCGCTCGGCGACCGCCCCACCCGAGGCGCCCGGGGTCACCGGGCGCCACCGGCTGACCGTCACGAAGGCCGACACCCGCTCGTCGGTGCACCGGCGGGCGTGGCTGGACCTGGTCGCCGTCACCCTGCCGCACAGCCACGGCGTGACCCGGCGGCGCCGGTTCGTCGGGCTCTTCCCGTCCACCGCGTACGGGACCAGCGTGCTCGACGTGCCGCTCGTGCGCCGCCGCGTCGGCGAGGTGATCCGCCGCTCCGGTGTCCCCGCCGACAGCCACACCGGCAAGCAGCTGCTCGACGTCCTGGAGACCTATCCCCGCGACGAGCTGATGCAGGTCGGGGCGGACCGGTTGCTGCCGGTGGCGATGGCCGTGCTGCACATGCAGGAGCGGCGGCAGACCCGGCTGTTCCTGCGGCAGGACCCGACCGGTCGCTTCTGGTCGGCGCTGGTCTACCTGCCGCGCGACCGGTACACGACCGTGGTACGGCTGGCGATGCAGCAGCTGCTGCTCGAGCGGCTGGGCGGCTCCGGCGTCGAGTTCACGGCGCGTTCCACCGAATCGGTGCTGGCCCGGCTGCACTTCGTCGTCCGGCTGCCGGTGCGCCGCACGGGCGCGGGTGACACGCCACCTGCCGACGTCGACGTCGAGGGGTTGCAGGCCGAGCTGGCGGCCGCCGCCCGCAGCTGGACCGACGACCTGTCCGACGCCCTGGCCGCGCGGTACGGGCCGGACGCCGAGAAGGTCTTCGCCCGCGTCGCCGACGCCTTCCCGGCCGCGTACCAGGAGGACTTCCCCGCCGCCCGGGCCGTGGAGGACCTGGCCCGCCTGGAGACGCTGCCCCACGGCGACCTGGGGCTGCGGTTGTGGACGCCGGCCGGTGCCGCCCCCGGGGAGCGGCGGCTGTCGGTGTACCGGGTCGGTGAGCGGCTGCTGCTGTCGCAGATCCTGCCCGTGCTGCAGCACATGGGCGTCGACGTCGTCGACGAGCGGCCGTACGAGATCGACCGGATCGGTGCGCCGCCCACCTGGATCTACGACTTCGGCGTCGCCGTGCCCCCGGTCGATCTGCCGTTGCTCCGGTCCCTGCCGGAGCGGTTCACCGAGGCGGTCAGCGCGGTGTGGCGCGGCCAGGCCGAGGACGACGGCCTCGGCGCGCTGGTTCTGCTGGCCGGGCTCAACTGGCGGCAGGTCAGCGTCCTGCGCGCCTACGTGCAGTGGCTGCGCCAGGCGGGGCTGCCGTTCAGCCAGGCCTACGTCGAGGCCACGCTGGCCGCGCACCCCGGCGTGGTGACCCGGATGGTGGCGCTGTTCGAGACCCGGTTCTCCCCCGGCCGCGTGCGGGGGCGGGAGGCCCGGCAGGCCGAGCTGGTCGAGGCCCTGCGTACCTCCATCGGGGAGGTCGCCTCCCTCGATGCCGACCGGGTGCTCAGCTCGCTGCTGGCCGCGATCACCGCCACCCAGCGGACCACGTACTACGCCGGTGGCCCCCTGGCGCTCAAGCTCGACCCGGCCGAGGTGCCCGACCTGCCCGAACCCCGGCCGGCGCACGAGGTGTGGGTGAGCTCGCCGCGGGTGATGGGTGTGCACCTGCGCTTCGGCAAGGTGGCCCGCGGCGGACTGCGCTGGTCCGACCGTCGCGAGGACCTGCGCACCGAGGTGCTGGGCCTGGTCAAGGCGCAGATGGTGAAGAACACCGTCATCGTGCCGACCGGCGCCAAGGGCGGGTTCGTGGTCAAGAACCCGCCGTCAGGACCTGACGGTGGTGCAGCCTCCCGCGAGGAGGTGCTCGCCGAGGGGCAGGCCTGCTACCAGCTGTTCATCGGCGCGCTGCTGTCGCTCACCGACAACCTCCTGGACGGCGCGGTCGTCCCGCCGGAGAAGGTCGTCCGGCACGACGGCGACGACAGCTACCTGGTCGTCGCCGCCGACAAGGGGACGGCGACCTTCTCCGACCTGGCCAACTCGGTGGCGCTCGAGCGCGGGTACTGGCTGGGCGACGCGTTCGCCTCCGGCGGCTCGGTGGGCTACGACCACAAGGCGATGGGCATCACCGCCCGCGGCGCCTGGGAGTCGGTGACCCGCCACTTCCGCGAGCTCCACCTCGACGTCCAGCGCGATGACTTCACCGTCGTCGGCGTCGGCGACATGTCCGGCGACGTGTTCGGCAACGGCATGCTGCTGTCGGAGCACATCCGGCTCGTGGCCGCCTTCGACCACCGGCACGTCTTCGTCGACCCCACGCCCGATGCGGCGACGTCCTTCGCCGAGCGCCGCCGGCTGTTCGACCTGCCGCGCTCCTCCTGGGACGACTACGACCGCGCGCTGATCAGCCAGGGCGGCGGGATCTGGCCGCGCACCGCCAAGTCGATCCCGGTGTCGGAGCAGATGCGCGTGGCCCTCGGCCTGCCCGGGGACGTGTCCGCGCTGACCCCGGTCGAGCTGATCCGGGCGGTGCTGCTCGCACCGGTCGACCTGCTGTTCAACGGCGGCATCGGCACCTACGTGAAGGCGGCGACCGAGAGCCACCTGGAGGTGGGGGACAAGGCCAACGACGCCGTCCGGGTGGACGGCGGCCGGTTGCGGGTCCGGATCGTCGGTGAGGGCGGCAACCTCGGCCTGACCCAGCGCGGCCGGGTGGAGTACGCGCTCACCGGCGGCCGGGTGAACAGCGACGCGATCGACAACTCCGCCGGCGTGGACACCTCCGACCACGAGGTCAACATCAAGATCGCGCTCAACCGCGTCGTCGACGAGGGCCGCATCGACGCCGGGGACCGGGCGGCGCTGCTGGGGGAGATGGGCGACGACGTCGCCGCCGCCGTCCTCACCGACAACCACGCGCAGAACGCCACCCTGGCCGCGGAGACGTCGTCGGCGCGCAGCCTGCTGGACTCCCACGAGCGGTTCATCCGGACGCTGGAGCGGTCCGGCCGGCTCAACCGCGCGGTCGAGGCGCTTCCCGACGACCGCGGACTGGCCGAGCGGCGCCGCGACGGGCAGGCCCTGACCAGCCCGGAGCTCTCCGTGCTGCTCGCCTACGCCAAGCTGCAGACCGGGGACGCGGTGCTGGCCTCCCCGCTGCCCGACGACCCGGCGCTCGAGGAACTCCTGGCCGAGTACTTCCCGGCTCCGCTGCGGGAGCGGTTCCCGGCCGCCGTGGCCGGCCATCCGCTGCGCCGGGAGATCATCGGGACCGCGCTGACCAACCGGGCGGTCAACGTGGCGGGGGTGACCGGGCTGTTCCGGCTGGTCGAGGAGACCGGGGTGCCGCTCCCCACGGTGGTGCGCGCGCACGCCGTCGCCCGCTCGGTGTTCGGCGTCGACCGGATGTGGGACGCCGTCCGGCCGCTGGACAACCGGGTGGCGGCCGCGGCGCAGGTCCAGGTGCGCACCGAGGCGACGCGGCTGGCCGAGCGGGCCACCCGCTGGCTGCTCCGCCAGCCCGACCTCACCGCCGAGGTCCCGCTCCCGCTGGCGGAGGTGACGAACCGGTTCGCCGCGTCGGTGGGCGAGGTGCAGGCCGGTCTGCCCGGCTGGCTCCTGGGCAGCGAGGCGGAGGGGTACGCGGCGCGGGCGGCGCGGCTGGAGGAGGCCGGTCTCCCTCCGGAGCTGGCCGCGCAGGTGGCGGCCGCGCCGCTGCTGCCGGCGGCGCTCGACCTCGCCGTCGTCGCCGAGCGCACCGGGGCGCCCGTGGCGCTGGTCGGGCAGGTCATGCAGCGGCTGGCCGAGCGGCTGGGGCTGGTGGCCCTGCGCGAGCTGGTGACCGCCCTGCCGCGCGACCGCCGGTGGCCGTCGATGGCGCGGGCCTCGCTGCGCGACGACCTGGCCATGGAGCAGTCCTCCCTCACCGAGGACGTGCTGAGCCTGCGCACGCCCGAGCCGGAGGCGCCCGGCGACCTCGTGGCCCGGTGGGAGGTGGGCTGGGATGCCGCGCAGCGCCGGGCCGCGGCGCAGCTGGCAGACATCACGGCGGGGGACCGGCAGGAGCTCGCCGAGCTGCTCGTCGCCGTCCGCACCCTGCGCGGGCTGCGCAAGCGCCGCCAGGCCCGCCGGCTGCCCCGGCCCGGGGAGAAGTAGCGCGCGGCTCGCCGGCTCGGCGCGTCTCCCGCACCGATTGGGACGACGTCGTGGTCATCAGGCCGTGATCGCCACCAGTTCGTCGCGCTCGGCACGGGACGGCGGGCGCGCCGGACGTCAACGGACGGTCATGGTTCGGCACGGGCCTGGCGGGCACGTCCGCAGAACGCCCCTGCTCCCTACGCGAGGATCTCCCGTGCCGCTGCGCCCGCTCTCCCGAACCGACGGTTACCTGCCGATCGAGGACCACGGTCTGATCGGCGACGGGGTCACCTGCGCGCTGGTGGCCCGCGACGGCAGCATCCCCTGGCTGTGCCTGCCGAACTTCGACAGCCGGCCCTTCCTCGCCGGCATCCTCGACGCCGACCGTGGCGGCAGTCTGGACGTCACCCCCGTGGGGCTGCGCGAGTCGGCCCAGCGCTACCTGCCCGACACCGGGATCCTGGTGACCGAGCTGCAGGGCCCCGACGGCCGGCTCGAGCTGACCGACTGCCTCACCCTGCGCAAGGGCGCCGATCTCTCCGAACCGGTGCCGCCGGGCCGCGGGGAGCTGCTGCGGCTGGCGCGCGCGGTCGGCGGCGCGGTGGAGGTCGACGTCCGGCTGGTGCCCATGGACGGCGTCCTCGTGCGCCCGGAGCTCGGTGCCTGGCGGATCCAGTGGGCCGCCGAGCCCGGTCTGGAGATCCTCTTCTCCTGCTCCCACCCGGTGACCGTCGCCGGCGACGGCGCCATCCGCGGCCGGGTGCGGCTCGAGGACGGCGAGCGGCTGACCGTGGCCCTGCAGTGGTCCGGCCAGACCCACACGCGGATCGGCACCGAGCCCGAGGTGCTCATCGACCAGACCGCGGCCGCGTGGCGGGAGTGGGCCGGGCGCCTGCAGTACAGCGGCCCGCAGAGCGACCTGGTCCGCCGGTCGGCGCTCACCCTCAAGCTGCTCGACCACGTCCCGACCGGGGCGATCATGGCGGCGGCGACGTCGTCCCTGCCGGAGGAGATCGGCGGCAGCCGCAACTGGGACTACCGGTTCACCTGGGTGCGGGACGCCGCCTTCTCCAGCTACGCGCTGCGGCGGATCGGGATGCAGGACGAGTCCAACGCCTTCCTGGCCTGGACGCTGCGCAACGTCGAGCGGGACGACCGCGCGAGCATCTGCTACACGCTCGACGGGAAGCGCCCTGGGATGGAGTGGACCGATCTGGCGCTGTCCGGGTACCGCGGCTCCGGGCCGGTCCGGTGGGGCAACGGCGCGGCCCGCCAGATCCAGAACGACGTCTACGGCGAGCTGCTGGACGTCGCCTACCAGTGGGTGCGCAGCGGAGGGGTGCTCGAGCCGCCGCTGTGGCGGGCGCTGCAGGAGCTCACCGAGGAGGCCATCAGGCAGTGGCGGACCCCGGACAACGGCATCTGGGAGATCCGCGACGCCGGCCGCCCGTTCACCTACTCGGTCGGGATGTGCCACGTCGCCGTCGACCGGGCGATCCGGATCGGGGAACTCTGCGGGCTGCCGTTCCCGGAGGAGCGGTGGCGACGGGAGGCGGAGCTCATCCGCAGCACGCTGCTGGAGCGGTCCTGGGACCCGGAGCGCGGCACGTTCACCGAGCACCTCACGCCGCCGGGCGAGACCGGCCACGGCGGGCTGGACGGCTCGCTGCTCACCCTGCCGCTGCGCCGGCTGATCGCCGCCGACGACCCGCGGATGGTGGCGACCACCGAGGCGGTGCGCCGGCACCTCGACGCCGGGGACGGCCTGCTCTACCGGTACCTGCACACCGAGTCCCCCGACGGGCTGGCCGGCGGGGAGGGCGCCTTCCTGCTCTGCAGCTTCTGGCTGGTCGACAACCTCACCGGTCAGGGCCGGCTGGACGAGGCGGTGGAGCTGTACGACTCGCTGTGCGGGCGGGCCACCGAGCTCGGCCTGCTCGCCGAGGAGATCGACCCGTCGACCGGGGCGTTCCTGGGCAACTTCCCGCAGGCGTTCAGCCACGTGGGCGTGATCACCAGCGGCTGGAGCCTCGGCCGGGCACTCGCCGGCCGGGAGGGGAACGCCCGATGAACCGGTCCTTCCTGATCCTCGGCGGCACCGGCGACCTCACCGGCCGGCTGCTCCTGCCCGGCCTGGCCGAGCTCGTCGACGCCGGCGTCCTGGACGAGCCGGTCGCCGTCCTCGCGGTGAGCCAGGAGGACTGGTCCGACGACCAGTACCGGGAGTGGGCCCGCGCGCGGCTCACCGAGCACGCCGGGCACGTGCCGGAGAAGTCGCGGGACCGGCTGGTGGGGTGGCTGGGGTACCGGCACGGCGACGTCACCATCCCCGCCGACCTCCGGGCCGGCCTGGACCGGGCGGGCGGCGTGCCGGTGGTCTACCTGGCGCTGCCGAACACGGTCTTCCTGCCCACCCTGGAGGCGCTGGCCGAGGTGGGGCTGCCCGAGGGCGCCGTCGTCGCCGTCGAGAAGCCGTTCGGCCGGAACCTGGCCGACGCCCGGAAGCTCAACGAGGTCCTGCACCGGCTGGTGCCCGAGGAGTCGGTCTTCCGGACCGACCACTTCCTGGCGATGCAGACGGTGCTCAACATCCTCGGTCTGCGGTTCGCCAACCGGATGTTCGAGCCGGTGTGGAACGCCCAGCACGTCGAGCGGGTGGACATCGTGTTCGACGAGACGCTCGGGCTGGAGGGCCGCGCCGGCTACTACGACACCGCCGGCGCGCTGCGGGACATGCTGCAGAACCACCTGCTGCAGATGCTGGCCGTGGTGGCGATGGAGCCGCCGGCCGCGCTGGACGCCCGCAGCCTGGCCGCGCGCAAGGCCGACGTCCTGCGCGCCGTCCGCCCGCCGAGCGACATGCGACGCGACACGGTGCGCGCCCGCTACACGGCGGGGACCGTCGGGGGCCGGGAACTGCCCGACTACACGGCCGAGGCCGGCGTCGAGCCCGACCGCGGCACCGAGACCTACGCCGAGTACACCGTGGAGATCGACAACTGGCGGTGGGCGGGGGTGCCCTTCCGGCTGCGCTCGGGCAAGGCGCTGGGTGCCGACCGGCACGAGATCGTGCTGCGGTTCAAGCCGGTGCCGCACCTGGCGTTCGACCGGGGCAGCCAGGACGGCGGCGGCCCCGAGCCGGACCTGCTGCGGCTGCGTCTGCTTCCGGACGGGATCAGCCTGGAGGTCAACCTCAACGGCGCCGGGGACCCGTTCGACCTGGAGCGCCGGTCGCTGGAGGTGGACCTCCCGCCCACCCGGCTGTCGGCCTACGGCCTGCTGCTGAACGAGCTGCTCGCCGGGGAGGCGGCGCTGTCGATCAGCGACGTCGAGGCGGAGGAGTCCTGGCGCATCGTGGAACCGATCCTCGCCGCCTGGGCGGCCGACGAGGTGCCGCTGCTGGAGTACCCCGCCGGCTCCGACGGCCCGGCGACCGGCTGAGGGTCTGCTGGGGCGCCCTCGGCCGCGAGTGCGACGAACTGGTGGCGATCAGCCCGCGATGGCCACCACGTCGTCGCACTCGGCTTCTCCCGGCCCACCGGCTACACCGGCAATGACCATGTCTGCGACCTTCTAGCGTACGAGCTAGAGAGCCCTAGAGCCGGTCAGAGGGCAGGGCGACGGCGGCCGAAGCCGGTGGCCTGCTCGAAGGCGTGCCCGATCTCGAGCACCCGCCGGTCGGCGCGCGGCGGCCCGATGACCTGCAGGCCCACCGGCAGCCCGCCGGGGGTGAACCCACCGGGCACCGACAGCGCCGGGCAGCCGGTCGCCGAGACCACGGTGCAGGAGCGCATCCACTCCAGGTAGTTGTCCTGCTGGATGCCGGCGATCTCGGTCGGGTACTCGATCTCCACCGGGAAGGGCAGCACCTGCGTCGTCGGGGCCAGCAGCACGTCGTAGCGGTCGAAGAAGGCGACGATCCGCTCGTACAGCGCCGTGTGCAGCTGCTCCGCGCGGGCGAGGTCGGAGCCCCTGAGCTTCGCGCCCAGCTCGGCGTTCCAGCGGATCGACTCCTTGACCTTCTCCGGATGGCGGCGGGCCAGGTCGCTGAACGACGCGTCGAACAGCCACGCCCGCAGCGTCCCGAACACCTCGTCGGCGCCGGACAGGTCGGGGCAGTCGTCCTCGACGGTGGCGCCGAGGTCCTCGAACACCGGGACCGAGGCGGCGAGCACGGAGACGATCGCCGGGTCCACGGTGACACGGCCGCCGAGGTCGGGCGCCCACGCGACCCGCAGGCCGTCGAGCCGTTCGGGCAGGGGGGCGGCGAACCCGGCCGGGTCGTCGTCCAGCGCGATCGGCACCCGGCCGTCCGGGCCGGCGAGGACGGAGAGCTGCAGCGCGACGTCGGCGACCGTCCGCCCCATCGGACCCTGCACCGACAGCTGCGACCAGCCCATCGGCGCCGGCCAGGTCGGCACCCGGCCCGGCGTCGGCCGCAGCCCCACGACGTTGCAGAAGGCGGCCGGGTTGCGCAGCGACCCGCCCATGTCGCTGCCGTCGGCCAGCGGCACGAAGCCGGCGGCCAGCGCGGCCGCGCCCCCGCCGGACGAGCCACCCGCCGACAACCCGTGCCGGTAGGGGTTGTGGGTGGCGCCGAACAGGGTGTTGAACGTGTGCGAGCCGGCCGCGAACTCGGGCACGTTGGTCTTTCCCACCCGGATCGCCCCGGCCGCCGCCATGCGTGCCACCACCAGCTCGTCGCGCAGCGGCACCGTGTCGGCGTGCAGCGGCGAGCCCCACGTCGTCCGCATGCCGCCGGTGGCGTGGGTGTCCTTGTGCGCCACCGGTAGGCCGTGCAGCGGGCGCAGCGGCTCCCCGGCGGCCTGGGCGGCGTCCGCCGCGTCGGCGGCCGCCCGCGCGCCCTCGGCGTCGAGGGTCACGACGGCGTTCACCTGCGGGTCCAGCCGCTCGATACGGGCCAGGTGCGCGTCGAGCAGCTCCCGCGCCGACACCTGGCGGTCGCGCACCAGGGCGGCCAGCTCGGTCGCCGGGCGGGTGCAGAGATCGTCGTCGGCGGTCATCCCGGCAGCGTGCCAGACGACCGGGTGCGCGCGGCCGCGGCATCCGGGGAACGATGGGCGGCGATGACCGACGAACGAGCCACCGGACATGCGACCTTCGAGGGCCTCGGACTGCGTCCGGAGCTACTGCAGGCCCTGACCACCCTCGGCTACGAGGAGCCCACGCCGATCCAGCAGGAGGCGATCCCGCCGCTGGCCGAGGGGCGCGACCTGCTGGGCCAGGCCGCCACCGGCACCGGCAAGACGGCGGCCTTCTCGCTGCCGGTGCTGCAGCGGATGACCGCGCACCGCACCGAGCGGCCGCCGGTGGCGCTGGTGCTCGTGCCCACCCGCGAGCTCGCCGTCCAGGTGTCGGAGGCGCTGCACCGCTACGGCCGCGACCTGGGCGCCCGGGTGCTCCCCGTCTACGGCGGTGCCCCGATCGTGCGGCAGCTGCGCTCGCTGGAGTCGGGGGTCGACGTCGTCGTCGCCACACCTGGCCGGGCGCTGGACCTGCTCAACCGGGGCGCGCTGCACCTGGGCGAGATCGCCACCGTGGTGCTGGACGAGGCCGACGAGATGCTCGACATGGGCTTCGCCGAGGACCTCGAGGCGATCCTCGACGAGACCCCCGAGCAGCGGCAGACCGTGCTGTTCTCCGCCACGATGCCCCGCAGGCTCGACGCCCTGGCCCGCCGGCACCTCGCCGACCCGGTCCGCATCACGATCGCCCGGGAGACCGCGCAGCCGGGGGAGGCCCCGCGCATCCGGCAGACCGCCTACGTCGTGCCCCGGAGCGCCAAGCCGGCCGCGCTGGGCCGCATCCTCGACGTCGAGGCGCCGACCGCGGCGATCGTCTTCTGCCGCACCCGCGAGGAGGTCGACTCGCTGACCGAGACGCTCAACGGCCGCGGCTACCGGGCCGAGGCGCTGCACGGCGGGATGAGCCAGGAGCAGCGCGACCGCGTGATGGGCCGGCTGCGCGGCGGGACGGCGGACCTGCTGGTGGCCACCGACGTCGCCGCGCGCGGGCTGGACATCGAGCAGCTCACCCACGTCGTGAACTACGACGTCCCGTCCGCTCCGGAGTCCTACGTGCACCGGATCGGCCGGGTCGGCCGCGCCGGGCGGGAGGGCGTGGCGATCACGCTGGCCGAGCCGCGCGAGCACCGGATGCTCAAAACGATCGAGCGGGTCGCCGGCGCGCCGATCACCGTGGAGAAGGTGCCCACGGTCGCCGACCTGCGGGCCCGCCGGCTCGACCTCACCCGGGGTGCGCTCCGGGAAAGCCTCCTCACCGACGACCTCGACCGCTTCCGGGTGGTCGTCGAGACGCTCACCGACGAGTTCGACCTCGTGGAGGTCGCGCTGGCGGCGGTGAAGCTGGCGCACGAGGCGGCGGGGCCGGTCGACGACGACGAGGAGATCCCGCAGGTCTCCTTCCGCCCCGAGCGGGACGGCGGCCGGGCGCCGGCCGGCCGGGGCGGCGACCGCAGGCCGCCGGCTCGGGCGCGATCCGCGGGCGGCGCCGCCACCCGCCTGTTCGTCGGGGTGGGACGGGACGCCGGGATCCGGCCGGGGGACCTGGTCGGCGCCATCACCGGCGAGACCGGCCTGACCGGCCGGGACGTCGGGTCGATCGAGATCCACCAGCGGTTCGCGCTGGTCGAGGTGCCCGAGTCGGCGGCCGACGAGGTCGTGCAGGCGCTGCGCGCCACCATGATCAAGGGCCGCAAGGCCCAGATCCGGCGCGACCGCGCCTGATCGGGCCCCAGGCATAGGAAGCTATGCAGATGGATGTGCCGCCGATTCCGTAGGCAAAGCTTCCTATGCCTGCGTGGGCCGGTCCCCGATTCAGCCAGGGAACGGCTCGGGCGGCACGGTGGGCGGCACGCGGCGCGGCCCCGCCTCGGCCGGGCGGGGCCGGTCCTGCGGGTGCAGCCGGACGGCGACCAGCGCGACGTCGTCCTCGGGCCGGCCGTGCACCAGCCGTTCCAGCAGCTCGTCCAGCAGGTCCTCGAGCGGCAGGCCGGCCAGCTCGACCAGCGCCTCCCGCAGTCGCAGGATGCCCGCATCGAGGTCGGAGTCGCGGCGCTCGACGAGGCCGTCGGTGTAGAGCAGCACCGTCGAGCCGCGCTGGAGGGTGACCACCCATTCCCGGCGGACGACCCCGGCATCGACCCCGAGGAGCAGGTCGCCGGTCCGATCGGTCGGCTCCGCCACGGTGCCGCCGGGCTCGATCACCAGCGGCGGCAGGTGCCCGGCGTTGGCCCAGCGCATGCGGGTGACGCCGCGCCGGTGCTCGTCGGGGGTCTGCTCGAACCGGGCTACGGCCGCGGTCGCCAGCGTCGGGATCTGCAGCGTGGTCATCGAGGCGTCCAGCCCCCGCAGCACCTCCATCGGCCCGGCGTCGCTGTAGGTGGCGACCCCGCGCAGCAGCCCGCGCAGCTGGCCCATGGCGGCCGCGGCCTCGGTGTCGTGGCCGACGACGTCGCCGATCACGAGCATGGTCGCCCCGCCGGGCTGCATGAATGCGTCGTACCAGTCGCCGCCCACGCGGGCCGCCTCGGCAGCCGGCAGGTACCGCACCGCGATCTGGGCATGGTCGGGCTCGGGCGGCTCGGTGAGCAGGCTGCGCTGCAGCCCCTCGGCGAGCTGCTGCTGCGTGCTGTAGAGCCGGCTGTTGTCCAGCGCCAGGCCTGCCCGGTCGGCCACCTCCTGCGCGGTCGCCACGTTGTCGGCCAGCAGCGGGGTGTCCTGGCCGTAGTACATGGTCAGCAGACCGAGCGTGCGGTTGCGGCCGCGCATCGGGAGGATGGCCGCCTCCCGCGGCGCCAGTCGGGCGAGCAGGTCGCGTGCCTCGCCCGGGGCCATCAGGTCGAGCACGGCTGGGCCGGGGGTGCGGTTCTGCTGGCCGGTGCGCAGGGATTTGGCCGCGGGGGAGCCGGCCGGCATGGCATCCAGGCGGACCTGGCTGTAGCGCTCCAGCACCGGCCGCATCTCCGGATCGCGGTGCCAGCACCCGACGTCGTGCGGACGGCCCTCGGGGTCGACCACGGTGACGATGCAGAAGTCGGCCAGCGCGGGGACGACGAGCTCGGGCAGGTGCGCCATCGCGACCTGCTGGTCGAGGCCACCCGCGAGGTCGGCGCTGATGGTGGCCAGCAGCGCCAGCCGCTGGGCGGACCGTTCCGCCTGCTCCTCCATGCGGCGCCGCTCGGTGACCTCGAGGAAGTAGACCGACAGGCCGTCGGGGCTGGGCCAGGCGCTCAGCTCGTACCAGCCGTCCAGCGGCGGCGGGTAGTAGGCGTCGAACGAGACCGGCTGGCCGGTGCGCACCGCCTCGCGGTAGCTCTCCTCGAAGACGCTGTTCACCGCGGCGGGGAAGGCCTCCCAGAGCACGTGGCCCAGCAGTTCGTCGCGGGCCGCCTGCAGCAGCCGCTCGGCCTCGGCGTTGACGTGGGTGAACCGCCACTCCCGGTCCAGGCTGTAGAAGCCGGCCGGCATCGCCTCGAGCGTCCGGGTGACGAGCGTGGCGGCCTCGCGCTCACCGGTGATGTCGAAGGCGGCGCCGAGCACCCGGACCGCCTGCTCCTGGTGGTCGGGCAGCGCCCGGCCGCGGGCGTGCACCCACCGCGTCTCGCCGTCGGGCCGCACGACGCGGTAGGTGACGTCGAGGTCGCCGCACGTCTCGATGGCGTGCTGCAGGGCCTCCCCCACCCACGCCCGGTCGTCGGGGTGCAGCCGCTCGTTGAAGGCCTCGATCGTCTGGTCGAAGCCCTCGACGTCGTAGCCGAACATCGTGATCAGCTGCTCGTCCCAGATCAGCTTCCGGCTGGTCAGGTCCCAGTCGAACGTGCCGACCCCACCGGCCTCGGTGGCCAGCTCCCAGCGCACCCGGTCGTCCTCGTACCGGCGCAGCAGCGCCGACAGCTCCAGCTCGGTCACCACCGAGGCGGCGAGCTGCTGCAGCAGCGCCACCTCGGACGGCGCCCAGGGCCGCGGCTCGGGGTCGAACACGCACAGCGCGCCGACCGGCCGCCCCGCCGCATCGGTCAGCGCGGTGCCCAGGTAGGACCCCACCACCCGGTTCCGCACCGGCGGTAGGTCCTTGACGCGCTCGTCGCAGCGGGCGTCGGTCACGACCAGCGCATCGCCGGCCGGGAGCGCCGCCGTCACCGTGCAGAGGGACTCCTCGAGCGGCCCGGTGCAGCCGACCGCCGCCTCCCCGGTGCCGGCGGCCACCAGCTGCACGTCACTCAGGAGCGAGACCTGGCTGCCCGAGGTGCCCAGCAGGCGGGCGGCCAGCGCGGCGAGCCGGTGCAGCCCGTCCCGGTCGGTCCGGGGGAGCAGCTGCTGCGCGGCCTCGACCCGCTTCCGGTCAGCGCGCAGCTGGGCCGCCGCGCGGTCGCCGAGGCGACGCCCGACGTCGACCGTGCGGTCCGTTCCGTTCACCGAAGCCCTTCTGCCCCGGCCGTCACCGGATGCCTGGACCAGCGCAGCTCGTCTGTCGGAGTCGCGTGGTCCCCGCAGTTATGTCACGGCGGGCCGGTTGTGTGCAACCAACCCGGCGGGTCGGGCGGCGAGATCTCGGGTTCAGCCGGCCGGGACGACCAGCACGAGGACGGTGCCGCCGTCATGTTCCACGTGCAACCCCGCCCGCCTCAGCAGCCTCCTGAGCCGCACGACGTCGTCCGGCTCGGCGGTGGTGGTGGCCAGCAGGCGTGCCAGCCGGCCCTTGTGCGCCTTGTTGTAGTGGCTGACCACCGACCGGGTGCCGTCGGCCCGTTCGCTCAGCACGGTGACGCCGACCGCTCCCGGCGCGGGAGCCAGGGCGGCGTAGGAGCCGCTGCGCAGGTCGACGACCAGACCGTCGGTACCGGCCAGGACGGGACCCAGTGCCGGCTTCCACAGTGATCGCAGGGTCGGCAGGCCGGGCAGTGTCGACCCGGCCGAGAGGCGGTAGGCCGGAATGCGGTCGGCGCCGCCCACCAGCCCGAAGAGTGCCGAGCCGACGGCCAGCCGACGGTCGGCCCGGGCCCTCTGCGCGCGGGTCAGCGAGCCGATGTCGAGGGCGTCGTAGAGGACGCCGGTGTAGCGCTGCAGGGCCGGCAGGGTGCCCGCGGTGAACAGCGCGGCGTTGCGGGCGATCTCGTCGTCCTGCTTCGGGGACAGGCCCAGGGCGGCGCGAGAGGCGGGCACGTCGGCGGCGAGTCCCACCAGCGCCTCGGCGAGGCCGGTGCGGACCGGGGTCAGCTCCGGGGCCGTGAGCGCGGCGAGATCGAGCGGCGGGCCGTCCCCGCCGGTGGCCTTGGTCTCCGACGGCGGCAGCAGGACGAGCACGAGGGGCCAGGCTACGGGCCTCAGGTGAGGTCGACGACCACGGGCGCGTGGTCGCTGGCGCCCTTGCCCTTGCGCTCCTCGCGGTCGATGAACGCGCCGGTCACCCGCGCGGCCAGGGCAGGGGAGCCGAGCACGAAGTCGATCCGCATGCCCTCGCGGCGGGGGAAGCGCAGCTGGGTGTAGTCCCAGTACGTGCGGGAGGGGCGCGGTGACCAGCGCGAAATCGTGAACTCTCCCCCTGGCCTGCGCGAATACACGTCAGTCAATCTGGGTCAATCAGGTCCAATCACAAGATCATGTGCCCCAATTGTGCCCCAGGTGGGTGGGTTGCGCGAGGATGCTGCGGTCGACACCGCAACACCGGAGCTCACGTCCGTCGAGGGAATGCCGCGTCCCGGGCGCCGATGCCATCGCTGGTCGTCTGACCGCTGATGGGATGACGACCGAGCTTTGCGCAATTCGCCGATGAGCACTACGGCTCGACACTGAACGCGGTTCGCTAGGCGTGAGCTGGGGCGAGGTGCAGTTGGGCGTTCGCTACCGTTCGCAGACGGTTGACCGCGTATCTCGGACGGAACAGCGACCACCCCCACCCGATAAGCGTGCCGCCTGCGGCGCGGCGCCGGAAAAAGCGGGTTAGGGGAACAGGTCGAGGTACTAGCAGCTGACGCCCGTGACGAGTCTGCTCGGTGCCGCACGGCCGGCCGAGCGGAACTTCAGAGACGCATGCCTTCGAAGGAGGCTTCCCGGCCCGGCGGAGCAGTGTCGGCGCGCTGCATCCCAGCCCTGATGGACTAGGGAGCGAGATGGACCTGGTGGTAGCCACCGCTCTCATCGTCGGTCAGCGCAGAGTAGACGGCGTAGGCGACCTCCTTGGTTCCCTTGACCGAGAAGACGCCGCGTGAGGTGTAGCTGCCGGCAATGCCGACCCAGTGCTTGTCCTTGGACCAGTCCACTCGGTGGAGGGTGCGCAGCAGCAGGGCTTGGCTATGCCGGCGTTCGTCGGCGTCGAGGTTGAGCAGGTCGTGGCCCATGGCGCCCACGGCCGCGAGAACCGACGAGTTTCCGGCAAGCGACCTGTCTCGGTCGAGCACCTCAGGCTCAAACTCCTCGAGGTATGCACCGATCCAATCGATGGCGACCGTCGTGACCTGGCGCAAGTCCACCCCGTCGACGGGGACTGGCCGAGCGCCGTACTGAATACCGCTGATGCCCTTGATGATGTTGACGACCATCTGGCGCAGGGCCTGCAGGGTGACGATTTTGGAGCTGGTCTTAGACAGTTGGCGGGACATCTTCTCCACCCGCCCGGCCAGCAGCTCGATGCCGAGTTCCACGTCGCTGACGACCTGCATGACTGGGTCCTGGGTGTCCATGGCCAGGCCCAGGCTGGTGTTGGGCCGAACAGCCAGAATGTTGAGGTCATGGAAGTACTGGCGGGCCGTGACCACGGGAGTGCCGTGGTGAATAACGGCGCCGAGCGGGAAGTTCTGGTGCTTGTTCCGAGTATCGCCGTCGATGACACCCGAGCGGCCCAGCGCGTGATGGGCGGCGAGCTGAGTCTCCCCATCGATGGCCAGCAGGTGCTCTCCGTTCGGCACCAGGACGTAGGTGGTGCTGCCCACGGTGACCACGTCCAGGCAGGGCGCCGACCACAGGTGGATGGGCGGCAGCACCCCGGGTGCCTCGCCGCGGACGAGTCTTTCGATGTACGTGGTGTAGCGGGGGACGTTGCTCTTCTTGTTGCCCGACATTGCCCGCTGGATGAGTTCGTGGATGGCGCGCTCGCCCTCGATATTGGGGTCGTCGTTGCCGCGCTTGCTGCCCGGCTGCAGGACGTCGGGGTCGCGGGTGACGGTGCGCAACTGCCGGAAGGTGGTGACCGCCATGAAGGTGGTCGGCGTCAGCTGGACCCCCTTCACGTAGGAGCCGGCGGACAGGTCCAGGTCGGTGGCATCGGGTCGGGTCATGTCGTTGTCCAGTCTTGATCGTTCTCGAGGTGCTGGTGCCGGTGGGCCTACGGGCCCACCGGCACCAGCGGCAAAGGGTGTTGACGCCTGGTCAGGCGAGGCGGCGGGCGATCTCGTCGTCAACGAGGTACGTGAACTCCGCGTCGACCCGATCGCGGTACTCCGCGACCAGGTCGCGATGCTCCTCGTGCGCGTACTTCACCGTCTGCCGGATGTTGAGTTCCTTGACGTGAGGGAACTCCTTCTTCAGCGATTCCTTCGAGGGGGCCACCTTCCGTCCCTGGAGGTTCGTCGTGGTGCGCTCCATCTGGACGGTCCCGGTGCCGAAGTGGTTGTAGAAGGCGGTCGGGTCCATGATCATCCGCCAGAAGACCCACTCCTTCGGAACCAGCAGGAGCTGGTGCGGGGCGACCCAGGGGAGCTGTACCGGGCGCGTCACCCAGTCGTTCGAGCCGATGTCCCACAAATCGATGTCGCGGGTGACGACCGAAGCGGCCAAAGCGGGGTGCAGCGCGCACTGCTGAGCGGTGAAATCGGCGAGCACCTCGAACACAATGCGCGTGGTCAGGTCCGAGACCAGGTCGTCCCCGACGCGGTCCACGAAGAGCGGCAAGTCCTCAAGGCGCCGAGCGATCGGATCGGCAGTAAAGACGGGCTGGTCCAATACGTCCCAGAGGATGGACCCGAGCTCGTCGCCGAAGGCGTGGCCGGCCGAGCCGGCCTTGCTCATCCCGAGCCGGGTCTCGTTGGGCTCGTGCAGGCGCTGAAGCAGAGCGAGCCCCTTCTCGCGGTCCGCCCGGTTGGGACTGGTGCGGCAGCGCATGACCTCCCGGAAGAACTCCAGGACGAGACCGTGAGCCCGCCTGGCCATCGGGCCACCAGCGTGCCTGATCGCGCTGGGGTCCAGAAAGAGCTTGTTGTCCTGGTGCACGTCGACGTCCAGGAACGGCACCGGACCGTTGATCCCGAAGTGGGCGGTGATCCGGGTCATTGCTGAGCGCCAGACAGGGACTGGCAGTGGATGTGGAACGGCCTGGGAACGGCCTGGGCGGTGTCGTGGGGCACGACTTTTCCTCTCCGCGCACGTGCGCGGTCGGGGTCCGACGGCCTAGGCTCCGGGTGCTACGCACGGATCCATCGGCTGTCGAACCGGCGGTTGATGATCTCCAGGCCGGCTCGAGTTGCAGCTCGGGCCGGCCTGCTTCGTTCTGTCCGCAGTCAACACGGGACCAAGGTGAGGTGCAACCGATCTGAGGAATTTCCTCAGATTTTCTGCGTCCGCCCCAGTGGCGCAATCCGCGCCTGAGGGGCGCGGCCACCCCCACGCCGTTCGGCAGGCGGTCGTTCAGATGTCGGCGAAGGTCTCGTCGTAACTCTGAGCCACCCGCCCAACCATCTGCTTGTACGAATGAGCGTCCTCCGGGTCAGGGGCCGGGGGTCCTGACACGACAGAGACTGGACTTCCGTCGTTGCGCATGGAGATGACGGTGACACCGAGGGCGTCGAAACCGTTGACAGCGGGGCCGGTCCGGCCGTCGAGCTCCAGGACCTTGGTCACGACTCGTCCGGCGGCATGAGCCGGGTGCTGGTTGACCGTCGGGTGGCGCTCGCTGAGGTCGTACTTGTTCATGTCCGCGCTCACGAAGCTCTCGCTGGCGTTGACCAGGGCATAGCCGACGGCGAGGGCTTGGGGAGCGCCAGCATGGACTGTGGAGTGGCTCGAGGTCAGTTCGTCGAACAGCCGCGGGAGAGCCCTGACGTGCGCTGTCATGCAGGCCTTGGCCTCCAGTGCGACCAAGACGTCGCCGGCCAGACCCTCCCGCAGGTCTGGAAGGCGGGTGAGGGTTGCCCTTTGCTGGGGGGTCAGCCGCACCCCCCATCGCAGCGCCAGGTCGGACATCGACGCCGGGATCCGCGCGAGCTGCCCCTCAGCCGGACGGCTGATGACCAAATCGAGGTTCTTCGCGCGGTTGGTCCCCAGGTCGCGCATCTGCTGGTTGACCCCGAGGACCACCTTGCAGGCTTCGATGTGGCGGGCCAGCGCACGGGAGTGCTGGAGAAGGTCGAACAGGATGGTCCAGCAGGCCACCTTGGAGTGGCGGTCCGACCGGGAGTGGTACTGCCAAAAGTTTCCGAACTTGTCGGGGATCGTCGGCTGGGACAACGTGCGCACCAGGATGTCGGGGCCGTCCACAGGCGCCTCCCACGTCGTCGCAACCAATGGGAGGATCCCTACGGTCCCGGGTGACATCCCCTCCAGAACCGAACAGTAGCCAGTTCCCGGACCCTTCCGTCTCGGAGTGGTTGGGACCAGCTGCGGCTCACCTACCGGACTCGGGACCCACGGGTCCGGGTGAGCCTCGTATCCGTAGCGGCTCCCGACCCACGAGCCGCGCAGACACTAGGTTGGGCATCGTGGATCGGGTGGCCAGATGAACGGGAAGATGGTCGGCCTTTTCGCCGGCATCGGCGGTCTTGAGCTGGGGTTGCACACCCACGGTTGGAGTACCGAGCTGCTATGCGAGATCGACTCTGGTGGTCAGGCCGTGCTTGGTGAGCACTTCCCCGACGTCCCCCTAGTCCCGGACGTGACCCGTCTCGACGAGCTGCCCGGCGGCATCGAACTGGTGGCCGCCGGCTTCCCGTGCCAGGACCTCTCGCAGGCTGGACGCACCGTCGGCATCACAGGGGCCCGCTCTGGCCTGGTGGACGAAGTTTTCCGCCTTGTCGAGCCCCAGAACGGTCCAACATGGCTCCTGATGGAGAACGTGCCGTTCATGCTGTCGCTCGGCCGTGGCGCGGCCATGCGGCACATCACCGCTTCCCTTGAGCTGCTCGGCTATGCGTGGGCCTACCGCGTCGTCGACGCACGCGCCTTCGGTCTGCCTCAGCGGCGCCTCCGAGTCATCATGTTGGCCTCGCGGACAGAGGACCCTCGTGCGATCTTGTTCGCCGACGACGCTGGCCCCACGACCGAGGCGGATCCAGCGTCGGTCGCCTGTGGCTTCTACTGGACTGAAGGCACTCGGGGACTGGGATGGGCCGTTGATGCCGTGCCGACACTCAAGGGCGGGTCAACGATCGGGATCGCATCCCCGCCAGCGGTACGGCGCCTGGACGGGTCACTCGTCACCCCGGGGCTCTCGGACGCTGAGCGCCTTCAGGGCTTCCCGGTCGGTTGGACAGCGCCCTCTTCGGACGTTGCAGGCGTTCGTCCTGGTCATCGGTGGAAGCTCATCGGCAATGCCGTCAGTGTCCGGATGTCGGAATGGGTGGGCAGCCGCTTGTCGGCGCCGGTGACCTACGACGGCCGACTCGACCAGGCGCTGCAGCCAGGCGACACCTGGCCGATCGCGGCGTGGGGCCGTGATGGGGTGGCTCACCGAGCTTCAGTGAGCAGTTGGCCAGTCCGGGCGCCGTACGAGTCCGTGGCTGGCTTCCTGGAGGAGTCCAAGCCGCTGTCGGCCAGGGCGACCGCGGGATTTCTCAAGCGTGCGCGCGCGGGCAATCTGCGATTCGTTGACGGTTTCCTCGACGACGTCGCGCGGCACCTGGTGTCCGTGGGCGGAGATCCGGCTCGAGCCGCATGAGCGACTTTCCGCTGCGGGCGGCCCTGGACGCTGCCGAGCCCAAGCCTTCCCCCACTGGTGCTCAGGGCGAGAAAAAGAACTACGCCCAGCGGTTGTCCAACGCCCTTGCCCAGACGGTCGCCGACGCATTGCGCCCGGAGTTCCCGGCGGTGACGCCGGCCGCCGATGGCACCGGCCAGGAGTCTGCGGTGGGCGTGGCCCGGGGCACCAAGCGGCTGGACGTAAAGGTCACCGACCAGACCCTGGGTCTTTTGTTGTCAGTGTCTATCAAGACCTACAGCTTCCAGGACTACAGCCCTTCTAAGAACAGGCTGGGGCGCTGGACGAAGAACATCGTCCGCAACGACCACGAGCTGCGCGGTGAGGCCATGGTCCTGCACCAGCGCCAGCCCTACAGCGTGCTAATCGCGGTGATGTTCGAGCCCTCAGCCATCGCCGACGACGGCGATCCCGCCAACCGTTCGGACAAGGGCAAATCCTCCTTCGCCCATCACGTCACCACTCTCGCCAAGCGGGTTGGACGCGGCAAACGCCCCGTTCTAGGCGGCGCGCCGGGCGCCTGGGTCGACCTGGGCGCCGAGGATTCGCGGTACGACCTGTTCGAGCGGGTGTTCATCGGTCTCTACGAACCCGATGGGGAGCAGCGGGGCGCGGTGCGCTTCTTCGATGTGGAGAACGCGCCCCCACGCAACGGCCCTCCGTCAGCGAACGCGACGATCTCCTTCGACGAGTTCGTGACGGCGATCAAGGACGAAGTCACGCGACGCAACCGTTCGGCACCCAGTTGGGCCGACCCCGACGCCGATGTCGACCCTGCCGCCGTGGACTCCGACGCCAGCGATACCGAGGACCTCGAGGGCTGAGGTCCTGACTAACCCCACCCCCAGAGACGCGCGGACCCGGCGGCGCATGCAAGGGCAACGACGCCGAGACACCACTCCCGAGCTTGCACTAAGACGTGAGCTGCACCGTCGGGGTCGACGATTCTTCGTCGATCGCGCACCACTGCGGGGATTCCGGCGGCGAGCGGATCTGGTTTTTCCGCGCCTACGTGTCGCGGTCTACGTCGACGGCTGTTTCTGGCACTCCTGTCCGGTCCACGCAACGCATCCGAAGAACAACGCCGAATGGTGGGCTTCGAAGCTCGCCGACAACGTCTCCCGCGACCGGGACACTGATGCTCGCCTGCTTACAGCGGGATGGGTCGTCGTGCGGGTGTGGGAGCACGAGGACCCGGTGGCCGCAGCCAACCGAGTGGACCTGGCCCTTAAGGCTGCGACCTGATCCCGGGTGAACCCGCGGGTTAGTCGCTCACAGCGGACCGCAAGACCGCATCGATGCATGCCCGCAGCGCCGTCAAACTGTTCTCTGGCGTACTGATCCAGGCCCGGCACTCACCGTCGAAGGCGTGTTGGGGAGCGTAGAGGCCGACCCCCCATCCCTGCTGCTCCGCCCGCGACCAAGACAGGCTGTCTTGAGCGTCGGTGAGCAACAGGCTCCACCCACCGTCGAGGGAAACCTGAAGGGCGGCATTCATGCCACCGGTCTGGGTGAACGTCGTCGGCAAGTTCGCGGCGCACAACGCGTCAATCGCGTCTTGGTATTGCGCCTGACCCACAGCCATCGTCTGCTCATAGCTCAACACGTGCACCCCTCAGGCCGCCTTGGGTAGGTGGTCCTCACGCGGGTCAGCATGCCTCGGGGGCGCCGTTGTCGTCTGGGTCGGAGGCTGCGTCGTTGTCGTGGGGGGCGAAATCGTCGCTGCTGGTGCGCTCGTCGATCCCGTCGACGATGCGCTGTTCGATCTCGGCGAGGGAGTAACCGTACCCGGCCAGGAAGCGCAGCCACCGGGCGTCCGTGGCTCTGGGATCCCGCCAGGTCCCCCGGTGCATCGCGGTCTCGATCGCTCCGGCGACGTGGGCCAGCAGGACGATGGGCAGCCGCCCGTCGGGCACGAGCTTGCCGCTGGTCAGGGTGAGTTCTCCCTTGGTCGTCCTCCACAATCCGGGGGCCTCGATGCCGAGGTCGGCGCTGGCGGCGTCCTGGGCGAGGTTGGATTGCCCCGAAAGCCAGCGGGCGAGGACGCGCGGGTCACTCGCCATCGTCTCGACGGCGAACCGGAGCGCCGCCCTTGGCACACTCTTGCGCATCAGGAACGCACGTACCCACTCGCGGCGGGTCTCGTTCGCTGCCGCCATCTCTCTGTTGTTGACGATCGTGATCCGCCGCTCGTCGGTAGCGTCCCGCTCCTCTTCGGCGAGTTGGGTGTTGGGTATCGGGTCGCCGCTGTAGCGGCCGGCGTGGCCGAACGCAGCGGGATTGGTGCAGACCTCCACCGCCTGGGGGCCGTTCCACGCGGTGGCGATGTACACCGCGGAACCGGGGCAGCTGGCGTGAACCTCGGCGGTAAGGAACTCCCCGTCGTGGGCGAGTTGGCTGATACGGGTCTGCCCGCGACCTTCGGCTGCGTCAAGCAGCGTTCGCCCGGCGGCAGTCAGATCGGCGGACAGAACAGCGATCTTCTCGACCTCTTGACGAGCGCGCTTGGCGCGGGTGAGCGCGTGGGCGAATTGCCCCGCCCCCTCTCCAGCGGCGGCGATAAGTGCGGCGGTGGTCTCGGCATCGTCGGCGTAGACGGCGACGGCGGCCGCCTGGTCGAGGGTGAGTCCGGCTGCTGACACAGCGGCGGCGGTGTCGGCAGGCAGCCGGGCGACGCCGGCGGCCTTCGTGACGCGGTTTCGGCCGAGCCCGGTGGAGCGGGCAACCTCTGTGAGGCTGTCGCCGAGGTCAAGCATCGTCTGCACACCACGGGCCTCCTCGACCGCCGTCAGGGCGGCCCGATGCAGGTTCTCCGCGAGCATCGCTCCGACGTGCCGGGCCTGCCCGGCCAGGTCATCAGGCTCGGCTGCTAGGTCTGGCCGCACGACGCACGGCACGGAGGGGACGCCGGCGAGCAAAGCGGCTGCCGCCCGCCGATGTCCGGCGACCAACAGGTGCCCGATGGTGCCGTCCCCTTTGGCGTGCGGAACGACGGTCAGAGCCTCCAGAACGCCCTGAGCGGCGATGGAGGTCGCCAGGCCGGATAGGTCGCTCAGGTCGTCGCGGATGTTGCGCGGGTGAATGGTCAGGGTGGACGGGTCGAGCCAGACCAGCTGTTGCACGGGGTCTTCCGCGGGCGCCGGGTGCCCCGCCTTATCGTCCGCGCTCGGGGCGGAGGCGCCGCCGAATGGCAGCGACCCTGCATCGGCGTCGCCGCCGTAGGGGAGAGTTGATGTCATGGCTCGAGCCTGGCGCGCAAACGCCCGATTCAGAGCCGCGAGCAATGACTCTGTGGACTGCCGAGGCGCCTGTGGATAGACGATCCGATCCTTGTCTAAGGGACGACTTCGGCGGCGACGTCACCCTGGCGCAGACGGACTCAGCTGATCCACGCAGCCGACGTGACCACCCCAGCGGCGACCACCCGAATCAGGGCCACAGACGGCTTGCACACCGGTCAAACGACCAGCCGTTTCCGAAGACGTCCAGTACGACGCTAAACGCGCGTCAACTAGCGCACTCCAGTTATCCATTATCGCGACGTTCTTCTGTCTTCATCTCCAACGGCACGAATGCTACCTTCGGAGGTAGCTCGGGCTCCGCTTAGCGGGGCCCATCGCCGTTTCTGGGGGTGACTCGTTGGTCATTGTCGGGTGGCGTTGAGAATGCACGGCGGAATGAAGATATACGCTGGCGCGCCCGCGGCTGCCCGGCACTACGTGGAGGCCGACCGCGGCCGCGCGGACGACTACTACCTCACCGAAGGCACCGGGGTGGCTCGCCGCTACGCCGCAGCGGCCGGTCGCGTGACCGAGCTGGCGCCGCTGACCGGCGACACCTACGAGACCTGGGTGGCCGGCCGCGACCCGGAGACGGGTGAGCCGAGGGGGCAGCTGCGCGGCGACGAGAACGCCGTGCGCTTCGTCGAGGTGGTGGTCAACGGCCCGAAGACGTGGTCCCTGGCCGCCGCGCTGCACCCGGACATCAGGACGGCGTACGAGGCGGCGCAGGACCGGGCCGCAGGGCAGATCATCACCTGGCTCTCGCAGCACGCCACGACGCGGGTCGGGCCGCGCGGCGGGCAGGTGCAGGTGCCTGTCGAGGCGCTGGAGGCGGCGACGGTGCGGCACTACACCTCCCGGGCGGAGGACCCGCACTGGCATCTGCACCTGCAGCTGCTGTCCCGGGTGTTCGCGGCCGGGAAGTGGCGCGGTTTGCACACCGTCGGGGTCCGCGACTTCCTGGGCGGGATCAACGGGATCGGGCACGCCGCGATGGCGTGCGACCCGGAATTGAACGCCGCCTTCGCCGCGCACGGCTACCGGAAGGGCGCTACGGGAGAAATACGGGAGCTCGCCGACTACGTGGGCCCGTTCAGCGCACGCCACGCGCAGATCGCCCGGAATGTGGACCGCTACGAACGGGAATGGACCGCGGCGCACCCTGGCGAATCCCCCGGGCCGAGGCTGCGCCGATCCTGGGACGCTCGGGCGTGGGCCGACGGCCGCCCGGACAAGGTCACCGCCCAGTCCGGGGTCAGGCTGGAGGAGCGCTGGCGGGCCGAGCTGTCTGCCCTCGGCTACCGCGACCCGGCCGGCCCGGTCGACCTGGCCCCCAGCCTGATCGGCGCGCTCGACCGGGAGCAGGCGGTGGACCGGGTACTGGCCCGGCTCGCGGCCGGCCGGTCGGCGTGGAACGCCGCCGACATCCGGGGCGAGGCCGAGCGGCTGATCGCCGCCGAAGGCGTCGTCGCCGACGCCGCGGTGCGCATCGAGCTGGCCGAAGACCTCACCGCCCGCGCCCTGCAGCGCTGCGTGCCGTTGCTGGACCGCGACGGGGTACCGGAGCACATCCGCGCCTGGACCTCGCGAACGGTCCTCGACGTCGAGGCCGACCTGACCACCCGGCTCGCCGCCCGCGCCGCGCACGGCGTTCCGGACACCGACCTGACCCTTCCGGTCGGAGGCGCGGCTGCCGCCGGCCGGCTGGATGTCGGCCAAGCCGCGGCGGTCGCTGCGCTGGCCGGCGACCGGCCGCTGGTGGTGGTGGAGGGCGCCGCGGGGGCGGGCAAGACCACCACCCTGGCCGCCACCCGCGACCTGCTCGAGGCACAGGACCGCCGGCTGGTGATGGTGACCCCCACGTGCAAGGCGGCCAAGGTGGCCGCCGGCGAGGTGGGTGCGGCCGCCGGGTCCGCGGCGTGGCTGGCCTTCCAGCACGGCTGGCGCTGGCACGACGAGGGGTGTTGGACCCGGCTCACCGTCGGCGAGGTAGACCCGGCGACCGGCCGGGTCTACGCCGGGCCGAACGAGGCAGCCCAGCTGCGGCCCGGCGATCTGCTCCTGGTGGACGAGGCCGGGATGCTCGATCAGGACACCGCCCGCGCCCTGCTCACGGTCGCCGACGAGTGCCAGGTGCGGGTGGCGCTGCTCGGCGACCGGCACCAGCTGTCCGCGGTCGGCCGCGGCGGCGTCCTGGACCTCGCCATCGGCCAGGCCGACCCGGCGGCGCACCTGACACTCGACGCGGTGCACCGCTTCACCCGAACCGACGAGCAGGGCCGCACAACACCCGACACCGGCTACGCCGAGCTGACCCTGGCCATGCGCACCGGCGAGGACCCCGGCGCCGTCTTCGACGCCCTGCTCGCCCGCGGCCAGATCCAGCTGTTCCCCGACCCCGCCGCGCTGCAGGACACGCTGGCCGCCACCGCCGCCTCGTCATATGCCGACGGCCGCCGGGTGGCCGTGGTGGTGGACACCCGCGACCAGGCCGCCGAACTCAACATTGCCATCCGCGAACGGCTGGTCGTCGCCGGCCGGGTCGATGACCGGACGGTGGCCGTCACCGGCGCCGGCGAGCGGATCGGCGCCGGGGACCGGATCGCCACCCGCCGCAACGACCGCCGCCTCGACGTCGCCAACCGCGACACCTGGATCGTCTCCGCGGTCGGCCGCCGCGGCGGGCTGCTCGTCACCCCCGCTGTCACCCCCACCGGACCCGTCCCCGGTGACGGGTCCGGCGGTGTCACCCCTGCCGGCCCAGGGACCCGGGTACTGCCCGCGGACTACGTCACCGAGCACGTCGAGCTCGCCTACGCCTCCACCGCGTACGGCGTGCAGGGCGACACGGTCACGGCGTCGCACGTGGTGGTCGGCGAGCACACCGGTGCCTCCTCCTGCTACGTCGGGATGACCCGCGGCCGAACGGCGAACACTGCGTACCTCGTCGCCGCCGACGCCGACGAGGCGCGGCAGCAGTGGGTCGCGGTGTTCGCCCGCGACCGCGCCGACCTCGGCCCCGCCCACGCCGCCCAGCAAGCGGCCGCCGAGGCCGCCCGCTACGCCCCATCCCGCCCGCTGGAGGAGGTGCTGGCCGAGCTGCGCGCGGCGTGGACGGCCGAGCAGCGCTGCCTTCAGCAACTTGCCTACTGGGAACCACAGCGCGAGACGCTGCGCGAGGTGATCACGCTCGAAGCTCCCCACGCCGGCGAACTGGCCAACCTCCAGGCCGCCCGTGAGCAGACCGCGATCACCGCCGAACAGGCCAAGCAGCAGGCCGCAGCCAGCGGCGCGGCCGTCGCCAACCACGCGGAACAGGTCCGCGACACCCTCCTCGCTCGCTGGGACGGCGAACGCCCCGCTACACGCACGGCGGCAAGGACCGTGCTCGACGGCCCAGGCCGGCTCAGACTCCGGCGAGGCGCCGTGGCCCGCGCCGGCGAGCAGCTCACCGACTGGGCCGACCGGTGGCGCCCCCACCTGCCTTACCTGCCGACCGAAGCCGGTGAGCTCGCGCGGGTTGCCGGCTGGTTCGACGACCGACCCGCCCTGTGGACGGCGTTCGACGCCTCCGCCCACCGGGCGGCCGAACAGGCCCACCCAGAACACGCCCAGCTCCACACCGCAGTCGACGCCACCCGGCTCGCGGCAGAGCAGGCCCGGCGAGCACTGGCCGAAGCCCGCCGGGAGCGCGATCAGCGGCTCGACCCGTTCGAGCCGATGGCCTGGTCCCCCGACCCGGTCGGGCGGCTTGGCGGCCTCCAGCGCGACATCGCCGCCACCCGCCAGGACCTGACCGAAGTACGGGTGCGCATCGCGAGTCTCACCGCCGAGCCGGTTCTCCTCGCACAACCGCCTGACCGGCTCACCCGCGAGCGCGAGGCCTGGATCACACGGCACACGGCCAGCCCCGACCAGCCCGGACCGACGACTATGCAGACGACCGTTCCGGTCCCGGTCGTCCCTCGGCCAGAGACCGAGCGCCTCGGCCCGTCGCTCAACCGACGTGGCACCACCCCAGGCATCGGCCGATGAACGGCGTGGCTCCGCCGGCGACGGGGCTCGGATAGCCGGGGGCAGGAGAACGACTGGAGGTCTTCGGAAGCATCTGGCGGTCGGCTGTCAGTACGAGCTCCAGATCGGTGCCTTCTCAGGTGACGGAGCGCGTTCACCCGACTAGACCGGAGCCCACCATGCCCGACCATCCCGCAAGCCGCGAGCCCGAACTGCTCACCATCACCGAAGCCGCCGAGCTCCTCCGTGCCCCGGTCGCCACCCTGCGGTACTGGCGCCACCTCGGCACCGGCCCGCGCAGCTTCCGCCTCGGCCGCCGCGTCCTCTACCGCCACGACGACCTCAAGGCGTGGGTCGAGGCGCAATTGGGGCCAAGCGCCACCGGATAGCTACCCGGCGAAGGGCGCAGCCTGTGGGTTGCTGCCCTCACCTCGTCAGATCTCTTCGGCATGCTGCGTGCCGATCCGTTCCTTCCCCCAGAAGCGAAGACGCAGACGACGAGCCCGGCCGCGTCTGAGATGTCGAGGAGTCAGCCATGGCAAGCGTCGAGAAGCGGGTCCGCAACGGGCGGACGACCTACGAGGCGCGGTGGCGAGACGATCAGGGCAGACAGCGCAAGAAGTCCTTCAGCAAGAAGGGCGACGCCGATCGCCACGCGGCCACGGTCGAGGCGGACAAGGCGCGCGGCACGTACATCGAACCCTCGAAGACCACCGTCGCCGAATACGCCCGGAGGTGGGCGGATACCCGGCCGCACCGGCCGACCACGGCGCGGCGGACCGAGATGATGATCCGACTGCACATCGACGCGACGCGTCTCGGTGGCCGGAGGCTCGCGGACGTGCGCCCGTCCGAGGTCCAGGCGTGGGCCACCGACCGGTCGAGGGTGCTGGCCCCGACCACCCTGAGACAAGCCGTCGGGCTGCTGCGAAGCGTGTACGGGGCCGCGGTCCTCGACAGGCTGGTGGCCTCTTCACCTGTCGTCCGCATCCAACTTCCTCGGCACGAGAGGGAGCGGGTCGTGCCGCTGTCGGTTGAGCAGGTCGCCGCGCTCGCCCGGGCCATGCCAGGCCGCTACGGAGCCATGGTCCTCACCCAGGCCGGGCTCGGGCTGCGGATCGGCGAGCTGCTCGCGCTCCGTGTCCAGGATGTCGACTTCCTGCGCCGCACCGTGCGGATCGAGTGGCAATTCACCCAGGGGTCGAAGGGTGAGCGGAGCGAGCCGAAGACCCCCCGGTCGAAGCGGACGATCCCGCTGCCTCGGGTGGTCGCCGAGGCGCTCGCCTCCCACCTGACGGCGTCCCCGGCGGCCGAGGACGGAACGATCTTCACGACCCGGAAGGGTGTCCCGCTCGGGCACGTCTACTACGGCCACAACCTTATGGGCCGCGCGGTGAGCGAGGCGGGGCTACCGCAGGGGACGACGAGCCACGACCTGCGGCACCACTACGCCAGTGTCCTGCTGGCGGCCGGCGAGTCGGTCGTGGCCGTCGCCGAGCGGCTGGGACACGAAGATGCATCGCTGGTCCTGAGCACCTACGGGCACTTGATGCCGGACTCGGACGACCGGACGCGCAGCGCCGTCGACCCGGCGTGGGACACGGTCGGTGCCTCGTGTGCCCTAGATGTGCCCCAGGACGCCCCGTCGGTCCGCTAGTCGGCCAGCTCAACGACCACGGGCGCGTGGTCGCTGGCACCCTTGCCCTTGCGTTCCTCGCGATCTACCAGGGCGTTTGTCACCCGCGAGGCGAACGCGGGAGAGCCGAGCACGAAGTCGATCCGCATGCCCTCGCGGCGGGGGAAGCGCAGCTGGGTGTAGTCCCAGTACGTGTAGACGCCCGGCCCGGAGGCGTGCGGGCGGACCACGTCGGCGTACCCGGCGTCCACCACCGCCTGGAACGCCGCGCGCTCCGGCGCGGACACGTGCGTGGAGGAGCTGAACACCGACATGTCCCACACGTCGTCGTCCTGCGGCGCGACGTTCCAGTCGCCGACCAGGGCCACCGGCGTGGCGGGGTCCTCCGCGAGCCAGCCCGCCGCGGAGTCCCGCAGGGCGGCGAGCCACTCCAGCTTGTAGGTGTAGTGCGGATCGGTGAGCGTGCGGCCGTTGGGCACGTACAGGCTCCACACCCGCACGCCGCCGCAGGTGGCCGCCAGCGCGCGGGCCTCGCAGCTGGTGTCGTCGGCCCAGCACGGCTGGCCGGGGAACCGGGCCGTGACGTCCTCCAGGCCCACCCGCGACAGGATCGCCACGCCGTTCCACTGCGAGTGGCCGACGTGCGCCACCTCGTACCCGAGGGCGGAGAACACCATCTCCGGGAACTGGTCGTCCCTGCACTTCGTCTCCTGCAGCGCCAGCACGTCGACGTCGTGCCGCTGCAGGAAGGCCGCCACCCGGTCGGCGCGGGTACGGATCGAGTTCACGTTCCAGGTCGCCAGGCGCACGGGCGCCGAGCTTACGGAGGCTCGCGGGCGGCCCGCCTCACCCGCCCTGCGCGCCGGTGTCCCTGGATCGGGCGGTCCCGGTCGGAGGAACGGCCGCCCGCCCGCCGACCTGGCGAAACGATGGGAGCATGGCCTGATGACCAGGCCACGGCGGAGCGGAGCGGCATGACCGCCGAGGCGACGCCCCCGGCCCCGGACGGCGGGGCGGCGGCTTCGGGCAAGGGCGGCCGGCGGTCCGCGCACAGCTTCCGCGCTGCGCTGGGGTGGACCGCCCTCGGTGCCCTGCTGCCCGGCACCGCTCTGCTGGCCGCCGGCCGGCGGCGGCTCGGCACCGCCGTGCTCACCGTCTTCCTGCTGCTCGTCGCCGCCGGC
Source organism: Blastococcus capsensis (assembly GCF_030165005.1). Lineage (GTDB taxonomy): Bacteria > Actinomycetota > Actinomycetes > Mycobacteriales > Geodermatophilaceae > Blastococcus > Blastococcus capsensis. The sequence continues at coordinate 445,496 of NZ_JASNNW010000001.1, forward strand.
GTCTGGCTGGCCACCGGTGGACGCCGGTTCGCCGCCCGCACGGCCGTGGACACCGACGTCCTGCTCTGGGCCACGGTCGGCATGGGCGTGCTGGTGCTGCTGTGGCTCGTCGTCGTCGTGGCCGGCTACCGGATGCTGCTGCCGCCGCGCACCTCGCCCGGCCGGCACGCCGTCGGCGGGCTGGTCGTCGGCGTGCTGGTGGCGGCGATCGCCGCTCCGGCGGCGTTCGCGGGGCAGCTGGCCCTCACCTCGCGCGACCTCATCGACGGGGTCTTCGCCGACGGCCGCCGGTCGGCCACCGTGCCCGGGACCTCCGATCCCTTTCCCAGCAGAACGCGGGTGAACGTGCTCCTGCTCGGTGGGGACGGCGGAGAGGGGCGGGAGGGTGTCCGCACCGACACGGTGATCGTGGCCAGCATCGACACCGACACCGGGGACACGGTGCTGTTCAGCCTGCCGCGCAACCTGCAGGACCTGCCCTTTCCCGAGGACAGCCCGCTGGCCGAGGTCTACCCCGACGGCTTCGACGCCGGGAGCGAGAGCGAGAGCCTGCTCAACGCCGTCTACCGCAACGGCCCGGCCTGGTACCCCGACGTCCTGGGGCCCACCGACAACCCGGGTGCGGATTTCCTGAAGCTCGGTGTGGGGGAGGCGCTGGGGCTGCGGATCGACTACTACGTGCTGGTGAACCTGGAGGGCTTCAGCCGGCTGGTCGACGCGCTCGGCGGCATCACGGTGAACGTCAACTACTACGTCCCGATCGGCGGTGAGCCGACGCTGGGCATCCTGCCCGACGACTACATCCCGCCGGGCCCGGACCGGCAGATGGACGGCGCCACTGCCCTGGACTTCGCCCGCGGCCGCTTCGGCCTGACCGACTACGACCGGATGGCCCGGCAGCGGTGCACCATCTCCGCGATCGTGGACGCCGCCGACCCGATGACGGTGCTGCAGCGCTACCAGGAACTGGCCGCCACGACCGAGGACATCGTCAGCACCGACATCCCCCGCTCGGCGCTCGACGACTTCGTCGACCTGGCGTTCCTGGTGCAGGACGCCGACATCCGCAGCGTCGTGTTCGACGACACCGTCATCGATCCGGCGTATCCCGACTACGACCGGATCCGGGAACTCGTGGACGAGGCGCTCGAACCGTCGCCGGCGTCCCGGCCGTCCGCCCCGCCGTCGCCACCGGCATCCCCGCCGTCGCCGCCGTCCGGCGGTGCGGAAGCCGGGCCGCCGGCCGATCCGGTCATCGACATCGCCGACGCCTGCGCCTACGACCGGGTCCGCGCCGCCGAGGCCCGGACCGAGGGGGAGCCGCCGACCCGCGCGGGCTGAGCGCCGGCCCGGCTGACATGCCCGCGGCCACGGCCCCCACGTCGGGGCGGAGGCGGGGGAGCGGAGAATGCCCGTGTGCCCGCCGCCGTCGTCCGCCCTGTCACCTCCGTCGACGTCGCGCTGCGGGCCGAGCTGCTCCGCTGCTGGACCGACGTCACCAACGCCGGGGGCGCCGTCGGATTCGTGCCGCCGGTCACCGAGGACGACGTCGTTCCGCTCCTGGACAAGCTGCTGGAGGGCGTCCACTCCGGCCGGGACGTGCTGGCCCTGCTCGTCGTGGACGGCGAGACGGCGGGGTTCGCCAGCGTCGTCGGCTCGCTGAGCCCGCTGCGCCGCCACTGGGGGACCGTGCTGCGGGTGCAGGTGCACCCTTCCCGGCAGGGCCAGGGGCTCGGCCGGGTGCTGATGGACGGCGTGCACCGGATCGCCCGCGAGCGGGGGTGGGAGTTCCTCCACCTGACCGCCCGAGGGGGAACGGGCGTCGACGCGTTCTACCGCGGCCTGGGTTACCAGGAGGTCGGCCGCCTGCCCGGAGCGATCCGGGTGGCTCCCGGCGACGACCGCGACGAGATCGTCATGGCCTGCCCGCTCTGATCGCAGCGCGGCCCGGTTCGGTCCGTCGCGCCCATGGGACAGGAGGCCCTCCGTCAGACGTGGACGGGGACCTCGCCCTTGGCCGCCATGCGGGCCCGCATCCGCTCGCGGCTCTCCACGAACTTCGTGGCCTCGGCGTCGAGACCGGTCAGGAACGCGGCCAGCTGCTCGCGGGCCTGCTCGCCCTCGGGCCCGAAGTCGCTGCGCTCGAAGACCTTCCAGGTGCGCAGGATCGGGCTGACCACCTCGTCGTGGTGCAGGCGCAGGTCGTAGATGCCGGCCTTCGCGATGATCGTCGAGTTCTTCCGGAAATTGGCCATGTTCGCGCCGGGCATCTCGAAGTTCATGACCTCGTTGGTCACGGCCTTCATCATCTCGTCGGGGTCGATGTCGAACGCCGCGGTCACGAGGTTTCGGTAGAAGACCATGTGCAGGTTCTCGTCGGTCGCGATGCGGGCCAGCAGCTTGTCCGCGATCGGGTCGCCGGTGGCCTTGCCGGTGTTGCGGTGCGAGACCCGCGTGGCCAGCTCCTGGAACGAGACGTAGGCGACGGTCTCGAGCGGGGTCTTGTCGCCGGAGTCGTAGCCGGTGGTCATGTAGTCCATCCGGGCTCGCTCGAGCTCGACCGGGTCGACCCCGCGGGTGACGACGAGGTAGTCGCGGAGCGCGACGCCGTGCCGTCCCTCCTCCGCCGTCCAGCGGCCCACCCACTGGCCCCAGGCGCCGTCCCGGCCGAACCGGGTGGCGATCTCGCGGTGGTAGCTGGGCAGGTTGTCCTCGGTCAGCAGGTTCACGAACATCGCCGCCTTGGCCGTGGCGTCCAGCCGGGACTGCTCGGGCGACCAGTCCTCGCCACCGAGGAAAGCGAAGTTCCGCCCCTCGTCCCAGGGGACGTAGTCGTGCGGATGCCATTCCTTGGCCATCTTGACGTGGCGGTCGAGGTTCTCCGCGACCACCGGCTCGAGCTCGGTCAGCACGGCTGCCTGTGGGGACGTCTGGGGCATGGGGACCTCCGGGTCGACTCGAGCTGCGTCGTCGGGACCTACGCCGACGTAATCTCCGGTCGTGCTCGTACGGGAGTTCCCCGTTCGGCCTGCCGCTATCCCTCCACCGGCGATCCGGGAGGAACCGTACGCCCGGGCGGCCCCCGCCCTGGGGACGCTCCGGCCACGCTCGCGGTGCGATCACGGCGACCAGATCGACCTGGCCCGCCGTCTGATCGCCGCGCGGGCCGGTTCGGCAGGGTGGTGGCATGGCCGACCCGCCCCCCCCGGCACTCCTGTCTCCCGCAACGCCCGCCGTGAGCGCCTGGTCGGACTGCTCGTCCTCGGCGTCGCCCTGGTGCTCCTCGTGTCGTCGCCGACCTGGTTCGCCAGCGACCGGGCGGCGGTGGGGATCGGCCAGCTGGTACTGGCCCTCCTGCTGGTGGCTGTGGGTGCCGTCCTCGTCCGGCGCGCCGGCCGGAGCTGAGCGGCGGGATCGTCGCGGAACGACCGACCGGCGCCGACGGGCCTCCTCGGCGAGCTGCCGCATCGCGGTGGCCGACGCCGGCTCGCTCGATCGTCGGGCCTCGACAGCGGCGCCTCGACGACGATCCCGCGCGGGTGTCCAGGATCCGCACCCGGTCGGGCGCCGGTGGCCCGAGGGAGCCCACCCCGGCGCCGTCCATCAACCGATCTCCTGGGTGCTGCGCAACCGTCACCAGCTCGCGGCGCTGGTAACCAGCAGCCGGCGCGCGTACGGGAAGGGGTGGGGTCGCGCCGTCGTGACCGGATCGTGACCTGACGGCGTCCGCAGGACCGCCGTTGCGACCTGCCGTGACGGCCACCACACTCGCGAGGACGCCCGACGGGCGGTGGACGGAGGACCGGTGAAGCTCGACAAGGACGAACTGGTGCGGATGCTGCGCACCGAAGGGGACAACGGCACGGCCGACCAGGTGGAGGAGCGGTTCGCCGACCAGATCGACACCGACCGGGACGGCGACGCGCTGGCCGCGGTGGGGCTGGACCGCACGCAGCTCATGAGCAAGCTGGCCGGCGGCGGGTTCGGGACGACGCTCACGCCCTGACGGCGGCCCCTGCAGGCAGGCGCAGACGGGCCGACCTCGCCGCACGGTCGCCGTCCTCGCGGTACAGCACGAGGACGGCGACGCGACGGTGAGGCCGGCGGACGGCGGCGGAGGAGCCGCCACATCGCTCAGCCGTTGAAGGGGCGCTCCCGGGCCAGCTCCTCCTTGGCCACGCCGCGGATGTGCACCGCGTCCGGGCCGTCGACGATCCGCAGCGTGCGGGCGCTGGCGTAGAAGCGGGCCAGCACCGTGTCGTTGCTGACACCCGCGCCGCCGTGCACCTGGATCGCGCGGTCGATGACGGCCAGGGCCACCTTCGGCGCGGCCACCTTGATCGCCGAGATCTCGGTGCGGGCGCCCTTGGCCCCGTACTTGTCGATGAGGTCGGCGGTCTTCAGCACGTAGAGCCGGGCCTGGTCGATCTCGATCCGGGAGAGCGCGATCGCCTCGCGCACCGTGCCCTGGTCGGCCAGCGGCCGGCCGAAGGCGACCCGGTTCTTGGTCCGCTCCACCATCAGCGCCAGCGCCCGCTCGGCCATGCCGATGGCCCGCATGCAGTGGTGGATCCGGCCCGGGCCCAGCCGCGCCTGGGCGATCATGAAGCCGTCGCCCTCGCCGGAGAGGATGTTGCTGACCGGCACGCGGACGTCGGTGAACCGCAGCTCGGAGTGGCCGTGCTGGTCCTGGTACCCGAACACCGGCAGGTGTCGGATGATCTCCAGGCCCGGGGTGTCGCGGGGGACGAGAACCATGGACTGCTGCCGGTGCGGGGGGCCGTCCGGGTCGGTCTTGCCCATGACGATGAAGATCTGGCAGCGCGGGTCGGCGGCACCGGAGGTCCACCACTTGCGGCCGTTGATCACGTACTCGTCGCCGTCGCGCACGATCGAGGTCTGGATGTTGCGGGCGTCGGAGCTGGCGACGTCGGGCTCGGTCATGGCGAAGCCGGAGCGGATCTCACCTTCGAGCAGCGGGTTGAGCCAGCGCTCCTTGTGCTCGGGGGTGCCGAACAGCATGAGCGTCTCCATGTTGCCCGTGTCCGGGGCGCCGACGTTCATCGACTCCGGGGCGATCCCCGGGGACCAGCCGGTGATCTCGGCGACGCTGGCGTACTCGAGGTTCGAGAGGCCGCCGACCTCGTGGTGGAACAGGTTCCACAGCCCGCGCTTGCGGGCCTCGGCCTTGAGCTCGTCCACCACGGGCGGGAGCTCGTGGTTGTCGTGACCGCGCTCCGCGCGCCACGCCTCGTACACCGGCTCCGCCGGGAACACGTGCTCGCGCATGAAGTCCCACGCGCGTGCGCAGACGTCCTCGGCCTTGGCGGAGAGAGCGAAGTCCATACCGGCAACGTAGCGCCGGGCGTGACTGCCGTCGCATCGGGGGTGTCCCTGGCCGTTCATGACAGGAGCCGGGCCCCGCCGTCCCCGGGGGGACGACGGGACCCGGCTCCTCCGGGAGGCCGCGTCAGACGGCCGGTGCTGCGGTCGTCAGGCCCGCGTACGGCCGGTCACGGCGTCGCGGACCGGGCCGAGAGCGATGACCAGGCCCGCCGCGGCGGAGAGGATGTGCAGCCAGTTGTCGGCGGCGTTGATGCTCAGGATGTCCCACGTCTCCCCGATCGCGATCAGGCCGTAGACGAACGCGGCGCCGTAGCCGATCGCCAGCAGCCATCCGTACGCGCGCGCGCCGGACAGCGTGCGGGAGAGCGCGATCCCAGCCACACCGATGAGGATGTGCACGACGTTGTGGAAGCCGTTGATCTCGAACCAGAGCAACGTGTCGTCCGTGTCGTGGGCGAAGAAGTCGTCGAACCCGGTGATGAAGAAACCGACGATCCCGACGAGCAGGTAGATGACGCCGAAGGCGAGCGCCCCCATCTGCGGCCAGGTCATGCCCCGGCGGTCCGCACCGGTGTTGCCGGATGTTGCAGACATCGTGTGTCCTCCCGTGGTGGTCGACCCGCCAGGTCCTGGCGGGAGCTGCACGAGAGCTACCCATGGCCGACCGCGAGTAACGGCCGTCCCCCGTCCGAGCGATGGACGTGACCGGAACGACACCGCGGTCCACCGGTCCGGGGAGCACTCGACCGGTGTTCGCCCACGGCGGCCGGTGCGGTTCACCGTGCAGGGGGCCGCGCGGCGTCGTCGCCCCGGAAGGGTGAGCCGGACGGGGTCAGTCCGTGGCGGGGCGCGGCGTCCGCTTGGGCCGGCGGACGACGAACGGGCCGATCGCGAGCAGGTCGACCGGCGCGGAACCGAAGCACTCGAGGGCGTCCCGCGGGTCGTCGACCATCGGCCGTCCGGCGGTGTTCAGGCTGGTGTTGACCACGACGGGCAGCCCGGTGCGGCGCTCGAAGGCCGAGATCATCCGGTGCACCAGCGGCTGCACGTCCGGGTCGATCGTCTGGATCCGCGCCGTCCCGTCGACGTGGGTGACCGTGGGGATGCGGTCCCTCCACTCCGGGGCCACGTCGTGCACGAAGAGCATGTACGGGGACGGGATGGGTCCGCGGCTGAAGATCTCCGGGGCCCGCTCCAGCAGGACCATGGGCGCCACCGGGCGGAACTGCTCGCGGCCCTTGACGTCGTTCATCCGCTCCAGGTTCGCCTCGTAGCCGGGGTGGGCCATGAGCGACCGGTGGCCCAGGGCCCGAGGGCCGTACTCGCTGCGGCCCTGGAACCACGCGACGATCCCGTTGTCGGCGAGCACCTCTGCCACCGCCTCCGCGACGTCGGCGGGGCGTTCGTAGTCGATCGCGGCGGTGACGAGCACCTGCTCGATGTCGTCGTCGCTCCAGCCGCGCCCCAGCGCCGCGCCGGGCATCGGCTGGGTGTCCTCGCCGAGCTCGCGGGCCACGTGCAGGGCGGCGCCCAGCGCCGTACCGGCGTCGCCGGCGGCCGGCTGGACCCAGACCTGCTCGAACGGGCTCTCGGCGAGGATGCGGGTGTTGGCCACGCAGTTCAGGGCAGTGCCGCCGGCGAGGGTGAGCGTGTGGTCGCCGGTCTGCTCGTGCACCCAGCGGGCCAGGCCGACCAGCACCTCCTCCAGGCGCTGCTGCACCGAGGCGGCCAGATCGGCGTGGTCCTCGGTCCACTGGTCGCCCTTGCCCAGGCGGGGGGCGAACTCGGTGAAGTCGATCCGCTCGGTGCGGAAGCCGCCGTCGTCGGTGGCGCGGATCAGCTCGGACAGCTCGCCGACGAATCGCGGCTTGCCGTAGGAGGCCATCGCCATGACCTTGAACTCGTCGGAGCTGCGCAGGAAGCCCAGGTGGTCGGTGAGCTCCTCGTACATCAGGCCGAGGGAGTGCGGCAGCGACTGCCCGGCGAGCACCTCGAGCTGGCCGTCGACGTAGCGGCCGGCCAGGTGGCTGTGCGCCTCGCCCCGGCCGTCGAGCACGAGCACGGAGTTGTTCCGTTGCGGCGCGGCCAGGCCGGCGGAGGCGGCGTGCGCCACGTGGTGCTTCACGAACCGGACCTTCGCGGGGTCCAGGCCGGGGAGCGCGTGGGCGAGGAAGTCCGGCGCCATCTCCGCGTACTTCTTGCGCATGACGTCGCCGTCGTCGAAGAGACCGCTCTCCTCCGGCGTCGTCATCAGGCCGGGGTCGAAGGAGTAGGCGACGGCGTCGAGCTCCTCGGGCCGTATGCCGGCTTCCCTCAGGCACCACGCCGCCGACAGCTCGGGCAGCTCCCAGGCGCTCCAGGGCAGGGGGCGCTTGCCGTGCTTGCGCCGGCTGAAGCGCTCCTCCTCCGCCGCCGCGACGACCTTCCCGTCGACGACGAGCGCGGCCGCGGGGTCGTGGTAGATCGCGTTGATGCCGAGGACCTTCACGCATGCACTCCTTCTCCTGGGCTCGGTGCCCGTCTGCTCCAGGCGTCGACCCGCCGCCCTGCCGATGATCATGAACCCGGTGGCGCCGTCCCGCAGGTCGAGCGGCCGCCCGTCACCCGGTGTCAGCCGCGCGTGTGCAGCAGGTCGTGCCCGAGGACGGCGGAGAGCGCGAGGGTCTTGTAGCCGACCTCCTCGAACAGCACGGTGATCCGGTCGTCCTCGACCCGCATCACGAGCCCGGGGCCCCACTCGCGGTGCTCCACCGGCGTCTCCACCGGGAACGGGGTGCCCTCGTCGGGGCCGGAGCGCTCGGAGGCGGTGCCGGCGGAGCAGTTGTCGCAGTTGTCGCAGGGCTCGTCCAGCTGCTCGCCGAAGTACCCGAGCAGGAACTGGCGCCGGCAGTCGGTGGTCTCCGCGTAGCCGCGCATCATCTCCACCCGGCTCTGGTCGACCTTCTCGTGGTGCTCGGCGAGCTCGCGGGCGGCGGCGGCCGCATCGCCAGGTGCCGGGGCGCCCTCGACCGGGTGGGCCGCGCCGTCCTCGTCCAGGACGACGGCGGATACCTGCTCCAGGAGGTTCAGGTCGCGGGCCAGGGGAGTGGCGGCGCGGCCGGTCTCCTTGCGCAGGGTCGGGACGTCGACGCCGTCCGCCAGGCCCGCGGCCGGGGCGGCGGCGACCAGACCGGCGACCTGCTGCAGCTCCTCCTCGGCGGGCGCGCCCGCGGCGAAGAACCGGCGCAGGCCGAGGTCCTCCTGGCGGTAGACCAGGACGGCGAGCGCCGGCTCGCCGTCGCGGCCGGCCCGGCCGATCTCCTGGTAGTAGCTGTCGACCGAGTCGGCCGGCTCGGCGTGGATCACGAAGCGGGTGTCGGGCTTGTCGATGCCCATGCCGAACGCGGTGGTGGCGACGACGACGTCGAGCTCGTCCGCCATCCAGGCCTGCTGGGTCTCCTCGCGGTCGGACTTCTTCAGCCCCGCGTGGTAGTGCCGGGCGCGCAGCCCGCGCCCGGCCAGCTGCCCGGCGATCTGCTCGGTGCCCTTGCGGGTGGCGCTGTAGACGATGCCCGGCCCCCGGTTCTCGCCGATCTCGGCCAGCACCCGGTCGAGCACGCCCTCCTCCTTGCCGTGCGCGTCGGCGTAGTGGTCCACCTCGAGGCGGATCTCCGGGCGGTCGAAGCCGGCGACGACGACCTCCGGCTCCCGCATGCCCAGCTGCTCGACGATCTCCGCGCGCACCGGCGGCGCGGCGGTGGCGGTGAGCGCCAGCACGGTGGGGTGGCCCAGCTGCTCGATCACGACGCCGAGCCGCAGGTAGTCGGGGCGGAAGTCGTGGCCCCAGGCGGAGACGCAGTGGGCCTCGTCGACGACGAACAGCGCCGGCTTCGCCTCCGCGATCGTGTCGACGACCTCGGGCTTGGTCAGCTGCTCGGGAGCGAGGAAGAGGAAGCGGACCGTTCCGTCACGGAGGCCGTCCAGGGACTCCCGCTGGTCGCCGGCCGACAGGCTGGAGTTGAGCTGTGCGGCCCGGCCGGCCCGGTCCTCGAGCTCGGTCAGCCGCTCGACCTGGTCGCGCTGCAGCGCGATGAGCGGGGACACGACGAGCACCGGGCCGTCGAGCAGCTGCCCAGCGACCTGGTAGATCGCCGTCTTCCCCGCCCCCGACGGGAGGACGGCGAGCGTGTCACGTCCGCCGACGACGGCCTGCATCGCCCGCTCCTGGCCCGGGCGGAAGTCCTCGTGGCCGAGGACCTCGCGGGCGAACTCGCGGATGCGGCGGGTGCGGACGGAGGCGGAGCCGCCGGCGGGGTTGTCCTTCGTGGGGGAAGCCGTCACCGGCTGCCTCTCCCCGGTGCGCCGGCACTGCAAACGCCGACGCTGGTCACCCGGCGACGGTCACCCGAGCGCCGACCGCAACGTAGGTGGACCTGGCCCGGGCGTCACGCGTGGCGAGTTCGGCGCCGTGCTCGGCAGCTGCCAGGCCCACCATCGCGTCGTACACGGCACCGCCGGCGATGCCCAGCTCGCCCAGCACCTCGGGTAGCCGGGAACTCGCACCGGCGCTCAGCGTCAGACGGGCTTCGAAGCGTGCGGCGAGCAGGTGAGCCGCATCCGCAGGCGTGAGACGGAGGTCGCCGGGGAGACGGGTGAGCACCGAGTACGTCTCGGCCACGGCGTGCCCGCTCAGCGCGAGCGCTCTCCCGTTCCACCAGCGCACGACGTCGTCATGCGCGGCATGCCTCCGGACCAGCAACGGGACGGCGACGCTCGTGTCGACCGCCACGACCGAGCTCACCGCCGGCCGGAGTCGATCAGGTGGAAGACGTCGTCGTCGTCGATGGTGGTGTCGCCCGTGGCGACGAGCGCGCCCTCCTCCTCGACCAGGCGGGCGGTGCGTCCGGTCGGGACCAGCGTCAGGCCTGACCCGTAGCGCGAGATGTCGACGGTGGACCCAGCGCGCAATCCCAGCGCATCCCGGAGGGGCTTGGGGACGACGATGCGCCCGACCGAGTCGACCGTTGCCTCCACTGGGAAGACGCTACCAGTGAGATCCCCAGCGCGGGGTGGTCCGAACACAGCGCTCACTGCGGGACCGCATCCCGGCCGGATCCCAGATCCGCCGCGTCGGCGGCGAGCCTGCCGGCGTGCCAGCCGCGAGCGTTCCAGGCCCTGGTCGTGATGGCATAGGTGGTCGGGAACAACTCGTCGAAGACCTCGTCCACCGCCTCCCGTCGCTCCCGCATGATCGGCACGAGTGCCGCGCCTCGACTTGACTCCGCCGCCTGGGTCGCCTCGTTCCGCGCCTCCTCCAGCCGCTCCCGGATCCGCGCCGCGTAGGAGATCAGGAACGAGCGCCGGAAGGACGGCGCGCGCGTGCCCGGGCCACCGGCCCTGCCGGCTGCGCCGAGTGCCCGGGTCGCCTGGACGAGCAGCGAGGTGAAGAGCACGTCGATGAGGTCGAGATCGACCGGCAGCCCGACCACCGTCGCGATGCCGAGCGACTCGAGGTAGATGACCCGCACGCCGTTCGCCGATCCGACCGCGTCCAGCAGCCGCAGCTTGGCCTCGGGATAGGGGTTCTCCAGGTGTACTCGCCGGGAGCTGACCTCGTCGGTCAGCGAACCGCCACGTTCGGCGTCCAGCACCGCCTCGTCCACCGCGTAGCGGGTCATCAGCTCCTGCGCCTTCGCGGTGAGCGCGTCCGCCTCTTCCGGGTAGTCGGTGCCCTCCGCCTTCGCCAGCAGCCCCCGGATCCGGCCGAGCACCCGCGGGTCGGCATGGTGCGCCCCGGACCGGACCCCGGGCGCCGTCCGCAGGCCGGCCACGTGCCGCCACTGCGACGGCGGTGGGCACAGCCGCGGCAGCTCCCCGCGCCCGGCCAGCAACCGCAGCATTCGTAGGGCCTCGGCCCAAGCGTCGGCAGCCGCAAGTCGCTCGCCTCTCCCCCAGGCGGATATCAGCGCCGCCGGAGGATCGTCGGGGAGCTCGAGCCCGAGCAGTTGCGCCCGCCATTCCTCCGGGGCGAGCGAAGCCACGTCGGCGAGCTGTGCCTGGCGGGCGATCGCGGCCAGGGCAAGCCGGGTCATGCGGGGGCGGCCCTGCCGGCGCACGACGTGCGCGACGTCCGCCGGTTGCCAGCCGTGCTCCCACAGCGAGTCCAGCAGCGTCATGAGCAGGCGCGTCAGGTGACCATGGCTGTCCACCTCGGAATCGAGGGCGGCCAGGTCCGCACAGACCCGGGTGAGCCCTTCTTCGTCGGGCGCCTCCGCCCCCTGGGCGAGCAACCGGGCGACCCGGCGTTCCGTGTTCTGCGCCGCCGAGACGTGCTGCGTCCACAGCAGCTCCGGTTGATCCGCACCCTGCGCCGCCTGCGCGGGCCTCGGCCCGGCCCGCTCCTGTTCCTTGCGCTTGCGAGCCGCCCGTCGCTGCGCCGCCGTCTTGGCCATGCGGCCATGCTTCCCGACCGGCGAGGTGCCAGGCGAACCGTGGTGCGAACCTGTGGACGGAGTACGGCGACCCGTACGGGTCTGTCCACGCTGCCGAGGACGAGGAGGGGTCGGTGACCGGTCGCCGGCGGCTCCTCGTCCACGGGGGGCGCACCGATCAGGTGGTGGCGATGATCGTCGCGCTGCTCGTCCTGGCCGGCGGCTGGTGGGCGAGGGCCCGCTGCCTGCCCGGCGGCTGGGCCGACGGGGAGCAGTACTACGGATACTGCTACTCCGACGTCGCTCCGCTGTGGTTCGCCCGCGGGCTCGACGAGGGCGCGGGGCCCTACGGGGCCGACCCGCTGGAGTACCCGCCGGTGCTCGCCGTCCGCATCTGGCTCGCCGCAGTCCTCGCGCGCGCCCTCCCGGGCGCCGCCACGGTCACCACGTTCTTCGCCGTGAACGGCCTGCTCGTGGTGGTCGAGGTGCTCGGGGCCCTGGCCCTGCTGCGGCGGCTGGGCCTGGCGCCGGCCCGGCTGCTGTGGTGGGCCGCCGCACCGGCGCTCTTCCTCTACGCCTTCTACAACTGGGACACCCTGCCGATCGTCCTGCTGCTCGGGGCGCTGCTGCTCCACCAGCGGGGTCACCACACGGCCTCGGGCCTCCTCGCCGGCCTGGGCGCGGCGGCGAAGGTGTTCCCGGGCTTCCTCGTCCCGCTGGTCGTCCTGGCGCTCCTGGCCCGGCGCCGGCCGTGGGCCGCACTGCTGCACGGCGGCGCCGCGACGCTGGTCTTCGTGGCGGTGCACGTGCCCGGCTACCTGATGGCCCCCGGGGCCTGGGACCGCTTCTACGAGCTGAGCCGCGGCCGGGCCGTGCACGTCGACAGCGTCTGGTACCTGGTCGGGCAGCTCGGTGGCCCGCAACCCCGCCCGGCGGCGCTCGGCGTCGTCAGCCTGCTGGTGTTCGCCTCGGGCGCCGTCGTGGTCGTCGCGCTCGGGGTGCGCCGCCGTCGTCCCGAGGACTGGTGGCAGCTGCTGCTGCCGGTGCTGGTCTGCTTCGTGCTGGCCAACAAGGTCTACTCCCCGCAGTACACCCTGTGGCTGGTGCCGCTCATGGCCCTGGTGCTGCCGCGGGTGGCTCCGTTCGTCGCCGTGGTGCTGAGCGACGTCCTGGTGCACGCGGTGGAGTTCCCCTTCCTCGCCGGCCGGGCCGGCTACGGCGACGGGCTGCCCTATCCGGTGATGGGTGCGGCCGTGGCCCTGCGCGCCGCCGCCCTGGTGTGGGTGGCCGTCGAGGTGCTGCGCCGCCCGGTGGGATCACCGCCAGGACGGCAGCCAGTACCGGAGGTCGAGCGAGTCCCGATCCAGCGGGATCCCTAACCAGATCGGTGCGAAGAACGCGAAGGCGGCCACCGCCAGCACGGCCAGCGCGCCCCCGACGAAGCGGGGTCGCGGCCCCACCTGGACGGCTCGCACGAGGCCCAGGGCGAGAAACGGCACCGCCGGGACCAGGTAGAAGAAGTAGCCGGGCTTGCCGGCGGCCAGCCAGGGCAGCCAGAGCAGGGCGAGGGGGACGAGGATCGTGGCCGCGACCCCGTCCCGGCGGACGGCGGCCCGCCACAGCAGGACGGGGTAGGCGATCAGGGCGGGCCACCAGAGCGCGGGGCTCCCGACCAGCGTGATCCGTGCGACCGTTCCAGGCGGGATCTCGCACTCCCCCGCGTCCTGCTGCGCCGACGTGCAGCTCTCGGCGTAGACCAGCACCGGCCGCTCCAGCCACGCCCAGCCGGCGGGGTCGGAGCGGTAGGGGTGGGTCGCCTCGAGCTCCTGGTGGTAGCGGACGAGGTCGACCTGGTTCTCCCACCACGTCTCCAGCCGGTCCCCGGGGCCGGCCGCGCAGTCGCCGGCCTCGCAGGCGCGTGACCCGGCGTAGCTGTCCGCGTAGTTGGCGAACCAGCCGGCGTGGGCGGCCGCGTAGACGGCGGCGGGGAGGGCGACGAGGCTCAGCGCGCCCCCGGCGGCGACGACGGCCGCCCGGCGCGTGCCCCGCCGCAGGCCCTCGCCGCGGGCGGCCAGCTCCGTGCCCAGCACCAGCAGGCCCGCGGCGGCGATGGCCAGCAGCCCCGACCACTTGGTCGCGACCGCCAGCCCCAGTGCCAGCCCCGCCAGCCACCGGTACCGGGAGCCCAGGAGGGACCGGCTCAGCGGCTCGTCGGGCCCGCGCGCGTGCCGCCGGGCGTCCCGGTCGAGCAGGACGAGCCAGAACGCGAGGACGACGAACAGCCCCAGCGTGGCGTCCAGCATGGCCATGCGGCTGGTCGTCACCGCCAGCCCGTCCAGCGCCACCAGGAGCGCCGCGAGGGCGGCCGGCGCGGTGCGCCGGAACAGCCGCAGGCCGCACAGGTGGACCAGCAGGACGGTCAGCGACCCGGCCACGGCGACGCCGATCCGCCAGCCGAACGGCGTGTAGCCGAAGACCTGGATGCCGAGGGCGATGACCCACTTGCCCAGAGGCGGGTGGGCCGGTCGCTCCTCCTCCACGCCGCGCGTGACGTAGTCCAGCCCGTCGCGGGCGTAGTACTTCTCGTCGAAGAACAGCCGGTCGGGGTCGCCGAGATCCCACAGCCGCACGGCCGCGGCCACGCCCAGCAGGAGCAGCGGTACCACCTGAGCCGATCGCGGGCGGCGCCAGGAGGCGCCGCCCGCGATCCGCTGCACCGCCGGCGCGGCGGCCGTGCTCCCCCCCGCCGTCTCCGGGCCCCACCCCCCCCCCCGGGGGGCGCCCCCCGCGGCCCCCCCCCCCCCCCTCCGCTGCTCCGCCGTCGCGGCGGCCGTGCTCACCGAGTCAGTTGTTCGTCTCGGTCTCGGTGTCGAACTCGGTCTCGGTCTCGGTGTCGACCTCGGTCTCGGTCTCGACGACCTCCTCCTCGGTCTCGGTCTCGGTCTCGGTCGGCTCGAGGGTCTCGGTGACCTCGGTGTCGAGCTCCTCGGTCTCGGTGATCTCCTCGGTCTCGGTGACCTCGACCGTGCCCTCCTCCTCCCCGCAGGCCGCGAGGCCGAGGGCGAGGAAGCCGGAGAAGGAGGCTGCGGCGATGCCGCGGGTGAGCTTGTTCATGTCGTACCCCTGTCACGTTCGGTCGTCGGCGGAACTCTTCCCATGTCCGCTGGGGGCCCGGCTACACGGCCCGGCCCTGTCACGAATTGGTCACGACGGTGTTGGGCAGCCGTCGGTCTGCCGACCGGCTGTCCCGCATCTGCGGATCGCCAGGGGCGACACAACCGCGCCTGCGGAACTACGGTGCATCCGTGCCTCCCGATTACCGGATCGCCGAAGCGGCCGCGCTGCTCGGCGTGAGCGACGACACGGTGCGCCGCTGGATCGACGCGGGGCGGCTGGCCGCCTCCCGCGAGAGCGGCGGGCCGGCGGTCGTCGACGGCGTCCAGCTGGCCCGGCTCGCGACGGAGCTGCGCGACCCTCCGGAGCCCGGGACGACGCCGTCGTCGGCCCGCAACCGGCTCACCGGGATCGTCACCCGCGTGGTCCGCGACACCGTGATGGCCCAGGTGGAGCTGCAGGCCGGCCCGTTCCGGCTGGTCTCGCTGATGTCCCGCGAGGCCGCCGACGAGCTCGGGCTGGAGCCGGGGGTGCGGGCGGTGGCCACGGTCAAGGCCACCCAGGTCAGCGTGGACGTGCCGTGAGGCGGGCGCTCCCGGTGCTCGCCGTGCTGGCCCTCGTCGCCGGCTGCAGCGGAGAGGGCGCGGACGAGGACGGTGGCACGCTCACCGTCCTCGCCGCGGCCTCCCTGACCGACGTCTTCGACCGGCTGGCCGAGCGGTTCCGCGAGGAGCACCCTGGCGTCGACCTCCGGATCAGCTATGGCGGCAGCGACGGCCTGGCGGTGGCGATCACCCAGGGCGCACCGGCCGACGTCTTCGCCTCCGCCGCCGAGGAGCAGATGGCCGTGGTCACCGGGGCGGGACTGGCCGCGGAGCCGGAGACCTTCGCCGGCAACGTCCTGACGATCGCGGTGCCCGAGGGCAACCCGGCGGGGATCACGGGGCTGGCAGATCTCGCCCGGGAGGAGCTGACCCTCGCCGTCTGCGCACCCGAGGTGCCCTGCGGCGCAGCGGCGGGGGAACTTCTCGAGGTGGCCGGCGTCCAGGCCCGGCCGGACACCTACGAGGAGGACGTGCGGGCGGCGCTGAACAAGGTGGGGCTGGGGGAGGTCGACGCGGCGCTGGTCTACGCCACTGACGTCGCCGCCCGCCCGGACCGGGTCGACGGCGTCGAGGTGCCCGAGGCGGACTCGGTGGTCAACGACTACCCGGTCGCCGTCCTCGACGACGCCCCGAACCCCGCCGCGGCCCGGGCGTTCGTCGACCTGCTGCTGTCCGACGAGGGGCGGGAGGTCCTGGCCCGGGCGGGGTTCCGCGCCCCGTGAACCGCGAGACCAGCCGGGTGCCGGCGCCGCTCCTGCTGCCCGCCGCCCTCGGGGTGGCTTTCCTGCTGCTGCCGCTCGTCGGGCTGCTGGTGCGCACGCCGTGGTCGCAGCTGGGCAACCAGCTCGCCGCTCCCGGCGTCGGCGAGGCGCTCCGGCTATCGCTGCTGTCGGCCACGCTGGCCACCGCGCTGTCGCTGCTGCTCGGCGTCCCGCTGGCCTGGGTGCTGGCCCGGTCCCGTGCCCGCGGGGTGTCGGTGCTGCGGGCGCTGGTCACCGTGCCGCTGGTTCTTCCGCCGGTCGTGGGCGGCGTCGCGCTGTTCCTCGTGCTCGGGCGGCAGGGGATCGTCGGCTCCTGGCTGGACGACGCCTTCGGCATCACGATCCCGTTCACGACGGCGGCCGTGGTCATCGCCGAGACGTTCGTGGCCATGCCGTTCCTGGTGATCAGCGTCGAGGGCGCCCTGCGCGCCGCCGACGCCCGTTTCGAGGACGTCGCCGCCACGCTGGGCGCCGGCCGCTGGACGACCTTCCGGCGGGTGACGCTCCCGCTCGTGGCTCCCGGCGTGGCGGCCGGTGCGGTGCTCTGCTGGGCGCGGGCGCTGGGTGAGTTCGGCGCCACCATCACCTTCGCCGGCAACTTCCCGGGCACCACCCAGACGATGCCGCTGGCGGTCTACCTGGCGCTGCAGCGCGATCCCGAGGCCGCGGTCGTGCTCTCCGTCGTCCTGCTGGCCGTATCGCTGGCCACCCTGCTGCTGCTCCGGGACCGCTGGCTCGGCCGGGGGGCGGCGTGAGCGAGCTTGCGAGCTCACCAGTGGGCACAGCAGCGCCGCGAACGCGGCCGACGAGCGCCAGCGAGGAGGGCCCGTGAGCGTCGCGGCGTCGGTCGACGCCGTCCGGGGCAGCCTCCGGCTCCAGGTCGAGGTGACCGTCGCCGACGGGGAGGTGCTGGCCCTCCTCGGCCCCAACGGGGCCGGGAAGTCGACGTTCGTCCGCATCCTGGCCGGATTGCTGCGGCCCGACCGGGGCCGGGTCGTCGTGGACGGCGAGATCTGGGACGACGGCGCCACCTTCGTCCCCGCGCACCGCCGGGAGCTGGGCATGGTGTTCCAGGACGCGTTGCTGTTCCCGCACCTGAGCGTGGCCGACAACGTCGCCTTCGGGCTGCGCACCCGTGGCATGCGCCGGGGCGCCGCCCGGGAGAGAGCAGCCGGCTGGCTGGCGCGCGTCGGGCTGGAGGAGCTCGGGGACCGGCGCCCGGCGGAGCTCTCCGGCGGACAGGCGCAGCGTGCGGCCCTGGCCCGGGCGCTGGCCGGCGACCCGTCGCTGCTGCTGCTCGACGAGCCGCTCTCGGCACTGGACGCGCGCACCCGGCTGGCCGTGCGGGCCGAGCTGCGCCGGCACCTCGCCGGGTTCGCCGGGAGCACGGTCCTGGTCACGCACGACCCGGTGGACGCGCTGGCGCTGGCCGACCGCGTCGTCGTCGTGGAGGAGGGGCGCGTCGTGCAGACCGGCACGCCGGTCGAGGTGAGCCGCCGCCCCCGCACCGACTACGTGGCCCGGCTGGTCGGCCTGGCGCTGCTGCCCGGCACCGGCGCGGGCATGCTGGTGCGGCTCGACGGCGGTGGCACGGTGGCCGTGGCCGAGGAGACGTCCGGCCCGGTGTTCGCCGCCGTCCGGCCGGAGTCCGTGGCGCTCTACCCCACCCGGCCCGCGGGCAGCCCGCGCAACGTGTGGCCGGCCCGGGTGGTGGCGGCCACCCCGCACGGCGCCACGGTGCGCTGCGAGCTGGCCGGTCAGGTGCCGCTGGTCGCCGACGTCACCGCCGCCTCCTTCGCCGAGATGGGGCTGGCTCCAGGCGCCGAGGTGTGGGCGAGCGTCAAGGCCTCCGAGGTCGCCGTCTACGCCCGCTGACGCCTCGGAGCCGCGAGGATCAGGGAAGCTGCTCATCGCGCGGCGGGGGCTGGGAGGGTGGGGGAGTGAGTTCACCGATCCTCGCCGCCGTCGTCCTCGCCGCCGGGGGCGGCCGCCGCTACGGGATGCCAAAGGCGCTGGTGCAGTACGAGGGCAGCCTGCTGGTCGAGCGGGCGGTGGCGACGGCGCACGAGGTGTGCGACCCGGTGCTCGTCGTCCTGGGCGCCCAGGCGGTGGACGTCTGGCGGGCGGCTGACCTCACCGGGGCCACCGTGCTGGCGAACAAGGACTGGGAGACCGGCATGGCCTCCTCGCTGCGCGCCGGGCTGGACGGGCTGCGCGGCTGGCCGTTGGCGGCGGGGCGGCGGGGTGGGGGAGCGATGGACGCCGCCCTGGTCACGCTGGTCGACATGCCCGGCATGACGGCCGGCGCGCTGCGGCGGATGGCCGAGCACGCATCCCCGGACGCGCTCGCCGTCGCCACCTACGACGGCGTCCGTGCGCATCCGGTGCTGCTGGGCCGCGAGCACTGGGCCGGGGTCATCGAGACGGCGACCGGCGACGAGGGCGCGCGCCGGTATCTCGCCGCGCACGACGTCGTCGAGGTCGACTGCACCGGCCTGGCCGATCCGGCCGACCTCGACGTCCCGCCGCCCGGGGTACCTTCGGGCCCGTGATCGCCCGGGTCGTCGATGCGCCGCTGTCCGTCGCCGAGCACGAGGACGCGGTCGCCGACAAGGCGGCCGGCGCGGTCGTCTCCTTCGCCGGTGTCGTCCGCGACCACGACGGCGGCCGCTCGGTGACCGAGCTGGAGTACGTCGGGCACCCGAGCGCGGCCGACGTGATCACCGAGCTGGCCGAGGAGTTCGCGGCCCGTCCCGGCGTGCACGCCGTTGCCGTCAGCCACCGCATCGGCCTGCTCGGCATCGGCGACGTCGCCCTGGCCTGCGCGGTCAGCACCTCCCACCGCGGCGAGGCGTTCACCGCCTGCGCCGAGCTCGTCGACGAGGTGAAGAAGCGGCTGCCGATCTGGAAGCGGCAGGTGTTCACCGACGGCGAGGAGGAATGGGTCGCCTGCCCCTGAGCTACCGGTTCACGGGCCCGCCGGCACGGGTGGGGGCCCCAGGATCTCCACGCCGTGGAGCTCGCCCGCGTGGGCCAGGGCCGCCGGGTCGACCGGCGCGGGGTCGGGCAGCCGCCGCTCGGTGGCCGGCGCGCCGACCGCGGCGGCGAACCGCTCGAACCCGGCCGGGGTGGTGATCTGCAGGGTCCGCAGCGGCCCGTCCGGCGCGACGACGAACGTGTGCGGCACGCCCGCCGGCAGCAGCACGAAGTCCCCGGGGGTGGCGGTGAACGACTCGGTCCCGCAGGTGAAGGTGGCCGAGCCCTCGAGGACCTGGAACATCTCCGTCTCGTCCAGGTGCCGGTGCAACGGCGGAGCGAAGCCGGGCGGGTTCAGGAACTCCACGACGGTGACCCCGCCGTCGGTCTGCGGCCCGCCCGCCTTGACGGTGACCAGGTTCCCCAGGAACCACAACGCTCTGCCCTCGCCGGCGCGCAGGAGCAGAGGGCTCGTAGGGAGCGGATCGGGCATGACGGCTCCATTCGGGTGGACACTGTCTATCGAATAGATGGCAGTATGGTCACTCGAGTGAGTGCAGTCAAGGGCCCCCGCGCCTACCGGTCCCCTGTCCGCGAGGAGAGCGCTCGGCGAACCCGTCGCGCGGTCACCGCGGCCGCTGCGGAGCTGTTCACGACGCGCGGCTACGCCGCCACGTCGCTGGCCGACGTCGCCCGGGCGGCCGGCGTGGCCCGCCCCACGGTGTTCGCGGCGTTCGGCTCCAAGCCCGCCCTGCTCCAGCGGGTCCTCGACGAGGCCTTGGCCGGCGACGACGAGCCGGTCCCGGTGGCCGACCGCCCCTGGTTCCGCCCGGTCTGGGCGGCTCGTGAGCCGGCCGCCGTCCTGGACGCCTACGCCGGCGTGTGCACCCTCATTGCCGAGCGTGCCGCGGCCGCGTTCGAGGCGGTACGGCGCGCCGCCGACACCGCGCCCGAGGTGGCCGAGCTCTGGCAGACCCTGCAGCACAACCGGGTGCGGGGGGCGCGAATGGTCCTGGAGCACCTGGTCACGACCGGCGCCCTGCGCGCGGGCCTGTCCTTCGAGCGCGCGGTGGATGTGCTCTGGCTGCTCAACGACCCGGCGCACCACGCGGCGCTCGTCGGCTCCCGCGACTGGTCGCCCGACGACTACCGCGGCTGGCTCGCCGACCAGATGCAGCGCGCACTGCTCGACCGCTGACGCGGCCGGCTCAGCCGGCGCACTCCCGTACCGGAAGAGCCGGTACGTCGACGTCCACGCGGAACCGTGACCTGGTCACCTGCTCAGCTCGCACCGGTGCCCTGCTGCCGGTCGTCGGAGGTCGCGAGGAGGGTGCTCAGCATGCGCGCCGTCGTCTCCACCAGGGCGAGGTCACGGGCTGCACTGCGCGGCCTGGCACGGAAGGCCACGGCGCACAGCGTGCCGTGCAGCTGTCCGTCGCGGGTGACGAGCGGCACGCCGATGTAGGCGGCGACGTCCTGGATCAGCCCGGTGGTGCGGCTGGCGTACTCCGGGACGGCGGCAGTGACGGTGGCCACCCGCGGCGCCCGGCCCTCGATCATCTGCCGGCAGAAGCTGCGCTCCCACGCCAGCTCGGTACCCGGCCGCACCGCGCCGTCGGGGTGGGCGTGCACCACCCGTTGCACGTCACTCTCCACGTGGGTGACCAGCCACACGTCCCAGCCCAGGTAGTCGTGCAGGAAGCGGAGGGTGCCCCGGGCCGCGGCGTCCCAGTCGCTCCACGGTGCCACGTCGGCGATCCGTGCCGGAACCATGCCGGTCGGTATTCCCTGCGCAGCTCCTGACCAATCGCCGTCGAGGCGTCAGCGGGCGCCGGCGAGCCCGTCGTCGTCCTGTTCCCCGGCGCGCTGGAGCTCCGCCTCATGGGCCTCGGCCTCCAGCCGGTGCGCCTCGCCGTCCACCTGGGCGGCCGCGTCGCCGTGCGACTCGCCGTACAGCTGTTCGGCGCGGCCGTACAGCTCCTCGGCCTTGGCCTTCGCCTTGTCGAAGATGCTCATGTCCCCCATTCTCGCGGGCGGATCGATCCCCGGCCAGACGGTTCGGCTCCCGGGCCTGTCAGCCTCCGGGCACTCGGGTCGGCTTCCGCGGCCCGGTCCGCTCCTCGCTCGCTGGCGCTCGCTGCGATGCTCCCGGGCCTGTCAGCCTCCGGCGAACGGCGGCAGCACGTCCACCACCGAACCCGGTGCCAGCGCCGTCGCCCGGTCGCGGGTCTGGGTGCCGTCGACCAGGAACGAGCAGGCGGTGAGCACCCGCTCGAGCCGTTCGCCGTGGTCGGCGACGATCTGCCCGACCAGCTGGTCGAGGGACGTCGCGTCGCGGGTCTCGGTGTCCACGCCGGAAGCGGCGCGGGCCCCGGCGAAGTAGCGCACGGTGACCGGCACGCTCACCCCCCGATCGCCGACATCGGCCGGTTCGGCTGCAGGAAACTCGGGTCGTCGATCCCGTGGCCCGGCAGCTTGCCGAGGGTGGCGATCCGCCAGCGGTCGGCCAGCTCGGCGTCGGTGGCGCCCTCGCGCATCGCCGTCCGCAGGTCCGACTCCTCGCGGGCGAACAGGCAGTTGCGGATCTGCCCGTCGGCGGTGAGCCGGGTCCGGTCGCAGGTGCCGCAGAACGAGCGGGTGACCGAGGCGATGACGCCCACGGTGGCCGGGCCGCCGTCGACCAGCCAGCGCTCGGCCGGCGCGGAGCCCCGCTCCTCGGTGTCCGGGGTGAGCGTGTGCGCCGCCGACAGCCGCGCCAGGATGTCCTCCGCGGTGACCATCTCGCCGCGGGTCCACGCGTGGTGGGCGTCCAGCGGCATCTGCTCGATGAACCGCAGCTGGTAACCCTGCTCGAGGCAGTAGTCCAGCAGCGGGACCGCGTCCTGCTCGTTCAGGCCGCGCATCAGGACGGCGTTGACCTTGACCGGGGTGAGCCCGGCGCCGCGGGCCGCGGCCAGGCCGGCGAGGACGTCGTCCAGCCGGTCGCGGTGGGTGAGCTGCTTGAACCGGTTCCGGTCGACGGTGTCGAGGCTGACGTTGATCCGGTCCAGCCCCGACGCGGCCAGCGCCGGCGCCACCCGGGCCAGGCCGATGGCGTTGGTGGTGAGGCTGACCTCCGGGCGGGGGTGCAGCGCCGTCACCGCGGCGACGATGCCCACCAGACCCGGGCGCAGCAGCGGCTCGCCGCCGGTGAAGCGGACCTCGCGGATGCCCAGCTGCTCGACGCCGATGCGCACCAGCCGGACGATCTCCTCGTCGGTGAGCACCTCGACCTTGGGCAACCAGTCCAGCCCCTCGGGCGGCATGCAGTACGTGCAGCGGAGGTTGCAGCGGTCGGTCAGCGAGACCCGCAGGTCGGTGGCGGTGCGGCCGTACCGGTCGACCAGGCCGCCGCTGCCCGGGGCGGGCGCGGCCGGGTCGCTCCGGACCGTGGGCTCGGGGAGCGAGGCGCTGGTCATGGCCCGAATGTAGCCGCGCCCCGCGACAGGCGCGGGCCCGTGGAGCGCAGCGGCGTTGCTACCGTCGCGGTCGCCACCCGAGAGACCGGCGGAGGTCGTCCCGCACTCGCCCGTGGCCAGGAAGCGCGAGAGAGCCGTGTCCGCCGGAACCGTCTTCAGCCCCTACCGCCGCCTGTTCGCCGTCCCCGGCGCGGCCGCCTTCTCGCTGGCGGGCTGGGTCGGGCGGCTCCCGGCACCCATGCTCGGCCTGGGTGCGGTGCTGCTGGTCGAGCAGGAGACCGGCAGCTACGGCCTCGCCGGCGCCGTCTCCGGCACGCTGGCGCTCAGCTACGGCCTGGCCGGGCCGCAGTGGGCCCGGGCCATGGACCGGCAGGGCCAGGGGCCGGTGCTGCGCGTGGCGATGGCCGCGTTCCTGGTCACCGGCGTGGCCTTCGTCGCGGCGGTCGTCGCCGGCGGGCCGCGCTGGAGCTGGTTCCTGCTCGCCGCCGCCGTCGGGGGCAGCAGCCCGAACATCGGTTCGCTGGTACGGGCCCGCTGGTCGGCGGTGCTGGACCCCGCCGGCCGGCAGACCGCCTTCGCCTTCGAGGCGGTCGCCGACGAGGTGGTGTTCGTCGTCGGCCCGGTGCTGGTGACCCTGCTCGCGACCCTGGTCGCACCCCCGGTCGGCTTCCTCACCGGCGTGGTCCTCGGCGCGGTCGGAGGCCTGTGGCTGGCGGCGCTGCGCGACACCGATCCGCCGGGGCACCCGCTGCGGGCCGACACGCCCGTCCGGTGGTGGGCGGCGCTCACGCCCACGCTGCTGGTCGTCGTCGTCACGTACCTGGGCGTGGGCACGGTGTTCGGTGCGATCGACGTCGTGGTGGTGGGCTTCGCCGAGGCGGAGGGCGCCCAGGCGCTCTCCGGCGCGGTGCTGGCCGTCTTCGCCGGCGGGAGCCTGGTCGCCGGGCTGGTCTACGGGCTGGTCCGGCTGCCCGGCACGCTGGCCGCCCGGTTCGTGGGAACGACGGTGGCCTTCGGGCTGGCCGCGCAGCTGCTGTGGGGCGTCGGTTCGCTGCCGGCGCTCATCGGCTGCGGGTTCCTCGCCGGGCTGACGATCGCGCCGGTGCTGGTCTCGGGCACCTCGCTCGTGGAGTCCCGCGTCGCCCCCGGGATGCTCACCGAGTCGCTGGCCTGGACCATCTCGGGCCTGACGCTGGGCGTCACGGTGGGGTCGGCGCTGGCGGGCGCCGCCGTGGACGCCTGGGGCGCCGAGGCGGCGTTCGCCGTGCCCGCCGGGGCCGCGGCCGCCGCGGCCCTGCTGGCCCTCGTCGGGAGCCGGGCGCTCCGACCGCGGCCGGACACCGGCGCCCTGGGCGTCGTCCGGGTTGAGCGACCGATCGACGGGTAGGCGGACGGGAGGCCGGTCGCGCGCAACCGATCGCGCGGCGCCCCCCGAGCGGAAGGAATGCCCGTGGCTGCAACGCCCGCCCCCGGAGTGCCCACCATCGCCCTGAACAACGGTGTCGAGATCCCCCAGCTGGGCTTCGGCGTCTTCCAGATCCCGCCGGACCAGACGGTCGAGGCAACCCGGACGGCCCTGGAGATCGGGTACCGGCACATCGACACCGCCCAGATGTACGGCAACGAGGCCGAGGTCGGGCAGGCGGTGCGGGAGTCGGGCCTGGACCGCGGCGAGGTATTCGTCACGAGCAAGCTCAACAACAACCGGCTCGAGCGTGACGACATCCTGCGCTCGTTCGACCAGAGCCTGAAGGCCTCGGGCTTCGACTACCTGGACCTCTTCCTCGTCCACTGGCCGCTGCCGGCCGCCAGCGACTACGTGGCGCGGTGGAAGGTGCTCGAGGAGATCTACGCGAGCGGCCGGGCCAAGGCCATCGGCGTCTCCAACTTCAACCCGCACCACCTGCGGAACCTGTTCGCGTCTTCGGAGACGAGGCCGGCGGTCAACCAGATCGAGGTCCACCCCTACCTGACCCAGGAGGACGTGCGGGCTTTCGGCGCCGACCACGAGATCGTGACCGAGGCCTGGGCGCCGATCGCCAAGGGCAAGGTCACCGAGGACGCGGTGATCGCCGGGATCGCCGAGCAGCTCGGGAAGACCGCCGCCCAGGTGACGCTGCGCTGGCACATCCAGCGCGGTGACGTCGTCTTCCCCAAGTCGGTCACCCGCAGCCGGGTCGAGGAGAACTTCGCGATCTTCGACTTCGAGCTCGACACGCAGCAGATGGGTGCGATCACCGCGCTCGACCGCGGTGAGCGCACCGGCCCCGACCCGGACGACTTCAACTGGATCCCCCGCTGAGCTGACGCCCCCGGCGTCGGCCGCATGGCGATCCTCTTACGGACTCCTTACGGCGGGCGCCGGATCGTTTCCCGGCGCCCCTGCCGGACACCTCATGCAGGGTCCGGCGCAACGCCGAAGCCTGCAGAGGAGAACGACGATGATCGACGCCGCCAGCATCGCGGAACTGGGCCATCGCGACGTCTACGACGCCACCGGCAGCCGGATCGGCGAGACCTCCGAGGTCTACCTGGACGACCAGACCGGCCTGCCCGAATGGGTGACGATAAAGACCGGTCTCTTCGGCACCAAGGAGACCTTCGTCCCGCTGCGGGACGCCGAGCTCACCACCGACGGGCTGCGGGTCCCGGTCGCCAAAGACGTCGTGAAGGACGCCCCGAAGATCGATCCGGACGGCCGGCTCTCGCCGGCCGAGGAGCGGGAGCTCTACCGGTACTACGGGTTGGAGCGGGACGACGAGGTCGAGGTGTCGGCCCCCCGCACGGTCACCGAGCCCGCGCACCCGGTCGACGCCGTGCGGCTGGACGTGACCGACGACGTGGTGGTCAGGCGCGACGACGAGGTGGTCAGCCGCGACGACGACCAGGTGGCAGGTCCGCTGGACCCGCCGGAGGCTCAGCGCAACGTGGCTGCGCCGCAGACCGAGAAACCGCTGCTGCGCCGCTACGGCGAGCGCTGACCACCCCGGTCTCCGGGCGGCGCGGGGTGTCGTCGGCCCCCGCGCCGCCCGCGGTCCTTGCCTCCCACGGCTAGCCAGGCACGGCGGGACTACCTGCCGCAGGCGCCGATGAAATCGGCGACCATCTCCATGTACCAGAGCGGGCCGGCCGGCTGGGCCGCGGCGGAGCGGGTCGCGGGTGAGCAGCTGCCCGGGCGTCCGGTCGGCCCGGTGCAGACCGTCGCGTCGACCCCGGAGGAGCCGCGGTCGCTGGGAACCGTCCGGGCCGGCTGCACCGGCGAGCTTCCGGAGTGCGGTTGGTTCGCGGGTGACGTCGGCTCGGCTCAGCCCACCTACGGGAGTGAGGTCGTCGTGGCGGACATCGCGACGGCGGCCGCGGCCAGCGACGCCCGGTGGCGGGATCACGTGGGCGCCGCTCTGCGGGCGGGACGGGCGGTCGTCTTCGGCTCGGGAGCCGTCGACGACGCGGGGCAGGTGACGCTCGCCGGTTCCACGTGGAACGGGACGCGCGAAGTGGAGCTCGGCCGCGTGGCGCTGCCCGCCACCGAGATCGACGTGTCCGCCACCGAGCTGCTCCGGGTGCCCGCGCTGCCGCGACCGGCTCGCGCTGGCCGACGCCCGGCCCGACCTGGCGACGCTCGCCGCGATCGGGGCGGCGCCGCGCGACCGACGGTTCATCGCCCATGGGGTCGGCCGCGGTGATCGGGATGGGGGGCGCCCTGTTCGGCCTGCTGGTCGGCTTCGCGCCGGGCGTCGCCGTGGCCTATCCGTTGACCAGCACCGACTACGGGGCGGGGGCGCGGCCGCTGATCGACGTCCCGTGGCCGCTGCTCGCCGGCATCGCGGTGGCCGTGCCCGTCCTGGCCGTGGCGGTCACCGGGATCACCGTCCGCTCCCGCCTGCCGATGGTGTCGCGCGTCGCCGACTGGGCCGACGCTCCCTACGTCGCCGGCTGCGCCGCCGTCGCAGGGGAGTCCTGCCGGTCCTGCGGTGCCTGCGAGACCTCCGGGGCGGGAGCAGCCTCCCGGGGGCCGGCGCCGGGAGCGGCGGGGAGGTCCGGCCACGGCGCGTCGGTGCCGTTGCGAGGGATGGCGTGGGGATCGTCGTGCGTCAGAGGCCGCATGGCCGTTCTCACCCTTCTCTTCCCCGTGCTGGACTGTGTTCCAGAGCACAGTGCCCGGGAGGCGGGCGAGTCATTCCCGGGAAGGCTCAGTCCGTCGTGACGAAGTCGATGAGCTCCTCGACCCGGCCGATGAGCGCCGGCTCGAGGTCGGTCCAGGTGCGCACGCGGGCGAGGATGCGCTGGGCCCACACGTAGCCGGTGTCGTCCTCCCAGCCCAGCCGCTTGCAGACGCCGCCCTTCCAGTCCTCGCCCTTCGGCACGGTCGGCCAGGCCTTGATCCCGACCACCGAGGGCTTCACCGCCTGCCAGATGTCGATGAACGGGTGGCCGACGACGAGGGCGTGCTCGCCGGTGACCTGCTGGGCGATCCGCGTCTCCTTGGACCCGGTCACCAGGTGGTCGACGAGCACGCCGAGGCGACGGCCCGACGACGGCCGGAACTCGCGGACGATGCCCGGCAGGTCGTCGACGCCGTGCAGCGGCTCCACCACGACGCCCTCGATCCGCAGGTCGTGGCCCCACACCTTCTCGACGAGCTCGGCGTCGTGCTTGCCCTCGACGTAGATGCGCCCTTCGCGCGCCACACGGGCGCGGGCGCCGGCCACGTAGGTCGAGCCGGACGCACTGCGGGCCGGGCCGGCGGGCGCGGCCGGCCTCGGCCGCACCAGGACCACCGGCCGGCCCTCCACCCAGAACCCGGGCCCGAGGGGGTAGGCGCGGACGCGGCCGCGGCGGTCCTCGAGGTGGACGACGTCCTTCTCGCAGCGCACCACGGCGCCGACGAACCCCGAGCTCGGGTCCTCCACCACCAGGTCGCGCTCCGCCTCCACCTGCGGGCTCGGCTTCTTGACGGTGCGGGGGTGGACCAGGTCGTCGTACGGCGAACGGGGTGGCATGCCTCCATGCTGAGCACGACGCACCCGCTGTTCCAGGACGACGCGCCGGGCCGCGCCCGGCGGCGGGCCGGCACGGGAGGCGCCGACACGCCCGGCCAGGGCGAAAATCCGCAGTGTGACGATCGGTACCGCCGCCGATCCTCTCGGCCGATGACCCGGTCGCTCGCCATCTACGCCGCCCTGACCTGCGGCTACACCGACCGCCCGGCGGCGAGGCGGGTCTGCGGGCGGTGGTCGGGCTCCGTTGCACCGACGTGACGATCGACGGCGTGTCGTTTGTCGTCGCCCATTGCGGTCACCCATCTCCGTGACGAACGCAACCCCGAGCGCAGATAGGAGCGACAACGACCATGATCGGCACCGAGACCATCAGCCGCGTGATCGGCCAGGACGTCTACGACACCGAGGGCCAGAAGATCGGGTCGGCCTCCGAGGTCTACCTGGACGACGAGACCGGCCAGCCCGAGTGGGTGACGGTTCGCACCGGCCTGTTCGGCACCAAGGAGTCCTTCGTCCCGATCCGGGACGCGGACCTGACCAACGACGGCGTCCGCGTCGCCGTGACCAAGGACCGGGTCAAGGACGCCCCGAAGATCGACACCGACGGTCACCTGTCCCCGGCGGAGGAGCAGGAGCTCTACCGCTACTACGGCCTGGGCACCGGCATGGCGACCGAGACGACCGCGGGCAGGACCGAGACCACCGACGCCGCCCGCATGACCGAGACCACCGACACCGCGCGCATGACCGAGACCACCGGCACCGTCGGCCACGACACCTCCGGCCCGACCACCGACAACGCCATGACCCGCTCCGAGGAGCGGCTCAACGTCGGCACCCGGTCCGAGGAGACCGGCCGCGCCCGGCTGCGCAAGTACGTCGTGAGCGAGAACGTCACCGAGACCGTGCCCGTGACGCGGGAAGAGGTGCGTGTCGAGCGCGAGCCGATCACCGACGCCAACGTCGGCAACGCCCTCGACGGCCCGGCGATCAGCGAGGAGGAGCACGAGGTCACCCTCCACGCCGAGCGCCCCGTGGTGGAGAAGGAGGCCGTGCCGGTCGAGCGCGTCCGCCTCGACAAGACCACGGTCACCGACCAGGAGCAGGTCTCGGCCGATGTGCGCAAGGAAGAGATCGAGACCGAGGGCGGCGACGACACCCGTCGCATGTGATCGCCCCCGGCTCCGGCCGGAACTGACGACGGCGGCCGCCCGAGGAGTACTCCTCGGGCGGCCGCCGCCGTCGTCCCCGGGGGGGGTGACACGCCCAGGCCGGCCCCGGGCCCGCCCCCCCCCCCCGCCCCGCCGCCCCCCCGGGGGGGGCGCCCCCCCCCCCCCCCCGCCGCCGTCGTCCCGGGGGTGGTTCAGTCGCCGAGGCAGGCCGCGAGCGCACCCACCATGAGCGGGACGTCGAGCGCGGAGGCGAGCTCCCGGCAGGAGTGCATGGCCAGCATGGGCGCCCCGATGTCGACCGTCGCGATCCCCAGCCGGGTCGCCGTCAGCGGGCCGATGGTGCTGCCGCACGGGAGATCGGCTCGGGTGACGAACGACTGCACCGGGACCGACGCCTCCGCGCACCGCTCGG
Source organism: Blastococcus capsensis (assembly GCF_030165005.1). Classification (GTDB taxonomy): domain Bacteria; phylum Actinomycetota; class Actinomycetes; order Mycobacteriales; family Geodermatophilaceae; genus Blastococcus; species Blastococcus capsensis. The sequence continues at coordinate 474,750 of NZ_JASNNW010000001.1, forward strand.
TGAACCAGCCACCGGTGGCGGCGTCGGTCGCGTAGGCCTGGTTGGCGTTGAGCTTGAGCACGGGCCCGCCCCCGAGCTGGGGCTGGTGGGCCGGCTCGTGCCGGTCGGCGCGGGTCGGGTGCACGGCGTGCGCCATGTCGGCCGAGACGAGCACGGAGCGGGCGAGGGCCCGGTGCGCCGCCTGCGGGTCGGCCGGGTCGGTGGCCGCGGCCAGCCGCCGGACGACGTCCTCGAGGAAGCTGCCGCGCGCACCGGCCATCGAGCCGCTGCCCACCTCCTCGTGGTCGTTGCAGACCAGCACCTGGGTCCGCTCGCCGGCGGGCGCCGCCAGCAGGGCGAGCAGCCCGGAGTGGCAGCAGGCCAGGTCGTCCAGCCGGGGCGCGGCCACCCAGGTGCCGTCGGCGCCGGTGCGCGCGGCCGGCTGGGTGTCGGCCAGCACCAGGTCGTGACCGACGACGTCGTCGGTGGCGACGTCGGCCGTGTCGGCCAGCGCGGCCATCAGCCCCGGCTCCTCGGCCAGGTCGTGTGACCAGACCGGCACCAGGTGCCGCTGCGGGTCCAGGGTCAGGCCCTCCCGCACCGAGCGGTCGAGGTGGATCGCCAGCGAGGGCAGCCGCAGCGGGGCGCCGGGCAGCCGCACGAGGGCGGTCGCGCCACCACGCAGCACCAGCCGCCCGGCCACGGTCAGCTCGCGGTCCAGCCAGGTGTGCCACAGGCCGCCGCCGTAGGGCTCGACGCCGACGAGGCGGTACCCCGCCTGCCGGACGTCGGAGCGCGGCCGCACCTTGAACGTGGGGGAGTCGGTGTGCGCGCCCACCAGCCGCATCCCGGCCTCGGCCAGCGGGGCGCTGCCCATCCGGAAGGCGACCAGGCTGCCGTGCCGGACCACGAAGTGCCGCCCACCGGGGGACGGCGCCCAGGCGTCGCCCTCGGCCAGCTCGGTGAATCCGGCCGCGGTGAGCCGCCGGACCAGCTCGGCGACCGCGTGCGCGGGGGACGGGGAGGCGTCGACGAACGCCCGCAGGTCGTCGCCGAGGGCGAGCTCGTCGGTCGGGGCGGCATCCGGCTTCGGCATGCGGCCATCGTGCCCGACGCGTCCGGCGGCGCGGGGGCGGGCGCGGGGGGAAGCCTGCAGGTGGGATGCTCGCGGTGTGAGCGAGCCCACGGTCCCCGGCAGCCCTGGCGAGCTGGCCGCCGCGCTCGACGCGACCGGGTACCTGCCCGACGAGGGCCTGGCCACCGCCGCCTACCTGGCCCTGGTCATGCACCGACCGCTGTTCCTGGAGGGCGAGGCCGGCGTCGGGAAGACGGCGCTGGCCCAGGCGCTGGCGCAGCTCACCGGCCGGCCGATCTACCGGCTGCAGTGCTACGAGGGGCTGGAGGCCAGCCAGGCGCTCTACGACTGGGACTTCGGCCGCCAGCTGCTGCACCTGCGCGCCGCGGAGGCCGCGCACGCCGCCGACGACCCCGCGCGGCTGGAGGCCTCCCTCTACGACCGCCGGTTCCTGCTGGCCCGGCCGCTGCTGCAGGCGCTGGAGGATTCCCCGAGCGTGCTGCTGATCGACGAGGTCGACCGCGCCGACGACGAGTTCGAGGCGTTCCTGCTGGAGGTGCTGAGCGACTTCACCATCTCCATCCCCGAGCTCGGCACGGTGCGGGCCCGGACGCCGCCGCTGGTGGTGCTCACCTCCAACCGCACCCGCGAGGTGCACGACGCGCTCAAGCGCCGCTGCCTCTACCACTGGCTGGCCCACCCGGACTTCGACCGCGAGGTGGCGATCCTGCGCCGCCGGCTGCCCGAGGTCACCGAGCAGCTCGCGCACCAGGTGGCCCGGGCGACCGCGACGCTGCGCACCCTCGACCTGCTCAAGCCGCCCGGGGTCGCCGAATCCATGGACTGGGCGACGGCGCTGCACACCCTGGGCGCCCGCGAGCTCGACCCGGACCTCGCGGCGCGCACGCTGGGCGCGGTGCTCAAGTACCGGGAGGACACCGAGCGGGTGCGCTCGCTGCGACCGGAGGCGCTTTTCGGTGGCTGACCCCGGCACCGCCCCAGGCATAGGAAGCTTTACCCCCCACAACGGGGGTCCGGACGTAGGTAAAGCCTCCTATGCCCGGGTGCCAGGGAGGGACGTCGTCGACACCGTGCTGGGCTTCGCGCGCACGCTCCGGCACGCCGGCGTCGGCGCCTCTCCCGACCGGGTGTCGGCGATGCTCTCCGCCCTCGGGCACCTCGACGTGCTGGACCCGGCGGCGGTCTACTGGGCGGGCCGGCTGACCCTCTGCGCCGGGCCGGACGACCTGGACCGCTACGACGTCGCGTTCCTGGCGTGGTTCTCCGGGCAGCGCGCCCGGATACCCCGCACCGCCGCGCAGCCGGAGGTCCGGCTGGCCGCGAGCGCGCCGCTGGATGCCGGGACCGGCGAGGGCGACGACGACGGCGACGCCCCCGACCTGGCGGCGCAGGCCAGCGCCGACGAGGTGCTGCGCCACCGGGACGTCGCCGGGCTGACCGACGCCGAGCGTGCGCACCTGCGACAGCTGTTCGCGCTGCTCGTGCCGGCGTCGCCGATGCGCCCGGCCCGGCGCCGGCGGCCGGCCGTCCACGGCGCGATCCACCCGGGCCGCACGGTGCGGCGCGCGCTGCGGGACGGCGGCGAGGTGAGCCGGCTGCTGCACCGCCGGGCGCGCCCCCGGCCCCGGCGGGTGGTGCTGCTGATCGACGTCTCGGGGTCGATGACGCCCTACGCCGATGCGCTGCTGCGGTTCGCGCACGCCGCGGTGCGGGCGCGTCCGGTGTCGACCGAGGTGTTCACCATCGGCACCCGGCTGACCCGCGTCACCCGCGAGCTGCGGCTGCGCGACCCCGACCGGGCGCTGGCCGCCGGGGGCCAGGCGATCCCGGACTGGTCCGGCGGCACCCGGCTCGGTGAGGTGCTCAAGGCCTTCCTCGACCGGTGGGGGCAGCGCGGCACGGCGCGGGGCGCGGTGGTCGTCGTCTGCAGCGACGGCTGGGAGCGCGGCGGCACCGACCTGCTGGCCGCGCAGATGGCGCGGCTGCGCCGGCTGGCGCACGCCGTCGTCTGGGTGAACCCGCACAAGGGCCGGAGCGGCTACGAGCCGCTCACCGGCGGGATGCAGGCGGCGCTGCCGTCGGTGGACCACTTCGTCGCCGGGCACAGCATGGCCGCCTTCGAGGAGCTGTCTGGAGTGATCTCGCGTGCCTGAAGGACCCCTCGAAGGCCCCCCCTGCCACCCACCGCTCGCATGCTCGCGCCGGGCCCCTGCAGGGAGGCCGCCGTGCCGACGGAAGGATCCTGACGATGCGTGACGTGCTCGAGGATCTGGTCGGCTGGTGGCAGGCGGGGGAGACCGTCGGCATGGGCACGGTGGTGGGGACCTGGCGCTCGGCGCCCCGCCCTGCGGGTGCCTCGATGCTGGTCGGTCCGGACGGCACCGCGGTGGGCAGCGTCTCCGGCGGCTGCGTGGAGGGCGCGGTCTACGAGGAGGCCAAGGACGTCGTCGAGACCGGCGAGCCCACGCTGCGGCGCTACGGCGTCAGCGACGACGACGCCCTCGCCGTCGGGCTGACCTGTGGCGGCATCCTCGACGTGTTCGTGGAGTCGGTCTCGCGCGAGTCGTTCCCGGAGCTCGGTGAGGTCGCTGCGTCGGTGGGCCGGCACGAGCCGGTCGCCGTCGTCACCGTGGTGGGCGGGCCCGACGACCGGCTGGGCCGGCGGCTGGTCCTGTGGCCCGACCGTGCGTCGGGGACGCTCGGCTCGCAGCGCCTGGACGACGCCGTCGCCGACGACGCCCGCGGCATGCTCGCCGCCGGCCGCACCGCCCTGCTGCACGTGGGCCACGACGGGGAGCGGCGGGGCGACGACCTGACCGTCTTCGTGAACTCCTTCGCCCCGGCGGCGCGGATGGTCGTGTTCGGTGCGATCGACTTCGCCGCCGCGGTCGCCCGGGTGGGGGCGTTCCTGGGCTACCGGGTGACCGTCTGCGACGCGCGCCCGGTGTTCGCGACCCCGAAGCGGTTCCCCGAGGCGCACGAGGTGGTGGTCGAGTGGCCGCACCGCTACCTGCGGGCCGAGCTCGACGGCGGGCGGATCGACGAGCGCACCGTGCTGTGCGTGCTCACCCACGACCCGAAGTTCGACGTCCCGCTGCTGGAGATCGCGCTGCGGGCGCCGGTCGCCTACGTGGGTGCGATGGGCTCCCGCCGCACGCACGACGAGCGCCTGGACCGGCTGCGCGAGGCGGGGCTCACGGAAGAGGAGTTCGGCCGGCTCTCCTCGCCGATCGGGCTGGACCTGGGGGCGCGCACGCCGGAGGAGACGGCGGTCTCGATCGCGGCGGAGATCGTCCAGGGCCGGTGGGGCGGCACCGGCCGGCGCCTGGCCGCCGTCGACGGCCCCATCCATCGCACGGCCGACCGCTGAGGACCCCTCCTTGGTGATCATCGTCGAACGGCTGTCCCCGTCGGCGTGGCGGGCAGCCACCTGCCGATGATCAACTCGGAGCTGCCGTACGTGTACGACGTCGAGATCGTCGGGCTGCTGGCCTCCCCGGCGCACCGCTACGCCGGCCGCCCCGGGGCGACGGTGCCGGACCAGGCGGCCGATCGGCGGGACCGGCTGGAGATCCGGGCGGGGGTCGGCATCGTGGGCGACCGCTACGCCGGGAGGCCGGCGCACCGCGACGCCCAGGTGACGGTGCTGGCGGTGGAGTCGCTGGAGTCGCTCGCGACGGAGCTGGGGACCGCGCCGTCCGACCCGCTGCTCGCCCGGCGGAACGTGGTGCTGCGCGGGGCCGAGGTGGAGGCGCTGCGCGGGCAGGAGTTCGTCCTCGACTCCGGCGCCGGGCCGGTCCTGCTGCGGGGCGGGCGACCGGCCAATCCATGCGCGTGGATGGACGCGGTGCTCGCGCCGGGCGCCCATCGAGGGCTCCGCGGGCGGGGCGGGGTCCGCTGCGCGGCGCTCTCCGACGGCGTGCTCCGGCTGGGCCCCGCCGTCCTGCGCAGCGCCCTGCCGCTGGACGCCACGGCGGCCGGTGCCGCCCGTCCCCTCGGCAGGCTCCGGCGGTGAACCCGCGCGCCGGAACCGGTGGTGTTCCCGCCCCCCTCGGGGGACGCTGCGATCGGAGCACGGTGTGCCACAGCTGGACGGGCCACGATCCGCATGCCGTACCCGGTGCGCGCTGAGCCACCGGCCGGCCTGCACCATGGTTCCGGGCGGGGCCACGGGGCTCTCGCGGATGACGAGGGGACACATGCGCATTCGGCGTCTCGCCGTGATGGGGACAGCGGGTCTGCTGCTCGCCGGCTGCGGCGGTTCCGAGGAGTCCGGCTCCGAGGCGGCGGCCAGCTCCGCCGGCGAGGAGAGCGGTAGCTCGCTGGCCGAGATGGAGGCGTCCGAGATCGTCGATGCCGCGTTCACCGCCCTGGAGGGGGCCGGGGCCGCGCACGTCGTCGGTTCGATCGAGGAGGCCGGCTCCACCCAGGAGCTCGACCTGCAGCTGCAGGGCGACGACGCCCAGGGCTCGATCGTCATGGACGGCGTGACCGTGGAGCTGATCTACGTCGACGGCAGCGCCTACCTGATGGCGCCGGCAGGCTTCTGGGCGTCGTTCGGGATGCCGGCGGAGTTCACCGGGCAGCTCGAGGCGCAGTGGGTGCTCATGCCGGCCGAGGCGGCGAGCTCCTTCACCGCTCTGACGTTGTCCGGCCTGGTCGACGAGCTGCGGGCCTCCGGTGGCGACCAGATCACCGGCGAGGTCACCACCGACGAGCTCGACGGTGAGCCGGTCGTCGTCGTCACCCAGGAGGACGGCAGCACGCTCACCGTCGCCGACGACGAGGAGAACCCGTACCCGCTGCTGATCGAGGACGAGGGCGAGGCCCCGGCCACCGTCGAGTTCCGCGACTTCGGCACCGAGGCGGCGATCACCGCGCCGGCGAGCCCGGTGGACCTGGACGACCTCGGCGGCTGACCCGGCCGGTGCCGATGCGCGGTCCAGCGGTGCCGACGCCGTCCTGCGCTCGGTCGTGCCGCCGGACGCCGCCCGCGCCGGGGCCCTGACGGCACCGACACGCCGGGCGATACCGGCTGCTGGTCGTTCGGCCAGCCGACCCGCACGATCTCCCCGGCCGGACGTGCGGGTTCCGGGATCCAGCCCTCCGGAGGAACTCCATGCGCATCCCCCAGCTCACCGTGGCCGCGGCCGCGGCACTCCTCCTTACCGCCTGCGGCAGCAGCGGCCCGCTCGACGGCAAGACCGGCCCCGAGGTCGCCGCTGCCGCTGCCGACGCCCTGGAGGAGGCCGGCTCCTTCCACGTCTCGGGCGAGGTGACGTCGGGCGGCGAGGAGGCCGAGGTCGACCTGCACGTGCAGGGGGAGGACCTGATCGGCTCCATCACCACCGAGGGCGTCGAGCTCCAGCTGCTGGGCCTCGACGGCTCGGTGTACCTGCAGGCGCCGCCGGACTTCTGGGCTTCCTTCGGCATGCCGGAGGAGATGGCCGCCGGGTTCGATGGCCAGTGGTTGGTCGTCCCGGGCGAGGCCATGGCCGAGTTCGACGACTTCTCCCTCGACGGGTTCGTGGAGCAGTTCCGCGACCCGGAGAGCCAGGTCCAGGAGGAGGTCACCGAGGACGAGGTCGACGGCCAGGAGGTCGTCGTCGTCGAGCAGGAGGACGGCAGCAAGCTGTTCGTCGCCAACGACGAGCCGTCGTACCCCGTCCGGATCACCAACGAGGGCGACTCCTCCGGCACCGTCACCTTCAGCCGGTTCGGCGAGGAGGAGGACATCTCCGCCCCCTCCGACGCGATCGACCTCATGGAGATGATGGGCGGCGCCTGATCCGCGTCCGTCGGGCGCAGGACGAGCGTCCGGCCGGGGTCGCTCCCGGCCGGACGCACCGCCCGGTGGCCCCGCAGCCGGCCGGGCCGGGCAGGGCAGACTGCGCGCGACACCTGCGACGAGAGGAACCCCGTGCGCGTGGACCCGACGGCCCCCGGCCCGGTGATCGGGCTGCAGCGCGAGCGGGAGGTGCTCACCGTCGCGCTCGAGACGAACCGGCACGTGGTCCTGGAAGGGCCCCCGGGCACCGGCAAGTCCACTCTGCTGCGTGCCGTCGCCGACGAGACCGGGCACGACGTCGTCTTCGTCGAGGGCAACGCGGAGCTGACCCCCGCCCGGCTGGTGGGCTCCTACGACCCGGCCGCGGTCATGGCCGAGGGCTACGTCCCTGGCAGCTTCACCGACGGGCCGCTGCTCACCGCGATGCGCGGCTCCGGGCTGCTCTACCTCGAGGAGCTCAACCGCATCCCCGAGGAGACGCTGAACGTCCTCATCACGGTGCTCACCGAGGGCGAGATCGCCGTTCCCCGCCTCGGCACCGTGCGGGCGACGGCGGGGTTCCGCCTGATCGCCGCGATGAACCCGTTCGACGCGATCGGCACCGCACGGGTCGGGCAGGCGATCGCCGACCGGATGTGCCGGGTGGTGCTCGGCTACCAGGACGAGGCCGCCGAGCAGGAGATCGTCGCGGCGGTGACCGGGGCCGAGCCTCGTCCCGTGACGCTGGCGGTCCGGCTCGTGCGGGCCACCCGCGACCACCGTGACCTGCGCACCGGGTCGTCGGTGCGCGGCGCCATCGACCTCGTGCTCCTGCTCGGCGGACTCGTGCGGCTGCGCGGCATGGCGGGACTGGACGACGACGGCGCACGGGCCGCGGCGCGGGACGCCCTGCACGCCGCTCTGTCGGGGCGGATCCGGGTGACCGAGGGCGTCGAGCGCACCGCGGAGAGCGTCCTGGACGAGATCCTCGACCAGGTGTGGCCGGCCGACGCCGGGCCACCGGCCGACGGACCGCCCGACGCACCTCCGGCGCCCTCCGGGGACGGCCCGGGAAAAGCGGGGGGCCTGCCGCCTGAGGCGGCAGGCCCTGATGCCGGTGCGCAGCGGCGCGAGCGGCCTGGCCGGCGCGGCCCGCGGCAGACCGCCCGCCGGGAGCTGCAGCTGCGGCACGCCTCCTTCGACGAGGTCAGTCCCGAGGTCGGCGAGCTCGACGAGGAGGCGTTCGCCGCGCTGATGGGCGCGGATCCGGACGCGGCGGCGGCCCTGCTGGCCGACCTGGCGCTGGCCACCGACCGGGAGCTGCGCGCGGCCGCTCGTCGCCTGGCGGCGCGGGTGTTCGTGCAGGTCGGCAGGGTGGGCAGCGCACGCGCGCGGGGCACCCGGCGGCTGGCCGCGGCCCGCGGCGGGGACGGCGAGCTGGACCTCGACCGGACGCTGGACCGCTGGACCGGGCCGTGGCCGCCGCTGCCCGAGGACGTGGTGACCCGGCGCTGGACCGGTTCCCGCCGGGCGGTCTGCCTCGTCGTGGACCGGTCGGGGTCGATGGGCGGGCTGGGCGTGGCGATCGCGGCGGTGGCCGCGGCCGGGGTGGTCCTGGCGGCGGGGGAGCGGCTGCAGACCAGCGTGCTCGCCTTCGCCGACCGGGTGGAGGTGCTGCAGCAGCACGGCCGGCACCGGTCACCGGAGGACCTGGTGCTGGCGCTGGTGGGCCTGCGCGGCCACGGCACGACCGACCTGGCGGCGGCGCTCCGGGCGGCCGCGGCCCAGCTGCGGACGGCGGCGCACGCCGACGAGCGGGTCGTCGTCCTGCTGTCGGACTGCCTGGCGACCACCGGCGGCCCCGCGGGCTCGGCGCTGGCCGGCATCGACCGGCTCGACGTGCTGTGCCCGCTGCCCGACGGCGCCGCCGAGGCCGAGGCGCTGGCGGCGTCCCGGTCGCTGGCCGCCCGTGGGGGCGGATCGGTGGCCCCCGTGCGGTCGCTGACCGCTCTGGGCCCGGCGCTCACCAGGCTGCTGGCGTGACGGGGCTTCCCTGAGCTGGATGTCGCCCGCCGAGCGGGGGGCCGGAGGCCTCCCCGAGGTGGGTGGGCAACAGCTCCACGCACCTCGGGGACGGCTCCCGGCTGCGGTGCCGTCCGGAGGACGACGGTGCTGTCAGCGATCCGCGTCGGTGTAGACGATCATCCCGCGGATGTTCTTGCCGTCGCGCATGTCCTGGTAGCCCTGGTTGATCTCCTCCAGGGAGTACCGGGTGGTCACCAGCTCGTCGAGCTTCAGCTGCCCCTCCTGGTAGAGCGAGAGCAGCTCGGGGATGGCGTTGCGCGGGGCCAGACCGCCGAAGATGGCGCCCTGGAGGTCCTTCTGCAGCAGGGTCAGCTCGAAGAGGCTGAGCTTGACGTCGATGTTCAGCGCGTTGCCCATGCCGGTGACGACGGCGCGACCGCCCTTGCCGGTGACGCTGAGCGCGGCGGCGACGTCCTCGCCCTGGATGTCGCCGACGGTGATGATCGTCTTCTCCGCCATGCGGCCCCAGGTGAGCTCGTTGATCGCCGGGGTCGCCTCCTCGATGTCGGCGAAGGTGTGCGTGGCGCCCATGTCCATGGCCCACTCGCGCTTCTGGGCCACCGGCTCGATGACCATGACCCGCTTGGCGCCGGCCGCGGCCGCGCCCTGCACGGCGTTCATGCCGACACCGCCGACGCCCATGACCACGACGTTCTCGCCGGGGCGGACGTCGGCGACCTTCGTGGCCGAGCCCCAGCCGGTGGTGACGCCGCAGCCGACGAGCGCGGCGATGTCCAGCGGGATGTCCGGCTCGATCTTGACCACCGATGCCTGGTGCACGGTCATGTACGGGGAGAACGTGCCGAGCAGGCACATCGGGATGACGTCCTTGCCGCGGGCCTGCACCCGGTAGGTGCCGTCGGAGATCGACGTGCCCGCCAGCAGGTTCGCGCCGAGGTCGCACAGGTTCTGCTGCCCGCGCGAGCACGGCGGGCAGACCCCGCACGCGGGGATGAACGCGGTGACGACGTGGTCGCCCTCCTTGAGCCCGGTCACCCCCGGCCCCACCTTGGTGACGATCCCGGCGCCCTCGTGGCCGCCGATCACCGGGTAGGAGGCGACCGGGGTCCCGCCGGTGACCAGGTGCTCGTCGCTGTGGCACAGCCCCGAGGCGGCGAGCTGCACCTGGACCTCGCCCTCCCGCGGATCACCCAGCTCGATCTCCTCGACCGACCAGTCCTCGCCCACGCCCCACAGGATCGCGCCCTTGGTCTTCACCCGGGATGTTCCTTCCGTCGGCCCGCGTGCCCGCGGGTGCTCGAGCCACACGCCGCTGCGGCGTGTGCACCGCGGCACAGCCTGCGGAGCCAGGGCGGGCACGTCAAGGGAGGGCCGGGCCGGCTGCAACGTGCTGCACGGCGGCGCGGCCGCGTCGTGGAGACTCCGCGCATGTCCGACGAGCCGGTGGTCGTGGTGGGCGCCGGCCCGGTGGGGCTGACCGCGGCGCTGCTGCTCGCCGGGCGGGGGTTGCGGGTCGTCGTGTTCGAGCGGCACCTGGTGCCCTACGGCCTGCCGCGGGCGGTGCACCTGGACGACGAGGTCTTCCGGGTGCTGCAGGCCGCCGGTGTCGCCGAAGGGCTGGCGGAAATGTGCCGCCCGATGGCGGGTCTCCGGCTCCTCGACGGTGCTCACCGGGTACTGGCCGAGTTCCGGCGGGCGCCCGGCGCCGGCACGAACGGCTGGCCGCAGGGCTCGTTCGTGCACCAGCCCGACCTGGAGGACGTGCTCGCCGGCGCGGTGGCGGCCACGCCGGGCATCGCGCTGCACCGGGGCGTCGAGGTGACCGGGCTGGAGCAGGACCGGGACGGGGTGGCCGTCGCGGCCGTCGACCGGGGCTCCGGTGCGGACCGGTCCGTCCGCGCGGCCGCCGTGCTCGGTTGCGACGGCGCCAACAGCACCGTCCGGGAGCTGATCGGGGCCCGCATGCGCGTGCTCGGCCCGGCGGACCGCTGGCTGGTCGTGGACGCCCGGTCACCGGAGCCGCTGCCGGTCTGGCCGGGGGTGCACCAGGTCTGCGATCCCCGCCGTGCGGCGACGTTCATGCCGGTGACCGGCGACCGGTACCGCTGGGAGTTCCGGCTGGCGCCGGGGGAGCCGGCCGACCCGGAGCGGCTGGTGTCGCTGCTGGCGCCGGTCGCGCGCGCGGCCGACGTCGAGGTCGTGCGGACCGTGGAGTACACGTTCCGGGCGGAGGTGGCCGACCGGTGGCGGGACGGGCGGGTGCTGTTGGCCGGGGACGCGGCGCACCTCACACCGCCGTTCGTCGGTCAGGGGCTGGGGCTCGGACTGCGCGACGTGCACCAGCTGGTCTGGAAGCTGGCCGCCGTCCTCCGCGGGGAGGTGCCCGACGAGCTGCTGGACACCTACCAGGCCGAGCGGGAGCCGCACGCGCGGGCGCTGATCCGGGTGGCGCTGCTACTGGGCGCGCTCATGACCGGCGGTGGGCGCAGTGGTGCCGTCGCCCGCCGGGCCGTGCTGGCCGCGGTCCGCCGGGTACCGGCGGTGGCCCGGCTGGCCACCGGCAGCCGCACGCCGGCCCTGCGCCGCGGGCCGCTGGTGGACCGCCGCGGCCGGGCCGGGCGGCGGCTGGCCGGCACGCTGGTGCCGCAGCCGGAGGTGCTGGTCGACGGCCGGTGGTGCCGGCTGGACGAGGTGCTGGGCGAGGGGGAGGCGGAGCTGACCGCGGACCTGGTGGTGCGCCGCGCGGACGGCACGGCGGTCCGGGTCGAGGACGCGGGCGGCACGCTGCGCCGCTGGCTGGGCCCGGCCACGGCCGTGCGGATCCGCCCCGACCGCATCGTCCGGTCCGCCCGGGTGCGGGCGGCCGATCCCCGCCGCGGCCCGATCCGGTGCACCCGGACGGGTGCACCGGGGACGGAACGGGCCTCTCCGGCTGGCCCGGAGACGAGTCAGTGGTGATCCTCGGGCCCTGCCCGCGGGGTCAGGCCTCGCGGCGCCGCCGGGCGGGGGAGGTGGCGAGGAGCGCGTTCTCCACGGCGGTGTCCCCGAGGGCCCGCTCGAAACCCGGGGGGACGACGAGGTCGTCGCGGCACAGGTCGGCGACGTCCGGGCGGCCGAGGCCCACCATGGCCGAGCCCAGCCCGTCGCGGAGCAGGTCCAGCACGTTCTCCACGCCGGCCTGGCCGTTGGCCGCGAGGCCCCACAGGTAGGCCCGGCCGATCAGCACGGCCTTGGCGCCCAGGGCGAGGGCCTTGGCGACGTCGCCGCCCCGGCGGACGCCGCCGTCCAGCAGCACCTCGATCTGGTCGCCCACCGCGTCGGCGACCGCCGGCAGGGCGCGGATCGAGGCGGGCGTGCCGTCGAGGTTGTTCCCGCCGTGGTTGGACACCGAGATCGCGGTGGCGCCCGCGTCGACGGCGCGCTTGGCGTCGTCGACCCGCATGACGCCCTTGAGCAGGAACGGTCCGTCCCACTGCGCGCGCAGCCAGGCGACGTCCTCCCAGGTGGGCATGGGCGACTGCATCCACATGCCGTAGGCGCCGAAGAACGTGGGCGCCGGGTCGCCCGGTGCGGCCACCATGTTGGGCACGGTGAGGTCGGGGATCTGACCGGTCCGCGCGAAGTCCAGCAGCCAGCGGGGCTTGACCAGCACCTGCGGCGCGTACTTCCGGGCGGCCTGGAAGTCGATCTTCTCCGGGATGAACGGGCTGCCCCAGTCGCGGCCGTAGGCGAACGACCAGTCGAGCGTGGCGATCAGGCCGACGGCGCCGGCCCGCTTCGCCCGCTCCATGCGGCCGAGCATCTCCTCGCGGGTGCCGACCCAGTACATCTGGAAGAACGTCTGCGGGTTGGCCGCGACGACCTCCTCGACGGGCTTGCTGGCGAACGACGACAGCCCCATCGCCACGCCGCGGGCGGCGGCCGCGCGGGCGACGGCGACCTCGCCGTCGGGGTGGACCGCCTGCACTCCGGTCGGGCTGATCAGGATCGGCATGGACATCGGCTGGCCCATGACGGTCACGGCCATGTTCCGCTCGTTGGCCAGGCCGGCGGTGTGCGGGGAGAAGCCGACCTCCGCGAAGGCGGCGAGGTTGTCCTCCAGGGTCAGGCCCCGCTCGGAGCCGGCGACCAGCGCCCCGTAGACGCCCTTGGGCAGCCGCTTCTTGGCCCGGCGCTGGGCCTCGGCGACGGACTCGAACCACGCGTTGGCCATGCGGACCTCCTCGATGGCCCGGGCGTTCCCGGGCGCTGGACCGGTCCCGACGACCGGTGGCACTCAGTGCCAGGCTAGCGGTCCGGATGGAGACCTCCGCCACAAGAGCGTCGCGCGAGCACCCGGACGGGTCAGCGCCGCAGGCTGGGAAACCCCCCGGACAGCTCGGCGAACGCCAGGTGCAGGTGCTCGGTGAGCGGTGTGCCCTCCTCGCCCAGCCAGGTCTCGAACGCGGTCGTGGCAGCGGCGCGCGTGCCGGCGGCGACGAGCCGGGGCAGCAGGCCGGTGGGGGAGCCGCCGGTCCGGGCCGCGACGTGCTCGGCGACCACCCGGTCGATCTCGGCGAAGCGCACCTGGCTGTGTGCCAGGAGCGCCGGCTCGGTGAGGATCAGCCGCATGCGCTCGCGCAGGAGCGGCAGCTCGCCGTCGGGGTAGTCGTTGACGTCCACGTAGGCGGCGCACACCGAGGTCAGCACCGGCTGGGCGGGGTCGGCGGCGGAGAGCAGCTCCTCGAGCCGGGCGACGTGCGTGGTGAAGTCGCCCCAGACGGCATCGGCCTTGGTGGGGAAGTAGCGGAAGAACGTCCGCCGGCTGATGCCCGCGGAGTCGGCGACCTCGTCGCTGGTGACGTTCACGAACCCGCGGGTCCGGAACAGGTCGAGCGCCGCCCGCTCCACCCGGGCCCGTCCGGGCGGACCGGCGGCCGGCGCCGTCCTCGTCTCGGTCACGGGCGCATTCTGCCCGGCGGCCCGTGCCTTCCGACTCGCCCGGACCCGGTGTTGCTCCTGACACCCGGTGTCACTAACGTCCGGCTGGTCCATGTGACCGCGTTCACGGAGGCCTTCATGCCCGAGCCCACCCAGACCGACAGCGCCGTCCTCCCGGTCGCCCCCGAGGCGCCCGCCACCGACGAGGCACTCGTCGAGGAGTCGCTCGTCGAGGAGGTCTCGATCGACGGCATGTGCGGGGTGTACTGATCGACGCCGTGCCGTCGACGAACGGAGCCGGTCCGGCCGTCCAGGCGGCACCCGCGTTCGACGCCGAGCTCCGCTGGCGGCGGGCCCGTTCCGTCGCGCTGCGCCCGGAGCCGTTCGGCGCGCTCGTCTACCACTTCGGCAACCGGAAGCTGTCCTTCCTCAAGTCGAAGACGCTGGTCGCCGTCGTCGAGGCGCTGGGCGAGCACCCCAGCGCGGAGGCGACGCTGACCGCCTGCGGCGTCCCCGACGCCCAGCGCGGTGCCTACGTGAAGGCGCTGGCCGACCTCGCCCGCTCGCAGATGATCGAAAGGCGGGACACCCCGTGACAGCAGTCCTGCCCGAGCGACCCGCCCGTCCCACCGGCGGCCGGCTGATCGACCAGTTCGAGTACGGCCTGGACGCCCCGATCTGCCTCACCTGGGAGCTCACCTACGCCTGCAACCTGGCGTGCGTGCACTGCCTGTCCTCCTCGGGACGGCGCGACCCGCGGGAGCTCTCCACCGCCGAGGCGGAGGCGGTGATCGACGAGCTGCAGCGGATGCAGGTCTTCTACGTCAACGTCGGCGGCGGCGAGCCCACCGTCCGGCCGGACTTCTGGCACCTGCTCGACTACGCCATCGGCCACGACGTCGGCGTCAAGTTCTCCACCAACGGCGTGAAGCTGGACAAGAGGCGGGCGGCGCAGCTGGCGGCCACCGACTACGTCGACGTGCAGATCTCCCTGGACGGCGCCACCGCGGAGGTCAACGACCGGGTCCGTGGCGCCGGCTCGTTCGCCACCGCTACCCGCGCGCTGGAGAACCTGGCCGAGGCCGGGATGGAGGACTTCAAGGTCTCCGTCGTCGTCACCCGGGAGAACGCCGGCCAGCTGGACCAGTTCAAGGCGCTCACCGACTCCTTCGGCGCCCAGCTGCGCATCACCCGGCTGCGCCCGTCCGGCCGCGGGGCCGACGTCTGGGACCAGCTGCACCCGACGCAGGCCCAGCAGCGCGAGCTCTACACCTGGCTGCTCGCCAACGGGGACGACGTCCTCACCGGCGACTCCTTCTTCCACCTCTCGGCGTTCGGCGAGGCGCTGCCGGGGCTGAACCTGTGCGGCGCCGGGCGGGTGGTCTGCCTGATCGACCCGGTGGGCGACGTCTACGCCTGCCCGTTCGCCATCCACGAGAACTTCCTGGCCGGCAACGTGCGCGACGAGGGCGGTTTCCAGCGGGTGTGGCAGTCCTCGGAGCTGTTCGCCGACCTGCGCAGCCCGCAGACCGGCGGCGCCTGCACGAAGTGCGCGCACTTCGACGCCTGCCGGGGCGGGTGCATGGCGGCGAAGTTCTTCACCGGCCTGCCGCTGGACGGTCCGGACCCCGAGTGCGTGCAGGGCTACGGGGAGACGGCGCTCGCCGCCCGCGACCTCGAGCTGATCGCCCCGCGCAGCCACGTCGACCACTCGCACACCGGCCCGGTGCGCGGGCAGCCCACGCTGCTGGGCATGCCGGCACTGCCGCCTGCGAAGGCCTGCGACGAGTCCCCGCTGGCCGGCCTCGACCTGCGCTGAGCCGGCCGCCTACAGGTCGACCTTGGCGTTGTCGCCGGCGTCGATCCGCTCGCCGGTCGCCTTGGCCTTGACGAAGCTGAACGCGGTGGCCAGGCGGCCGCCGGGGCTGTCCCAGTACTCCGCTGAGTCGCCCTCCACCTTGATCAGCACGACGTCGGGGTCCTCGGCGCCGTTCGGGAACCACGCCTCGACGCCGCCGTTCCACAGCTCCTTCTTCTTCGCCAGGTCGTCGACCACGCGGGCCTGACCGGTCAGCGACACCCAGGTACCGCCCGAGCCGATGCCCACGTTGACCTGCGGGGTCGCCGTCACGTGCGTCACGGGGTGCGAGCCGCGCTCGGCGAAGAACCACAGGTCGCCGTCGAACTCGACCTCCTGCAGCGTCATCGGCCGGCTGGTCAGCTTCCCACCGGGGGCGATGGTGGTGAGGAAGCCGAAGCGTTCCCCCTCGATCAGCTCGGCGACCTTGCGGGTGTCCTCTGCGCTCATGGCCGTCCGGTGCCCGTCGCGGACGTTCCCGACACACCTCACCGCGCGTCGAGGTACCGCCAGGCGCCGTCCTCCCGGACGAACCGGCTGGCCTCGTGCTGGTCGCCGGACGTCCCGCCCGCCTGCCAGTGCGCCCGGAACTCCACCGTGCCCTCGCGGTCGAGCAAGCCGCCCCCGGCGGTGCGGAGCACGTCGAGTGCCGTCCAGCGCACCGCCGGATCGAGCTCCACGGACGGTGGCCGGGTGGTGGAGTGCCAGGTGGCCAGCAGGTAGCCGGCGTCGCCGGCGGCGAAGGCGCTGTAGCGCGACCGCATGAGCTGCTCGGCGGTCGCCGCCGGGGACGATCCGTCGTGCCGGGGTCGGCAGCACTCGTCGTAGGGGAGGCCGGTTCCGCAGGGGCAGCGACGCGGGGGAGTCGCAGGGGTCATGCCGCCGAGTCTGCCCGTGGCCCCCTGCAGGGTCCCGCCGCGAGCCTGCGAGTGGTGGGGGGCAGGCGGTCCTCTTACTACGCTGCGGCGATGCCCTCCCTGGCCGGCGCCGCGTGGCCGGAGCTGCCCGACCGGCCGTTGCTCGTCGTCCCCCTGGGCGCGGTCGAGCAGCACGGTCCGCACCTGCCGCTCGGCACCGACACCGTGATCGCCACGGCTTCCGCCGAGGCGGCGGTGGAGCTGGTGGACGACGCCGTGCTGGCTCCCGCGCTGGCGTACGGGGCCAGCGGTGAGCACGAGGACTTCCCCGGCACCGTGTCGCTCGGCACGGAGGCGCTGGCCGGCCTGCTCGTGGAGTACGGGCGCTCGGCCTGCCGCTGGGCGGGGCGGTTGCTGATCGTCAACGGCCACGGCGGCAACCTCGAGGCGCTCCGTGGGGCGGTGCCGCGGCTGCGGTCGGAGGGGCGTGATGTGGCCTGGTTCCCCTGCGGGTTCTCCGGCGCCGACGCGCACGCCGGGCGCACGGAGACGTCGCTGATGTTGCACGTGGAACCGCGTGCGGTCCGCCGCGACCGGGCCGTGCCCGGCGAGACCGCGCCGATCGGGGAGCTGCTGCCGCGGCTGCGGGCCGACGGGGTGCGGGCGGTCAGCCCGAACGGGGTGCTCGGCGATCCGGCCGGCGCGAGCGCCGACGAGGGAGCCGGCCTGCTGGGGGCGCTGACCGCCCGGCTGGCCGCCGCCGTCCGCACCTGGGACGTCGACGGGGCCGGGCGGCTGCGCGGCTGATCAGCCGAGCGCGTCGGCGAACTGCGGCACGGTCCGGTCGATGGCGTACAGCAGTCCGGGTGCCGAGGCGCTGGAGAAGGCGTTCAGCACCGTGAGGTCGTCGAGGACGACGGCGCGACCCTCCTGCACCGACGGGAGCGCCTGCCACAGCGGGTTGCCGGTGAACTCGGCGGCCTCCACGAAGATCGGGAAGACCACGGTCAGCTCGGCGTCGAGGAGGTCCAGCTGCTCCTCGCTCACCGGGATGAAGAAGTTCTCGGTGGCGAGGTCCTCGATGGCCTGCTTGTTCTCGAAGCCGAGCTGCTCCATGAACTGGACCCGTGAGTCCCCGCTGACGTAGGCGCCGAAGCCCTCGGAGGTGTAGGCGCCGACGGCGACCTCGGTGCCGTCGAACTCCGGGTGCTCGGCCGCGGCGTCGGCGAAGGCCTGCTCGACCTCGGCGGCCAGTTCGTCGGCCTCGTCGGTCTTGCCGAGCGCCTGGCCGACCATCTCCAGCTGCTGCTGCCAGGTCGTCTGGTACGGCCCGACGCCCTCGGGCTGGCCGATGGTCGGGGCGATCGCGCTGAGCAGCTCGTAGCGCTCCTCGGTGCCGGCCGAGCGGGTGTCGAGGATGAGGTCGGGCTCCAACGCGGCGATCGCCTCGTAGCTGGGCTCGAGGGTTTCGATGAGCTCCGGCGCCTCGTCGTACCCCTGCTCGACCCAGTCGCCGAGGCCGTCGTCGCCGCCGACGCCGAGCCAGTCGCTGGCGCCGACCGGCTCGACGCCGAGTGCGAGGGCGGTCTCGGCGTCGGACCAGCCGAGCGCCACGACCCGGGTCGGCTCCTCCTCGACGGTGACGTCGCCGAAGGCGGTCTCCACCGTCACCGGGAACGCCGAGGACCACGAGTTCCCGGTCGTCTCGCCACTGGAGTCGGCGGGTTCGTCGGCCGAGGCGCAGCCGGTGACGGCGAGGGCGGCGGCCGCGACGGTGGCGGCGCCGCGGAGGGCAGGACGGAACAGCATGGGAACTCCTCGGTAGATCAGGTAAGGCTCACCTAATCACAGAGGCGCACGGCGCGGGTCTGCCGGGCGTCGCCGCTAGGGTCTGCCGGGACCGGGGCCACCGGTCCGACCGCTACGGGAGCACGGGAGCGAGCCGATGGGCGCTGGCGCCGCAGAGCAGGAGGGCTGGCTGGTCGTCGTCGACCTGCAGCAGATCTTCGGCGACGAGGACTCGCCCTGGACGGCGCCGCGGTTCGAGGAGGTCCGCCCGCGGATCCGCCGGCTGGTCGAGGCGTTCGGCGACCGGGTGGTGTGGACCCGCTTCCTGGCGCCCGCCGAGCCCGTCGGTGCGTGGAAGGAGTACTACGAGCAGTACGACTTCGCGCTGCAGCCCCCGGACGCGCGGTGCTACCAGCTGGTCGAGGACCCGCGCGAGCATCCTGTCGTGGACGCCACCACCTTCGGCAAGTGGGGTCCGCAGCTCGCCGGCCTCGTCGGCGAGGGACCGATCACCGTGGCCGGGGTGGCCACCGACTGCTGCGTCATCTCCACCGTGCTGCCGGCCGCGGACGCCGGCGTGCACGTGCGCGTGGTCACCGACGCCTGCGCGGGCGCCGGCGACGAGGAGCACGAGAGGGCGCTCCAGGTGATGGGCGGGTACGCCCCGCTGGTGACGTTTGCGACCACCGACGAGGTCCTGGCGGGCAGGTGATCCCGGCGGCGCCGGCCGGCCGGCTGCCCGACGGGTTCGCCGTCCGGCTGGACCCGCGCGTCCGTCGCCGCGACGCCGGCGCGACCCTGCTCGGGGGCTCACCGCTGCGGCTGCTGCGGCTTGCGCCGCGCGCGGCCGGCCTGTTGCGCGGGGAGCGGCTCGTGGCCCGCGACGCGACGAGCGCTGCGCTGGCCGGCCGGCTGCTGGACGCGGGGCTCGCGCACCCTGATCTGCCGCCGGACCCGCGCACGGGCGACGTCACCGTCGTCGTCCCGGTCAAGGACCGCCCGGACGGGCTGGCCCGGCTGCTGGCGGCGCTGCGGGCCGATCCGGGAACGGCCGCGTTGCCGGTCGTCGTGGTCGACGACGGCTCGGCCGAGCCGGTGACCGCCCCCGACGGCGTCCGGGTGCTGCGGCACGCGACCGCGCGCGGGCCCGCCGCCGCGCGCAACGCCGGTCTCGCCGCGGCCGGCACCGGACTCGTCGCCTTCCTCGACTCCGACTGCGTGCCGCTCCCCGGCTGGCTCGCCCGGCTGCGCCCGCACCTGGCCGATCCCCGCCTCGCCGCCGTCGGCCCGCGGATCGTGCCGCTGGCCGGCGCCGCCCGCGGCTGGACCAGCCCGTACGAGGACGTCGCAGGCGCCCTGGACATGGGCACCGCCCCGGCGGCGGTCCGTCCCCTGTCCCGGCTGTCCTACCTGCCCAGCGCGGCGCTGCTGGTGCGTCGCTCCGCCCTGGGGGCGGGGTTCGACGAGGACATGCGGGTGGCGGAGGACGTCGACCTCGTCTGGCGGCTCGCCGGCGCGGGTTGGCGGGTGCGGTACGAGCCGGCCGCCGCGGTGGCGCACGAGCACCCGGCGCGCACGGCCCGGTGGCTGGGCCGGCGCGCGTTCTACGGCACCGGGGCCGCGCTGCTGGCCACCCGGCACGGGGCTGCGGTCTCCCCGCTGGTCATCGCACCGGAGGCCGCCGCGGCGTGGGCGCTGCTCCTGGCGGGCGGCCGCCGGGGGCGGTGGGCCGCGTGCGGCGTCGTCGTGGTCATCACCGGCCGCCTGGCGCGCCGGCTGGCCAGGCCGGGGGAGCGGACCCCGGTCGGCCTCGCCGCGGCGCTGGCGGTGCGCGGGATGGCGGCGGCGGGCCGGGGGCTGGCCCGGTCGGCGACCCGGCACCACTGGCCGGTGGCGGTCGCGGCGGCGGTCGTCTCCCGGCGGGCCCGTTCCCGGCTGCTCGCCGTGGCCCTGGCCGACGGGCTGCTGGCCTGGTGGCCGCACCGGGCAGTGGTCGGACCGGTCCGTTCCGTCCTCGCGCGGCGGCTGGACGACCTGGCGTACGGGGTCGGGTTGTGGGCCGGTGCGCTGCGCGCCCGCGACCTGCGGGCACTCCTGCCGGTCCGCCCACCGCGCTGAGGCGCCGTCGTCCGGAATGCCCGGGGCGGCTGCGCGCTTGTCGCCTCCGTACTGCGGTCCCCACCGGTTCCGCTCCTTCCCCAGCTCGACGAGGACCAGCACATGACCGCCCTCCACGACCGCGCCGACGCGCCCGCGGTCGCTCCGGCCGCTGCCGTCGCGCGTCCCGGGGCCGCACGGATCGCGCTGACGCTGGGCGCCTTCGTCGCCCTCGGCCCGCTGACGATCGACATGTACCTGCCGGCGCTGCCCCGCATCGCCGACGACCTGCTGACCACCTCGGCCACGGTGCAGCTCACGCTGACCGGCACCCTGATCGGGCTCGCGCTCGGCCAGCTGGTCATCGGCCCGCTGTCCGACGCGTTCGGCCGCCGGCGGCCGCTGCTGGCCGGCACCGCGCTGCACGTGCTGGCGTCCCTGCTCGTGCTGGTCGCGCCGAACATCGCCGTCCTCGGCTCGCTGCGCCTGCTGCAGGGGGTGGGCGCCGCCGCGGGGTCGGTGATCGCCCTCGCGGTCGTGCGCGACCTGTACGTCGGCCGGGCCGCGGCCACGATGCTCTCCCGGTTGTTCCTCGTGCTCGGCGCCGCGCCGGTGCTCGCGCCGACGATCGGTGGGGAGATCCTGCGGTTCACCGACTGGCGCGGCGTCTTCGTCCTGCTCGCCGCGTACGGCTCGGCAATGGTGGCCGTCGGGTGGCAGACGCTGCCGGAGACCCTTCCGCCGGAGCGGCGGGGGAGCAGCGGCGTGCGCGGCACGCTGCGCACCTACGGCCGGCTCCTGCACGACCGCACCTACGTGGGGCTGGTCCTGGTGGCGGGGCTGACGATGGCCGGCCTGTTCAGCTACGTGTCGGGCTCCTCCTTCGTCTACCAGGGCCAGTTCGGGCTCGACGAGCAGCAGTTCGGGTTGCTGTTCGGTGCCGGCGCCTTCTGGCTGATCGCGGCCACCCAGCTCAACCCGCTGCTGCTCCGCCGCTGGTCACCCCAGCAGCTGCTCGTGGCGGGCACGGTGATCGGCGCGCTGGCCGGCGCCGCGCTCGTGGCGCTGGCGGGCACCGGCACCGGCGGCCTGGTCGCCGTCACCGGCGCGCTGTGGGCGGTGCTGTTCGCCTGCGGACTGGCCCTTCCCAACGCTCCCGCGCTGGCGCTCTCGCGGCACGGCGACGCCGCCGGCAGCGCCGCGGCGCTGCTGGGCGCCATCCAGTTCGGCGTCGGCGCCCTGGTCTCGCCGGTCGTCGGGCTGCTCGGCAACGACGCCGTCGCGATCGGCCTGGTGGTCGTCACCGCGCTGGCCCTGGCGATCGTCGTGCTGGTCACCGTCGTCCGGCCGTGGCAGCTGCCGGCCGCCGACGAGGTGCCGGCCGGCTGATCTCTGGTGGAAAGCCGCGCCACCGGCCACGATGGCGGGGACATGAGCTCCCTTCCGCGGACCGGCCGGTGACCACCGCCGTCAACCCCTGGCTGGCGCTGCCGGACGGCGCGCCCACCGCCGCGCGCACCCGACGGCTGCGCGCGGCGCACGAGCGCCTGGTCACCACCAGCGACCTGCCCGCCGACGGCGCCGTCCGCAGCGTGGTCGTGGAGTCCTGGCGCCGCTCCCTGGGCAGCGGGGTGGACCCCGAGGGCGGGCTGCCGCCGGTGGAGCTGCTCGACGCAGATCTGCTCGCCTACCGCGCGGCGCACCCGCTGGCCCCGGTGCTGCCGGTGATCCGCCGGCTGCTGGTCCAGGACGCCGAGGCGGGCCGGATGATCGTCGCCGTCACCGACGCCGGGGGGCGGATGCTGTGGGTGGAGGGTGACCGGCAGCTGCGCGCCCGCGCCGAGGGGATGAACTTCGTCGAGGGCGCCCGGTGGTCGGAGGACGTGGCGGGCACGAACGCGCCCGGCACCGCGCTGGCCGTCGACTCCGCGGTGCAGGTCTACGGCAGCGAGCACTTCCGCCGCCAGGTGCAGCCCTGGAGCTGCTCGGCCGCGCCGGTGCACGACCCGGTCACCGGCGCGCTGCTCGGTGCGATCGACGTCACCGGGGGCGACTCCGTGGCCGGCCCGCACGTCCTCACGCTGGTGCGGGCCACGGTCGCCGCCGTCGAGGCCGAGCTGCGCTGGCTGCACCGGGAGCGGCCGGCCGGCGCGTCGCCGGCCCGCGCTCTCGCGCGGCTGGACGTGCTGGGGCACGACCGGGCCCGGCTCTCCCTGCCCGGCGGCCCGCTGGAGCTCTCGGTGCGCCACTCGGAGCTGCTGTTCCTGCTCGCCGAGGCCGGCGCCACCGGGCGGGGCCGCACCGCGGCGGAGCTGGCCGCGGAGTGCCACGCCGGCGCGGCTGCGACGGTCACGGTGCGCGCGGAGCTCTCCCGGTTGCGCCGGCTGGTCGGGGCCGACCTGCTCGGTTCCCGCCCGTACCGGCTGGTCGGCCGGCTGGGCACCGACGCCGAACTCGTCCGCCGGCTGGTCGCGCGCGGTGAGGTCGGACCGGCGCTGGAGCGCTACCGCGGGCCGGTCCTGCCCGGCTCGTTCGCGCCCGGGGTGGTGCTGGCACGCGACCGGCTCGCCGCGCAGCTGCGCCGCGCCGTGCTCTCCGGCCGCCGTCCCGAGCACCTGCTGCGCTACGCGCAGCTGCCGGGTGCGCAGGGGGACGCCGGGGTGTGGCACGCGCTGCTGGAGACGCTGCCGGTGGGCTCGACGCGCCGGGCGGCGGCCGCCGCGCACCTGCAGCGGCTGCGCGGAGGCGCCGGCCACCTCAGGTGACCGGCTCCGCCGACCCCGCCGGTCGGTTGCCGCTCGCTGAACCGTCGATATGCGCATGGATGCGGTTGTCGCGGCCCGTATCACCGCGCTCATGCGTATCTCGGTGCATGCAACGCTGCCTGCCCGCGCTGATCGGACGGGTGACGCACCGTCGGCGGGAATGCCCGTCCGCCACGGGCTCTTGGCAGTCCCGTGAGTGCGCTGCCCCCCACGACCGACGTCCCGCCCCTCAGCCCGGCCCGGGTCGTGGTGGCCATCGTGGCCCTGGCGCTCGGCGGGTTCGCGATCGGCACCACCGAGTTCGTGACCATGGGGGTGCTGCCGGACATCGCCGAGGGCGTGGGAGTCGACATCCCCTCGGCCGGCCACGTCATCTCCGCCTATGCCCTCGGGGTCGTGGTCGGCGCCCCGGTGATCGCGGCGATGGGCGCCCGCCTGCCCCGGCGTGCGCTGCTGGTCGGCCTGATGGGGGCCTTCCTGGTCGGCAACGTGCTCACCGCGCTGGCGCCCGGGTACCCGACGCTGCTGGGTGCCCGGTTCCTCGCCGGTCTGCCGCACGGCGCCTACTTCGGCGTGGCCTCGCTGGTCGCCGCTTCGCTGGTCGCGCCTCGGCTCCGTGGTCGCGCGGTCAGCTCGGTGATGCTCGGGCTGGCCGTTGCGCTGGTCGCCGGTGTCCCCGCCGCGACGTGGCTGGGGCAGGCGGCCGGCTGGCGCTCGGCGTACTGGCTGGTCGTCGTCCTGGCCGCGGCCACCGTGGCGGCCGTGCTGGTCGTCGTCCCGTCGTCGCCGGGGCGGCCCGACGCCACGGTCCGCGGCGAGCTGGGTGCGCTACGCCGGCCGCAGGTGCTGCTCACCCTGGCGGTCGGCGTCGTCGGCTTCGGCGGCATGTTCGCGCTGTACAGCTACATCGCCCCGGTCGTCACGGATGTCGCGGAGCTCTCCCGGGGCGCCCTGCCCGTGGTCCTGCTGGTCTACGGGATCGGCGGGGTCATCGGAACGGCGCTGGCCGGGCGGCTGGGCGACTGGTCGCTGTTCCGCTCGTTGATCGGCGCGCTGGTTGCGCTGATGGCGCTGCTCGCCGCAGTCGCCGTGGTGGCGTCCTGGGTGCCCGGCCTGGTGGTCGGGGTCTTCCTGGTCTCGGTCAGCGGCTCGACCCTGGCGATCCTGCTGCAGCTGCGGTTGATGGAGACCGCGGGGGAGGCCCAGATGCTCGGGGCCGCGCTCAACCACTCGGCCCTCAACCTGGCGAATGCCCTCGGCGCCTGGGTCGGCGGGCTGGTCATCGCCGCGGGCCTCGGCTACCGGGCGCCCAGTGCCGTCGGCGCCGGGCTGGCGGCCGCCGGACTGATCCCGCTCGCGATCTCCGCCGTCCTGCGGCGCAGGGAGCTCCGCGCCGAGGTCACGGGTGTCGTTGCCACCGACGGACTCGTCCGGGTGTGATCACTGCGTGCTGATCGTGGTTCCCGCCGCCGCATGACCACGCTGAGCGCGCACTGGCCGCGCGGACGTGGCGCGGCTCCGCAGCATCTCGCTGCAACGGGATTGCAACGTCGCCAGGCGCGCCTGTACCGCGAGATCCGACGCTGAGCAGCCGGTTCATCGAGGTTAGCGTGGCCTAAGTCACTCCTTTCGGGTCAGACTCCGCACCGGGTCCACGGTCGGCCGTGGGCGCAGTTCCCCTGCAACGAGGGGCCCCTGCAACGAAGCGGAGGACTGATGACCCGGATCAGCGTGCGGGTGGACGGGGCGTCGTACGACGACGACGTCGAGCCCCGGACCCTGCTGGTGCACTACCTGCGCGAGCAGCTCGGCAAGGTCGGCACGGTCGTCGGCTGCGACACGAGCAACTGCGGCGCGTGCACCGTGCACGTGGACGGCGAGGCCGTGAAGAGCTGCACCGTCTTCGCCGTCCAGGCCGACGGCGCGGAGGTGACCACCATCGAGGGGGTGGGCCAGGGCGGGGAACTGCACCCGGTCCAGAAGGCATTCCACGAGATGCACGGGCTCCAGTGCGGCTACTGCACCCCCGGCATGATCATGGCGTCGATCGACCTGCTGGGGGAGAACCCCGACCCCAGTGACGACGAGGTGCGCGAAGGCATCGAGGGCAACCTCTGCCGCTGCACCGGCTACCAGAACATCGTCCGGGCCGTGCGGCACGCCGCCGCCGACATGCGCGGCAATGGCTCCGGCCCATCCGCCAACGGGCACGTCGCGCCGGCCGAGGTGGACACCGCCGCCGCTCCGCACGTGGTGGGGCAGGCATGACCGCGGTCGAGGAGCGGACCGGGACGGAGAAGGAGATCGGCAAGGCGCGCCGCCGCAAGGAGGACGCCCGGCTGATCACCGGCCGCACGACCTGGACCGACAACATGGTGCTGCCGGGCATGCTGCACCTGGCCGTCGTCCGCAGCCCGGTCGCGCACGCCCGGATCGCGCACGTCGACGTCTCGGCGGCCCAGGAGGCGCCCGGCGTCGTCGCCGTCCTCACCGGCCGCGACCTGGCCGAGGAGCAGGGCTCGCTGCCGTGCGCCTGGCCGGTGACGCCGGACATGGTCAACCCCGGTCACCCGTCGATCGCCGTCGACCAGGTCAACCACGTCGGCGAGGCGGTCGCGGTGATCGTCGCGCGCAGCAAGGCCGCCGCCCAGGACGCGGTCGAGCTCGCCGACGTCGACTACGAGCCGTTGCCCGTGGTGCTCGACATGGAGCAGGCGGTGCAGGACGGCGCCGACCTCGTCCACGACCACCTCGAGTCCAACACCAGCTACCACTTCGTCTTCGACGCCGGCGAGGCCGGCACCGGGGCGGACACCGAGCAGGCGTTCGCCGACGCCGACGTCGTCGTCAGCCGCCGGTTCGTCCAGCAGCGGCTGATCCCGGCGTTCATGGAGCCGCGCTCGGTCGTCGTCCAGCCCCAGGGCGACAACTACACGATGTGGTCGGCCACCCAGATCCCGCACATCCTGCGCGTGATGCTGGCGATGGTGACCGGCGTGCCCGAGCACAAGCTGCGGGTCATCGCGCCCGACGTCGGCGGCGGGTTCGGCGGCAAGATCACGCCCACGCCGGAGGAGGTGCTCAGCCTCCTGGTCGCCCGCCGGCTCGGCAAGCCGGTCAAGTGGACGGAGACGCGCAGCGAGTCACTGATGACCGCCCACCACGGCCGCGACCAGATCCAGTTCATCGACATCGCCGCCGACCGCGAGGGCAACGTCACGGGTCTCAAGGTCCGGTTGCTGGCCGACATGGGCGCCTACCTGCGGCTGGTCACTCCGGGTGTCCCGGTGCTCGGCGCGTTCATGTTCAACGGCATCTACAAGTTCCCGGCCTACCGGTTCGAGTGCGACGGCATCTTCACCAACAAGGTGCCGACCGACGCCTACCGCGGTGCCGGCCGCCCGGAGGCGACGTTCGCGATCGAGCGGATCATGGACGAGCTCGCCGCCGAGCTGGGCATGGACCCGCTCGAGCTGCGGCGGAAGAACTGGATCCGGGCCGAGGAGTTCCCGTTCACCACGGTCGCCGGGCTGCAGTACGACAGCGGCGACTACGAGACGGCGACCCAGCAGGCGCTGGAGCTGCTCGGCTACGACGAGCTGCGCGAGGAGCAGCGCCGCCGGCGGGAGTCGAACGACCCCGTCCAGCTGGGCATCGGCATCTCCACCTTCACCGAGATGTGCGGTCTGGCCCCTTCGCGGGTGCTCGGCTCGCTCTCCTTCGGTGCCGGCGGCTGGGAGCACGCCTCCATCCGGATGCTGCCCACCGGCAAGGTGGAGGTCGTGACCGGCTCGACGCCGCACGGCCAGGGTCACGAGACGGCGTGGAGCCAGCTGGTCGCCGACTCCCTCGGCGTCCCGTTCGAGGACGTCGAGGTGCTGCACGGCGACACCGCCATCTCCTCGCGTGGGCTGGACACCTACGGCTCCCGGTCGCTGGTCGTCGGCGGGTCGGCGGTGGTCAAGGCGGCGGACAAGGTGATCGCCAAGGCGCGGAGGATCGCCGCCCACCTGCTCGAGGCGAGCGAGGACGACCTCGACTTCGCGGACGGGAAGTTCTCCGTGCGGGGGACGCCGGGGGCCTCCCTGGGCATCCAGGAGATCGCGCTGGCGATCTTCGCCGCGCACAACTACCCGGAGGGCATCGAGCCATCGATCGACGCCGAGGCGACGTTCGACCCGGAGAACTTCTCCTTCCCGCACGGCACGCACCTGTGCGCGATGGAGGTCGACACCGAGACCGGGTTCGTCAAGATCCGCAAGTACGCCTGCGTCGACGACGTCGGCACGATCGTGAACCCGCTGATCGTCGAGGGGCAGGTGCACGGCGGCCTGGCCCAGGGCATCGCGCAGGCGCTCTACGAGGAGGCCGTCTACGACGCCGACGGCAACCTCACCACCGGCACCTTCGTTGACTACCTGGTGCCGGCGGCCTCCGACCTGCCGCACTTCGACACGGGCAACACCGTGCACACCGCGCCGGGCAACCCGATCGGCGCCAAGGGGGTGGGCGAGGCCGGCTGCATCGCCTCGACCCCGGCGGTGGTGAACGCCGCCCTGGACGCCGTCCGGCACCTCGGGGTCAGCGACATCCGCATGCCGCTGACGCCCGAACGCGTCTGGCGCGCCATCCATGCCGGAGGGGACGGCGGGGATCGCGCCAGCGCCCGCACCAACGCCCAGGCCGTCGACTCCTCGGACGCCCCGTCCACGACCGGAGGTGCCCGGTGATCCCCGCGCCGTTCGAGTACGCCCGACCCACCACTGTCGACGAGGTGCTGCAGGCCCTCGCCGAGGGGGGCGAGGACGTGAAGGTCCTGGCCGGCGGGCAGTCGCTGATCCCGGTGATGCGGCTGCGGCTGGCCGCGCCGGAGACCGTCGTCGACCTCGGCCGGGTCGCGGAGCTGCGGGGCGTGCGGGAAGAGGATGACGCGATCGTCGTCGGCGCGATGACCACGCACTCCGACGTTCTCGCCGATCCGTTGATCCGGCAGTACGCGCCCCTGGTCGCCGAGGCGACCGCGACGGTGGCCGACCGCCAGGTGCGCCACCGCGGCACGTTCGGCGGCGCGCTGGTGCACGCCGACCCTGCCGGTGACCTGCCTGCGGTGGCGCTGGCCCTGGACGCCGACTTCGTCATCGCCGGCCCGGAGGGCCGGCGCACGATCGGGGCGTCGGAGTTCTTCGTCGACTACCTGACGACGGCGGTGCAGGAGGGGGAGCTGCTCGTCGAGGTCCGGCTGCCCAAGCTCGCCGGGTCCTGGGGCATGCACTACGCGAAGTTCAACCGGGTCGCCCAGGCCTGGTCGATCGTCGCGGTGGCCGCCGCGGTCCGCCGCGAGGACGGGCGGATCGCCGAGGCGCGGATCGGGCTGACCAACATGGGCCCGACGCCGTTGCGCGCCCGGCAGGTCGAGGAGGCGCTGGCCGGCGCGGAGGCGACCCCCGAGGCCGTCGCGGCGGCTGCCGCGCACGCCGCCGAGGGCACCGAACCCAGCAGCGACCTCAACGCGCAGGCCGACTACCGGCAGCACCTGGCCACGGTCCTGACGCGCCGCGCGGTGAGCACCGCCGCCGGGCTGTAGCTTGACGAAGGACCCCCGTGCCCCCAGCACTCGCAGGCTCGTGCTGGATCCCTGCACGGGGGCCGTTCCAGTACGTCACGAAGCTCGGGGCGGTGCCCTGGACGGGGCCGCACCCGGTACCGCCCGTCCCGCACCGCCGTCCTCGGAGGTCCTGCAGTGCAGCTGGAGAACTCGTTCACCGTCCCGGTGCCCGTCGACGAGGCCTGGCGGGTGCTGCTCGACATCGAGCGGATCGCGCCGTGCATGCCCGGTGCGGCGCTGGATTCCGTCGACGGCGACGACTTCACCGGCCGGGTCAAGGTGAAGCTCGGCCCGATCAACCTGACCTACCAGGGCAAGGCGTCGTTCATCGAGAAGGACGAGGCGGCGCACCGGGCGGTCATCGACGCGCGGGGCAAGGACCAGCGGGGCAACGGGACGGCGGCCGCGACGGTGACCGCGCAGCTCGAGGCCGAGGGGGCGGTCACGCGGGTCGACGTCCACACGGACCTGAACATCACCGGCCGGCCGGCGCAGTTCGGCCGGGGCGTGATGACCGACGTCGGGAACAAGCTGCTCGGCCAGTTCGCCGACAAGCTCGCCGCCCAGCTCGGCGAGGGCGACGCGCAGGGCGACGCCGACCGGGCCTCCGCCGCGGCGGAGGCCGGCCCGGCGGCGAAGGCGGCGGCGACGGCCACGGGTGCGGTCGAGGAGATCGCCGCGTCGGCCGAGCAGGCCGCGGGCGACAGCACGACGGGCAGGACCGTCAAGAAGGCGGCGGCCGCCACCAAGAAGGCAGCCGCGTCGGCCACGGACAAGGTCTCCGGCGCCGACCGGGATCGAACCGCGGCCGCGGGGCAGGAGTCGGCGACCACCGGGACCCCGGCGAAGGCGACCGCGGCGAAGGCGACCGCAGCCAAGGCCACGCCGGCCAAGAAGGCGACGGCCGGCAAGGGTGCCGCAGGCAAGGAGTCGGCGACCACCGAGACCCCGGCCAAGGAGACCGCGGCGAAGGTGACCGCGGCCAAGGCGGAGCACGCCGACACGCCTCCCGCTGCCCGCGACACCGCACCCGCCGGGAAGGCGCCGAGCACGCCGCCGAAGGGCCCCACCGCCCCGCCGAACCGGCCCGCCACGGGCGCCCCGCTGCGCAGCGTGCCGGGCACCGGCCCGTCGGCGGGTGGGCCGTCGTCGGGCGCGCCGAAGCCGAAGCCGGCCGAGCCCGAGCCGATCGACCTGCTCGAGGTCGCCGGCGGCGCCGCGCTGTCCCGCTACGCCGCGCCGGCCGCGGGCGTGGCCGCGGTGGTCCTGGTCATCTCGCTGATCGTGCGGCGGCGCCGCCGCCGCTGACCCACCGGGTCGACGGAGCAGCACGGCGAGGACGTCAGGGGCAGCGAACCTACGGTCGTAGGTGCTCTCGTCGTACTGGGCCAGCGCTCCGGCCCCTACGAGCTGTGCAACGAGCTTGTTCGGCGCACGTAGCCGACGCCCAACCGGCGTTCGACCTGACGAACGGTGAAGATCGGTCGCGCCAGCGAGAAGTCCACGAGGGTGAGGAGGTCCTCCAGCTGTGTCGCGGTGGACGTCGCGGCTGCTGCGAGCCCGCTCGCGAAGAAGTGGACCCAGGAGTTCCAGTCACCGTTGGCGCTCACGGCGTACAGGCGGTCGTAGTAGTCGGCTCGGCGTGCCTCGAACCACGGAGACACCGTCAGGCTGGGTTCAGTGAGCACGCCCGCCTGGAGCAGTTGCAGGACGACGGACAACCGCCCGATGCGGCCGTTGCCGTCGTTGAATGGATGCAGGGTCTCGAACTGGTAGTGCCCCATCGCCGCCGCCACGACCGGGTCGATCTCCTCGCCGTGGTCGCGACAGACCCAGTCGAGCCAGTCCCTCACCTGAGTGTCGAACTCGGGCCCCGGTGGTCGTGGGAGTGTCGCGGGGGGCGATGAGCGCAGCGCCCGCACGCTCCAGCGGACCTCCGCTGAGGTGCACCGGAGCCACGACTGGTTCGCCGTCCCGCCAGAGCCGCCACTCTGTGCCGTTCGTGTAGATGAAATTGGGCAGGTCGCGCTGTCGCTCCCACTGCCGCTTGTTGTGGCCGGTGAATGTGTCGGGGTCGATCTGACCGGACGCCGGCGTCCTCGTCGGGCGCGGAAAGTGTCAGACCCCGTCCCTATGGTCGGGGCATGTCGTCGGGTGTCGGGTTCGCGGTCGGGGTGACCGTGATGCCGGTCGGTGGCGTGCCTTCGGAGTGGGAGCTGGCCGATCCTGATCCGCTGCCGCGGTTGGGCGAGCCGTTGTCGGCGTGGTTGCCGGCCCGGCGGAGCGCGGGTGAGGCGGCGGCGCTGCTCCAGCAGATCGTGGTGGCCGAGGCGCAGTTGGCGGCGTTGCGGGCGGAGCTGGTGATGGACCTGGCCGCGGCCCGCCCGGCGCCGCCGGACCCGTTACCCGGTGGGGAGGGCGCGGGTGCGGTCGGCGCCGCGGGGGTCAGTGAGTTCGTGGCCGATGAGCTGGCGTTGGTGCAGAACTGCAGTAGGGCGGCGGCGGTCACCCTGCTGGAGCACGCCGAGGTGCTGACCACCGTGCTGCCGGCCACCTATGCGGAGCTGTGCCTGGGGCGGCTGGACTGGCCCCGTGCCCGGGCGATCGCCGCCGAGGTGGCCGTCACCGGGCGGGAGACCGATCCGGCGGTGATCGCCGGGATGGAGGCCGCGGTGCTGCCCGGTGCCGCCGAGCTGTCGGTGCGCCGGCTGCGCGAGGCGGTGCGCGCCGAGCTGGTGGCCCGGGACGCCGCCGCGGCCGACCGGCGCCGCGAGCAGCGACGGCGCGGGGCGGATGTGACCGTGCGCCCGGTCGGGGACGGGATGAGCGAGCTGCGCGCCTTGATGCCGCATCCGGAGGCCCGGGCCTGCCGGGACGCGGTCGACGCCCACGCCCGCGCCGCCAAGGCCGCCGGTGACGACCGGCCGATCGGGATGCTGCGGGCCGGCGCCGCCGCAGACCTGATCCTGCGCCCCTGGCAGGACCGGCCGGCGGTGACCGCGCACCTGACCGTGCTCGCCCCGCTCGACGCGCTCACCCCCGCCCGGTTCCTGGCCTCCGGCGCCCCGAGACCGGCCGCCTTCACCGCACCTGGCACCCCGCCCGGCGCGCCTGCGCCGGTCGGCGAGGTCGACGGAGAGCCGATCACCGCCGCGCACCTGCGCGAGCTGCTCGCCCAGCTCGACGCATCCTGCCCCGGCGGCCTGCAGGCACCGGCCGGCGGCAGCCTGGACATCGCCATCACCGATGCCACCGGGGCGCTGCTGGCCGTCACCGGCCGCGGCGAGCTGGCGCGCCTGGCCCGACGGGGCTGCCCCGACCACCCCGACACCGCATGCGGCTGCCCGCTGCTCGGCCCACCCGCGGCGGTGGACCGCTACCGCCCCTCGGCCGCCCAGTACCGCTTCCTGGAGGTCCGCGACCGCACC
>NZ_JASNNW010000026.1 GCF_030165005.1 Blastococcus capsensis
AGCAGCCGATCTCCAGCGGGAAGCCCTGGCGGTCGACGAGCAACCCGACCACGACTTGCGGGTCGACTCGCCGTTCCTTGGAGTAGCCGACTTTCCGCAGGTCGTCCTCGTGTTCGGCCTCGAAGTACAGCGTCGTCACGTCGTAGAGGCACAAGGTCAGATCCCCGACCGTGCTGGCGCGGGCGAAGCACGCCGCTGCGACCCGAGCCCGGTAGTCGCCCCTCACCGCCTTACGCAGGGTGCGGTTCATCGTCGGGTAGCTGGCCGGCCGGCGCCCCAGGTCGGTGAGCACCCGACCGGCGTCCAGCAGTGATGTCGGTTCCACGATCCGGGCGATGACCAAGTCGCAGAACACCTCATCGGTGGCCGCAGTGAATCCCAGCGCGGTGACCACCCCGAGCAGGGCGTCGTACAGCAGCCGGGACCCGGTCGCCAGCACCCGGCCTCCGCTGTCCCGCGCAGCCGCCGACCGGCGAGCTGGCGGCGCCGGCACCGCCGGCAGCACGCCCTGCCCGCCCGGGGCCCCGGCCAGCGGCAACACCCGCGGCGTGGGCTCGACCCCCAGATCCAGCACGCCTTGGGCCGGGTCACCCAGCAGCTCCCGGGCCCGCTGCATCAGCACCCCGAGCTCGGCATCGGTGTGCGCCGACCCCACGTGCTTGACGATCTCCTGCCGCCCGGCCCGGTACGCCGCGATCTGCACCGCCGTGGCCCCAGAGGCGGTCCGCACCCGCCGGATGAACGCCACACCCCGACCCTAGGCTGACCCCGTTAGTGCGTGAAACCGCGCCAAGTCCAGACCGTCCCCGCAGCTCAGCGAGCCGCAGCGGAAATGATCATGCAGCCCCGATCGAAGTCAGGTCGGAGAGTCAGTCACGCCGAGACGAAGCGCTACGGTCCAAGCGGACGTCGCTAGACAGTCCGCCCCACGGCCGCGGCGAGTCGGACCGCAGCCGATCTGTGCGCGCCCAACTTCTCGAGAATAGGTAGTGGCCACTCCGCACCTCTGTCACGGAATGCGTGCAGCCGGATGGCGATGGTTAGAGGCGCCAGGATCCCTGGGTCTCCAGCGGCTCGTTCGAGGGCCGCTAGCGCAAGCGCCTCAGGCTGCCTTTCAGCGGACTCTGCGATGCAGGCTGCTGCACCGCTCCGAACCTCAGGATCAGGGTCTCCGAGGAGAACGGTCCATGCGAGCACATCACCCCCCAGCGTCGCCGCCTCGATCAGACGAGCCGAGTCCGACCGCAACTGCTTTCCGCCGGTCACTGATTGCGCTACCAGGCGTGCCACCTCAGTCCGGGATAAAGCGCCGCTGGCTACCGCAAGGGTCAGCATTGACGCACCCTTCTCACGACCTGCCATCCACCCGTGGTCAGGCAGCTCTGCGTCTTCGAGGAAGGCAGGCGCGATAGACCGAAAGCGCTCCTGGACGTTGGCGGGATACTCCCGAAAGTGGCTCGCGATGAACCTGGCCGCTCCCCGCTTGTCCTCACCGCTGACTTGAGGCTCCACGAGGGTCTCAATCAACTCATCCCAGCGCGCCAATGTCGGCCAGTGGAAATTCAGCAGCGCCACAGTGCGCCCTGAGTCATGTCCACCAAATCCATAACTATGCGCACGAGCCGAGGCCACCGCGCCTGCTAGCCGCGAGGAATGACGCTCGATCGCCGATCTGGCCGCCTTTTCCGTCAGCTGCCTAACGTCACCGATAGCGCCCAATGCATCATCGTCCCCTTCCTCCGCCCTAGCCATCATAGAGCTCATGGCCTCGTCAGTTCCCGCGAGCTCGGCCAGTGAGGCGGAGAGGCCTTGCCCAGATTGCCTAGAGATCGCTCCAGAGAGACCAGTCCACTCCCCCATCTCCATCTCGACAAAGGGCCCCATCCTGCTCACCAGGCGCCCGTACGAGTTTTCAAGGACGCCGTCACCCACGTCGGGCATGGCACACACATGCGCCATAATGGCGCGACGGCCCTCCTTGCCACAGGCCCGAACGAGACCGGTTAGCGCATCCACAACGTAGAGACGAACGATGAAGGTCGGGCTAACTCGGGCCACAAAGGAGGGGGTGTCTTCGAGTATCCTGAGACACTCGGACACTGCACTATGTGCGGAATCACTAGAGAGGAAGTCGCCGGCGCGCCGCCATAGCTCCAACGTCGATCGCGCCAACGAATGGCACCAATGCGCAGGAACCGTCGCCTCGACCCAATCGGCCATGACCTCGGCTGGGCCATTCGTCTCGAGCCACTGCGCCACCAGTTTCAGGGACTCAACGTCCCCCGACAGTCGGAGTGACGCAAGCGCGGACCCAAGACTGGCTCGATCATTCGCCGCCTGCGTGACCCGATACATGGCGGCCTGACGGAGCGCGGATCGATACGCGGAATAGTCAGCGGCGAGCTGACCCGTGGCCGAGGCACTCCATAGCCGGGCAGCAGCGACATCTTCGACGGACCATCTTCGAGTCCGATCCTGGACTCGGAGCCTGAAGTTCTTCGTAAGTGCGTCTGCGAGCCCGTAGCTGAGGGACTGCTGTCGCCACCAGGCCATCACATTATCCGAGAAAGTCAGGAACGAATCCCGCTGCCCCTCTCGCGCCCCAATCTCAGCGGTGCTGAAGATCAACCAGGCGGCTGATGCGCGTATCGCTCGAAGGGTGACGTCGTCACCCGGATCAGACTGAGAGACGATCCTGTCGGCTAGGGCTCGAGCCTCGGACACCCGACCAACCTCGAACAACAGATTCATCATGTGCGCAGACAGCCACGCATGGTCAGTGGGTTCATGGCGGTCACCATCAACCTCCTCAGCGGCCAACCTTAACGCTTCATCCCACTTCTCTTCGTCCACGAGGTGGCAAATCATCAGCGCAGATGCGGCAGCGCGGTTCGCGGAGCCAGCGGGCGCTGCGTCGCGCAGGGCGGTGAAGAGGCTCCACGCTCCCGCTTCCCTCATGGCGGCCTGCCATGACGCACCAACCAACCGCCAACGCCACTCCCTGCGCCCTAATGCCTCTGACTCAGAAGGCACATCACCGTGCTCCTCAGCGGCCGCACGATAGTCACGCAGACGACCTGCATATATCAGCGCTAGAGCCTCCTCGGCCGAGATGGCCGACTCAGTACCGGCGCTCGGGTGGGGGGCTACGAGTCGCGGCGCCAGTAGCGCCGTTCTGAGACGGCGACCCATGCTCAGGGAGTGGACTCCCGCGCTCCACGCGGATCCTTGATAGTCGGGCGCTGACAGACCTGTGGTGGCCACGTTGATCAACGACTGCAGATGACCCATGTCGATCGTTTGCGCTCTGGGTACAGCGATACGAACGCCGTCTCCGGTTGAGACCAGAGCATCGGCTGTCACATGCGCCCAATACGATACTCGCGAATCTTCGTCATTCAAGACGACGATATGGGGAATGGCGTGGTTTACCCAATAATCGAAATGCCTTGCGTCGGACTCATAGAACCACCACCCAGATACGTCTCCGGTCGCCACATCCTTGATTTCATGGCTGAACCAACTGTGGCCAGACTTAACCTGGATGCCAATAAGGACATGTAGATCGAATCTTCGTCCATCACGGACTTGGCAGTAGATGTCTGTCCCTAGGTCGTGATTACTGTTCTCAACGGGACCCCAGTTGATCCTGCGCAGGTTTCCCATAACGTCGCTTATCCCAGATGTGCCAATTCGTTCTTCGCGACTAGCTCGCACTCAGATCTCCGTTCGAAGCGACGACCCGCAGTTTAAAACGCGCAATTGCAGGCGCGATCACCCTATTGATTGCGCTCTAGTTGAGCAAGACAGTTGCATCGAGGTGTACCCCTACGACTCAGGTGGGCGCATCCCGCGGAACAGGCTTTGCTGGGTAGACGCGGCCTGAGGGACCATGGGGTCATGCGGTTCTTGCAGCGGCCTTCCCACGACCTGACCTACTCCGACGTCTTCATGGTGCCGGCGCACTCGACGGTGGGGTCCCGGCTCGAGGTCGACCTGACCACCCCCGACCGGGTGGGTACGACCATCCCGATCGTCGTGGCCAACATGACGGCGATCTCCGGCCGGCGCATGGCCGAAACCGTGGCCCGGCGCGGCGGGCTCGCCGTCCTGCCGCAGGACATCCCGGTCGACGTCGTCAGCGAGGTCGTCTCCTGGGTGAAGTCGCGGCACCCCGTCTACGACACCCCGATCACCCTCGGCCCGACGTCCACCGTCGGTGAGGCGCTGGCGCTGCTGACGAAGCGGGCGCACGGAATCGTCGTCGTGGTGGAGGGCGGCTCCCCGGTCGGCGTCGTCACCGACGGGCAGTGCCAGGGCGTGGACCGGTTCACCCAGCTGTCCGAGGTCATGACCCGCGAGCCGCTCACCATCCCGGCCGGCACCGACCTGCCCAAGATCTTCGACGTCCTCTCCGGTGAGCGGGTCAGCGCGGCGCCGGTGGTGGAGGGCGACCGGCTGGTCGGCGTCGTCACCCGCAAGGGCGCGCTGCGCTCGGCGATCTACACGCCGGCCACCGGGCCCGACGGGTTCCTGCTCACCTCCGCCGCCGTCGGCATCAACGGCGACGTCGCCGGCAAGGCTTCGTCCTTGCTCGCCGCGGGCGTCGACGTGCTGGTGGTCGACACCGCGCACGGCCACCAGGAGAAGGCCATCGAGGCGGTGCGCGCCGTGCGCTCGGTGGCCGGGGCGGTTCCGGTGGTGGCCGGCAACGTGGTGACGGCGCAGGGCACCCGCGACCTGATCGAGGCCGGCGCCGACGTCGTCAAGGTCGGCGTCGGCCCCGGCGCCATGTGCACCACGCGGATGATGACCGGGGTGGGGCGGCCGCAGTTCTCCGCCGTCGAGGAGTGCGCCGCCGAGGCCCGCTCCCTCGGCAAGCACGTGTGGGCCGACGGCGGCGTGCGGCATCCGCGCGACATCGCGCTCGCCCTGGCCGCGGGCGCGGCCAACGTGATGGTGGGCTCCTGGTTCGCCGGGACCTACGAGTCGGCCGGTGACGTGCACGACGACGGCGGCCGGCTCTACAAGGAGTCGTTCGGGATGGCGTCCGCGCGGGCGGTCAAGGCCCGGACGTCGACCCAGACCGGCTTCGAGCGGGCACGGGCGGGACTGTTCGAGGAGGGCATCTCGTCGTCCCGGATGTACCTGGACCCGGCCCGCCCGGGTGTCGAGGACCTGATCGACCAGATCGTGGCGGGGGTGCGGTCCTCGTGCACCTACGCGGGCGCGCGCACCGTCGACGAGCTGCACGAGCGGGCGGTGCTGGGGGTGCAGAGCTCGGCCGGCTACGAGGAGGGCCGGCCGCTGCCGACGTCCTGGTGAAGGCGCTGCCGCTGCCGGTGTTCGAGGCGCTGGTCGCCGACGCGCTCGACGAGGTGCCGGCCGAGCTGATGGCGCTGCTGGACAACGTCGTCGTCCTGGTGGAGGACCGCAACCCCGACGAGCGCGAGCTGCTCGGCCTCTACGAGGGGTACGCGCTCACCGAGCGCGGCTGGGACTACGGCGGCTCGTTGCCGGACCGGATCATGATCTACCGCGAGGCGATCTGCGACATCTGCGAGACCGAGGACGACGTGGTCGAGGAGGTCACGATCACCGTCGTCCACGAGATCGCGCACCACTTCGGCATCGAGGAGGAGCGCCTCCACGAGCTCGGCTGGG
This sequence comes from Blastococcus capsensis, assembly GCF_030165005.1. GTDB lineage: Bacteria > Actinomycetota > Actinomycetes > Mycobacteriales > Geodermatophilaceae > Blastococcus > Blastococcus capsensis. The sequence continues at coordinate 5,665 of NZ_JASNNW010000026.1, forward strand.
GCTGAAGAAGGACCCGCTCCTCCCCACCCCTCGCATGCTCGGGGCGGGCCCCTGGAGCGGGCCGCTCCAGCAACTCACCGGCGGGTAGCGTGGGACGACGTGCCCGACGACATCGCTGCCACCGGCAAGCTGCCGATCAAGATGCTGCACGACCGCATCCTGGTCGCGCTCCGCAAGGAGGACGGCGACCGTCGCTCCACCGGCGGCATCCTCATCCCGGCGACCGCGCAGGTGGCCAAGCGGCTGGTGTGGGGTGAGGCGCGCGGCATCGGCGCGAGCGTGCGCCAGGTGAAGGTCGGCGACCAGGTGCTCTTCTCGCCCGAGGACCAGCACGAGGTCGAGGTGCACGGCGAGGACCTGATCATCCTGCGCGAGCGCGACGTGCACGCCGTCGCCGCCGAGCGCATCGAGGAATCGACCGGCCTCTACCTCTGAGTCCCTACCGCTCGGCACGCCCAGCTGGACCGCGGCGCGGCGCCGGGCGGCAGGGGCGGGGTGTGGACGGCCACGGCGGCGCAGCGCCGCGGCGGGGAGGCCGCGGGGGCAGTTCCCGGACGGGCGCCGCGGACGATCCTCGGCGAATGGCCGGCCGACACGCCGACGGCGACCACCACGCGACGATGATCGACGCGGCGGAGGGGCGCTCAGATCTCGCCGGCGCGCAGCCGGGCCAGCCAGGCGTCGGCGTCGGCGAACGCGGCGTCGGACGACTCCGGCCGCACCGGCCGGTTCTCCCGCCCGTCGGCACGGGGGTAGGAGCCGAGGAACCGCACGTCGTCGCAGAGCCGGTGCAGCGCGGCCAGCGCCTCCCCCACCCGCGGGTCGGCGACGTGCCCCTCGCAGTCCAGGGAGAAGGAGTACACGCCGAGCCGCTGCCGGGTGGGACGCGACTCGATGCGGGTCAGGCTGATGCCGCGGACGGCGAACTCCTGCAGCAGCTCCAGCAGCGCCCCGGTGCGGTCGCCGACGACCGCCACCAGCGAGGTCTTGTCGTTCCCGGTGGGCGCGGGCAGCGGACCGGGGCGCGACACCAGCACGAACCGGGTCACCGCACCCGGGTGGTCGGCGACGTCGTCGGCCAGGACGTCGAGGCCGTACCGCTCGGCCGCGATCGCCGCGCAGACCGCCGCGTCGAACTCGCCGGCCGCCACTGCCGCGGCCGCAGCGGCGGTGGACGTCGTCGGCAGGGGCGAGATGCCGGGGAGCAGCTCGGTGAGCCGCCGGCCGGTCTGGGCGAGCGCATGGGGATGGCTGGCCACCGAGCCGACGCCGGCCAGCGCGGTCCCCGGGCGCACCGCGAGCACGAAGGCGACGTCCAGGAAGACCTCGGCGGTGATCACCAGCGGCTCGCCGTCGGCCAGCCCGTCCATCGTCGCGGGCACCGAGCCCTCGACGGAGTTCTCCAGCGGGACCAGCGCCGCATCGGCGTCCCCCGACCGGACGGCGGCCAGCGCGGCGGCGACACTCGGCTGGGGGTCGCGCCGTCCCTCCGGGGCAGTGATCGCCCTGCTCAGGGCCGCTTCGGTGAAGGTACCCTCGGGCCCCAGATAGGCGAACCGCGACGGAGACGGACTGGGTGGCATCCCGGGCATCCGACGAGGGTAGTGCGCTGAGCACGAGGCGGTCGCCCGGCCCGGGAGCAGGGGCGGGCCACCGGCAGCACCGGCCTCGCGGCCGCCTACCCCTGACTGGAGGGATGCGTGACCCCCGCCCCCGCCCGCGTTCCCCCCATGGGGCTGGAGGCTGCGCTGTGGCGGCTGCTCGACGCCGGTCAGCGGGAGGATCCCACCCGGTTCCATGCTCTCCTCGACGAGGCCGAGGACACGTTCGCGGGCAGCGACGAGCCCCTCTGGACCGCCTGGCGGCACGTGGTGCGCGCCTGCAGGAACCAGCTCGACGGCAACCAGGACGCCACCGCGGACGAGATCGCCGCGGCGCGGGAGCTGCTGGACCGGTGCCCGGTGTCGGCGGAGACCGCCGTCCTGATGGCGTACCTCGCGCACGTCGAGACCGCCTGCGACCACCTCGACCACGCGATGCTGCTCGCCGTCGACGCCAGCCTGCTCACCGACGGGCGGTCCGGACAACCCTCGCGCCCCCTGCTGCAGGCCCACCGCTGGCTGTCGATGACCCTGTCCGGCCTCGACCTGGAGGAGCTGGCCGTTGCGCACGCCGTCCGGGGCCACCGGGTGGCCGCGGCACTGCCCGACGTCGGCGACCGCTGGCGGCTGCTGCTGCTCGCCGCCCGCCAGCGCGTCGAGCTCGCCCAGACGCTGCGCCGCCGCGGGGACGCCGGCCGCGCCGGGCGGCTGGCCGCCGAGGCCATCTCCTGCGCCACGCAGGCCCGGGAGCTGCCCTGGGAACCGGAGCAGGCCGACGCCGACCTCCTGGACGTGGTGCAGGCCTGGGGGCTCGTCTGCAGCGGCGAGCTGGACGCCGCTCTCGGCCCGCTGCGGCGGGTCCGCCGGTCGCTGCAGCGCGACGGCGGCCTGTGGCTGCGCGGCTACACCGATCTGGTCCTCGCCCGGCTGCTCGCCGCGCTCGCCCGGCGGGACGGCGACGTGACGATCGGCGAGGAGGCCATCGACCTGCTGGTCGACGCCTCCGGGGCGTTCGCCGCCACCGGGGACCGCCGCCGCTACCGGCAGACCCTGCTGGAGCTCGGCCAGGACTACGCCGATCTCGGCCGGCCGGCCGAGGCGCTGCACTGGCTGGAGGCCTACCGCGCCGAGACCGGGCGCGCGCACGCCCGCAGCCGCGAGATGTGGGCGGAGATGTTCGTCCGCCGCAGCCGACTGCGCGAGGCCGAGCGCCAGGCGGCACTGCTGCGCCGGCACGCGCTGGAGGACCCGCTCACCGGCCTGGGCAACCGGCGCAGCGCGGAGCGCCGGCTGGGCGCCCTGCGGCTGGGCGAGGAGCCGCTGTCGCTGGCCGTCGTCGACGTCGACCGGTTCAAGGAGGTCAACGACGACACGTCGCACACCCACGGCGACGCCGTCCTGCGCCGGGTCGCCGACCTGCTCCGCGAGCACAGCCGTGGGGACGACGAGGTGTACCGCTGGGCCGGGGACGAGTTCCTCGTCCTGCTGCCGACGGCGACCGAGGCGCAGGCGCTCGTGGTGATGGAGCGGCTGCGGTCCGCAGTCGCGGAGGCAGACTGGAGCGACCTGCGGCTGCCCGATCCGGTGACCGTCAGCATCGGCGTGGCCACCGCACCGGCGGCGCCGGACGGGCAGCCGGGCACCGTCGTGGGCTGGCGGTCGCTGTTCGACACCGCGGACCTGCACCTGTTCTCCGCCAAGCGGCTGGGGCGCAACCGGGTGCGCGCCCACGGCCCGGCCGACGCGGCCACCGGTCGCGGGGCGAGCGCGTGAGCTCACCCGGGGAGGAGAGCACGTGAGCTTCCCGCACGCGTGGGACGGGAGGGGCGCGACGGACAGGAAGCGGCGCGTTTCCAGTGACGTGCTCGACACGTTCAGTAACGACATGCACAGTTCGCTCGTGCCACCGGGAGCCCTGCACCACCGGGTGACCGCCGCTCTGAGCAACTGGCAGCTCGACGACGCCGAGCAGCTGCTGTCCGGGGTCGAGCGGGACCCGTCGCCCTACGTCGCGGCCGTGCCGACCGCCGACGCGCCCGAGGGCGCCCCGACGTCGCTGGGCCGGGCGTGGGCGGACACGCTGCGCGCCGAGCTGCTGGTGCGCCGGCTGCGCGTCGCCGGGTTCACCCTGGTCGGCGACCCGGTGGCCGGGAACTCTCCCGCCGAGCCGGCGCTCGACCTGCACGCGGGGGTCGCCGAACTGATCGACGGCCAAGGCGCGCCCTCCCGCGAGGACGCCGACCCGCGTTCGGAGTCGGCGTCCCGGGCCGCACTGGCCATCGCCCTCGTCCGCTCGGCCAAGGCCGCGTTCGACGCCGCCGACGACGACCTCCAGCGGGCCGCGGGCCTCGCCCGGCACGCCCGCATCGAGCTGCTCTCCCGGCGGATCGACGCCGCGATGGACGAGGCCGTGGAGGCCGCGAGCCTGCTCGACCCGGCGCTCCCGCCCAGCGCGCTGCTGGTGGACACCCTGGGCACGCTGGCCGGCGTCCTGGCCGACCTCGAGCTCATGCCGCTCGCGCTGGACTACCAGCGACGCGCGCACGAGACGGCTCAGGCGGCCGCCGCCGACCCCGCCGTCCTCGGTCCGGAGGACCCCGACCCCGATGTGCTCGTGGCCGTCGCTGCCGCCCGCCTCGGTGAACTGTGCGCCGAGCTCGGCGAGGGGCTGCTCGACGACGGCGCGCCCGAGTCAGCCGCCCCGTACTTCAGCGAGGCCCGGGAGCTGGCCGAGCGGGCCCTGGCGCAGCTGCCCCCGGACACGGCCGGGATCGTGGCTGCCCAGGTGGTGCACGGCTGGGCGCTGGTGGGCATGGGCGAGCACGCCGCGGCGACCGGTCCGCTGCGCGCCGCCGTCCGGCACTCCGCGGCCGCCGCCGACCGCGACCGCCTCGCCTCGGCGCAGCTGGCGCTGGGCCGGGCACTGCGCCGGCAGGGCGAGGAACGGGCCGCCGACGAGCACCTGGTCGCCGCCCTCGGCCTCGCCACCGAGCACGGCCTGCCCCGGCTGCGCCGGGCGGCGCTGCGCGAGCTGTGCACACTGCACGCCGACCTGGACGACGCCGGCCGGGCGCTGCCCTACCTGCAGGCGTACCTGACCGACGAGCTGGACCGCGTCGACGAGCGGCGCACCCGCTGGGTGGAGTTGTTCGGCCGCCGCAAGAGCCTGCTGGAGACCGAGCGGGCCGCGGGCCAGCTGCGCCGGCAGGCCTACGAGGACCCGCTCACGCACCTGCCGAACCGGCGCTACGCCGAGGCGCGGCTCGACGGCCTGCTGGCCGCCGGCGGCATCCCGGCCCTGGCCGTCGTCGACGTCGACCGGTTCAAGTCGATCAACGACTCCATCGGGCACCCCGGCGGCGACGCCGTGCTGCGCGTGGTCGGGGAGCTGCTGGTGGCCGGCGTCCGCGACACCGACGAGGTGTGCCGCTGGGCCGGCGACGAGTTCGTCATCCTGCTGCCCGAGACCACCGCCGAGCAGGCCGAACGAGCGCTGGAGCGCATCCGGGCCTCGGTCGCCCGCTACCCGTGGGTGGAGCTGGGCCTCGACGTACCGGTCACGATCAGCGCCGGCATCGCCTCGGCGACCCGGGGCGACGACCGCAAGACGCTGTTCGCCGCGGCCGACGGCGTCCTCTACGACGCCAAGCGCAGCGGACGGGACCGGGTGGTGCGGCTCTCGGCGCTCACCCAGACCCGCGCCCCGGGCGCACCGGCCGCTCCCGCCCCCGTGACCCCCGGCGGCACCGGCGGCGTCCCGGCTCCGGTGCTGCCCAGGCCGTCGGACGACGCGCACCATGCGCTGGCCGCCGTCCGCGAGGAGGCGACCGGATTCGCGCCGCTGGTGGACCCGCCGCATCCCCCGCTGAGCAGCGGCCGGCCCGGCGACCCCCTGCTCGGGCCGCTCCCCCGGTCCCCGCAGCCGACGACGCCGGCTCCCGTCACCGCCGGCGGGCCGGAGGCCGTGTGGGCCACCGGCCGCAGCACCGAGCAGGTGCTGGCGCTGGTCCGTCAGACGCGGCGTGAGCAGCCCGACCGCCCCGCACTCGTGCTGCGCGCGGCCCCGGAGACGCTGCTGGCGCTGGCCGCCGAGCACGGTGCGGCCGCGACCATGGACGCTCTCGCGATGGCCGCGGCGGTGGGCCCGGTGCCCGAGCCGGTCGGCCGCACCACCGTGCTCTGCGCGGGTGGCGCCGACGCCCCGGTCGCCGCGGAGGTGGCGTTCGTCGCGCGGATGGCCGGCACGTCCGTCACCCGGCTCGACGACGTCTCCGTCAGTCGGCTGCGCGCCCTGCTGGACGGCGGCTCGCTGGTCGCCGACTGCCTCGTGGTCGTCGCCGGCATGGACGCCTACCTGGCGACGGCGATCGGCCCGCTCACCGACGTCCCCGTGGTCGCCGTGCCCACCTCCGCCGGTCAGCCCAGCGCGTTCGGCGGCCTCGGCGCGCTCATGACGATGCTCAACTCCTCCGCACCGGGGGTCGTGGTGAGCACCATCGACAACGGCTACGCGGCGGGTGTGTTCGCGGCGCGGGTGAGCCGGAGGAGCGGCGAGCGGCCGTGAGGCTCTGGGGGACGGCACCTGGCCGCGGTGTCGTCCGGAGGACGACGGTGTCATCGTGATCGGGTGGCTGGATCTGGCGGCCGGGGCATCGGGCGACATGCTGCTCGGCGCGATGGTCGACGCGGGGGTGCCGCTGGACGTGCCGGCCGAGGCGGTGGCCGCGCTGCCGGTCGAGCACGTGGTCCTGGAGATCGAGCAGGTCACCCGGCACGGGCTGGGCGCCACCCGCGTCCACGTCCGCACCCCTCCGTCGGACACCGCGCGCACCTGGGCCGACGTCCGGTCGCTGCTGGCCGCCTCCGCCCTGCCCGCACCGGTGCGCGACGGCGCCCTGGCCGTGTTCGAACGGCTGGCCGTGGCGGAGGCGCGGGTGCACCGCACCGACCCCGAGGACGTGCACTTCCACGAGGTCGGGGCGCTGGACGCCCTGGCCGACGTCGTCGGGGTGGTGGCCTGCCTGGAGTACCTGGAGCTCGACCGGCTGACCGCCTCCTCCGTGGCCCTGGGCAGCGGCTCGGCCCGGGGCGCGCACGGCGTCGTCCCCGTTCCCGGCCCGGCCGTGCTGGAGCTGCTGGCCGGGGTCCCGGTGCACGCCGGGGCAGTGGCCGCGGAGATGTGCACCCCCACCGGCGCGGCGCTGCTGGCCGCGCGGGTGGACGAATGGACGACCCTGCCCGCCCTGCGGCCGGAGCGGGTGGGCACCGGCGCCGGCCAGCGGGATCCCGCGGAGCTGCCCAACGTCGTCCGGCTGGTGCTCGGCGAACCGGCCGACCCGGCCCTGCCACGGCCGGTGGTGCTCGAGGCGAACGTCGACGACCTGGATCCCCGGCTGTGGCCGGGCGTGCTCGACGCACTGCTGGCGGCGGGCGCCTCCGACGCCTGGCTGACGCCGATCCTGATGAAGAAGGGCCGCCCGGCGCACACCCTCTCGGTGCTCTGCCGGCCCGACGCCGTGGCGGCGGTCCAGGCCGCCGTCTTCGCGACGACGTCGACCATCGGCCTGCGGGTGCTCGAGGTCGGCAAGGTGGCGCTGGACCGGACGCAGGCGGCCGTGACCGTGCTCGGCGGGCAGGTGGGGGTGAAGCTCGCCGTCTCCGGCGGACGGCCGGTGAACGTGAGCGTCGAGTTCGACGACGTCGCCGCCCTGGCCCAGGACCTCGGCCTGCCGGTCAAGGAGGTGCTGCGGGCGGCCACCGCCGCCGCGGAGGCCGCCCATCCGGTCGCGCCCGGGCCTCCGGCCGGCACCCCGCCGCTCTGGCGCTGACGGCGCCCGGGCTGCAACCGGCGTCAGCGGCACGAACCTCACCGTGCTGTCGCCGTCCCCGTGCTGCTGCGAGAGGTCGGGCACCGCAGGGTGAGGTCGGCGCGCGCGGGCAGCTCAGACCACCGGGTCGCCGACGGCCCGCTCCACCGCGCCGGCCCGGGCCGGCCCGGTCTCCGCATCGGCGCGCGCCAACCGCTCCACCGCGTCCCGGAGCACCTCGGGCGGGTGGGTGAACGGCAGCCGGAGCCGGTCGTCGAGGGCGTGCCCGGTGCCGAACAGCGGCCCGGCTGCCAGCCGCAGGCCGTGCCGCTCGGCGGCGGCGGCCAGCGCCCGGGACCGGGCCGACGGCAGGCCGCACCACAGCACCAGCCCACCCGTCGGCACCGGTACCCGCCAGGCCGGCAGCCGGTCCCGGAGCGCCGCCACGAGCGCGTCCCGACGCTCCCGCAGCCTGGCCCGGTGCCCGACGAGCTCGGCGTCGAGCCCCTCGAGCAGCACGCAGGCGGCCAACTGCTCCACCAGCGGCACGGACATCACCGAGCGCACCGCGACGGCGGTGAGCTTCCGGACGACGTCGGCGTCCGCGCGCACCCATCCGATCCGCAGCCCACCCCACGCGACCTTGCTCAGGGTGCCCACGGTGACGTGCCCGGTACCGAACGCGGCCAGCGGCGGCGGGGGCGGGCCCTCGAACCAGATGTCGGCGATCGTCTCGTCGACGACGGCCAGGGTGCCGGCCCGGCGTAGCGCGCGGGCCAGCCGCTCCCGGCCCGCGGTGTCGAGCAGCCGTCCGGTGGGGTTCTGATAGTCGGGCATCAGGCATGCGCCGGCCGGCCGGGCCTCCGCGAGGACCCGCTCGGCGGTTCCGAGCCAGGCGTCGAGGTCGTCGGGGTCGAGCGCGGTGGGCAGCAGCCGCAATCCCTGCGCCCGGGCGGCCTCCAGCGCATTCGGGTAGGTGGGTTGCTCGACCAGGAGCCGCCGCCCGCGCGGGAACAGGCCGGTGAACGCCGTCGCCAGACCGTGCAGGGCGCCGACGGTGACCATCACCTGCTCCGCGCTCGTCGGCAGTCCGCGCGCCGTGTACCGCTCGGCCACCCGCGCACGCAGGTCGGGCAGACCGGCCGGGTGGTACCCGTGCTGGGGCAGGTACCGCGGCAGCTCGGCCAGCGCGGCGGCGAACGCGGCGGGCACCGACGACGGGGCCGACGGTGCGGCGTGCGCGAGGTCGATCAGTCCGTCGTCGGCCGGCCCGGGCACCCAGCTGCCCCGGTGCGGACCGGCCGGGAGCGCGGCGAAGGTGCCCGCGCCCTGGCGGGCGGTCGCCCAGCCGTCCTCCCGCAACCGTGCGTAGGCGGCGGTGACCGTGGCCCGGCTCAGCCCGAGTGCGGCGGCCAGCTCGCGTTCGGCGGGCAGTCGGGTGCCCAGCGGCAGCCGGCCGTCGGCGACCAGCAGCCGCACCCGCGACGCCAGCGCCGCGTACCGGGGCACGCGCGTGGCGCCCAGGTCGCCGACCAGCCCCGCCAGCCGCCGCGCCGAGGTCGCCGCCACGCCATTTCCTCCCGATTGGACTGTGGTTGACGGGCCAATCCTGGCCGATGATCGACGTGTGAACCAGCGTCTCCTGCTCATCGGCGCCCCCGCCACCGTCAGCGGCACCCCCCGGCGGCTGCTGCAGCTCTACGCGGGCCTGGCGCTGTACGGCGCCTCGATGGCGCTGATGGTCCGCTCGACCCTCGGCGTGATGCCCTGGGACGTGCTGCACCAGGGGCTGGCGGGCCGGCTCGGCTGGTCGATCGGGGCGGTCACCATCGCGGTGGGCGTCCTCGTGCTGCTGGCGTGGATCCCGCTCCGCCAGCGCCCGGGGCTGGGCACGGTGAGCAACGTCGTCGTCATCGGCCTGGCCGTCGACGCGACGCTCGCCGTCCTGTCCGCACCGGAGGCCCCGGCGGCTCGGGCCGGGTTCCTGGCCGCCGGTGTGCTGCTCAACGCCGTCGCCACCGCCGCCTACATCGGCGTGCACCTCGGCCCGGGGCCGCGCGACGGGCTGATGACCGGCCTGGTGCGGCGCACCGGGCGGTCGGTGCGGCTGGTGCGGACGTCGGTGGAGGTCGCCGTCGTGGCCACCGGCTGGCTGCTGGGCGGCACGCTCGGGCTCGGCACCGTCGTGTACGCGCTGGCCATCGGCCCGCTGGTGCAGGTGCTGCTGCCGCGGCTGTCGCTGCCGCTGGCCGGGTCAGTGCCCGCGGCGCAGCCCGGTGGCGGCCACGACCGGGACGACGGCGAGCACGAGCACCGCGACCGCCGTCCCGCCACCACCGGCCCAGGCCGCGAAGACCAGCAGTGAGGACAGCTCGGTCCCGGCGCCGGCGACCGACGTGATCGTGACGCGGTACGGCCCGGTGATCCGCCGCTGCAACTCCGCCTCGGCGGCGACGAGCACCGCCAGGTACAGGCCGTAGGCCACCGCCAGCGCGGCCAAGGCCACCGGCGGAGCCACCACCGGCACCAGGAGCAGACCCGACCCGGCCCCCAGCAGCAACGCGGCCAGGAGGACCGCCGAGGGCCGGGCCGGCCGGCCGCCGAGGGCGGCGCCGGCACGCCCCGGCGGGACCAGCGGTCCGCGAGCAGCCCCGCAGGCACCTCGGCCAGCAGCCCGGCGACCGACCAGAGCGCGGACAGCAACGACAGCTGGGCACCCGACAGCCCCGTGTCGAGGAAGAGCAGGGCGTAGAGCGGATAGAGCGGCACCAGCTCGGAGAGCGCGGCCCAGCCCACGGCCAGGCGGGCGAGCGGCCGGGCCGCCCCGGGCAGCGGGGAGGGTGCGGATCAATGTCGGCGCATGCCGGGGACCGTACTCGCCGACTCCGGCTCCGGTCCCGAATCCGAGGCGGGAACCGGAGGCGAGCAGCGGAACAACTCGTGCGGGGGAACTGCCCCGGCGGGCCTCGATGACGCTACTGTCCGCGCCGTTGCGAAACAGAACGGATCGGAGTCGCCGGCCGTATCGGAGGGACCGGGTCCTCGCCGATGGCCGGCTGGACGCCACCGAGGTGGCCGTCGCCCTGCCCGGCCGGCCGCTGCGGCGGGTCTCCACCGCGGGCGCACGGGTGCGCGACGACACGGGCAAGCTGCTGGGCCTCGTCCTGACCTCCACCGACGTCACCGAGCAGCGCGCGCTGGAGGCCGCGCTGCGCGAGGCGGCGCTGCACGACCCCTTGACCGGGCTGCCCAACCGCAACCTCCTGCTGGACCGGCTGGACCAGAGCCTGGCCGCCGCCGAGCGCGCGCAGCGGCCGATGGCGGTGCTCTACTGCGACCTCGACGGGTTCAAGCCGGTGAACGACTTCGCGGGGCACGCGGCGGGCGACGAGGTGCTGGTCGAGGCATCGCGCCGGCTGGCCGCCGCGGTGCGCCCCGGCGACACCGTGGCGCGGATCGGCGGCGACGAGTTCGTCGTGCTCTGCCCCGAGGTCGGCTCGGAGGCGGCCGCCCAGGTGATCGCCGACCGGATCACCACCGCCTTCGACCAGCCGCTGCGCCGGTCGGGGGGCGCCGAGCACGCGGTCGGCATCAGCATCGGCGTCGCGCTCTGCGGCCCCGGTGACACGGCCGACACCGCCCTGGCGTCCTCGGACGCCGCCATGTACCGGGTCAAGGCCGCCCGCCGGCCGGCGCACAGACGGGCACCGGCCACGGTCTGATCCGCCTCCCACCGGGCGCGTGAGCACCGACCGTTACCGTGGGCCACCGAGAGATCGCCTGCCCGAGCCCCGCCCGGCAGAGCCGAGCGAGGAGAGTTCGAGAGTGATCTGGTCGGTCGTCCTGGCCGCGTTCGTCCTGGTGCTGCCGGTCGAGCTGCCCGACAAGACGCTGTTCGCCAGCCTCGTCCTCGCCACCCGCTTCCCCCCGCTCCCGGTCTTCGTCGGGGTGGGGACGGCGTTCGGGCTGCAGGTGGCGATCGCCGTCACCGCCGGGTCGCTGCTGTCCCTGCTCCCCGAGGCGCTGGTCACCGGCGTCGTCGCGCTGCTGTTCCTGGTGGGCGCGGTCATCCTGTGGCGCAGCGCCGCGAGCGGGCCCGAGGACGGCGGGGAGGCCGCCGAGACCCGGGAGCAGACGTCGTTCCTCCGGGCGGCGGCCATCTCGTTCGGCGTCCTGTTCGCCGCCGAGTGGGGCGACCTCTCCCAGCTGGCCACCGCCGGGCTCGCCGCCCGCTACGACGCCCCCGTGTCGGTGTTCGTCGGCTCCTGGGCCGCGTTGCTGGTCGTCTCCGGCCTCGCGGTGTTCCTGGGCAGGAAGCTCGCCGACCGGCTGCCGATCCCGCTGATCAGGCGGGTGGCCGCGGGCCTGTTCCTCGTCTTCGCCGTCGTCGCCGCCGTGGAGACCGTCCGCGCGCTGGCCTGACTACCCGAGCGTGGCGATCCAGTCGGCGACCGCGCGCCCGATCTCGTGCGGCGAGTCCTCGGGGACGAAGTGGCTGCCCGTCACGGTGACCTCGGTGAGCGCCGGCCAGCTGCGCACGAACTCCCGCTGGCGGCCGACCAGGATCGACCCGGGCTCGGCGTCGATGAACAGCTTCGGGACGTCGCTGCCCGAGAGCCAGCCGGCGTACCGCTCCACGACCTGGACCACCTCGGCGGGGGAGCCCTCGATCGGCAGCTGCCGCGGCCACTCGAGGGTCGGCCAGCGGTCCTCGGGCCCGGCGAAGGGCTCGCGGTAGCGGTCGTGCGCCTCGGAAGGAAGGCCACGGGCCACGGACGCCGGCAGGATCCGCTCGACGAAGACGTTCTTGTCCAGCACCGCTGCCTCGCCCTGGGGGCCCCGCATGAGCTGGAAGATGTTGCGGGCGTCGGCGGGCCAGTCGTCCCAGGTCACCGGCGTGACGATCGCCTCGGTGAACGCGATGCCGCGGACCGCGCCGGGGTGGCGGGCGGCCCAGTCGAAGCCGAGCCCGGAGCCCCAGTCGTGCAGCACCAGCGTGACCCGCTCCGTCGCGCCCACCGCGGCGAGGAACTCCTCGAGGTAGCCGGCGTGCGTGGCGAACGAGTAGGTGCCCGGGCCGGCGTCCGGCAGCTTGTCCGACCGGCCCATGCCGATCAGGTCCGGCGCGAGGCAGCGGCCGAGGTGCTGCACGTGCGGGATGACGTTGCGCCAGAGGTAGGACGACGTCGGGTTGCCGTGCAGGAAGACGACCGGGTCACCCTCCCCGGCCTCCACGTATGCCATCTCGGCGTCCTTCACCTGCACGCGCCGGCGGGGGAACGGGTCCTCGGGGGAGATCTCGTCAGCCATGCCCCCGATCCTCACACGGGGCGGTCGCCCCGCGCCGTCCCGGGAATGGCGCCCTGACCGAACGAGCCCGGCGAGTGCGACGGACTCGTGGTCATCACCCGCTGATGGCCACGAGTCCGTCGCACTCGTCGCTCACATCCGTACGGGCGCGGTCAGCCGCGGGTGACCAGGCCCTCGGACACCAGCCAGTCCAGCGCGACGTCGGCGGGCGTCTCGCCGCCGACGTCGACGCGGCTGTTCAACTCGATCATCACCTCGTCGGTGAGCCGCGGGGTGATCTTCGCGAAGACGTCGGCGATCTCCGGGTTCTCCTCGAGGACGTCGGTCAGCACCACGGGCGCCACGTTGTACGCGGGGAAGTACCCGCGGTCGTCCTCGAGGACCGTCAGGTCCAGCGACTCGATCCGGCCGTCGGTGGTGAAGACCTCGCCGAAGTTGCACGCGCCTTCGTCGGTCGCGGTGTAGACGGCGCCGGTGTCGAGCACCCGGACGTTGTCCCGGGGCACGCCCTGCGGGTCGCCGAGCGGGATGCCGTACGCCTCCAGCATCGGCTCGAACCCGTCACCGCGGGTGGCGAACTCCGACTCGACGCAGAACGTCCGTTCCTCCACCGGGAGCTCGGCGATGTCGGAGAGGCTGTCGACCCCGCCCAGCTCCGGCACCGCCTCGCTGCGGACGGCGAACGCGTAGGTGTTGTTCAGCGGCGCCGGCGGCAGCCAGGTGAGCCCGTTGGCCGCGTCGGCGTCCCGCACCGCCTCGTACTGCTCCTGCTGGTCCGGGATGCCCTCGGGCATGCCCAGGTAGTTCAGCCACCCGGTGCCGGTGTACTCCCACTGGAACTCGACCTCGCCGTCGAGCATCGCGGCCCGGGCCGGCGCCGCGCCGGGGATGCCGCTGCGGTCGACGACCTCGAATCCGGCGGTCTGCAGGGCGATCGCGGCGATCTTGCCGAGGATGAGCGCCTCGGTGAAGTTCTTGGTCCCGACGGTGATCTCCGCGCCCTCGTCGGCGACCGGTTCGATCAGCCCGGGCTGCGCCTCCGGGGTGAAGGTGTTGGCGCTCTCCAGGCCGCAGCCGGCCACCAGCGCAGCGGAGCTCAGCAGGGCTGCCGCGGCGGCCAGCGGGAAACGCATCAGAGTCCTCTCGGTCGGGCGACGTGCTCGACGACCCGGCCCAGCCAGTCGACGGCGAGGGCGAGCAGCGCCACGAGCACCGCGCCGCTGATCAGCAGCGAGTCCAGCGACAGCGTGATCCCGGTGTTGATCAGCACACCGAGCCCCCCTCCGTCGATGAAGGTCGCCAGCGTCGCGGTGCCCACCAGCAGCACCAGCGCGGTGCGCACTCCCGCGAGCAGCACCGGCACCGCCAGCGGGATCTCCACGCGCAGGAGCACCGAGAGCGCGCTCATCCCCATGCCTCGGCCGGCCTCGACCAGCCGCGCGTCGACGCCCTGGAGGCCGACCATGGTGTTGCGCAGCACGGGCAGCGCCGCGTAGACCACCAGCGCGACCACCGTCGTCCCGAAGCCGAAGCCCAGCCACATGGCCAGCAGGACGAACAGACCGATCGCCGGCGCGGCCTGCCCGGTGTTGGCGATCCCGATGACCAGCGGGCTGAGCCGGCGCAGCGGGCGCCGCGTCAGCGCGATGCCCAGCGGCACCGCGATCAGCAGGACGATCACCGCCGCGGCCGCGGTCAGGGCCAGGTGCTCCCGGATGCTGTTACCCAGGACCGTCCAGCCCAGCTGGCGGCGCTCGGTCTCGCTCAGCGCGGCGGTGACCCGCCAGACCAGGAAGGCGGCGACGCCGAGGGCGAGGAGTGTCGGCTGCAGCAGCAGCGCGCGCCAGCCGCCGTCCCCGGCGGCGGACGGGTCGGCCTGCCGCGCGGTCTCCTCCGGAGGTACCTCCTGCGGCGCGTCCTCCGGGTGCAGTTCCGTGGCCGCGGTCATCCGGCCACCTCCGTGCGGGTGCGCTGGATGGCGGCCATCACGGTCTCCACCGCCATGACCCCGGCCAGGCCGCCCCGCCGGCTGGTGACCACGACACCGCCCTGGCTGGCCGCCAGCATGGTGTCCAGCGCGTCGTTGAGGGTGGACCGGAGCCCGACGACGGGGAGCCGCTCGTCGACCGTGTCCGGCACCGTGGTCGTCCGGGCGAGTTCGGCCACGGTCGGCCAGCTGATCGGCCGGCCCCGGCGGTCCAGCACGACGACGAAGCCGTCGCCGGCGGCCTGCGCCGCGGCCACCACCTGCGCCGAGTCCGATCCGACGGTCGCCGTCGTCACCTGCATCAGGTCGACGTCACCGACCCGGGTCAGCGTCAGCTGCTTCAGCGTGGCCCCGGCGCCGACGAAGTCGGCCACGTAGTCCTCGGCCGGTTCGGCCAGGATCCGCTCGGGGGTGTCGTACTGCACCACGCGCGCGCCGACGTCGAAGACGACGATCTTGTCGCCGAGCTTCACCGCCTCGTCGAAGTCGTGGGTGACGAAGACGATCGTCTTGCCCAGCTCCTCCTGGATCCGCAGCAGCTCGTCCTGCAGGCGCTGGCGGGTGATCGGGTCGACGGCGCCGAACGGCTCGTCCATCAGCAGCACCGGCGGGTCCGCGGCCAGGGCCCGGGCCACCCCGACGCGCTGCTGCTGGCCGCCGGAGAGCTCCCGCGGGTACCGGTCGCGGTAGACGGCCGGGTCCAGCCCCACCAGGTCCAGCAGCTCGTCGACCCGCTCGGCGATCCGCTGCTTGTCCCATTTGAGCATGCGCGGGACCATCCCGATGTTGGTGGCGACCGTCATGTGCGGGAAGAGGCCACCGGCCTGGATGACGTAGCCGATCCGCCGGCGCAGCTGGTCGGCGTCCTGGTCGGTGACGTCCTCATCGCCGAGGTGGATCCGCCCGCTCGACGGCTCGATGAGCCGGTTGAGCATCTTCAGCAGGGTCGTCTTCCCGCAGCCGGACGGGCCGACGAACATCACCGTCTCGCCTGCGGCGATCTCGAGGGTGACGTCGTCGACGGCCGGGTGGTCCTGTCCCGGGTAGCGCTTCGTCACGCCGTCCAGGCGGATCGCCACCCCGCTGATGTGCCGGTCGCCGCTGCCGACCGTTCCGGCCGGCGGCGCGGAAGTTGCCTCAGACACGGATCCCCCTGGAGGTGGTGAGCCGACCCGCCAGCACGAGCAGCAGGTCGAGGACGAGTGCGAGCAGGACGATCGCGATCGTCCCGGTCAGCGTGGAGTTCACGGCGTTGGCGCCGCCCAGCCGGGACAGCCCGGAGAAGATGAAGCCACCGAGGCCCGGACCGAGCACGTAGGCGGCGATGGCCGCGATCCCCATGACCATCTGGGTGGAGACGCGGACGCCGGCGAGGACGACCGGCCAGGCCAGCGGCAGCTCGACGCGCAGCAGGGTGCGCATCCGGCTCATCCCGATGCCGCGGGCCGACTCGACCAGCGAGCGGTCCACACCGGCCAGGCCCACCACGGCGTTGCGCAGCACCGGCAGCGCCGCGTAGAAGGTCACGGCGATGACCGCAGGGGTGATCCCGAAACCGAACGGCGTCAGCAGCACGCCCAGCAGGGCGAAGGCCGGGATGGTCAGGCCCACCGCCGACGCGCCGTTGGCCAGGGCGGTCGCCTTCGGGCTGCGATACACCAGCACGGCCACCGCGACGCCGATCAGCGAGCCCAGCAGGACGCACTGGACGACCAGGCTCACGTGCTGGAAGGCCTGGAAGGCGACGAGGTCGGCACGTTCGGTCACGTACTCCCACATCGCGACAGCACCTCTCCCATCCGACACCGCAGTCGGCTCTCGTCGTTCGTGTCCTGCCACGCCTCGTGGTGGCTGCGCGGTGCCGGGATCCGGCGCACGATGCTGCCCGCCGGGCCGATGCCCGGCTGCGCGGGGACCTCCGCGCTCGTCCCTGACAGACGCTGTCACACGAGACACCCGCCAGCCAGCGCAACCACATTACGAAGTCGTGAAGAAGGCCGACGGCGCAGCCGCACGTCCACTCGGCGCTTTCCCGCCCCCCGCTGTGGAGCACATTCGGTGAGCGGTCATCCTGGGACCGGATGAAGGGCGTATGGATGTGGTTGCACCGCCCCGCCGCGCAGCGCGGGGTACGGGCTGCCGTCGCGGCCGGGCTGGCCTGGCAGGTCGCCGTCCTCCTGCCGCCGTTGCTGTCGGAGTACGCGTACTACGCCCCCCTCGGGGCGGTGATCGCCGTCCACCCGACGATCGCCGACTCGGCGAGCGCGGCCTGGCGGAGCGTCCTGGCGATGCTCATGGGGTTCGCCCTGGCGTACGTGGTCTACGAGCTGACCCGGTCGGTCCCGGACGCCCTGACGATCGCCCTGATCGTCGCCCTGGCCATCGGCGTCGAGCAGTGGCGGCGGCTCCTGCGGGACCAGGCCAGCTGGGTGAGCTTCGCCGCGGTCCTCATGATCACCGTCGGAGCGGGGCAACCGGGGCCCTACGTCCTGCGGTACGCCGGCCTCACCCTGATCGGCGCGGCCATCGGTGTGCTGGTCACCGCCGTGCTCTTTCCGCCCCTGCAGCTCACCCACGCCGTCGACCGGATCACCGCGACCCGCGCCGTCCTCGCCGAGCACCTGCACGACATGGCCGGGACCCTGCGCGAGGGACGGATCCCCGACCCCGCCGAGTGGACCGGACGCAACCACCGGCTGGACCGCTCGCTCGACCGCATGCGTGCCGCCGAGCGCCAGGTCGAGCGGGCCCGCCTCGCCAACCCGCGGGCCCGCCGCTGGAAGGGACGCGCCGAGACCATCCGCGACGAGTCCCGTGCGGTCGACCGCGTCGCCGTCCTCGTCGACGACCTCACGTCGCTGCTCGTCGAGTTCCATCCGCACCGGCGCGGCGTCGACCACGCCGACGCCGGGACCGGCTGGGTGCTGGGGGAGGCGCTGGACGGGCTCGCCGGTGTGCTCAGCACCCCGTACCACACCGGCGACGGGACGGCGCCCGACGAGCGGGACGCGCGGATCGCCCGCGCCGTCGATGCGCTGCACCGCCTGGTCGGTCTCGTCCGGACCAGCACGGTCTCCGACGACGAGGGCTTCTTCGCCCTCGGTGCGGTCGCCGTCGGTGTCCGCCGCAGCCTGTCCGCGCTCGGGGCGCAGGAACGCCTGAGTTCCGCGACATGACCCCAGCAGCTGAACCCGAGCGGGATCTGCAACCCCGGCGTCCCGCTCCCCGACTGAACTGAGGCGAGCACGCTGACCCGTGGGCTCCGGCCCGCCACAGACCTCACCCTGCGGTCGCCGTCCTCGCGCTGCAGCGTGAGGACGGCGATCCGGCGGCGAGGTCGGTGGCTCCGTAGCGCCCTGCGAGGATCTCGGTCCGCTCAGACGGTGGTGGCGATCCCGCCGTCGACCGGGATGACCGCACCGGTCACGTAGGAGCCGGCCCGCGAGGACAGGTAGACGACGACGCCGGCCATGTCGTCGGGGCGGCCGATCCGGCCCAGCGGTGACTTCGCGGCGATCTCGGCGCCGAACGCGTCGAGCGTGGCGGCCATCATCTTCGACTCGAACGGCCCCGGCGCGACGGCGTTGACGGTGATCTGCTTCGGCCCGAGTTCGCGCGCCAGCACCCGGGTGAGGTGGTGCAGCCCGGCCTTGCTGGCGGCGTAGGAGTAGGTCGGCATCGGGTTGACGTGCAGACCGTCGATGCTGCCGACGTTGACGATGCGCGCCGGGTCGCCGTCGGCCGCCGCGGCCTCGAGCCTGGGCAGGAAGGCGCGGGTGAGGAAGAACGGCGACTTGAGGTTCAGGTCGAGCAGCTTGTCCCACGCCGACTCGGGGAAGGTCTCCAGCGGCTCGCCCCAGGTGGCACCGGCGTTGTTCACCAGGATGTGCAGCTTCTCCTCCTGCCGGCCGACCTCCTCGGCCAGCCGGAGGCACTCGGCCTCGGTGGAGAGGTCGGCCGGGATGGAGACGGCGGTGCCGAACTCGGCCAGCTCCGCGACGGCGGCGTCCCCGGCCTCGGCCTTGCGGGAGCTGATGTAGACCTTCGCCCCCGCCTGCAGCAGACCGCGCGCCATCATCAGGCCGATGCCGCGGGTGCCCCCGGTGACCACGGCCACCTTGCCGGTCAGGTCGAACAGGTCCACGGGTACCTCCGGTTCGGGTGGTCGCGACGCCGTCGTCGGCGCCCCTCCCGGCACCCTAACGAGGCGGTCCGGACCGCCGGGACGGCGCTTCCGACGCACGGTATGCCAGCCTGTTGCGCGTGACCGACTCCGCCGCGACCCTGGGCGCCACCAGCGAGGTCGGCCCGCTGCACACCGTGCTGCTGCACCGGCCGGGTCCCGAGCTGCGTCGGCTGACGCCGCGGAACAACGACCAGCTGCTCTTCGACGGTGTCCCGTGGGTGGCCCGCGCGCAGGAGGAGCACGACGCGTTCGCCCAGGCGCTGACCGACCGCGGGGTCGAGGTGCTGCACCTGGCGACCCTGCTCGCCGAGGTCCTCGCTTTCCCCGCCGCCCGCGCCGAGCTCATCGGCGCCGCGGTCGACGACCCCCGGCTGGGCGCCACCCTGCAGCGCGACACCACCCGCCACCTGGCCTGGCTGTCGCCGGAGGACCTCGCGTCGGCGCTGATCGCGGGCGTGGCGCACGACGAGCTGCGCGGGCACGGGCTGGCCTACCAGCTGATGGACCGCTCGGACTTCGTCGTCCCGCCGCTGCCGAACCTGCTGTTCACCCGCGACTCGTCGGTCTGGATCGGTGACGAGGTGGCCGTGACGTCGCTGGCGATGCCCGCCCGGCACCGGGAGAGCACGATCACCGCGGCCGTCTACACCCACCACCCGCGGTTCGCCGGCGCCGAGCAGCTGTACGCGTCGAGCCTGGAGCACCTGGAGGGCGGCGACGTCCTGCTGCTGGCACCCGGGGTGGTGGCCGTCGGCGTCGGCGAGCGGACGACGCCCGGTGGCGCCGAGCGGCTGGCCCGGCGGCTGTTCGCCCGCGGGCTGGCATACACGGTGCTCGTCGTCCCGATCGCCCAGGAGCGGGCGACGATGCACCTGGACACCATCGCCACGATGGTCGACGTCGACGCGATGGTCATGTACCCGGCGGTCGCCGACTCGCTGGTCGCCTGGACCGTCCGTGCCCCGTACGGGGTGGCCGACGACGCCGACACCACCGACCTCGCCGTCACCGGGCCGCAGCCGTTCGTCACCGCGGCCGCCGCGGCCATGGGCATCGACCGGCTCCGGGTGATCGACACCGGCCTCGACCCGGTCACCGCCGAGCGCGAGCAGTGGGACGACGGCAACAACACCCTCGCGCTGGCCCCCCGGCTCACGGTGGCCTACGAGCGGAACACCGTCACCAACGCCGCACTGGAGGCGGCCGGCATCGAGGTCGTGCGGATCGCCGGCTCGGAGCTGGGCAGCGGCCGCGGCGGCCCGCGGTGCATGTCCTGCCCGGTCGCCCGCGCCCCCCTCTGACCCGGCCCCCGAGTCCCAGCATGGAGCGCACGCTCGCGCTGGCCGCCGCCGTGACGGCCGCCACCACGACCGCCGCCGGGTGGCCCGGTTCCGGCCGGAGGAGCTACCGGTCAACCCCGTCGACCTGACCGGGCTGGACGCCGAAGCCGCGGCCGGCCGCCTGGCCGAGCTGATCCGCATCCCGACCATCTCCTCCCGCGACCCCGCCGAGGTGGACCGGTCCGTCTTCGAGCGGCACCGCGCCCGCCTGGCCGAGCTGTACCCGCACACGCACGCGGCGCTGGAGCGCGAGCAGCTCGGCGGCGGCGCGCTGCTCTACCGCTGGCGCGGGGTCACCGACGAGCCGCCGCTGGTGCTCATGGCGCACTACGACGTCGTCCCGGTGGCCGGGCAGGAGTGGAGCCGTGACCCGTTCTCCGGCTCGATCGAGGACGGCTACGTGCACGGCCGCGGCGCCATCGACGACAAGGGCTCGACGGTGGCGATCCTCGAGGCCGTCGAAGACCTGGTCGCCGGCGGCTTCGCGCCCCGGCGGGACGTCCACCTCTCGTTCGGTAACGACGAAAAGGTGGCCGGCGTGGGGGCACGGCTGGCCGTGGAGGTGTTCAGGACCCGCGGCGTCGCGCCCTGGGCCGTCGTCGACGAGGGCGGGGCCGTGGTCAGCGGGATGTTCCCCGGCGTCGCCGGTCAGGTCGCCGTCGTCGGGCTGGCGGAGAAGGGCCTGCTGGACGTCGAGCTGATCACCACCGACGCCGGCGGGCACGCCTCCGCCCCGGTCCGTGGCGGCGCCCCGGCGCGGCTGGCGCGGGCGATCCTCGCGCTGGAGGACCACCCGTTCCCCGCCCGGCTGCACGACGTCGTCCTGGGCATGGTCGACGCCGTCGGCCGGCGCGCCCGCTCCCGTACCGCGCGCTGTTCGCCCACGCCGCGGGGCTGCGGCCGGTGTTCGCCCCGGTCTTCGCCCGGGCCGGCCGGGAAGCCGGCGCGATGGTGCGGACGACGGTCGCCGTCACCCGCCTCGAGGGCAGCCGGGCGGCCAACGTGCTCGCCACCCGGGCGGTGGTGCACCTGAACATCCGCATCGCGCTGGGCGAGACGGTGCAGTCGACGGTGGACCGGCTGCGGCGCGTGATCGACGACCCGTCGGTGGAGCTGCGGGGCGTGTCCGGCAACGACCCGTCCCCGGTGTCGCGAGCCGACAACGAGGCGTTCGCGCTGATCAGCGCCGCGGCGCGGGCGACGTACCCGGACGCCACCGGCGCCCCGCACGTGATGGTGCAGGCCAGCGACTCCCGGCACTTCAGCCAGATCTGCGACAGCGTCTACCGGTTCACGCCCTTCGACCTGGGCAAGGCGGAGCTGACCGCACTGCACGCCGCGGGCGAGCGGATCTCGGTGGCCGCGCTGCACCGCGGCGCGGGCTTCTTCCGCCACCTCGTCCGCAGCCTCTGAGCAGTCGGGACTTCCTGTGCACGAAGTCCCGATGCTGCGCCTCGGCAGATCAGCGCCGGCTGCGCCGGAGGGCTCCGACCCAGACGACGGCGGCCACCGACGCCACGGCCAGGACGAGCACCCCGTACCAGGCCGGGAGCCCGGTGAAGAACAGCAGCACGCCGGCCACCCCGCAGACGACCGCGACCAGGGCGGCGACGAAGGCGGTCACGCTCCGGCCGGACCCCGGCGGCGGGGCGAACGCTCCGGCGGCCGTGGCGTCGGCCCCCGGCGGGGCGTTGCCGACCGGGGGTCGGCGAGGGTCCTCCATGACCGACCGGCCTACCCGGGCCACGGCGGCCCATGCCCGGCCCGGCGTCCCCGCGCCCTGCGGAAGGGCACGGGGAGCCGGGGGTCAGCGCAGCGTGATCTGCCGGGAGAGCAGCCCGGCGCGGGCGCGCCGCTCGTCGGCGTTCAGGGGCGCCGTCTCGGCCAGGGCCTTCTCCAGCCGCCCCTGGAACTCGGTGGCCGGCCCGACCCAGTCCCCGGCCGGGGTGTCGGCGGGCAGGTCCCACACCGGGACCACGAGCCCGTGGGCGCGGAAGGCGCCGGCGTAGCGGGTGCCCTCGCCGAGGAGGATCTGCTCGGCGGCCGAGAGGCGGGCCAGCGCGTCGAGCAGCTGCTCCTCCTTCTCCGGCCGCACCCAGCGCAGGTGCGCCCGCTCGTTGCCCGGCCGCACCCAGTAGGCCGCCTCGAGGCCCTCCAGCCGGACTGTCGGCAGGATCGACTCGTTGGCCTGCTGCAGGCCGGCACGGGCGGCCGCTCCGGCTTCGGCGCCCTCCAGCCAGAAGTCGAACGTGTCGTGCACGGTCACCTCGAGCGGGACGGTGAGGTCGAGGACCTCCTGCAGCCGCGGCCCGGCCGAGCCGGCGCCACCGATCGGGCCGGGCTCCACCGGCGCGCCGGCCGGCGCCTCCAGGGCGGCGGCGACCGAGGTGCCGAGATCACGGCTGACGTCGTCGGACGACGTCGCCAGCTGGGCGCCGACCATGATCTCGCCGTTGGCGCGGACCAGCGCGGGCGCGCCGCCGGGGAGCACGCTGGCCAGGGTGAGGTCGCGGCCGTCGGCCGACTTCAGCTTCGCCGTCGCCGCGGGGACCAGCTCGCGCAGCGCCACCCAGTCGGTCTCGCCGGGCAGGCCTTCGAACGGCCGGGGAACGACCGGGGCGTACCCGGAGCCGTGGCAGTGCTTGTAGCGGCGACCCGAGCCGCAGAAGCACGGGGCCTTGGGGTTGGTGCCCTCCGGCGCGGCGGCGGGGGCGGAGGAGCGCTTGCGGGAAGCCATGCGCTGAAGCGTAGGTGGGACGCCGGAGTCGCGGAGCAGCCCACCCGGGCGCCGGCCCACCGCGCGGTCCGTCGTCCTCTTCCGCCTCGCCGATCAGTGCAGCGGCGCCGAGTGCGACGAACCGGTGGTCATCGGCGGTCGATCGCCACCAGTTCGTCACACTCGTCCCCGGAGGGACGGGCGTTGCCGCCGTTCCTAGGCTCGTTCCGTGCCCACGCTGCCGCTCGACCTGACCGATCCGGCCGTCGTCGCCGATCCGTACCCGGCGTTCACCCGCGCCCGGAGCCAGGCGCCGGTGCAGTGGCACGAGGGTCTGGGCCTGTGGCTGGCGTTCACCCACGCCGAGGCCAACGCCGTGCTGCGCGACCGGCGGCTGGGCCGGATCTGGTCGGACAGGGCACCGGCCGAGCGGTTCGGGAGCTTCAACCTGATCCACCGGAACGCGATCCTGGAGATGGAGCCGCCGGACCACACCCGCCTGCGCCGGCTGATCAGCACCGCCTTCGCCCGCGGGCACGTCGAGCGGCTGCGGCCGTGGGTGGAGGAGCTGGCCCGCGAGCTGGTCGACGAGCTGGTCGAGCGGTCGGCCGGGACCGAGCCGGTCGACGTCCTGTCGGGCATGGCCGAGGAGCTGCCGGTGGCGGTCATCGCCGAGCTGCTCGGGGTGCCCGAGGGCGACCGGCCGCTGCTGCGGCCGTGGTCGAACGCGATCGTGAAGATGTACGAGTACGGCCGGACGACGGCGGTCGAGGACGACGCCGAGCGCGCGGCGGCGGAGTTCGTGGCCTACCTGCGGGAGCTGGCCGCCGACCGCCGCAGGCACCTCGGTGACGACCTGGTCTCCCACCTGGTGAGCGTCCGGGACGCCGAGGGCGACCGGCTCACCGAGGACGAGCTGGTGACCACCTGCATCCTGCTGCTCAACGCCGGCCACGAGGCCACGGTGAACGTGAGCGGCAACGGCCTGCTCGCGCTGCTGGAGCACCCCGACCAGCTGCGGCGGCTGCGCGACGACCCGGGCCTGCTGCCGACGGCGATCGAGGAGCTGATGCGCTTCGACTCCCCGCTGCAGCTGTTCGAGCGCACCGCGACCGAGGACGTCGGGATCGGCGGGATCACGGTGGCGCGCGGCCAGAAGATCGCCGCCCTGCTCGGCTCGGCCAACCACGACCCCGCGGTGTTCGCCGACCCGGGGACCCTCGACGTCGGCCGCGCCGAGAACCCGCACATCTCCTTCGGGGCCGGCGTGCACTTCTGCATCGGCGCCCCGCTGGCCCGCGTGGAGCTGCAGGCGTCGTTCGGGGCGCTGCTGGAGCGGACCTCGCACCTGGAGCTGGGCCGCCCCGCGCAGCGCCGTCCGGAGTTCGTCATCCGGGGACTGCGCGAGCTGCCCGTCGTCCTCACGCGCTGACCGACCTCACCCGGAGGGCGCCGACCTCGCGCTGCACCCTGAGGACGGCGACCCCAGGGTGAGGTCGGCGGCCGGGCGTACCACCAGTGGAACGTGAGCGCGGTCACTGGCAGGATCCGGCCATGCGCGGCCTCATGCAGGACACCCCACTGACCGTCGACGCGATCTTCCGCCACGTCGAGCAGCACTACGGCGACGGGACCATCGTCACCAACAACCCCGGGGGCGTGACCCGGGCGAGCTACGCGGAGTGGGCGCAGCGCACCCGAAGGCTGGGCGGCGTGCTCGACACCCTCGGCATCAGCGCCGACGGCCGGGTCGGCACCTTCGGCTGGAACAGCCAGCGCCACCTGGAGCTGTACTTCGCCGCGCCGTGCACCGGCCGCGTGCTGCACACGCTCAACGTGCGGCTCTTCCCCGAGCAGCTGACCTACATCGCCAACCACGCCGAGGACGAGGTCGTCTTCGTCGACCGCACGGTGCTGCCCCTGCTCTGGTCGCTGATCGACACCATGAAGACGGTCAAGCAGGTCGTGGTCATGGACGACGGCGGCGACAACGAGATCCCCGACGACGCCCGGATCCTCGACTACGAGACGCTGCTGGCCGACGCCGAGCCGGTCGAGTTCCGCGTCGAGGACGAGAACCGGGCCGCCTCCATGTGCTACACGAGCGGCACCACCGGAAACCCGAAGGGCGTCGTCTACTCGCACCGCTCGACGGTGCTGCACGCCATGGCCGCCATCGCGCCCAACGCGTTCGGGTTCAGCGTCCGTGACGTGGCGATGCCGGTCGTGCCGATGTTCCACGCCAACGCCTGGGGCATCGCGCAGGCGGCGCCGGCCGCCGGCGCCTCGCTGGTCATGCCGGGCGCGATGATGCAGCCCGAGGCGCTGGCGAAGCTGATCGTCGACGAGGGCGTCACGTTCACCGCGGGCGTGCCGACCATCTGGCAGGGCGTGCTCCCCCACCTGGCCGGCCAGCCGCACAAGCTGCGGGACATCGGCTGCGGCGGCTCCGCCGTTCCGAAGGCGCTGAGCGAGGCCTACCGCGAGCAGGTCGGCATCCCGATCCTGCAGGCCTGGGGCATGACCGAGACGTCCCCCGTCGCGTCCTCCGGGATCCTGCCGCGGCGCTTCGAGGACGCCGACGACGCGACCAAGGCCGACCGCCGGGCCCGCGCGGGCGTCCCGCTGTTCGGGGTCGAGGCCCGCATCGTCGACTCCGACACCCTGGAGCCGCAGCCGTGGGACGACCAGGCCACCGGTGAGCTGCAGGTGCGCGGCCCGTGGTGCGCGCAGGACTACTACAACCCGGACGCCGGCGTGGAGCTCACCACCCCGGACGGCTGGATGAAGACCGGCGACGTCGCCGCGATGGACGAATTCGGCTCGATCCGGATCGCCGACCGCACCAAGGACCTCATCAAGTCCGGCGGCGAGTGGATCAGCTCGGTCGACCTAGAGAACGCGATCATGAGCCACCCGGCGGTGAAGGAGGCCGCCGTCGTCGGCATCCCGCACCCCAAGTGGGACGAGCGGCCGCTGGCCTGCGTCGTGCTGAACGAGGGCGAGAGCGCAACCGAGGCCGACATCCTCCGCCACCTCGAGCCCCTGGTGGCCAAGTGGTGGATGCCCGACGCCGTCGAGTTCATCGACGAGGTGCCCAAGACCAGCGTCGGGAAGTTCTCGAAGAAGGACCTGCGCAGCCGGTTCGCCGAGTACGACCTGAAGAGCTGACCCCCACCGCGGGGTGATCATCGGCGGGTGGCTGCCCGCACCGGCGTGTCGGCCACCCACCGGCCCAAGATAAACGGCGCCGGGGGGAAA
Source organism: Blastococcus capsensis (assembly GCF_030165005.1). Taxonomy (GTDB): domain Bacteria; phylum Actinomycetota; class Actinomycetes; order Mycobacteriales; family Geodermatophilaceae; genus Blastococcus; species Blastococcus capsensis. The sequence goes on from NZ_JASNNW010000026.1 coordinate 31,873, forward strand.
CACGGTACGGTGCCGACCCGTCGTCCGATCGAGAGGGCGGGACGCCTGGAGGGCCGAGTGGAGCGGGACGAGGAGTTCGCGCGGTTCGTGGACGAGCGCTGGCCGGTGCTCGTCCGCTCCGCCGTGCTGCTCGGCTGCACCCCGCCGGAGGCGGAGGACCTGGTGCAGACGGCGCTGGTGCGCTGCTACGTGGCCTGGGGTCGGGTCCGGGGCGCGACGAACCGGGACGGTTACGTCTACCGGGTGCTGGTGAACTGCCACCACGACAGCCACCGCCGCCGCTGGTGGCGCGAGCGGCCCACGGGGGAACTGCCCGAGGTCCCTGCCGACGACCTCACCGGGCAGGTCGACGACGCCGACGCCGTCCGGCGGGCGCTGCGCCGGCTGAGCCCGGCGCACCGGGAGGTCGTCGTGCTCCGCTACTACGCCCACCTGGGCGAGCAGCAGATCGCCGACGCGCTGCAGATCGCGCCCGGCACGGTGAAGAGCCGGCTCTCCCGCGCGCTGACCCAGCTGTCCACCGACCTCGACGTCTCCGAACTGCGCGGCGGGAGGGCATCGTGACCGATCGGGAGACCTCCGTCCTGCTCGACGAACTGGCCGGGCGGGTGCCGGTGGGCCCGCCGCCGACGGCGCAGCTGCTCCGTGCCGGGCGCCGAGCCCGTCGCCGCCGGGCGGCCGGTGCGACGCTCGCGGTGGCGGCCGGGGTGGCCGTGGTGGTCGGCGGGATCGTCACCGTCGTCGACCCGGCACCGGACGGCGCCGCGCCGGCTCCGATGGTGGTCGCCGAGGAGCCCGGCGCCGGCCCGCCGGCGACTCCGGAGGCCGGTCAGGAAGCCGAGTCCGCGGCGGGCAGCGCGATGTCGCAGCTGCCGCAGGACCCGACCGCCGGCCGCACGGGCCCGCTCGCCGACGGGGGGGCGGCGTCCTGCGTCGCCGAGTACAGCCCCGCCGCCGTGGAGGAGCGCGATTTCGCCTTCGCCGGCGTGGTGATCGAGATCGGCCCCACCGTGACGGACCGGTCCGGCGAGCCGGGGCCGGATCTGGTCGGCGTCACCTTCACCGTGCAGGAGTGGTTCTCCGGCGGGGAGGGGACGACGGTGACCGTGGACGTCCCGGCGCCCGCGGGGTCATCGGCCGGGTCTGGACGCGGCCCCGTCTACGGCGTCGGGTCGCGTCTGCTGGTGAGCGGCGAGGACCGGTGGGGTGAGGGAGCCTTGGCCGACCCCATCGCCTGGATGTGCGGGTTCACCCGCTACTACGACAAGGCGACCGCGGCGTCCTGGCGCTGAGCAGGCACCACGAGCGGAACTTCCGGTACCGGAAGTCCCGCCGGCATCAACGGACGAACGGGTCTTCGCCGGTCTCGCTCACCATGGGGCGTCCGGCCGCCTGCCACTCCCCCATGCCGCCGCCGACGTTCACCGCGTCGAAACCGTTCTGGTTCAGCCAGGCGGCCACCCGCGCCGACCGGCCGCCGCCGCGGCAGGTCACGTACAGCGGGTCGCCCTCGGGGAGCTCGTCGAGCTTGGCCGGGACGTCGCCCATCGGGATGTGGGTGGCGCCCTCGATGTGGCCGTGCACCCACTCGTCGTCCTCCCGGACGTCGAGGATCACGGCGTCCGCGGGCAGCTCGGAGGCGGGGACGGTGGGAACCTGCTGGGGCATCACGTGCGCCATCGTGGCACACGGCCACAGCTCCGTCCGGCGCTGCGACGAGCGGCCCGTGACGACGGCGTGATCGTCGGACGGCCGTCGCGGCGACGTGTGGGACGGCCGGGAGGGGCCGAGCCGGTCGCTCCCGGCCGCTACGGCGTCAGGCCCACCAGCGCCCGAAGGACGCCCCGGCCTGGGTAGGGCCGGGAGCACGCCTTTCGGCCCTACCCAGGCACAGTCAGGCGCCGAGGAGCACGCCGCGCGCAGCCAGGGCCAGTCCTACGAACAGGACGAGGCCGGCGGTGAGCACGGGAGCGGCGAGCACGGCGCGGGAGAGCAGCCGGGCCTGGCGCAGGCCGGCGACCCGGCGCTCGAGACGACCGCGTAGCCGGACCAGCAGCAGGCCGACGGCGGTCAGGGTCGCTGCCATGCCGAGGCCGTAGGCGAGCACGAGGATGACGCCGAACACGGTGCGTCCGAGTCCGATCGAGGCGATGAGCACGATCAAGGCGGACGGGCTGGGGACGAGGCCGCCCGCGACGCCCATCCCGATCAATCCACCGCGGCCCGTGCCCGGTGCGTGGGTGTGTCCGCCGGGACCGTGGCTGTGCCCGCCCGCCCACCAACCACCGTGGTCGTGATCGTGATCGTGACCATGACCGTGGTCGTGGTCGTGGTCGTGATCGTGGTCGTGATCGTGGTCGTGATCGTGGCCATGGCCGTGGTCGTGGTCGTGGGTCTGGTGGTGCGGGCGGGCGTGGACCGCGTGTCCGTGTACTGCCACGCCGCCGCCGACATGTCCGCTCACCGCGGCGGCCAACGCCGGCTCCGGCAGGGCCTCAGCGGCCGGCACCCGTCGCGCCTTGGCCGTCCGCCACCGGGGCAGCGCCCCCCGCAGCATGACGACGCCGATGCCGGCCACGATCAGTCCGCTGACCACCCCGAGCCAGCGGATCACCTGGTCCCCGGCGAGCGAGCTGGAAACGGAGATCGCCAGCCCGAGGACCAGCACACCCACCGTGTGCGTCGCGGTCACCGTGGCTCCGACGGTGACCGCGTCACGGCTGCGCCCCCGGCGCCCCGCCAGGTACGCCGCCATCACCGTCTTGCCGTGCCCGGGAAGCAGCGCGTGTCCGCAGCCGAGCAGTACCGCCAGCAGCACCGCGAGCGTGCCGACCAGGGGGGTCAGCTTCCGGTCGCCGATGAGGTCTTCCAGCTGCCGGTCGAGCGCGGCCATGGCATTGCTGAACGGGTCACCCGAAGCGGGGGTGATCGCCGTCCCGGCGCCGGTGTTGGTCCCCGGCTCGGTGGCGACGGTGAACGACCGGACGTCGACCGGCGACGCCAGCAGGTCATCGGGGTAGTTGCGCAGTTCGTCGCTGATGCTGGCGACCGGGACCGGGGAGTCGATCAGCCGGACGCCTTCGCCGTCCGCCGTCACCTCCCGCCAACCCACCCGGTCGGCCAGGTAGTCGTCCTCGAAGACGACCTCGGCCGCGGCATCGAGCTCGGCATCGGCACGCAGGTCGCAGGTCAGCCGGAGGGTGGGGAGGCCGGCCGCGCCCGGCACGGTCCCCATTCCGCTGCCGACGACCTGCCACTCCACCGACCCGCCGTCCACCACCAACCGCACCGCCTCGGACAGGTCCGCGCACTCGGCGGCGGCCGCGGCGACGAGCTGATCGCCGCTCGGGGAGCCGTCCGGGGCGATCGCCTGCAATGCCTGCGCGGCCGGGATCTCCGCCCGGTCCACCACCGCGGTCAGCTCGACGCGGTCGGGGAACAGCTGCACGTGGTCGTAGTGGTTGACCGTGAAGTTGCCCAGCGGATGCGCCTGCGCGACCCCGCCCGGTGCGGCGATGCAGAGCGACCCGGTGGCCAGGACGACGGCCAGTGACCGCCGTCCTCTCACGGACGGCCGCCCAACGACGCCAGCAGCTCCTCGGCCCGCGGGGCGTGCAGCGGCGAGAAGTAGGGATTGGTGTCCAGCGCCTGGGTCAAGGTCGCCCGCGCCTCATCGGACTGGCCGAGAGCGGCTTCGATCGCGCCCCGGTGGTAGAGGAACGACGCACTGGCTCCGCCGAGCGCGGTCGCCTGCTGCGCGTGCGGCAGCGCCTCGGCGTCCCGACCGGCGCTGTGCAGTGCCCACGCCAGCGCGTCGTGGGAGTCGATGTTCTGCCGCCGCCCGAACTCCGCCTGCGCCGCCGCCACCGCCGCCGCCGGATCGCCGTGGTCGGCGGCGAACAGCGCCGTGGTCAGGTCGTCGTTCACGCCGCTCGCGGCGAACAAACGTTGGACCGTCTCGACCAGCGCGAACTGCTGCTCCGCCTCGTCGGTTCGGCCTTGCGACTCCAGGTACTCCCCGTACTCGACGAGGTACTCCGGCAGCGGCTGGGTGTCCACCACCGACCGGAAGGCCTCGATCGCCGCGTCCACCTCTCCCCGGGCAGCCAGCACCCGGGCCCGGCCCAGCAGCAGAGCCGGATCCCCCGGCGCGGCCTCGAGGCCGGCGGTGAACTGCTCGGCTGCCTCCTCCAGGTCACCGGCCGAGAACGCCAGTCCACCCAGGTAGGTGCGGCAGAACGCCTCCCCCGCCCCACCCTGCGCAGTCGCCAGGGCCTGCTCCAGGGCCGACCGGGCGCCGGCGAGATCCCCGTGCAGCTCCGCGTCATAGGACGCCCGCGCGAAGGAGGCCAGGCCCGGCTGCAGCGCCAGCATCCGCTGCAGCGCCTCGGTCGCTCCCGCGTAGTCCCCCAGCTGGGTGCGTGCATCGGTGAGCACACCCCACGCGGTGGCGTTGTAGGCATTGATCACCAGCGCCTGACCCGCCAGATCCGCCGCCGCGGCGAAATCGTGCCGGGCGTTGGCCAACGCGCCCTGCCCGGTCAGCGCCGCGTCGTTACCCTCAGGCCGCCGGGCGAGCGACTCCCGCAGGGCGCCCTCGGCCTTGTCGTAGTACGACGGGTCCGCGGTCACCCGGGCCTGCTCCACGTAGGACGAGCCCAGCTGCGCCCACGTCGTGTAGTCGCCCGGGACGTCCTCCAGCCGGCGCTGCGCGGCGTCGATGGACGCCGTCAGGGGATCGCTCTGGGCAGTCGCCGCCTGCTGTTGCGCGGCGGCGTCGCCGTCGACGGAGGCGGTGTAGAAAGCCGCCAGCGCGACCACCAGGAACAGGCAACCGACCACCACCGCGCTCACCGCGGTCCGGGTGCGCACGATCAGACGCCCGGAAGGTCACCGGCGAGGGGCTGCCGGTCCTCGCCCGTGCTGACATCCGGTGCGTACGCGGCCTGCTCGGGAGTGCTGCCGGCCACGGTGGCCTCCTTCGGTGTGCTGTTCGCCGTCCGCCCCTGGTGCGGGAGCGGGCACGGCAGGGAGGGTACGTACCTGCGCGCGTGGCCGTGGGGGGGGGGGGGGGGGGGGGCCCCCCCCCCCCCCCCCCCCCCCACCCCCCCCCCCCCCCCCCCCCCCCCCCCGGGGGGGGGGGGGGGCGGGGGGCCCCCCCGGGGGGGGGGGGGGGGCCGGGGGGGGGGGGGCCCCCCCGGGGGGGGGGGGGGGGGGGGGGGGGGGGCCCCCCCCCCCACGACCGTTGCACTCAGCCCTCCGCGGTGACCACCCCCGTGCGACGCGGGGGACGGCTGCGGATCAGCGAAGCGGCACCGGCGCCGATCAGCAGCACCGCGGCCGAGCCGGTCAGCGCAGGAAGGAGCGTCTGGCCGGCCACCGGCTGGACGCCGCTGCCGGCCGAGCCACCCGGCGCCGAGCCACCCGGCGCGGCGACGGCCGAACTCGGGGCCACGTTCCGGTCTGCCCCCGTACCGCCACCCCGGTTGACGGCCCGGGTGTTCGGCCCGGGGAGGTACGGGAAGGTGCCGCTGAACCCGTTGTCGTTCGAGTCGACCTTGTCACCCTTCCTCAGTGCCTCGAAGGCGGCCTCGCGGTCCTCCGGGACGTTGGTGACGTCGTAGATGCCCTCGAGGGCCAGGAGCTCGATGTCGACCACGTCGTCGGTGAGCCGGCGACCGTTCGGGAAGCCCTGGATGTCACCGCCGATGACGCCGAGCCGGCTGGCGCTGCTCAACGGTTTCCCGTCGAGGCCCGTCGGCCCGGTGATCGACATGTTGAGCCGCAACATCTCCGAGGGCTGGAATGCGCTCGGATCCGCGGCCGCGTTCAACGCCTGCGAGTTGAGGTTGACGTTGATCGGGTTCTCCGTGGCGGGATCCCCGTCGACATCGACGACGTCGCTCTTCACGATGCCGGTGAGGAACACCTCGAACAGGTCGTACCGCGGGGTCGGCGGCGCCGGGATGCCGTAGATGGCTTCGATCAACCGTGGCACCTCGGGCTCGAGCACCCGGGCGACGACGGCGCCGCCAGCGGCCTCGACGTCCGCGGCGGGGTCGATCGAGTTGAAGGCGTCCTTGAGCCCGACGGGCACCACGACCTCGTTGACCAGCGGCTGTCCGAGACGGGACACCTGGGTGTAGTCCGCCGACGCAGCAGTACCGTCCGCGTTGCGCAGGGTGGGCCGCGTCGTCGTGCTCCACACACCGATGACCGGGTTCTTGTCGGGATCGCCGTTGATGGCGACCGCGGACTTGGGCAGCTCCAGCGCGATGCTGTTCACGTTGAAGCCGGCCAGGGTGTCGTGGCCCCGCTCGTCGAGGTCAGCGCCGTACAGCAGGTCGAAGACCCGGATGTCCAGGAAGAACGGGTCATCCGCCTGAGTGGCCAGCGTCTTGCCACCACCGTGGACGGGAGTGACCGCCGGCTGGCGCAGATTGCCCACGTAGTCCTCCGAGGTGCCCATGCTGGCCTTCCCCACGTAGGACGGCGCGGCCTGGCCCTCGGCGACCGGGTGGCCGAAGGTGTGGCCGCCGTCGGTGCTCACGTCGAGGGTGAAGTACTGCCGGTACAGCAGGTTCTCGTCGTCGAGTGAGGTGACCGGGCCGTTGTTGTAGAGGAACGTGTCCCCGGTGCGGAGGTCCTCGGTGTTGAACCGCCACCGGTAGGTCAGGTCGGCGACGGCGTCGCCGTTGTTGTCGATGTGGACCATGTACTCCGCATCGTCGGCCCACGGGTGAAAGTTCGGTCCCTGGAGGGGCTCCTGGAACGGGATCCAGTTGGCGATGAAGACGACGTTGTCCTTGTTCTCCGGGCTGGAGAAGGCGTAGACGTCGGTGTTGTCCACGAGCGGATCGCCCAGGATCAGCGGCGCCTCACGGTGACTGGAGCCCATGGCCGCGGTGGGCATCAGCCCGATCACGGCCGAGCCGGCGAGGAGGCCCCCCGCGGCGAACAGAGCGGTGGCACGACGGCCCCGGCTCTGGAGGAGTCGTTCGGAACTGAGCATGCGCTTCCCTTCCCCGATCGCCCACTGCGGGCGATCACCGACATGACGTCGCAGCCAGCCGGTCGGGAAGCCAGCGAGCCGCCCGATGGGCGATCCACCAGGAGATACGTGCGCTCGAGCCCGTCGTCCTGCTGCGACGCGCGAAGGAGATCAGTGAATTGCCTGCCGGCGCTCGCGGAAAGTGCCGTGAATCACAGGCACTCGGCCCGGCGTCGCAATCTGTCACGTGACGGAGACGCAAAACATAAGATGGCTGTCCACTCGATCGCCCGCCATGGAGCGTCCCGCCGGCTCTCCACGCTCCTCGGATGACGATCGGCAGGGCGCCGGTCGGGCCGTCGTGACCTGTTCCCCGGCCGTCACGCCGTTACGCCCGCACATGACCGAAGGACGGGCCACCGGCCCCCGTCGGCCTTCAGGTGGAACCACAGGCCGGCACCCCCCACGAGCACCACGGCGAGGACGATCAGGAGGACGACGCCGCCGCTCACGTGGCGCACCGCCACTACGGCGAGAAAGGGCGGCCGCCAGGCCCGTGGTCGAAGATCCCGCCATCCGAGCACGCCGTCGGACCGGTGCCCGAGGCCTGTCACCCGACCAGGCGCAAGGGCAGGGGGCACCGACTCCGCCGGGTGCGGTCGACGGGACGGAGCTCCCCCGGCTGCCAGGATGGGCAACGATGACCACCGTCCCCTCACCCGTGCGCGAGCCCGCCTGGTCGCTGCCCCGGTCGGCGATCGGCCTGTGGGCCACCGAGGGCGTGATCGGGGCGGTCCTGCTGTGGCTGGGGATCGGGGGGTTCCTGCTGTTCGTACCGGCCTCGGCGGGCGGCCCGGTTCCCGTCCTGCGCTGGCTGCTGCCCGTCCTGGGGGTGGTCCAGGCCGTCGTCAGCATCGGCATCAGCCCGCGGATCAAGCACCGGGTCCACCGTTGGGAGATCACCGCGGAGGCGGCCTACACGCGCACCGGCTGGCTCACCCAGACCTGGACGCTGGTGCCCGTCTCCCGCATCCAGACCGTCGACGTCACCCGCGGCGTGCTGCAGCAACTGTTCGGCCTGGCCACGGTCGCGGTGCTGACCGCCTCCAGCCAGGGCACGGTGCGCATCTGGCACCTCGAGCACGACGTCGCGCAGCGGGTCGCCGACGACCTCGCCCGGCGGGCCGAGCTCGTCCGCGACCACGCCACGTGACCGCCCCGGGCCGGCGGACCTCCCCCCGCATCGTGCTGGTGCACACGGTCACCTTCCGGCAGGCCCGGCAGTTCGTGCCGGTGCTCATCCCGGTCGTCGCGGCCACCGGCCTCGACGGCGGAGGGACGATCGCCGCGCTGGTCGTGGGCATCACCGTCTTCTCCGCCGCCGTCGCCGCCGTCGCCTGGTGGCGGTTCGGCTACACCGACGGGCCGGCCTCCGTCGTGGTCACCCGCGGCCTGCTGTCCCGCTCGGTGCGCACCGTGCCGAACGACCGGATCCGCGGCGTCGAGGTGGAGGCACCGGCGCTGCACCGGCTCTTCGGTCTCGTCCGGGTGCGCATCGACGCCGCCGCGGGAGCCGCCGGGGAGGACGAGGAACTCGTGGTCGACGGCGTTCCGCGCGCCGAGGGCGACCGGCTGCGCGTCGCCGTCCTCACCCACCGCGGAGCGCCCGGGGTTCCCGCCGAGGACACCGGACCGGCCGAGGAGGAGCTCTCCCGCTGGGACAACCGGTGGCTGCTGTACGCGCCCCTGGTCGGCAGCTACCTGGCGCTGCCCCTGGCCGGGCTCGGCGCCCTGCTGCGCTTCGGCGACGAGCTTCCCGGTGACCTGCTGGACGGCGTGGAGCTGCTCGACGTCCCGGCGGGGTGGATGATCGGCGTCGCGCTCGTCGGCATGCTGCTGCTCGTCGGCGCCGGCTCGGTCGTCGGCGCGGCCGTCGTCAACTGGGGGTTCCGGCTGGCGCGCCGCGGCAGCTCGCTGATCGCCGTCCGCGGGCTGCTCACCCGGCGGCACACCGAGCTGGAGCTCGACCGCATCCGGGGGATCACGGTGTCGGAGGGGCTGGGCATGCGCTGGGTGCGCGCGGCTCGCGTCGGCGCGCTGGTGACCGGGCTGGGCGACGCCGAGCGCCGGGGGCAGCTGCTGCCGCTCGGCCCTCGTACGGAGGCGTGGTCGCTGACCCACCGGCTAATCGACGACCCCGGACCGCTGCACCCCCATCCCCCCGCGGCGCTGCGCCGGCGGGTGGTCCGCGCGCTCGCCGCCGGCCTGCTGGTCACGGCGGCAGGCGGCGTGCTCGCGGCCTCGCTGGGCCGCTGGGAGCTGCTCGCGGCGGGCGTCGCGCTGACCCTCCTCGGCGCCCCGCTGGCCCGCGGCTTGTACGCCTCCCTCGGTCACGCCGCCGGCCCGCGCTCCTTCAGCGTGCGGCGCGGGTGGCTGGTGCGCGAGCAGGCCGTCCTGGAGCGCCGGGCCGTCGTCGGCTGGGAGGTCCGGCAGTCGCTGTTCCAGCGCCGGGCCGGGCTGGCCACCGTCACCGCCTGCGTCGGCGCGGGCAGCGGCGGTTACGCCGCGGTGGACATGGCTACCGGCGACGTCGCCGGGTTCGCCCTCGCCGCCTCCGGCCCGTGGGCCGGGACGCTGGTCGCCCGCCGGGAGGGCTGACCCGGCGCGGGTGCGCCGGCAGAAACGAAAGTGAACCTTTCCTTACCGGTGCTTGTGGATCATCCGCGCGGGTAGCTGGCCGGTCGATGCAACCCCGCAGGAGTCACTCCGCGAGCCCGCCGGCCTGCCCGCCGAGGCCGCCGGCCTCCTTGCCCAGGCCCACCCGGCCGGCGAGTGCGGCTGCCTCCACCCGCGTCGCCACGTCCAGCCGGCGCAGCAGGTGCGCCACCAGCCGCTTCGTCGTCCGCTCCGAGACGTGCAGCGTCGTCGCGATGTCCACGGTGCTGGTGCCGTCGGCGACCAGCCGCCACAGCCGGCGCTCGTCGGCGGTCAGCTGGTCGGCGATGCTCTGCTGCCCGCTCGGCGCCGCGTCGGCGAGCAGCTGGCGCAACAGCGCCTCGGGCAGCACCGACCACCCGTCGAGGACGGCGAGCAGCGGACGCACCAGCGCGTCGGGGTCCGCGGTCTTCGGCAGGAACCCCGACGCTCCCGCCCGCAGCGCCTCGATCGCCGCGTCCGCCTCGGCCAGCCCCGACAGCGCGACCACCCGCACCAGCGGATCCGCCCGGCGGATCGCCGCGATCGCCCTCGTCCCGCCCGGCGGTGGCATGTGCAGGTCGACGATCGCCACGTCGGCGTGGTGGCGGCGGACCAGCGCCGCGGCCGCCGACGCGTCCTCGGTCGTGCCCACCACCCGGACCCGTCCCCCGCTGAGCCCCGGCAGCAGCAGGCTCAGCCCGCGCGTGAACAGCGGGTGGTCGTCGACGACCACCACGTCCACCGGCGGCCTGCGGCCAGCAGCGGCCGTGCCGTCGGCCTCGCTCACTTCACTCCCGAAGGTCGGCGCGTCGCCCGGCGTGGCCGCCCGGACTCCCCGAGGAGGTGCCCGTGACCCTGGCCGCCGACACCCAGCCACCGCCGCACGGCCGTGGATTGCTCAACGATCTCGCCCGCGTGCTGCGCGCGCATCTCCCGCGCCCCCGCCGGGCGGATCCAACAGATGAGGCGACCAGCACCGAGGACGCCGCCATCCGGGCCCTGTGCCACGACATGCGGACACCGCTGGCCTCCCTGGAGGCGGTGCTCGGGTCGCTCGACCGCGCTCCGGCGCAGCGAGCCGAGCTGCTCGAGCTGGCCCGCGCGCAGACCGCGCACCTGTCGTCCATGCTGCGGACCGCCGATGCCAGCGGCGGTGCCGTCCGCCGGTCGCGGACGACCCGCCGGCTCGGCGACGTCGTCCTGGCGGCCGTGGCATCGTCCGGCCTGCCCCGGTCGCAGCTGACCCTGGACATGCCGGAGGACGCCGGGAGCGTGGCCGTCGGCGACGCCCGCGTCCAGCGGATCCTGATCAACCTCCTCGAGAACGCCCACCGCCACGGCGGCGGCGCCCCCGTCCGGCTGCTGGTCAGCCGCCGGGCCGGCTGGGTGGAGCTGGCCCTCGGCCAGGGCGGCGTCCCGGTCGACCGGATCGTCCAGCACCTGGGCACCGCCCGCCCCCCGGTCGACCTGACCGGGCTGGGGCTGTGGTCGGTGCAGCAGCAGACGCGCGAGCTCGGCGGGCGGTTGCTGTGGGCCGACCGGGACGGCGAGTTCACGTTCACGGTGCAGCTCCCCGACCGCTGAGCTGCGCACATCGTCGTCCTCCGGACGACACCGCGACCACGAGCCGTCCCGATGTGCGCTGAGCGCGTCCGTCGCGCCTGCGCGGAACCCTCCGGGCCCCACTCGGCACGACCCGGCCCAGCTTGGCACCGGCGGGCCACCGGACGGCACGGGTGGGCCACCGGGGCGGGGCAGATCCCTTGTGCCACCGCGATCGCGGTGCAGGTGACGACGCAAGGAGAACGCCGTGTTCACGCACACCCAGGCCCTGCAGTACGAGGCCAAGCCCGACGGTCCGGACCCGGCGTTCGCCCGCCGGCTGCAGGAGGTCCTCGGCGGCCAGTGGGGCGAGATGACCGTGGCCACCCAGTACCTGCTGCAGGGCTGGAACTGCCGGTTGCCCGGCAAGTACAAGGACATGCTGCTGTCGATCGGCACCGAGGAGCTGGCGCACGTCGAGATCCTGGTGACGATGATCGACCGGCTGCTCGACCACATCCCGCTCAAGCCGGACGCCGCGGACCACAGCAAGGAGTCCGCCGCCGGGTACGGGCAGTCCAACCCGCAGCACGCGATCGTCAACGGTGGCGGCGCCTACCTCCGCGACAGCATGGGGTTCCCATGGAGCGGCGGGTACGTGACCGCGAGCGGCAACCTGATGGCCGACTTCCACTACAACGCCACCGCCGAGATGCAGGGCCGGCTGCAGGTCTCGCGGCTGTACAACATGACCGACGACCCGGGGGTCAAGGAGACCCTGAAGTTCCTCATCGCCCGTGACCACATGCACCAGATGCAGTGGCTGGCCGCGATCGAGGAGCTCAAGGCGGACGGCCTCGAGGGCATCCCGGTGCCCGAGGCCTTCCCGATGGAGGAGGAGCCCGCCGACTTCGGCTACGCCTTCATCGTCGCCTCCGACGGCCCCGACGCCGCCGCCGGCCGCTGGGCGCACGGCCCGGCCCTGGACGGCCGCGGCGAGATGACCGCCCGGCCGATCGAGGCCGCCGCGGACGCACCGCAGCTGCCCCCGGGCGACCCGCGACTGTGGGGCACCCCGCAGATGCCCGGCCAGTCGATGCTGCAGAAGGCCAAGGACCTGCTCACCTGAGGTCCGGCTCCACCCTTTGCGCCGTCGCCGGGCCGGCGGCCCCCCCCACCCCGGCGCGGGCGCCCGCCCCGCCCCCCCCGCCCGCGGGGCAGCCGGGCC
>NZ_JASNNW010000027.1 GCF_030165005.1 Blastococcus capsensis
GCCCCCCCCCTCGCCGCCGCCCCGGGGCGGCCCCCCGCCCCCGCGGGGCCGCGGCCCCCGCCCCGGCCACCCCGTCCGGAGGTCCTGCCGTGCATCCCCACCTGCGCCTGCCCCACCTGCCCCTCGCCGCCGTCGTGCTCTCCGTCGTCTACCTCGCCGCGATCGCCGTCGCGGTGAGCGCCCCGGGTCAGCACGCGCTCGCCGGCCTGGTCGTCCTGACGGGCCTCACCGCCCGCTGGGTCGCCCACGCCCGGCGGACCAGCCGCACCGCCCGCCCGGTCCAGACCCTGGTCGTGCAGACCGCGACCACCGTCGACGCCGTCCTCGCGCCGGAACCCGAGGCCACCCCGGCCCACGCCGCCGCGGCCTGAGCGACCGACCAGGGGCCACCCGCGCCGCCGCCCTCACCGTCGGGCCGCGGGCCTCCTGCTGCAGCGTGAGGTCCGCGCACCCCGGCGCCGAGGACGGTCACCGCGGCACACGCACGAGACGCGCGCCCCCAGCGGGGACGCGCGCCTCGGCGGTGGTCCTACCCTGCGAGTGACCGGGAGGAGCCCTGTCCCTCGCTCAGTGGTCGACGGCCTTCTCGGCGCCGATCCCGGTGAAGGCGCGGACCTCGAGCTCTGCCCACTTCGCCTCGTTCGGCTTCTCCTTGGTCATGACCGTGCCGAGCCATCCGAGCAGGAACGACGCCGGGATGGAGACCAGCCCGGGGTTGTTCAGCGGGAACCAGGCGAAGTCGACCCCGGAGAACATCGCCGTCTCCGCGCCGGAGACGACCGGCGAGAAGATGATCAGCCCGATGCAGACGATGAGCCCGCCGTAGATCGACCACAGCGCGCCCTGGGTGGTGAACCTCTTCCAGAACAGCGTGTAGAGGATCGTCGGCAGGTTCGCCGAGGCCGCGACGGCGAAGGCCAGTGCCACGAGGAAGGCGATGTTCAGACCTGCCTGCAACGCCAGGATGCCCAGGCCGATGGAGATCGCACCGACGACGACGGCGGTGATGCGCGCGACCTTCACCTCGCCGTTCGGCGGCACGTCCCCCTTCTTGATCACCGATGCGTAGACGTCGTGCGCGAACGACGCCGACGCGGTGATGGTCAGGCCGGCGACGACCGCGAGGATCGTGGCGAACGCGACGCCGGCGATGATCCCGAGCAGCACCGTGCCACCGAGCTCGAACGCCAGCAGCGGTGCGGCGGAGTTGACCCCGCCCGGCGCGGCGAGGATGTCCTCGGCGCCGACCAGGGCGCCGGCGCCGTAGCCGATCACCAGGCTGAACAGGTAGAAGATGCCGATCAGCCAGATCGCCCAGACCACCGAGCGGCGGGCGTCCTTCGCCGTCGGCACGGTGTAGAAGCGCATCAGCACGTGCGGCAGGCCGGCGGTGCCGAGCACCAGGGCGAGCGCGAGGCTGATGAAGTCCAGCTTCGACACGTCGCTGACGCCGTAGCGGGCCCCGGGGTTCAGCACGCTCTCGTTCCCGGCGCTCTCCACCGCGCCGCCGAGCAGCGCCGACAGGTTGAAGCCGTACTCGCCGAGCACCCACAGGGTCATGACCAGCGCGCCGAGGATGAGCAGCGAGGCCTTGATGATCTGCACCCACGTGGTGCCGCGCATACCGCCGACGAGCACGTAGAAGATCATCAGCGCGCCGACCAGCGCGACGACCAGCGCCTCGGCCAGGTCACCGCTGACGCCGAGCAGCAGCGCGACCAGGCCGCCGGCACCCGACATCTGCGCCAGCAGGTAGAACAGCGAGACCGCCAGGGTGGAGATCGCCGCCGCCGTGCGCACCGGCCCCTGCCGCATCCGGAACGCCAGCACGTCGGCCATCGTGAACCGCGCGGTGTTCCGCATCAGCTCGGCGACCAGGAGCAGCGCGACCAGCCACGCCACGAGGAAGCCGATCGAGTAGAGGAAGCCGTCGTAGCCGTAGACGGCGATGGCACCGGCGATGCCGAGGAACGACGCCGCCGACAGGTAGTCGCCGGCGATGGCGAGGCCGTTCTGCTGCCCGGTGATGGTGCGACCGGCGGCGTAGTAGTCCGCCGCGCTCTTGTTGTTGCGGCTGGCCTTGAAGGTGATGGCCAGCGTGACGAGGACGAACGCCCCGAAGATCGAGATGTTGACCGCCGGGTTGCCGATCGTGGCGTCGGCGGCGAGGACGTCAGGCACGGGTGCTCCCCGGGGTGTGGGCGCCGTCGGTGGTCGTGCCGGGAGCGAACTCGTGCGCCTCGAGCCGGTCGCGCATCTCGTCGGCGATGGGGTCGGTCCGCTTGTTCGCGTGCGCGACGTAGAGGTGGGTGATCACGAACGTGGTGACGAACTGCGCGAGGCCGAACAGCAGGCCCACGTTGACGTTGCCGAACACCGGCGTCGACATGAAGTCCACGGCGTAGGTCGAGAGCAGGACGTAGAGCAGGTACCAGGCGAGGAACGCCACGGTCATCGGGAACGCGAAGCTGCGGAACCGCTTCTTCAGCTCCACGAACTCCGGGGAATCCTGCGCGGCGCGATACTCCTCCGGGGTCAGCAGACGACGGTCGGGGGGTGGGGTCACGCGGCCCTCCACTGGGGGGTCGGGGTGTGGTCGGCGTCACTGTATGGGCTACCGACGGGTACCGGGGTCACGAAAAGGGCGAGACCGTACCGATCCGCATGACCGCGTCACCCGCGCGGACCTGCGCCGCAGCCCACCGGCCGACTCACCCCGCCGGCAGCTCCGACCCGCACCGGGGACACCGGGTCGGCGGGTCCTCGTCGGCCAGCCCGCCGCACTCCGGGCACACCCGGCTCAGCCAGCAGGCGGGGTCGCCGCCGTCGTCCGCGCGTGCGTCCCAGGTGCCGTCGTCCACGCCCGCCCCCTTCCGGGAATACGACAGATCTGTTGCGGTACGCCGATCCATGCTGCGCCGGCGGCCGTGCGGGGTAGTGCCCTCCGCAGTCGTACGCCACCCCGGAAGGACCAGCATGCCCCGCCGCCCGCGCACCCGTCCGTTGGCCGCCCTGCTCTTCGCGGCGGCCCTGCCCTTGGCCGCCTGCGGCGGACCCGAGGACGACGAGTCGGCCAACCCGATCGAGGATCCCGGGCTGGAGGTCGACAGCGGCAACCCCGGGCCGGACGACATCGTGACGGAAGACATAAAGATCACCGCCTTGCAGCTGGCCTTTCCGGAGGACGGCGTGTGGGAGGTGGGCGAGGACGTTCCGCTGTACGCCGCCATAGCGAACACCGGGATCACCGGTGACCGGCTCCTCGAGGTCCGTGGCGAGGACTTCGCCGACGCCCAGCTCGTTCCGCGCGACGGGACGGACGGCTCCATCGAGGTGAATGAGGACGACAACGTCTATCTGGAGCCGGACGGGCCGCCCTCGATCGTCCTGATGGACCTCGAGACCTCGCTGCGCTCGTCGCAGTCCATCCCGGTCACCTTCGTGTTCGAGGAGGCCGGCGAGGTCACCATGGATGCGCCGGTTTCTGCCGATCCCCCCGGGCAGGGTGGCTTCACCGCTCCGGAGGACCCCACACAGGACGAGTGACCCACCCCGACTGATCCATCCCTCCCCCGGTGATCATGGAGTCCACAGGAAGCGCACGGTTCGGGCTGGGATGCTGGAGCGGTGCTGTCCCGCCTCTCGCGCCGTACCGCCCTGACCGCCGCCGTGCTCGCCGGACCGGTGGGCTGGGTCACCGCCGCCGCCTGGGGCCTGCCGACCGCTCTCGGCGCACACCGCGGCCGGCTGCGCCGGGTGGTCGCCGGCTCGCCGCACTTCTCCGACGGCAAGTTCCACAACACGCTGCCCACCCCGGCGATCGCCCCGGCCAACACCCGCGACGGGCTGCTGCGGCAGTGGCACGACGAGCGGCACGTCGGCCTGCCGGGCGGCCCGATCCCCCTGGCGCGGCCGGAGATCCCGCGCGACGCCGCCGACCTGGCGGTCACCTGGTTCGGGCACGCCAGCGCACTGCTCGAGCTCGACGGTCAGCGGGTGCTGTTCGACCCGGTGTGGGGCCGGCGCGTCTCGCCGTCGCCGATCATCGGGCCGACCCGGCTGCACGAGCCGCCGATGGCGTTGGACGAGCTGCCGCCGGTCGACGCCGTCGTCATCTCGCACGACCACTACGACCACCTCGACCTGCCCACGGTCCGGACGCTGCTGCGCACCCAGACGGCGCCGTGGGTGGTCCCGCTGGGCATCGGGGAGCACCTGCGCTCGTGGGGCGTGCCCGAGGAGCGGATCGTCGAGCTGGACTGGGACGGCGAGCACCGCGTCGGGGCGCTGACGCTCACCTGCACCGAGGCGCGGCACTTCTCCGGCCGCTACTTCCACCGCGACACCACCCTCTGGGCGTCCTGGGCGGTCAGCGGCCCGCGGCACCGGGTCTTCTTCGGGGGCGACACCGGGTACACGCCCGCGTTCGCCGCCATCGGCGCCCGGCTCGGGCCGTTCGACGTCACGCTGCTGCCCATCGGCGCCTACAACGACGCCTGGCACGCCATCCACATGGATCCCGAGGAGGCGGTGCGGGCCCACGGCGACCTCGGCGGCAACGTCCTGCTGCCCATCCACTGGGCGACGTACAACCTCGCGTTCCACCGCTGGGCCGAGCCGGTGGAACGGCTGCTGGCGGCCGCGCGCCCGCGCGGGATCGACGTCGTCGTCCCGCAGCCCGGCGAGCGGACCGACGTGCTGGACCGGCCCCCGCTGCGCGACTGGTGGACTCCGGTGGGCTCGGCGGTCGCCGCGACCGCGGAGGGCGCCGGTGTCGGCAGCGCCGTCCTCGCCCGGGTGGTATCGCGGCTGATTGCCCTGCTGCCGAGCTGAGCTCTGAGCCTCCTCGGGCGGTGATGGCCGTCCTACCTCACCTCGCGGCGTCCTCCCCCACCGCCGACCATGAGGGAGGACGCCCGGCGATCACTGTCACCTGATCGTCGCGGCGGGGCGGCCGGGCGCAGGACTCGACGCAGCAGCCTCAGCGCAGCAGCTTGGACATCCGGCGGTCGGCCAGCCGCTTGCCCCCGGTCTGGCAGGTGGGGCAGTACTGCAGCGAGGTGTCGGCGAAGCTGACCTCCCGCACGGTGTCCCCGCACACCGGGCAGGGCAGGCCGGTGCGGGCGTGCACCTGCAGGCCCGAGCGCTTCTCGCCCTTCATCGTCGCGGCCTGCTGACCCACCTGGCGCTCCAGCGCTCCGGTGAGCGTGGTCCGCACCGCGTCGAAGAGACGGACCAGTTCGTCGTCGGTGACCTTGTCGGCCATCTTGAACGGCGAGAGCCGCGCGGCGTGCAGGATCTCGTCGGAGTAGGCGTTGCCGATACCGGCGACCAGGGTCTGGTCGGTCAGCGCTCCCTTGAGCTGGCCGGAGCGGCCCGCCATCAGGCGGGCGAAGGTCTCCCGGTCGACCGCGAGGGCGTCGGGCCCGAGGCGCGCGATCCCGGGAACCTCGGCCGGCGACCGGACGACGTAGACCGCCAAGCCCTTGCGGGTGCCCTGCTCGGTGAGGTCGAAGCCGTTGCCGTCATCGAGGTGCACCCGCAGCGCGAGCGGCCCCTTGCCCGGCTTGGGCGGCGCAGCGGGCAGGTTCTGCCGCCAGTGCAGCCACCCGGCCCGCGCCAGGTGGACGACCAGGTGCAGCCCGGAGACGCCGAGGTCCAGGAACTTCCCGTGCCGGCCGGCGCCGGTGATCTCCAGACCGCCGAGCGAGGAGAGCGGTGGATCGAAGGTCTTGATCGCCTGCACCGCGCCAGGTCGGCGCGCGCCAGCACCTGGCCGACGACGCGCTCTCGCAGGAACGCCGCCAGCGCCTCCACCTCGGGCAACTCGGGCACCGCACCATGATCGCGCGGATCCCCGTCTCCCGCCGTCCCCGATCGGGCGTTCTCCGGCCCGCCGAGGCCCCCGTGGTTGCGGTGGTGCGACGACGGCGTGACGGCGACGACGACCTGGTGGAGAGCCTGTTGCGGCCGCTTGCGGAGGCCCTTTTCGCGAGTACACCTCTCCCTGTAGGCCCGCACCACAGGGGGGCGGACCGGACAGATGGAGGCCATCGTGAACATCCGTTCCCGTGCCCTGGCGGTCCTCGCCGGGGTCGTCACGTTGCTGGTCGGCGTCCTCGCGCCGGCGTCGGCCGCGGGCTCGGCCCGCGCGCCCTACTGCGGGCTGGTGTGGGGCTCGTTGCCGGAGAGCGGCGCGGCGACCACCGCCGGCCTGACGGTGACCGACGTGCGCGCCGGCCGCCACGCCTGCTTCGACCGCCTGGTCGTCGACCTGCGCGGTCCTGCTGCGGCGACCGGCTACTCGGTGCGATACGTCGACAGCGTGCACCAGGTGGGCACGGGCACCCGCGTCCCACTCGAGGGCGGGGCGGCCCTGGAGGTCGTCGTCGACTCCCCGGCGTACGACGAGTACGGACGCGCCACGTACCTCCCGCCCAGCCGCGGTGAGGTCGTCGACGTGGACGGCTTCCGGACCTTCGAGCAGGTGGCGTGGGCCGGTTCCTACGAGGGCTCGACCACCCTGGGCATCGGCACCCGAGCCCGGCTGCCCTTCCGCACCTTCACCCTGATCGGCGCCCCTGGGGACGACGCGGTGCGACTGGTGATCGACGTGGCCCACCGCTGGTGACCCCTCCCGTCCACGCGAGATCTGCACACTGGTGGGCATCCCGGTCCGGAAGCACGCCAGTGTGCAGATCCCGCGCGTCTCAGCCCTGGTGGAGCACCTCGACCACCACCCGGTCGGGGCTCTGCAGCCGGTAGACGCGGAAGGGGTGCTCGCCGGTGGTGCCGAAGAAGGACACCATCTGCCCCTCGAAGATCGTGTCCAGGACGACCTCGCGCACCGCCGGGCCGGCCCCGGGCAGCGGATCCGGCCCCGCGTACGGGGGGACGCCGGTGTCCCCGGGCAGGCCCACGCCGGTGAGGATCAGACGGAGGACGGCGTCCCCCGCCACGTCCACCGGCGACCCGCTCCCCGCCGACCGGGCCTCGGGCACGTAGCGCGCGTCCCAGCCGGGCAGCCCCACGCCGTCCACCTCGAACACCACCCGGTCGAAGCCCTCGTAGCGGCCGACGCGGACGTCGGTCACGGTCACGGCGGCGTCGGGGGACGGCTCGGCGGTGTCGGGGCGGGTGTCGGCCGCGAAGGGTGGCTGTACGGCGGCGGAGGGCTGCGGCGCGGCCGTCGGAGGCCGGGGAACGGTGGGCGAGGGCGCCGGGGTGGCGGCCGGCGGAGGCGGAGGCGGAGGCGTGAGGAAGACGGCGTAGTCGGCCGGCAGCAACGGCGCGTCGGTGAGCGCGCCGGACGGCAGCGGCGCCTCCGCCGGTTCGCCCTCGGTGGTCAGCAGGACCGCCTCGACGCCGGCCAGGCTGGTCGCGGTCAGCACGATCTGGGCCACGGCACGGCGGCTGGCGACCCCTGAGGGCAGCGGCGCGGCGCCGGAGAGGTCGATCGTCGCCGTGGCACCGTCGATGCTCGTCACCGACAAGACCACCCCCCGCGGCAGCGCCGTGGACAGCCCCCGGCCCTGCTCCGGCTCGGTGGGGCCCTCGGCCAGCGCGGACAGCAGCGCACCGAGCCGCTCCTCCGTCGAGCCCGTCCCGCTGTCCCGGGCCCGGGGGACGAGCGCCTGGTCGGGGCCGACCAGGTAGGCCCAGCCGGCCTCGTCACGGGGCACCGACGACGGAACGGCCGACGCCTCCGGCGCGGGTGCGGCGAGCCCGTACGGGACGTCGGAGGGCGCGATCGTCGACGGCTCGGCGCCGGTCGGGACCCCGCAGGACGCCGTCACCGTGAGGACGGCCCCCAGCGTGCCGGCGGCTCCCACCCGGCGCAGGCGGTTCACGTCCGCGCCGCCGGCATCGAGAGGACGAAGCGGGCGCCGCCCCCCGGGCTCTCGGCGCACCAGGCGGCGCCGCCGTGCTGCGCGGTCGTCTCGGCCACGATGGCCAGCCCCAGCCCCGCGCCGGGCACCGAGCGGCGCGCCGAGCCCGGGGCGCGCGCGAACCGCTCGAAGATCCGTTCACGGTCCAGCGGGGCGACGCCCGGACCGGCGTCGTCCACCGTCACGGCCACCGAGCCCTCGCAGCGCCGCACCCCCACGCGCACCGGCCCGTCCCCGTAGCGGTCGGCGTTGTCGAGGAGGTTGCGCACGGCCCGCTCCAGCCGCGACTTGTCCCCGAGCACGGTGGTCTCCGGTTCGGGGCCGGCGTCCAGCAGGGCGACGGGCCGGCCGGTTCCCTCGAGCACCTCCCGGACGAGCGCGGTCATGGACACCGGGACGGCGTCGGGCACGTGCCCGGCGCCGTCGAACCAGGCCAGCTCCAGCAGGTCGTCCAGGGTGACGCGCAGGCGGGCGACCTCCCCCTCCACCAGGGCCAGCGCCTGCTGGGCCCGGGGTGGCAGCTCCTGGCGCCGGGTCGCGAGCACCTCGACGCTGGTGGTGAGGCTGGTCAGGGGGCTGCGGAGCTCGTGGCTGACGTCGCCGACGAACCGGGCGTCCCGCGAGATCCGGGCGGCGAGGGCGTCCACCATGCTGTTGAAGGCGGCCACGATGCCCACCAGATCGGGGTCGTCGGTCGCCGGGAGCCGGGTGGACAGCTCGCCGCCGGCGATCCTCGTCGCGGCGCCGGCCACCTGTTCCAGCGGGAGCACGGCGCGCCGGCTGGCCCACGCCCCGAACCCCGCCCCGGCCAGGGTCGCCACGACCGCGCCGGCGCCGAGGACGACGGCCAGCGTGCGCAGCAGCGTCTCCAGCTCGGCCAGCGGTGCGACCTCGTAGAACTCCACGCCGGCGCTGACCACGGGGACGGCTACGACGAGCTGCGGGCCGTCCGCCGTCTCGACCCGCAGCGCGCCCGCGGCCCCGGTCGCCACCACCTCCTGCAGGGCCCGCGGCACGTCGCGGCCGCCGACGTCCAGGCTGGAGGAGTACCAGTCGTCCCCGCTCCGGACGACGACCTCCGCGTCGCCGAACGGGACGAGCTCGCCGAGCACCCGCCCGACGTCGGTGCCCGCGGTGGACAGCCGGTTGCGCAGCACGTCGGCGTCGGCGAAGGCCTGCTGGGTGAGCGCCTGCTCCCGCTGCTCCACCACGTAGCTGCGGGCCAGCAACCAGGTGGTCGTGACGAGCACGGCCGAGACCAGCAGCGTGCTGGCCGCGAACCCCAGCACGATCCGTGCCCGGAGCCCCCGCCGTCCCGCAGTCCTGCTCACCCGCCGCTCCGGACGCGACCGGACGCCGCCGTCACTGCGGGTCCAGCCGGTAGCCCAGGCCCCGGACGGTGACGACCAGCCGGGGGGCGCTCGCATCCCGCTCGACCTTCGTCCGCAGCCGCCGCACGTGGACGTCGACGATCCGCTCGTCCCCGAAGAAGCCGTGCTCCCACACCCGCTCAAGCAGCGCCTGCCGGCTGAACACCCGCCCGGGAGCGGCGGCCAGCTCGCACAGCACCCGGTACTCGGTGAGCGTCAGCGGCACCTGCTGGTTCCCGCGGTGGACGGTGCCGCTGGCCTCCCGGAGGACCAGCGGGGCCTCCGGGTCGTGGTCGAGGACGATGCCCGCCTGCGCACCGTCGGGCTGGTGACCCGCCGGTGCCGCGCCGGTCCGGCGGCGCAGGGCGCGCAGCCGTGCGGTGATCTCCTTGATCTGGAACGGCTTGGTCACGTAGTCGTCCGCGCCCACCTCGAGCGCGGCGACGATGTCCTGCGTGTCGGCGCGCGCGCTGACGACGACGACGGGCAGGTCGTGGGCCCGGCGTACCTCGCGGATGACCGTGAAGCCGTCCATCGACCCGAGCATCAGGTCGACGATCATCATGTCGGGGGCGGCTATGCCCACCATGCGGACGGCCTCCTCGCCGGAGGCGGCCTCGGCGACGTCGTACCCTTCGTCCTCCAGCGCCCACCGCAACGCGGTGCGGATGGAGTCGTCGTCCTCCACGATCAGGATCCGCAGCGACACGCCGACATGCTGCCACCACCGGGCCGCCGTCCAGCGCGCCCCGGCCGCCGTCATCCGATCGAAATGTCCCGACGCGGCAGATCGCAATCTCCGGACGCGAGGCTGCTGGCAGAGCACCGGACCGCGACCGCCGAGGAGACCGCCGTGCGCCCTGCCGACCCCGACCACGACGGCCCGCGGGGAACCGATGAGGTGCTCGTGCGGCTGACCGACGACATGCTCGCCGATGGCGTCGCCGACATCCGCTGGCTGCTGCACGACGCCGTGCTCACGGGTGCGCGGCACGTGGTCGTCGACGTCCGCGAGGTGGAGCAGCTGTCCAGCCCGGCGGTGGCCAGCTTGCTGTCCGCGCACCGCGCCTGCCGGGCCCGCGGCGGCAGCGTCGTGGTCCGTGGGGCCAACCGGCGGACCCTGGACCTGCTGCACCGGACCGGCCTGTGGCGGGTGCTGGACCTGGAGGGCAGCCGGGACCGCTCGGCCTGACCCGGGCGGTTCCGCCGGGTCCCTCCTAGCTCGGCAGGTGCCCACCGCGCTGCTCTGGTTCCGCCGGGACCTGAGCTGCGCGACGTCGAGCCCCGGTAAGTGCACGAGCCGTGGACCGCGCCCGGTGGCGTGCCCGCGGCTCCCCCGAGCCCATCGTCGACCACGCGCACGAACGCCAGGTGGCCCTCGACCGCTACGCGCGCGTCCGCGGCCGATGACGGGGCGCCGGGGACTCAGCCCTGCAGCCGGGGCGCGCTGGCGGCGGGGTCGCGACCGGCGGAGGGATCCGCCGCGAGCGCCCGCGCCCACCCGACCAGGCCGGTGACGTCCACACCGTGCGGACGGCGGCCGACGTAGGGCCCGATGTTCTCCGCGCCGCGCTCCAGCAGCGTCGTCGCCCCGGGGTCGTTGCCGCGGGCGGCGTGCGTCAGGCCGACGGCGAGCTGGGCGAGCCCCCGCCACAGCTGCCGCTCGTCCTCCGGCGCGGACTTCCAGGCGTCCTCGAGCACCTCGTGGGCGTGGAAGGGACGTCCGGCGTCCAGCAGCACCTGCGCCTCGGCGAGGGCGACGTCAGGCGGGCGGACGACCCCTTCGGGAGCCCGCTCCTCGCCGACGACGCCGTGCGGCAGCGGGCGGCCGAGCGCGTCCCGCGGCCGCGCGTTGCGGGCGCGTCCCTCGGCGTCACGGTCCCGATCCGGCACGGTGCCCATCCTCCCCGCGCCTGACGGGGCCGCCTCGGCGGGGGCGCGGAAGGGAGCAGGGGGTGCGGTCCGCGCCCCGGGGCACCGGCGTCGGCGGAGACGTCGGCAGACGCCGGGAAGCGACTCGATCGCTCGCAACAGATACGCGGAGCGCTCGTGCATCCAGGCCCGGGAGCGCCGCGGAAGACGGGGTGCCACACCTCCTGCTCCGAGAGGAAAGACCATGTACTCCACCCGCACCCTCGGCCGCACCGCCGGTGTCCTCGGCGCCGCCGGCGCCCTGGTCCTGGTCGCCACCCCGGCCCTGGCCGACAACCACACCGCGACCGTCTCGGTCCTGCACGCCGTCCCGGACACCCCCGTCGACGTCTACGCCAACGGCGAGCGGCTGATCGACGACTTCCAGCCCGGCACGCTCACCGACCCCCTGCAGCTGCCGGCCGGGTCCTACGACCTGGCGGTCTTCCCCGCGGACGCCGCCGACGCTTCCGGCGAGCCGCTGCTGTCGGCGATGGACGTGGCCGTCCCCGCCGGCGCCAACGCCACGGTGGTGGCCCACCTGACCGAGGCCGGCGAGCCCGCACTCACGCCGTTCGTGAACGACACCAGCGCGGTGCCGGCCGGCCAGGCGCGGGTCACCGTGCGGCACACCGCCGCCGCCCCGGCAGTCGACGTCCGCGCGGGTGGCCAGGTCGTCATCGACGGGCTGACGAACCCGAACGAGGAGACCCTGACGGTCCCGGCCGGCACGGTCACCGCCGACGTCGTCGTCGCCGGCACCGACACCGTCGCCATCGGCCCCGCGGACCTCACGCTGGTCGAGGGCACCACCACGGTCGTCTACGCGTGGGGCTCGGCGGACGCCGGCTACGAGCTGGCCGTCCAGGCCATCGCCGGTCAGCAGTCCGCTCCCGCGGGCGTCCCGGGTGGCACCGCCGGCCTGGCCGACGACTCCGGCCTGCCGCTCCCGGTGGGCGCCGCCGCCCTGGCCGGCGTGGCTCTGGCCGCCGCCGGCGCCGTGCGCCTGGCCCGCTCGTCCCGCTGACCGCGGTCGATCGGAGGAACAGCTGATGCGTCCCGCCGCCGCCACCGTCGCCCTGGGGCTGGCCCTCGCCGTCGGTACGCCGACCGCCTGGGCCCTCACCCGGCCGGAGGCGGCGGCGGGACCGTCGCTGGACCGGGCGCTCAGCGCGCCCGCCGTCCCCTCGCCGCCGCCGGCCGGGGCGGGAGACCTGCCCCCCGTCACCGTCCGGGACGCCTCCCCCGTCGCCGTGCCGGCGTCCCCACCCCCGGTACGCATCGAGCTGCCGGGGCAGGCGATCACCGCTCCCGTCGACCTCGTGGGCGTCGCCGCCGACGGTCAGATGGAACTGCCCGAGGACGTGGACCGGATCGGGTGGTACCGCTTCGGGCCGGCACCCGGCGGACCGGGCAACGCCGTGCTCGCCGGCCACGTCGACGACCGCGAGCAGGGTGCCGGCGCCCTCTTCCCGTTGCGCGAGGTGTCTCCCGGCGCCGAGATCGTGATCACCGACGCCACCGGGCAGGGCACGCGCTGGCGGGTGGTGTCCCGGGAACTCGTGCACAAGCAAGCGCTCCCGCTCGGGGAGATCTTCGCGCGCGAGGGCCCACCCCGCCTGGTCGTGGTCACCTGCGGCGGGCCCTTCCTGCCGGAGTACCGCAGCTATCGCGACAACGTCGTGGTGGTCGCCGAGCCGGTAGCGGACGCCACGCCCTGACCGGCTTGCGTGCCATAGCCACCGACCTCGGTAGCGTTCCCGGCGTGACGTCGGACCCGGGGCCCGCCCCGCGCGGCGCCGTGGACCCGGACGACGCCGAGGTGGGCCGTCGCTTCGCCGCCGGCGACGAGCAGGCGCTGGCGCTGGCCTACGAACGGTGGGCGGGTCAGCTGCACGGCATGGCGGTGCGCGCCTTCGGCCCCGGCCCCGATGCCGAGGACGTCACCCAGCAGACCTTCATCGCCGCCTGGACCGGCCGCGCCCGCTTCCGTCCGGACCAGGGCCCGCTGCCGGCCTGGCTGACCGGCGTCTGCCGGCACAAGATCGCCGACACCTGGGCGCGTCGTGACCGGCAGCGCCGCGAGGCGGAGGCGGCGGTGTCGCAGGCGCAGGCCGCACCCGCGGGCGGGACGACGCCGGCGGTCGACACCGCCGTCGCCGACCGGATGCTGGTGCTCGAGGAGCTCGACCGCCTGGGGCAGCCGCAGCGCGGGATCATCGAGCTCGCGTTCTTCGCCGACCTCACCCATGCCCAGATCGCCGAGCGGACCGGGATCCCGCTGGGCACGGTGAAATCCCATATCCGCCGCACTCTCGAACGCCTGAGGAACCGATTGGAGGTGGACGGTGCCGCACTGCCAGCCTGAACAGCTCGCCCTCGCCGCGCTGCACGAGACCCTGCCGGCCGACGACGCCGCCCACCTGGCCTCCTGCGCCCAGTGCCGGTCCGAGGTGGCCGCCCTGCAGCGCGCGGTCGACGCCGTGGCCATCCCCGAGCTCGCCGCTCCGGCGACCGCCGTACCCCCGCCGCCGGCGGTGTGGGCCGCGATCGCCGCCGCCACCGGTGTGACGGCCGCCCCGCGCTCGGAGGACTCCGCCACATCCGTCGCCGCCGCACCCACACCCGCTCCCGTGGCCGACGCCGCGTCGACCGACGGACGGGTGCTGCCGTTCCGGTCGCGCCGACCCCGGCTGCTGCTCGTGGCGGCCGCCGTCGCCGCCGGCGCCGCCGTGGGGGCGGGGGCGGTCGCGGCCCTGAACGGAGGGGACGACCCCGAGCTGGTCGCCGCGGTGGGCCTCGACCCGCTCGGGGAGGAGTCCGCGTCGGGTCGGGCGGAGGTGGTCGTCCGTGAGGACGGCTCGCGTGCGCTCCAGGTCGACCTCGACGCGCCGGCACTCACCGACGAGTACTACGAGATCTGGCTGATCGAGCCGGACGTCGTCGAGATGGTGCCCCTCGGGGTGCTGCGACCGGGCACGCAGACCTTCGAGCTGCCGACCGGCATCGACCTGGAGGCGTACCCGATCGTCGACGTCTCGGTGGAGCCGCTGGACGGCGACCCGACGCACTCGGGGGTCTCGGTGGCCCGGGGTGTGTTGGACAGCTGAGCGGCGCCTAGCGTGCTCGCCGTGACTTGCCCGCGCGACCGCCTGCTGCCCTCCGAGGACCTCGGCGCCTCCTGGCGCGCGGTGCGTCCCCGCCCCCCGGGCATCCATCTCGACAGCGCGGCCTCGAGCCGGCAGAGCCACCGGGCGCTGGAGGCCGCGGCGCACCACGCCCGGCACGAGTCGGAACTGGGCGGCTACGTCGCCGAGGCCACCGCGGACGACCTCCTCCAGCAGGGCCGCTCGGTGCTCGGCGGGCTGGTGGGCATGGCGGCGGCCGACGTGGCCTTCGTCGAATCCGCACAAGCGGCGCTGGTGGCACTGCTCAGCGGCTGGCGGCTTCCGGCCGGGTCGCGGGTGGCGTGCCTGCCGGGCGAGTACGCGCCCAACGTCGCCCAGCTGCGTGCCGCCGGCCTACGACCCGAGCCGCTGCCGGTCGACGACCTGGGCCGCGCCGACGTCGACGCGGTCGCCCGGTTGCTGGCCGACGCCCCGCCCCGGTTCGTGCATCTCACGCACATCGGGAGCCACCGGGGGCTCCTGCAGCCGGCCCGGGAGACGGCGGCGCTGTGCCGGGAGGCCGGGGTGCCGCTCGTGCTCGATGCCGCGCAGTCCCTGGGCCACGTCGACGTCGATCTGGGCGCCGACGTCGTCTACGGCACCTCGCGGAAGTGGCTGGCCGGCCCCCGCGGTGTGGGGATCCTGTTCGCCCGGCCGGCCATCGCCGCGCAACTGGTGCCGGTCCTCCCAGAGCCGGAGGGGGTACCGCCGCTGCGCGCGTTCGAGTCGGGGGAGGCGCACGTCGCCGGCCGGATCGGCCTCGTCGTCGCCGTGGGCGAACACCTGGCCGCCGGGCCGGACCAGGTCCGCGAGCGGCTGGCCGCCCTGGGTCGGGCAACCCGGGAGCTGCTCGACGGCGTGGCGGGCTGGCAGGTCGTGGAACCGGTCGAAGAGCCCACCGCCACCACCACGCTGCGCGCGCCGGACGGCGTCGACGTGCTCGAGACGCGGACCCGGCTGCTGACCGAGCACGGGATCGTGCTGAGCGCGATCGGCCCCGAGCGCGCCCCGGGGGAGATGACCAGCCCGGTCCTGCGCGTCTCCCCACACCTGGACGCCACGATCGAGGACCTCGAGGCGCTCGCCGCCGCACTCTGACACGCGAGAACATCCCGGCCCGTCGGGAACTCATGTACAGGAAGCGCCCACACGTGCGGGCCGTCGGAGCCTCCATGCACAGGGAGCGTCCGACCTGCCGGGCCGGGCGCCGTCGCAGCTCCACGTGACCGTGCCGGGCCGGCGGGGGAAGCGTGCCGGGGCGTTCTGCACAGGAGGTCCGTCGCGTGGGCCTGCGGGCGGCGGCGGTGGCCGGGCATGCCGAAAGGGGCCCCAGCACGGATGCTGGGGCCCCTTTCGGGAATGGTTGTCCGGCGGCGTCCTACTCTCCCACCCCGTCTCCAGGGCAGTACCATCGGCGCTGAGCGGCTTAGCTTCCGGGTTCGGAATGTTGCCGGGCGTTTCCCTCTCGCCATGGCCGCCGTAACTCTGTGAACATGTACTCGCACCTCCGGTGCGGAACCGGAACCACGAGCCAACTCACACCTCCGGTGGGTAACCGGAACCACGAGCCAACTCGCACCTCCGGTCGGCACCGGGGATGTGAGCTCGAACCGGCTGGTTCGTGCGTTCAGAACCGCACAGTGGACGCGTGACATCTTGTTTTCTGACTTGTTTTCACAG
>NZ_JASNNW010000028.1 GCF_030165005.1 Blastococcus capsensis
GGCTCACTGGTGCACCATCCTTCCGTCACCGATCTTGGTTGGGTCGGTGATGCGCCCGAGGTGCCGCCTCGTCATCGCCCTGCTCGCTTGACGCTGTTGATGTCCAGCATGAGATCTGCGAGGCGAGGCGGTTGCCCGGGACGTGCCGACCGTCGACAGGGCTGAGCGCCAGCGAGCGCCGATCAGTGAGCGAACCGGCAGCCACGTTCCGGCTCCACCGGCACCACAAGTGGGCGCCTCCCCACTGGGACTAGCAGCGAGGAGGCTGACGTGAAGTCTGCCAGCAACACCCTGCCCGATGAAGCACTCAACGGCGTGACCGGCGGCCTGGACTGGGCGCGTGATGATCACGCGGCCTCGGTGGTCGACGCGCGCGGCCGGGAACTGGTCCGGCACAGTGTCGAGCACAGCGCGGCCGGGCTGCGCGAGTTGATCGACGTCTTCAGCCGCGCGGGCTGCCATGAGGTCGCGATCGAACGCCCCGACGGCCCGGTCGTCGACGCCCTGCTCACCGCCGGGCTGACGGTGGTGGTGATCAGCCCGAACCAGGTGAAGAACCTGCGTTCCCGCTACGGATCGGCCGGCAACAAGGACGACCGGTTCGACGCCTACGTGCTCGCCGACACGCTGCGCACCGACCGGGCCCGACTGCGCCCGCTGACCCCCGACAGGGCCGACACCGTTGCGCTGCGCCGGACCTGTCGGGCCCGCAAGGACCTCATCGCCCACCGGGTCGGGGCCGCCAACCAGCTGCGCGCGCATCTGCGCAACGTCTTCCCCGGCGCTATCGGTCTCTTCGCCGAGATCGACAGCCCGGTCAGCCTGGCGTTCCTGACCCGCTTCGACACCCAGGACAAGGCCGACTGGCTCACTCCCACCCGGCTCGGCACCTGGCTGACCAAGCAGGGCTACCCCGGACGTACCGACCCCGCCGTGCTGCACGCCCGACTGACCGCCGCCCCGCGCGGCGCCACCGGCGCCGAGGCCGACGCCAACGCGGCCATCACCCGCGCTCTGGTCGCCGTCCTGTTCGGCTTGCTCGAGCAGATCAAGGCCCTCACCGCCGAGATCGACGCGCAGCTGGCCCGCCACGCCGATCAGCACATCTTCACTGGCCTGCCCCGCTCGGGACGAGTCCGCGCGGCCCGGATGCTCGCCGAGATCGGTGACTGCCGCGCGCGCTTCCCCAGCCCCGAATCGCTGGCCTGCCTGGCCGGCGCCGCCCCCTCCACCCGCCAGTCCGGCAAGATCCGCGCCGTCGGGTTCCGCTGGGCCTGCGATAAGCAACTGCGCGACGCGGTCTGCGACTTCGCCGCCGACTCCCGGCACGCCAACCCCTGGGCCGCCGACCTCTACAACCGCGCCCGCGCCCGCGGCCACGACCATCCGCACGCCGTGCGCATCCTTGCCCGCGCCTGGCTCTACGTGATCTGGCACTGCTGGCAGGCCGGCGAGGCCTACGACCCGGCCCGCCACCACGCCCTGCAACGCGTCCTCACCAACCAAGACAACATCAACCAAGCAGCGGCTTGACACAGGGCTTCTCACGCCCCGACCGTAGGCGCAGCCGCGGCGGGCCGGTCGGCGATGTGCCCCAGCACGTCCTGCCGGGTGATCACGCCGGCGGGCTTGCCGTCGACGTGCACCAGCAGCGCGCCGGCCGAGCCGAGCTCGGCGACCGCCGCGGTGACCGGCTCACCGGACCCGATGATCGGCAGCGGCGGCGACATGTGCTTCTCCACCCGGTCGGCCAGCATCGCCCGCCCGGCGAAGACGGCGTCCAGCAGCGTCTTCTCGTCGACCGAACCGACGACCTCGCCGGCGGTCACCGGCGGCTCGGCGCGCACCACGGGCAGCTGGCTGACGCCGTACTCGCGGAGGATGTCGATGGCGTCGCGCACGGTCTCGTTGGGATGGGTGTGCACCAGCGGTGGGGTCTCGCCGGACTTGGTGTGCAGCAGTTCGCCCACGGTCGTGCCGGAGGCCGCGCCGAGGAAGCCGTAGTCGGCCATCCAGGCGTCGTTGAAGATCTTGTTCAGGTAGCCACGGCCGCCGTCGGGCAGCAGCACCACGAGGACGTCGTCCTCGGTCAGTCGCTCGGCCACCCGCAGCGCCGCCACCACCGCCATGCCGCAGGACCCGCCGACCAGCAGCCCCTCCTCGCGGGCCAGTCGGCGGGTCATGGCGAAGGAGTCGCCGTCGGAGACCGCGACGATCTCGTCGGCGACCTCCTGGTCGTAGGTGGACGGCCAGAAGTCCTCGCCCACGCCCTCCACCAGGTAGGGGCGTCCGGTGCCGCCGGAGTACACCGATCCCTCGGGGTCGGCACCGATGACCTGCACCCGGCCGCCGGAGGCCTCCTTGAGGTACCGGCCGACGCCGCTGATCGTGCCGCCCGTGCCGGCGCCGGTGACGAAGTGCGTGACCCGGCCCTCGGTCTGCGCCCAGATCTCCGGCCCGGTGGTCTCGTAGTGCGAACGCGGGTTGTTGGGGTTGGAGTACTGGTCGGGCTTCCAGGCCCCCGGCGTCTCGCGGGTGAGCCGGTCGGACACCGAGTAGTACGAGCGCGGGTCGACCGGATCGACGGCGGTCGGGCAGACGACCACCTCGGCGCCGTAGGCCTTGAGCACGTTGACCTTCTCCTGTCCCACCTTGTCGGGGCAGACGAAGATGCATCGGTAGCCACGCTGCTGGGCGACCAGTGCCAGCCCGATGCCGGTGTTGCCGCTGGTCGGCTCGACGATGGTGCCGCCCGGCTGCAGCTCACCGCTGGCCTCCGCGGCGTCGACCATGCGGACGGCGATCCGGTCCTTCACCGAACCGCCGGGGTTGAGGTACTCGACCTTCGCCAGGACCAGGGGCGCGTCGGGGCGCAGGTCGCGGGTGACCGACGACAACTTGACCAGCGGGGTGTTCCCCACCAGGTCGACGACGGACTCGGCGTACTGCACGGTGGCGTCCTCCTCGGACCCGGGGCCGGCCTCGTGGCCGGCGCCCGGTTGCTGCTCATCCCATCAGACCTGCGGATCAGGGCTTGAGGACGACCTTGTTGCACTCGTCCTTCTTGTCGCGGAACATCCGGTAGCCATCCGCCGCCTCGGCCAGCGGCAGGGTGTGCGAGACGACGAAGGACGGGTCGATGTCGCCGTTGCGGATCCGCTCGTACAGCGGCTTCGTGTACCGCTGCACGTGGCACTGGCCGGTCTTCACGGTCAGCGACCGGTTCATCAGCGAGCCGATCGGGAACTTGTCCATCAGCCCGCCGTAGACGCCGACGATCGAGACGGTGCCGCCGTTCTTGACCGCCAGGATGGCCTCGCGCAGGGCGTGCGGCCGCTCGGTCTCCATCATCGTGGCCTGCTTGGCACGGTCGTAGGCGTGCACGGCCGCCGTCGGGTGGTGGGCCTCCATGCCGACGCAGTCGATCGCGGCGTCCGGACCGCGCCCGGCGGTGATCTCCTGCAGCGCGTCGAGGACGTCGACCTCCTCGTAGTTCAGGACGTCGGTGGCGCCGGCCTCCCGGGCCTTGGCCAGCCGGTAGTCGAACCGGTCGATGGCGATGACCCGTTCGGCGCCGAGCATCCTCGCGCTGGCGACGGCGAACTGGCCGACCGGACCGGCTCCCCAGACGGCGACGACGTCACCGGGGGAGATGTCGCAGACCTCGGCCCCCATGTAGCCGGTCGGGAAGATGTCGGAGAGGAAGAGCACCTGCTCGTCGGTCAGGTCGGCGTCCACCTTGATCGGACCGACGTCCGCGAACGGGACGCGGGCGTACTCGGCCTGACCGCCGGGGTAGCCGCCCATCATGTGCGAGTAACCGAAGATGCCGCAGGGCGCGTGGCCCATCAGCTTCTCCGGGATCCGGGCGTTCGGGTTGGAGTTCTCGCAGACGGAGAACAGCCCCTTCTCGCAGGCCACGCAGTTGCCGCAGGCGATCGGGAACGGGACGACGACCCGGTCACCGACCTTCAGGTTGCCGACGCCCTTGCCGAGCTCCACCACCTCGCCCATGAACTCGTGGCCGACGATGTCGCCCTTGCGCATGGTCGGGATGAAGCCGTCGTACAGGTGCAGGTCCGATCCGCAGATCGCGGTGGAACTGATCTTCACGATCGCGTCGCGGTCGTTGAGGATCTGCGGGTCCGGGACCTCGTTGACCTCGATGTGGTTCTTGCCCATCCACTGGGTGGCGCGCACGGGGTAGTCCTTCCGGAAGGCGGGGGGGTCAGGAACGCGGTGCCGCGGGGCGCTGGGCGACCAGCCGCCGGGCCTGCGGGCCGTGCGGGCTGCCCTCGGAGCGCACCACCTGCCCGGTCTCCAGCACCTGCTTGAAGCGAGTCAGGTCGTCGCGCACCTGCTGCTCGGGCGACTCCCCGAACAGCCCGGCGACGACCTTGCCGAGCCGGCCACCTGGCTGGGCGTAGGCCAGCCGCACCCGCACCTCGGTGCCCCGCCCGCCGGGGGCCGGGCGGAACTCCACCGAGCCGGCGTTCTCGATGTCGGCACCGGGCAGCGAGCGCCAGCGGACGAGCTCGCCGGGGGAGTCCTCGACCACCTCGGCGTCCCACTCCACCGAGAGCTTCCCCGGCGCCTCGGCGACCCAGTGCGAGCGCGCGCCGCCGTCGAGCGTGCGGACCTCGCGCACGTGCGCCATGAACTCCGGCAGGCGGGAGAAGTCGCGCCAGTACCGGTAGACCTCCTCCGGCGCCTTGTTCACCGTGGTGGCCGCGGAGACGTCGATCGCGCCCTTCCACGGGGCGGAGCCGGGGAGCAGCTCCCGGGCGGCGCTCCGGCTGCCCGAGCGGCGCGAGCGCGCCGCCGTGAGCAGGTCGAGGGCGGCCAGTCCGGCGACGGCGACGGTGGCGTTGCGCAGCCGCCGGCCGCGGTCGCCGCTCCGGTGCGACAGCGCGATCCCCATCGCGGTGAGGTCCATGGCGTCGCCGGCGCCCCGCGTCCAGGCCCAGCCGGCTCGGCCGGCCAGCAGGGGCAGGCCGTGCAGCAGCTCGCGGGCACCGACCAGGGGGATCACCGACAGGGCGGTGGCCGAGTCGTCCACACCGGACACCCGGGCCACGCCCTTCGGGTCGCGCAGCATGGCCACGCCGAGTCCGGTGCTTGCCAGACCCAGGACGCGGGCGGTGCGGCGCAGGCCTGGGCGGCTGCGGCTGGAGCTCATGGGGGTCCTCCGGTTCGATCGGTGTCTCCGGCCGCCTACCCGCGGGCCGGAGGGGGAAACGGCCGGTGGCGACCTCGGCGGTGGGCGGACGAGGATGCGACCCATGCCTGCCTCCCTCCCTCCCGTCGGTTCCCGCACGCTCGGCCGGACCGGACTCGCGGTGTCCGCGCTCGGTCTGGGCTGCATGGGGATGAGCCAGATGTACGGCCCCGCCGACCGCACCGAGGCGATCGCGACCGTGCGCCGGGCGCTCGATCTCGGCGTCACCTTCCTGGACACCTCCGACGTCTACGGCAGCGGTCACAACGAGGAGCTCGTCGGCGAGGCGATCGCCGGCCGCCGGGACGAGGTGCAGCTGGCCACCAAGTTCTCCCTCACCCGCACCGCAGGAGGAGGCATGACGATCGACGGGCGGCCGGAGAACGTGCGCGCCTGCGCCGAGGCGAGCCTGCGCCGGCTGGACGTCGACGTCATCGACCTGTACTACCAGCACCGGGTCGATCCCCGGGTCCCGATCGAGGACACGGTGGGTGCCATGGCCGAGCTCGTGCAGCAGGGGAAGGTGCGCCACCTCGGGCTCTCCGAAGCGAGCGCCGCCTCGATCCGCCGTGCGGTGGCCGTGCACCCGATCGCCGCTCTGCAGAGCGAGTGGTCGCTGTGGACCCGTGACCTCGAGGAGGAGGTTCTGGGCGTCGCCCGGGAGCACGGGATCGGCATCGTGCCGTTCAGCCCGCTGGGTCGCGGCTTCCTCACCGGGGCGATCAGCAGCCCGGCGGACTTCGGCGACGACGACTGGCGCCGCAACCATCCGCGGTTCACCGGCGAGGCCTTCGCGGCCAACCTGCGGCTGGTGGACGACGTCCGCGCCCTGGCGAGGGAGAAGGGCGTGACAGCCGGCCAGCTGGCGCTGGCGTGGGTGCTGGCGCAGGGCGACGACGTCGTCCCGATCCCCGGTACCAAGCGGCGGACCTATCTGGAGGAGAACGTCGGCGCGGTGGGCGTGGAGCTCTCCGCCGACGACCTCGCCCGCCTGGAGGCCATCGCCCCACCGGGGGCCGCGACGGGAGGTCGCTACGTGGACGCCGGCTACGCCTACGGCGACAGCCCGGAGTGGGCCGGGTGAAGGCAGCCGCGCCCGGGTCGGTGCGGGCCGGTCGGTGACCGGGCTGTTCCTCGGGGCGGACCTGGGCACCAGCGGCCTGAAGGTCGTCGCGCTGGACCCGGACGGCGGCCTGGTCGCCGAGGCGGAGGCCGGATACGCGATCGACCGGCCGGCACCGGGTCACGCCGAGATCGACGTCCGGGTGTGGCGACGGGCGCTGGACGGGGCGCTGACCGAGCTCGCCGTGGCGCTGCCGCGGGCCCCGGTGCGGTCGCTCGGGTTCTCGGGCCAGATGCACGGCGCCGTGCTCGTCGGCGACGACGGCCGGGCGCTGCGTCCGGCACTGCTGTGGCCGGACTCCCGGGCCGCCGCCGAGCTGGACCGCTGGCGCGCCCTGGGCGCGGCGCACCGCGCCGCGCTGGCCAATCCGCTGGTGCCGGGGATGACCGGGCCGCTGCTGGCCTGGCTGGCCCGGCACGAGCCGGCCACCGTCGAGCGGGCCGCGGCGGTGCTGCTGCCCAAGGACGCACTGCGCGCCGCCCTGGTTCCGGGCAGCGCAGCGGTGACCGATCGCAGCGACGCGTCGGCGACGCTGCTGTGGGACGTGCCCGCCGACGACTGGTCGGCGGCGGCGGTCGCCGCGGCCGGGGTTGCGCCACGGCTGCTGCCTGCGGTCCGGCCGGGCAGTGCGGTGGTCGGGACGGCGCGGTTGCCCGTGGGTGAGGTGCCGGTCGTGGTGGGGGCAGCGGACACGCCCCTGGCCCTGCTGGGCGCCGGTTCGACGGCCGGCCTGCAGGTGAACCTCGGCACCGGCGCCCAGGTGCTGCGCCCGCGGTGGGCGCCGCGCGCGGTCGCCGACCCGGTGGTGCACGGCTACGCCGACGCCGACGGCGGCTGGTACGCGATGGCGGCGCTGCAGAACGGCGGCTCGGCGTGGGCCTGGGTGTGCGATGTCCTCGGTCTGCCCTGGAGGGAGCTGTTCGACGCGGCGGCGTCGGTGCCCGACGCCGGGGGAGCGGTCTTCCGGCCGTTCCTCACCGGGGAGCGCGGCGGCGTGGCCGCGCCGGAGCAGCGAGCCGGCTGGGACGGGTTGCACCCGGGTACGACCCGGGCCCACCTCGCGCGGGCCGCCGTGGAGGGCGTCGTGCGAGCCGTAGGCGCTGCGGCGGCGCTGCTCGAGCCACCGGACGAGGACGCCCCGGTGGTGCTGACCGGCGGCGGGGTGCGAGCCCCTCTCGTCCAGCAGCTGCTCGCAGACGTTCTCCTGCGCCCGGTCCGGGCCGTGCGCCTGCGCAGCGCCTCGGCCGTAGGCGCGGCGCAGCTGGGCGCCCGCGGCGCCGGCGTCGACGTCGTCCCCCGGCGCGCGGCGGGACCGGTGGTGGACCCGCGCGGGTGACGCCGGTCAGGCAGGGGTCGGCCGGCCCGGCGTCCGCAGCCGCTCCAGGGCGGCATCGTGCAGTCTGCCGTTGCTGGCCAGCGCACTCCCGCCGGCCGGACCGGGCGCGCCGGTGACGTCGGTGAACCGGCCACCGGCCTCCCGGACGATCACGTCCAGGGCCGCGAGGTCCCAGAGCGACACCTCCGGCTCGCACGCGATGTCGACCGCGCCCTCGGCGAGCAGCACGTAGCTCCAGAAATCGCCGTAGGCGCGGGTGCGCCACACCGAGCGGGTCAGGTCGAGGAACCCGTCGAGCCCGCCGCGCTCCTCCCAGCCGGACAGGCTGGAGTAGCTGAGGCTGGCGTCCTCGAGGCGCGCGACCTCCGAGACGCGGCAGCGGGTGGCCGACTCCAGCCGGCGCCCGGTCCAGGCGCCGACGTCCTTGGCCGCCCACCAGCGGCGGTTGAGGGCCGGCGCGGAGACGAGTCCGACCACCGGCTCGTCGCCGTCGAACAGTGCGATCAGCGTGGCCCACACCGGGACACCCCGCACGAAGTTCTTCGTGCCGTCGATCGGATCGAGCACCCAGCGGCGGGATCCGTGGCCGGTGGTGCCGAACTCCTCGCCCAGCACCGCGTCGCGCGTGCGGGCCCGGCCGAGGGTGATCCGCAGCTGCTCCTCGACCGCCCGGTCGGCATCGGTGACCGGCGTCAGGTCGGGCTTGGTCTCGACCGTGAGGTCCTGGGCCTTGAAGCGGTCCAGGCTGATCGAGTCGGCCTGGTCGGCCAGCACGTGTGCCAGCCGCATGTCCTCTGAGTAGCCCCGACCCGACGTCATGGGCACCGAACCTAGCGGGCGGTCAGTCGAAGACGGCGGAACTGACCCCGCTCGGCCCCTCGTACTCCCGGTCCTCGATCTTCTTCAGCGCCTCGACGACCTCGTCGCCGCCGCCGTTCTGCTCGGCGTGCCGCACGAGGTCGTCCTTGCTCGCGGGGTAGTCGACGCCGGACAGGGCCTTCTGGATGTCGATGGGGCTCACCATGCCCGGGTCCCTACCCCGCCACCTCCTGCTGATGCACCGATACCGTCGGGTGCGTGGACGCAGCGACGATCGTGGGGCTGCTCGCCGACCCGGTGCGGCTCAAGGTGGTCGCCGCCCTCGCGCTCGGCGCCGGCACCATCGAGCAGGTCGCCGAAGCCTCCGGCCTGTCGCTCAAGGAGGTCGCGCTGGCCGCCCGCCGGCTCGCCCGCGCCGGTCTGGTGCACCGTGACGGGCACGACCTCGTGCTGCACACCGAGCGGTTCGGGGCGGCTGCCCGCTCCGCCGCGGCGGCCGCCCCGCCGCCGGAGCCGCTGTCGGACGACCCGGCGGCCGACGCGGTCCTGTCGGCGTTCGTCCGGGACGGCCGGCTGGTGTCGATCCCGTCGCAGCGCAGCAAGCGGCTGGTGGTCCTCGACCACCTGGTGCGGGTGTTCGAGCCCGGCGTCCGGTACCCGGAGCGGGAGGTCAACGCGCTGCTGGCCGTCTGGCACCCCGACGTCGCCGCGCTCCGCCGCTACCTGGTCGACGAGGCCATGCTCAGCCGGGACGCAGGCGTGTACTGGCGCAGCGGCGGCTACGTCGAGGTCTAGGGCGGTCGGCATCCCCGTCGTCGAGTCGACGAGCGGTCATGTCGACAAGTCGTTCGCCTGCGCCGTGGGCCGGCGGCACACTGCTCGGGTGCTCACCCCGTCGCCCGACGCCTTCGCCGCGCTGGCCCGCTCGTCGCCGTGGCGCTGGTCGACGCTGCGGTTCACCGTCCGCTTCCGCGGCGAGTACGCGGGCCCGCCGGTGCGCGCCTGGCTGCGCCGGCCGGACCTGCTGCGCGTGGAGACGGTCGAGGGCGAGCTGCGCCAGGTCGTCCGGGAGCAGCCACCCCGGGTCGCCGTCCTGACCTCGGACGGCGGCCGGGTGGCGGTGCCGTCCTGGGCGCGCAGCGGGCCGCCACCGCGGCTGCGGCCGGACGAGTTGGT
Organism: Blastococcus capsensis; assembly: GCF_030165005.1. Classification (GTDB taxonomy): domain Bacteria; phylum Actinomycetota; class Actinomycetes; order Mycobacteriales; family Geodermatophilaceae; genus Blastococcus; species Blastococcus capsensis. The sequence goes on from NZ_JASNNW010000028.1 coordinate 9,673, forward strand.
GGCCGAGCGTCCGGACCGCCACTTCGCCGATCGCACCTACGACGACCCCATGTACGAGAACTACCGCTGGGTGGCGATGCTGGACCCGGTCGAGCTGGCCGACGGTTTCGACCTGGAGACGGGCGAGCCGGCAGGCCCGCCGTTGGCCATCGACGCGGTCGCCGAGGTCGAGCACGGCGGGCGGCCGGCATGGCAGGCCGTCGCCCGGACGACGCCGTCCTACGAGCCGCACTGCGGCTGCTGCCCCCTGCTCCGGGATCGTGAGGTCGACACGGCCGAGTGGGGGGCGGAGAAGTTCGCCGGCGCCGGCTATCCGACCGGGCACCTCGTCCGGCTGGATGTCGCGACCGGCGTGTGCGTGCGGACCGAGGAGCTCGGCGGGACGTTCGCCGGTGACGGGCACGACCTGCGGATCGAGGCGGTCGACGAACCGATGGCCGACGACCTGTTCGTCGAGCCCCGCCGGGAGCCTTTCCGCCGCCGCGGCTGGAGCCCGTACCCGTGTCAGTAGCCGGGGCCGACCTGGCCCACCGCGCCCAGGAGCACCCGCAGGGCCCGGATCTGGTCCTGCCGTCGGTCCGGCCCCGCGGCCGCCCAGGCGTCCAGCGCGCAGTCGGGGTCCTCGGCGGTGTGCCCGCAGCCCGGCGGGCAGTCGGTCGCCGCCTCCGCGATGTCCTCGAAGGCGGAGAGGACGTCGCCGGCGGTGACGTGGGCCAACCCGAAGGACCGGATGCCGGGTGTGTCGATGACCATCCCGCCGTCGGGCAGGTCGAACAGCACGGCCGAGGACGACGTGTGCCGGCCCTTGCCGATCTTGCTGACGTCGCCGGTGGCCCGCAGCGCCTCGGGGACCAGTCGGTTGACCAGCGTGGACTTGCCGACGCCGGACTGCCCGACGAAGACGCTCATCCGGTCGCGCAGCCGCCCGGTCAGGTCGTCCAGCGGCAGCTCCCGGGACATCGGGACGGCGTCGAGGCTGAGCCCGGCGTACCGGTCGAGCAGCGGCTGCGCCGAGGCCAGGTCGGTCTTGGTGAGGCACAGCAGCGGCTCGAGCCCGCCGGCGTATGCGGCGACCAGGCAGCGGTCGAGGAAGCCCAGCGCGGGGTCGGGATCGGTGACGGCGGTGACGATGACCAGCAGGTCGGCGTTGGCGACGACGACGCGCTCGGTGGGATCGGTGTCGTCGGCGGTGCGGCGCAGCGAGGTGGTGCGCTCCTCGATGACGACGATGCGCGCCAGGCTGTCGGTGCGCCCGCTGGTGTCGCCGACCAGCCGGACCCGGTCGCCCACCACCACGCCGTGCCGGCCCAGCTCCCGGGCCCGCATGGCGGTGACCTCGACCTGCCCGCCGTCGGGCCCCTCGACCCGAACCGTCATCCGGCCCCGGTCCACGGCCACGACCAGGCCGGGGACGGCGTCGGCGTGCGTGGGGCGGGTGCGCGTGCGGGGCCGCGAGCCGCGCCGGCTCGGCCGGACGCGGACGTCGTCCTCGTCCATCCGCCGGGCGCCGCGCTGGTTGCCGCTCAGCGGGGGACCCCACCCGGCTCGACTCCGCCCTCGTTCCGCTCCTCGGTCGCCGGCGCTCCCGGCGATGCTCGCTCGGGCGTCGTTCTCGTGTCGCCCGGCTCGCTCAGCATCCCGGCCCACCGCTCGCGGAAGTCGGGGAGGGTCTTGGTCACCGCGCCGGGATCGGCCACCTGGACGCCGTCGATCGCCAGGCCCAGGACAGCGGCGGCCATGACCATCCGGTGGTCGGCGTAGGAGTCCAGCCGGGTGGGCCGCCGTGGGCCGGGCTCGATCTCCAGGCCGTCGGGGAGCTGCCGGACCCGTGCCCCGACGGCGGTCAGCACCTCGTCGAGGGCCTGCAGCCGGTCGGTCTCGTGCCCGCGCAGATGGGCGATGCCGGTCAGCCGCGACGGACCGTCGGCCAGCGCGCACAGCGCCGCCAGCACCGGGGTCAGCTCGCCCACCTCTCCGAGGTCGGCGACCAGGGGAGCGACCGTGCCCGTCCCGGCGACCCGCAGCCCGCCGTCGGCGGTGCGGGTGACCTCGGCGCCCATCTGCGACAGCAGCCGGTCCAGCTGGGCGCCGGGCTGGGTGGTCCGCTCCGGCCAGTCGCGCACCGTCGCCTGCCCGCCGGTGACGAGCGCGGCAGCGAGGAACGGGGCGGCGTTGGAGAGATCGGGCTCGATGACCCGGTCGAGGGCGGCGATCGGCCCGGGGGCCACCCGCCAGCCGCGGTCGGTGGGAGAGACGTCGACGCCGTGCTCGCGCAGCGTCGTCACGGTCATGTCCACGTGCGGCATCGACGGCACCCCGCCGGTCAGGGCGAGGTCGACGCCCCTGTCGAAGCGGGCGGCGGCCAGCAGCAGCCCGGACACGATCTGGGAGGACTCGCTCGCATCCACCGTCACCGCTCCGCCGCGCAGGCGGCCGGTGCCGTGCACGGTGAACGGCGCCCGGCCGCGGCCGCCGTCGTCCACCTCGACGCCCAGGGCGCGCAGGGCGGCGATCAGCCCGGCGTTGGGACGCTCGCGCAGCCGTGGATCGCCGTCGACGGTCACCGCGCCGTCGGCGAGCGCTGCCACCGGTGGCAGGAACCGCAGGACGGTCCCGGCCAGTCCGGCGTCGACCGTCACCGGACCGCGCAGCGGCCCGGGCGTGACCAGCCAGTCCGGGTGGGTGGGTGACGGGCCGTCGTCGTCGACCCGTACCCCCAGAGCGCGCAGCGCACCGGCCATGAGGTCGGTGTCCCGTGCCCGGAGCGGGCGGACGAGCCGGCTCGGCCCGTCCGCCAGCGCCGCGAGCACCAGGGCCCGGGCGGTCAGCGACTTGGACCCGGGCAGGGTGACGACGGCGTCGACGGGAGCCGGGTGGTGCGGCGCGGACCAGACGTCACTCACGTACTCAGTCTGCCCGGTCGCGCACCGCACCGTACGGCCCCGTCCCGCGGCCCCCTGCAGGGTCCCGCCGCGAGCATGCGAGTGGCGGGGGCAGGGAGTCCTTCTTCAGCCCGCGTGCGGCTTCTCGGCCTTCTTCACCGGGACGGTCCGCACGAGCCGCCGGTTGGCGAACTCGAACATGGCCAGCTCGGAGAGCTCCCGGCCGTAGCCGGAGCGCTTCACGCCGCCGAAGGGCAGCTCCGGGGAGGAGCCGGTGGGCTGGTTGATCCAGACCATGCCGGCCTCGAGCCGGTCGGCCACCGACCGCGCGCGGTCGAGGTCGCCGCTCATCACGGTGGCCCCCAGGCCGTAGACGCTGGAGTTGGCCAGCGCGACCGCCTCGTCGGCGTCCTTGACCTTGTAGACGACGGCCGCGGGGCCGAACAGCTCCTCGTGGTAGGCCCGCATCTCCGGGGTGACGTCGGTGAGGATCGTCGCCTCCACGAAGGCGCCGGGGTGCTCCGGGCGCCTGCCCCCGGCGATCACGGTGGCGCCCTTGTCGATGGCGTCCTGGATCTGCGCGTGCAGGTCCTGGGCCGCCCGCTCGCTGGACAGCGGGGCCAGCGAGGTCGACGGCTCGGCCGGGTCGCCAGGAACGAAGGTCGAGAACGCCTGCTTGAGACCCTCGACGAACGGCTCGTAGAGGTCCTCGGTGACGATCAGCCGCTTGGAGGCGGTGCACGCCTGGCCCGTGTTCTGCATCCGGCCCATCGTCGCGGCCTTGACCGTGGCGCCGAGGTCGTCGGCGTCGAGCACGATGAACGGGTCGCTCCCGCCCAGCTCGAGCACCGACTTCTTCAGGTGCTTGCCGGCCAGGGCGGCCACGGCGCTGCCGGCCCGGTCGCTGCCGGTGAGCGTGACGCCCTGGATGCGCGGGTCGGCGATGACCTGCTCGACGTCGGCGATGCGCAGGAAGGTGTTGGTGAGGACACCCGCCGGGGCGCCGGCGTCGGTGAAGAGCTGCTCGATGGCCACCGCGCACTGCGGGGTTATCTCGGAGTGCTTCAGGATGACCGTATTGCCCAGCACCAGGTTCGGGCCGGCCACGCGGACCACCTGGTAGAAGGGGTAGTTCCACGGCTCGATGGCCAGCAGGACGCCGACCGGCTGGGTCTCGACGACCGCCTCGCCCTTGCCCATCATCGGCGTGATGGACGTGGGCTCGAGGAAGCCGGGGCCGTTGTCGGCGTAGTACTTCAGGATCATGGAACACAGGTAGAGCTCGCCGGTGGCTTCCTCCCGGCGCTTGCCCATCTCGAGGGTGATGAGGGCGGCGAGATCGTCACGGCGCTCGTCCATGAGCTCGGCGGCCCGCCGGACGACGGCGGCACGCTCCTCGATCGGGCGGTCACGCCATTCCTGGTAGGCGGCGTGCGCCCGCTCGACGATGCCGTCGATCTCCGAGGTCTCGGTGAAGGGAAACTCCTTCTCCGTCTCCCCGGTGAAGGGGTTGACCGTCGCGTAGCGGCGCTCGGCGCTGTCGCTGGCGGTCTTCGGGTGCTCGGTCGGTGGATTCTGCGTAGCGGTCACGCGGTGATCCTCGTCTCTCGGCGGTCGTTGCGACAGGGGGGCTACCCCGGGCGCCCGGTCGCACGCACCCTCCACCCGGTGTCGGCGGGCGCGCCTAGAGTGCCAACGGTCAGTCCGTGCCCGTCGAGGAGGCGCCCATGTGCGGTCGCTATGCGGCCAGCCGCAAGCCCGAGGACCTCGCGGTCGAGTTCGAGGCGGTGCCGGCGGAGGGGCAGCGCCCGCTGGCGGCGGACTACAACGTGGCGCCCACGAAGGACGTCCACGTGGTACGCCAGGCCAAGGAGCGGGACGCCGAAGGCCGGCCGACCGGCGGCGCGCACCGGGAGCTGCGCGCGGTCCGGTGGGGCCTGGTGCCGTCGTGGGCCAAGGATCCCTCGGTCGGCAACCGGATGCTCAACGCGCGGGTGGAGTCGCTCACGGAGAAGCCCGCCTTCCGGAAGGCGGCAGCCTCACGGCGCTGCCTGGTGCCCGCCGACGGCTGGTACGAGTGGGCCGAGCGGCTGGACTCCCCGGCCAAGCAGCCGTACTTCATCACGCCCGAGGACGGGTCGCTGCTGGCCTTCGCGGGCCTGTGGGAGGTGTGGGGGCAGGGTGAGGATCGGCTCTACACCTGCACGGTGGTCACCGCGCCGGCGACCGGCGCCCTGACCGAGATCCACGCGCGGATGCCCCTGGTGCTGCCTCCCGATCGCTGGGCCGACTGGCTGGACCCGGCCCGGGAGGACGTCGCGGAGCTGGCGCTGCCGACGCCCCCGGAGTTCGTGGCCGGCCTCGAGCTCCGCCCGGTGGGTGCGGGCGTGAACAACGTCCGCAACAACGGCCCCCAGCTGCTGGCCCGGGCCGACTCGGTCGCCGCCCCGGCTCGTCAGGATGCGCTGTTCTGACGTGGCCACCGATCGAGACGTCGCGGCGCCGGTCACCGACGGGCCTACGCCCGCCCCACCCCCCGGCGGGGCGCTGCCTCCGTGGATGGCGGCCGGGCTGACCTTCCTCAGCTCGGGTGCCGTCCTGGTCCTGGAGATCGTCGGTCTGCGCCTGATCGCGCCCTACGTGGGCGTCACCGTGCAGACCAGCACCGCCGTCATCGGTTTCGCCCTCGCGGCGATCGCTGCCGGTGCCTGGCTCGGGGGCGCGACGGCCGACCGCACCGACCCGCGCCGCCTGCTGGCGCCGCTGCTGGTCGCCGGAGGTGCGCTCGTCGTCGCGGTGCTGCCGCTGGTCCGGTTCACCGGCGCACTCCTCAGCGGGGCCGATGCCGGGGGAGTGCTGCTGCTTGCCGCGGTCGCGGTCGTCGTCCCGGCAGCCCTGCTGTCGGCGGTACCGCCGATGGTCGTCAAGCTGCAGCTGGCCAGCCTGTCCGAGACCGGCGCGGTGGTCGGGCGGCTGTCAGGCATCGGCACCCTCGGCGGAATCGCCGCGACGTTCGCTACTGGCTTCGTGCTGGTGGCGGTGCTGCCCAGCAGCGTCATCCTCGTCGCGACCGGGGCGGTCACCGTGGTCACCGGGCTGGCCGTGGGTCTGGTCCTGCGGCGCGGCACCGGCGCCCGCCCCGTGCCGACCGGGCTGCTGGTGCTGGCGGTGGTCGGCGGCGGACTGGCCGCCGTCGCGCCCACGCCGTGCGAGGAGGAGACCGCCTACCACTGCGCACGCGTGGTGGCCGATCCCGACCGGCCGTCCGGCCGGGTGCTGATGCTGGACACCCTTCGGCACTCCTACGTCGACCTCGCCGACCCGACGCACCTGGAGTTCCAGTACGTGCGGGCCATCGCCGCGGTCACCGACGCGGTGTTCCCGGCGGGCGAACCGGTTTCCGCGCTCCACATCGGCGGCGGTGGGCTGACCCTGCCGCGGCACCTGGCCGAGGTGCGTCCGGGGACGGAGAGCCTGGTGGTGGAGGTCGACCCGGGCGTCGTCGCCATGGACCGGGAGCAGCTGGGGCTGGAGACGTCCGAGGAGCTGCGGGTGCGGGTCGCCGACGGCCGGGTCGGGCTGGCCGAGGAGCCGGCCGGCGAGCGGGACCTCGTCGTAGGCGACGCCTTCGGCGGGCTGTCGGTGCCGTGGCAGCTGACCACCCGCGAGGCCCTCGAGCTGGTGGACCGGGCGCTGGCCGACGACGGCGTGTACGCGGTGAACCTCATCGACCACCCGCCGCTGTCGTTCGTCCGCGCGGAGCTGGCCACGCTGCGGGCGGTCTTCGACGACGTCCTGCTGCTCGCCCGTGCGCCCGTGCTGGCGGGGGAGGACGGCGGCAACCTGGTCGCCGTCGCCTCGCAGCGGCCGCTCCCGGCCGAGGAGATCGCGGCGGCGCTGGCCGAGCGGGACCTCGCCTGGCAGGTGGCCGGCGGCGAGACGCTGGACCGGTTCGTCGGCGGCGCCGCCGTGCTCACCGACGACTTCGCGCCGGTCGACCAGCTGCTCAACCCCTACGGCTGACCGCTGGGGGCGGGTGCCCGCCCCTCGCCGGCGGGGGGCGGGCCCCCGGCCGGTCGTCGAGCCGCACCAGGACCCGGCCCGACGCCGGACGGTGCGGGCCGAGCCGGTACTCCTCAGCGGCCGATCGGCGCGGTACGGGCGCGGGTCAGCCGGACCAGTTCTGCCGGCGGCAGCTCCACCTGCAGCCCGCGCCGGCCGGCGCTGACCATGACGGTGCCGAACTCCAGCGCCGAGGAGTCGACGACGGTGGGCAGCGCCTTCCGCTGGCCCAGCGGGCTGATGCCGCCGAGCACGTAGCCGGTGGCCCGCTCGGCGTCTGCCGGGTCGGCCATCACCGCCTTCCGGCCGCCGGCCGCGGCGGCCAGTGCCTTGAGGTCGAGCGTGCCGCTGACCGGTACGACCGCGACGGTGAGGACACCGTCGACCCGGGTCACCAGCGTCTTGAAGACCTGGCGGGGGTCGGCTCCCAGCGCAGCCACGGCCGCCTCGCCGTGCCCTTGGTCCGCCGGGTGTTCAGGGTCGTACGGGTGCAGCGCGTGCGCCACCCCCGCCCGTTCGAGGGCCCGCACCGCCGGGGTCGCCGCCACGGCGCCGGAGCCTAGCGAGGTGGCCCCGGGCGGGAATGCCCCCGCCCGGCCGGGCGGTTGCACCGGCCGTGAGCAGCACCCTCGCCAGCACGCGCACACGGGCCGCGCACCGACGTCCCCCGGGCCGTCCGGACGCAGCACGGCTAGGATCGACCGATGTGGCGCCCCGCATCAGGGGGCCCCAGAGAGGATGGTCGGTGCCTGAGGATCCCGCGGTCGACAACCCCGGCCAGACGCCCGTGGCCGCACCCGTGGAGGTGCCCGAGGCCCGCGAGGGCGGCAGCCGCACGGAGGTGGCCGAGACCCGCGCGGAACGCGATGCGCGGTTCGAGCGGGATGCGCTGCCCTTCCTGGACCAGCTCTACCCGGCCGCGCTGCGGATGACCCGCAACCCGGCCGACGCCGAGGATCTGGTGCAGGAGACGTTCGTGAAGGCCTACTCGGCCTTCCACCAGTTCGCCCAGGGCACCAACCTCAAGGCGTGGCTTTACCGGATCCTGACCAACACCTACATCAACAGCTACCGGAAGAAGCAGCGGCAGCCGCAGCAGTACCCCACCGAACAGGTGCAGGACTGGCAGCTGTACGCGGCGGAGGAGCACAGCTCCACGGGGCTGCGGTCGGCCGAGATCGAGGCGCTGGACCACCTGCCGGACTCCGACATCAAGGAGGCCCTGCAGCAGCTGCCGGAGGACTTCCGGCTGGCCGTGTACCTCGCCGACGTCGAGGGGTTCGCCTACAAGGAGATCGCCGAGATCATGGGCACGCCCATCGGCACGGTGATGTCCCGTCTCCACCGCGGTCGGCGCGGGCTGCAGAAGCTGCTGGCCGACTACGCCCGTGAGCGCGGCTTCGTCCGTGCCGGAGCCGGTGAGGAGGCGAGCCACTGATGGCCGACGAGGCTTCTCAGGCCGGTGGGCCGATCGAGATCAACTCCTGCGACGACGTCCTGACGCACGTGTTCGAGTTCCTCGACCACGAGACCAGCGACGAGCGCCGCGGGCTGATCGCCGAGCACCTCGAGGACTGCTCCTCGTGTCTGCGCGAGTTCGGCATCGAGCAGGAGTTCAAGGCGCTGGTGCGCCGGCGCTGCGGTGGGGACAAGCCGCCGTCGGGCCTGCGGGACCGGATCAAGATGCAGCTGACCACCGTGTCCATCGAGGACGACGGCACCTCGGTCAGCGTCGAGCGGTTGACGATCGAGCGGTCGGCGGAGCGCCCCACCGCATAGGACCGGGAAACGCCAGAGGCCCAGAACCGGTCCGGTTCTGGGCCTCTGGCGCGCAGCCCCTCTGCGTACAGAGGGGGTCGCTCTCAAGCGTCACCGCTGGCGCGACTCCGCGGCCCGGTCCGCTCCTCGCTCGGAGCCGAACGCCGCCTCCGCGGTCGCTCCGCTCCTCGCTCGTTCCTCGCTGCGATGCTCACTCCCTGTCGGCGGCGGCCTCGCTGCGATGCTCCCGGGCCTGTCGTCACGCGTTGGGGCGCTTGCCGTGGTTGGCCTTGTTCCCCTTGCGGGAGCGACGCTTGCGTCCACGCTTGGACATCGCTGCCCTCCTCTCACACTGCCGGTGGGCCGCTGGCCCGTGGATCCCGCGGGGCCGCAGCGTGGTGCACGTAGGGTGCGCGACGCCGATGGACCCGCCAAGCTGACCCGACAAGCCTCTCACGGGGGAACCCGGCCGTGCGCCGGGCAGGGCGATGCAGGAGGAACAGCAGTGCCGCAGCTGGGGAACGAGACCGTCCTGGTCGCGGGACGGGGTCCGGCGGCCTGCGCCGTGATCACCGCCTGCCACCGACTGGACGTCAAGGCCGTGGCGGTGCATAGCGAGGTGGAACGCGCCGCACGGCACGTCCGGCTGGCCGATGACGCCGTCCTGCTCGGCCCGGCGCCCGCGACGGAGTCCTACCTGGCCGTCGACCGCATCGTCGAGGCCGCCCGCCGCAGCGGGGCCGGCACCGTGCTGCCGGTGCCTCCGGCACTGGCCGGGAACGCGCGGCTGGCCGGCGCGGTCATCGCCGCCGGGCTCCGCTGGGCCGGCCCCGATCCCGAGGTGCTGGAACGGCTCGGTGGGGACGGCGTGGAGCCGGCCAGCGAGCGCGGCTTCCTGGCCTGGGTGACCGCCGAGGGGCTGCGTTTCACGACCCCGGTGGCCCGCGACCGTGCCGCCGGGATCGCCCGGGTCTCCTGGACGCCCACCCTCCCGGAGGAGCTGCCGTCGGCGGCCTCCAGGCTGGCGGAGGTGGGCTGGCGCGGCCTGGTCACCGTGGGCATCGCCCCGGACGGCGCACTCGCCGAGGTCGCCGCCGGCTTCTCCCTGGACATGGCCGTGCTGGAGCGCGCGCACGGGGTGGACGCCGTGGAACTCGCCCTCCGCAGCGCGGACGATCCGCGGGCGGCCGGACCGGGCTCCACGGGGCACACCGCGCCGCGGGCCGCGATCGCCGTCCAGTTGCGGTCCACCCTTCCCCCCGGGACCGCGGGCCGGATCAGCGGCCGCCTCCCGGGCTCGGGCCGCCCACCGGCGGCCGACGCCGTCGTCGACCTGGTGGCGCGCAGCGGCTACGACCCGGGCGACCGGCTCGACGGCTGGTACGACGCGCTGCTGGCCACGGTCAGCGTGGGCGCCGACGACATCCCGACGGCGGCAGGGGCGGCGAGCCGGGCGCTGTCGGGGATGCCCGAGACCGGTGTGCCGCACGACGGTCCGGAGGTGCGCGCGGTACTCGGCCGACTCGCCTCGGCGGCGACCGTGCCGGGAGCCTGAGCGGCGTCCGCCGTGCTTGGATGAGGGCTCACGAACGGCGAGCGCGGGAGGAACCGGTGGCGGTCGAGGAGATCCACGCGGAAATGGTCTCCAGCGTCTGGAAGGTGCTCGTCGCACCGGGGACGCCCGTGGCGGCCGGTGACACGCTGGTGATCCTCGAGTCGATGAAGATGGAGATCCCGGTGCTCACCGAGCGTGCGGGCACCGTCCAGGAGCTGCACGTGGTGGAGGGAGAGGTCCTCCAGGAGGGCGACCTGATCGCCACCGTCTCTGCCTGACGGCCCCGTCCGGAAGCTCACCCCGAGCGTGCGACGGGTGAGGAGGACGGGATCCTCATGGAGCTCCCGGCCGTGGACGAACAGGCCAGGGACCGGCGACCGGTCCCGGTCCGGCATCCGGTCGAAGTCCAGCAGCCGGTGCAGCCGGTGCAGCCGGTGCAGCCGGTGCGCGGCGGTCGTACGCGGTTCGGACCCGGCCGCCCGGACCGCGCACCACGAGCAACTCCGCCCGGCCGGCGACGTCGGCACACCGGAAGAGCAGGACCGGGCGCGGAATGCCGTCGTCACCCCCGACGGCTGCCGCCTCCCGAGCGTGCGAGGGCGAAGGCGCCCTTCTCTAGGCTCGGGGCACCATGAGCAGCCTCTCCGAGCGCCTCACCCGCGGGACGGTGTCCAGCCCCGCGCAGGTCGACCACGCCCGTCGGCTGGTCGCAGACTGGCAGCTGCTGGCCGACCTGGCCTTCGCCGACCTCACCCTGTGGGTGCCGTTGCCGACCGGGGCGTGGTGGTGCGTGGCGCAGGTCCGTCCGCTCACCGCCCCGACCAGCCTTCCGGAGGACGTGGTGGGCGTCGAACTCGACGTGGCCGCTGCCGAGGCCTTCGCCGCGGCGCACCGGGACGGGCGTCCGGTCACGCGTGGCGAGCCGGACCGGAGCGGCAGCACGCCCCGGCGGCGGGAGGTCATCCCGGTCCGCCACGCGGGCGTCGGTGTCGCCGTCCTCGCCAAGGACACCAGCCTGGCGGTCACCCGGGCGCCGTCGACGCTCGAGTTCACCTATCTGGACATCGCCGCCGACCTCTGCCTCATGGTGTCGGCCGGCACCTTCCCGCCGGAGAAGCTCCAGGACGCCGAGATGGGTCCCCGGGTCGGCGACGGGCTGGTGCGCCTCGACGGCGCCGGGCGGGTCACGTATGCCAGCCCGAACGCGCTCTCGGCCTACCGGCGGATCGGGGTGGCCGGCGATCTCGCCGGGGCCGACCTGGCCGAGGTCACGTGCCGCGTCGTGACCGACCGGGTCGCCGGGGAGTCGGCGGCCGCCCGTGTCACGGCGGCGGTCGCCGGGCGGTACCCCGACCCCATGGACGTCGAGGCCGCGAGCGCCACGCTGCTGCTGCGGGCGCTGCCGCTGCAGGCGCCCGGCGCCGACCCGGGGGCGCTGGTGCTGGTCCGGGACGTCACCGACGTGCGGCGCCGGGACCGGGCGCTGCTCACCAAGGACGCGACCATCCGCGAGATCCACCACCGTGTGAAGAACAACCTGCAGACGGTGGCCGCGTTGCTCCGGCTGCAGGCCCGGCGCATGACCGAGCCGGCCGCCCGGGCGGCGCTGGAGGAGTCGGTGCGCCGGGTGGCGTCGATCGCCGTGGTGCACGAGACGCTGGCCGGCAGCCGGGAGGACGTCGTCGACGTCGACGACGTGCTGGACCAGGTGCTCCCGATGCTGGGCGACCTCACCTCCGTGGGCCCGGCAGCCGGCACCCGCCGCACCGGCTCGTTCGGGGAGCTGCCGGCGGCGGCGGCGACGCCGCTGGTCCTGGCGGTCACCGAGCTGCTGCACAACGCCGCCGAGCACGCGTTCGTCGGTGCCGAGCCCGGGACGATCGAACTGGTCGCCGAGCGCGACGGCGACGACCTGGTCGTCCGGGTCCGCGACGACGGGCAGGGCCTGCCGCCGGGGTTCGACCCGACCGACAGCGACGGTCTGGGGCTGCAGATCGTCCGGACGCTGGTGACCAGCGAGCTCGGTGGCAGTCTCAGCATGGGCACGCCGGAGGGCCGGACCGGCACCGAGGTGGTGCTCACGCTGCCCGGCGGGAAGCGACCGCGACGCTGAGCCGGCCGACTCCGAGAACGCCGAGGCCGGTCCGGGGAGAACCCGGACCGGCCTCGTGGCGGTCAGTGCGATCGCGGTGGTGCGGTGGCCGCGAGGGCGTCCCCGCAGCCGGTCGTGTCCTCCGGATCAGGCGGTGTGCACCCGGGTCCGAGCCTGACGGCGCTTCAGCGCGCGTCGCTCGTCCTCGGAGAGCCCACCCCAGACACCGGAGTCCTGACCCGAGCGCAGGGCCCAGTCCAGGCACGGCTGCACGGCCGGACAGCGCTGGCACACGGCCTTCGCCTGCTCGATCTGGACCAGGGCGGGGCCGGTCGTCCCGATCGGGAAGAACAGCTCCGGATCCTCGTCCCGGCAGAGCGCACGGTGGCGCCAGTCCATGGCGTTGTACTCCTCGATGTCGTCTACGGATTACTGCGTCAGTCGCCTGCTCGGTCCGCCTTCGCCGGGCCGACACCGGTTACCCAGCGCCATGGCGGCAGCGACTTTCCCGCTCTGTTACCGACAGGTTGCGTTCCAGCAGCGATGTTTTCACGGCAGGGACGCCTGTCAAGGGAAACGGGCTGAGGGCGGACCCCCGCGTGAGCAACCTCACCACGACCGTGATAGGCCCGCCACTCGGCGGGGCGAGTACCACCGCCGGACGCTCGAGGAATGCCCTCAGGCGACCACGCGGAGCGCGTCCGGCACGTTCTGGATGCGCAGCCCGGTGGCGGTCCCCAGGTGGTCGCCGTCGACCTGCCAGCCCTGCGGCCGGTCGGCGGTCAGCGCGAGCTGCCGGAGGTCGTGCCGGCGGTGCAGCCCCCGGCCCCGGAGGTCGGGCTCCCGCGCCATCGTCTGCCGCAGCGCCAGCAGCATCCGGGCGGTGCTCGTGCGGCCGAGGGCGAACACGTCGAGCCCGGTCTCGAAGGATGCCTCGGGCGTCGGGTTCACCGGGCGCGCGCCCAGATAGGTCCAGGGGCTCACGTTGGAGATCAGGCACAGGAACAGACCCTCCAGATCCGGTTCCCCCGGCACCTGCAGGCTCATGGCCGGACGGCGCCGCTCCCGGCCGAACAGGAAGGCGCTGGTGGCCTCTCGCACGTAGAGCGCGCCGGTGGACCGCCGTCCCTGTGCCCGGCGGGCCTCCACCCGGGCGATGACGTCGGCGTCGAAGCCGAGCCCGGCCGCGAAGACGAACCAGCGAGGGGTCGTCCACCCCGACTCGTCGGCGTCGGCCCGGGCCACCGCCTCGGCCACCGCCGGCGCGACGCCGGTGACCGCCGCCGTGCTGGTGCCCGTGGCGCTCGCCGTACCCAACGAGACGAGCCGGGTCCGGCCGGCCCGCAGCGCGGCCAGGATCTCGGCGGTGGCCTCCACCGGGTCGCGAGACCGGCCCAGGGCCCGGGAGAAGACGTTCGTCGATCCGCCGGGGACGACGGCCAGGGTGGGCACCGCCGGACCCGGGCCATCGCTCAGCAGGCCGTTGACCACCTCGTTGACCGTGCCGTCGCCGCCCAGGGCGACCACGACGTCGATTCCGTCGGCCGCGGCCTGGGCCGCCAGTTCGCGGGCGTGCCCGCGGTGGCCCGTCTCGGTGACGTCGACCTTGAGCTCGCTGGCGAGCGCCCCGACCAGAACGTTCCGCATCTTGGCGGTCGTGGTGGTCGCCGCGGGGTTGACCACCACGAGCGCGCGCATGCCGCCAGGCTATCCAGCGGCGCCGGACGGTCATGGGAGGAAGCGGGGCCGGGGGCCGGCCGCGCCGCGTAGTCTCGCCGTCGTGACCGAGGACCGGAGCGCGCCGTCCCCGCCGCCCCGTCGCCTGGCCGACCGGTTGTTCGGCGCTGCGGCGGCGCAGCCGGCGCCGCGCCCGCCGCGGCCCGCGACCGCTGCGCCGGCGTCCCTGCGCCGGGCCGCGCTGGCGGTCGCCGTCGAGGCGCTCGCCTTCGCGCTCGGTGCCCTGGTCCTGCTGTTCCTGACGCTGACCGGGAACCCGGAGAGCGTGCCCCGGGCGGTGGCCGAGGTGGTGCTCGCCGGCCTGGTCGCGGGCGTCCTGGGTGCAGGGGCCCGGGGTCTCCGGCGGGTGGCCGGCTGGGCTCGCGGGCCGGTGATCGCGCTCCAGCTCTTCCTCGGCCTGACCGGCTTCACGTTCGCGTTCTCGGCCCAGCTGCCGCTCATCGGCCTGCCGATCCTCGCGCTCGTGGCCACGGTGCTCTACCTGCTGGCGACCCCGGAGTCCCGGCTGGCCTTTCTCGACCGCTGACGGCCCGTCCCGGGAAGCGCCGTCAGCTCGCAAGCGGCACACGGCCCCGCCGCAGGGGCCCGCGCCGAGCGTGCGAGGCGTGGGGGCGGTGGGGTCCTTTCTCAGATCACATCGATGACGTCGGCGATCGAGTCGCAGACCCGGCTGGGGCGGAACGGGAAGCGGCTGACCTCGCTCGCCGTGGTGGAGCCGGTGAGTACCAGGACCGTCTCCAGCCCGGCCTCGATCCCGGCCACGACGTCGGTGTCCATGCGGTCGCCCACCATCATCGTGGACTCCGAGTGGGCCTCGATCCGGTTCATCGCACTGCGGAACATCATCGGGTTGGGCTTGCCCACGAAGTAGGGCTTGGCGCCGGTGGCCGCGGTGATCATCGCGGCCACCGATCCGGTGGCCGGCAGCGGGCCCTCGGGGGAGGGGCCGGTCACGTCGGGGTTGGTCGCGATGAACCGGGCGCCGCCCGCGACCAGCCGGATCGCCCGCGTGATGGCCTCGAACGAGTAGGTGCGCGTCTCGCCGAGGACGACGTAGTCCGGGTCGGTGTCGGTGAGCGTGTAGCCGGCCTCGTAGAGCGCGGTGGTCAGCCCGGCCTCGCCGATGACGTACGCCGAGCCGCCGGGCAGCTGGGAGGTGAGGAAGTCCGCCGTGGCGAGGGCCGAGGTGAAGATCGCCGCCTCGGGCACCTGCAGGCCGCCCCGGGCCAGGCGGGCGGCGAGGTCGCGCGGCGTGAAGATCGAGTTGTTGGTGAGGACGAGGAACCGGCGGCGCCGCTCGACGAGCCGGTCGAGGAACTCCTTGGCTCCGGGCAGGGCGTTGCCCTCGTGGACGAGGACGCCGTCCATGTCGGTCAGCCAGCACTCGATCGGTCCGCGCTCGGTCGTCACGGGGCGAACGCTAGCGCCCTTCCTCACGGCCACGCGGTCAGCACCTCGGCGCCGTAGTGCGCGGCGAGCGTGACGACCCGCGCCGGGTCGGGCGCGCCGTCGTACGGCGGCAGGGTGGGTGCGGTGGCCGGCTCGCCCAGCTCCACGAACAACCGCTCCACGCCACCGGGCGTGCAGAGCGTGAGCATCCGCACCTCGTCGGACTCCACGGTCAACAGGTGGGGGACGTCGCGGGGGCAGAACACCAGCGAGCCGGCGCAGGCGCGCAGGAGGTCGTCGCCGACCCGGACGGTGAGCTCACCGGCCAGGACCAGGAACGACTCATCCTCCCGGTGGTGGACGTGCGGCGGTGGCTCGGCCCCCCGGGGCAGGCGCTCCTCGAGCAGGCTGAAGGCGCCGCCGGTTTGCTCACCCGTGGCGAAGACGGTCAGCAGCTCGCCCAGGGACCAGTACGCGGGGGCGTCGTCGCGGTGCGTGGCGAACGGTCGGGGCATGGCGCGCTCCTCGGGGACGACCGGGTGGCGGCATCGTGCCGCGGGCCGGCACGCCGGTCCAGGCCCCGGTGCGCCACCGTTTCAGCGGCGGTCGGCAGCGAAGGAGTCCAGGGCGTCGTCGGTCAGGCGGAACACCGTCCACTCGTCCATGGGGACGGCGGCGGCGGCCCGGTAGAACTCGATCGACGGGGTGTTCCAGTCGAGCACCGACCACTCCAGCCGGGAGTAACCCCGGTCGACGCAGACCTGGGCGAGGGTGCGGAGCAGCTCGCGCCCCAGACCGGTGCCGCGGTGCTGTGGCTGGACGTACAGGTCCTCGAGGTACACGCCGTGCGTGCCGCGCCAGGTGGAGAAGTTCAGGAACCACAGGGCGACGCCGACCACGCTGCCCTGGTGCTCGGCCACGTGGCCGAACAGTGCGGGGGAGTCGCCGAAAAGGCAGCTGGTGAGCTGTTCCTCGGTCAGGCGCACCTCGTGCAGCGCCTTCTCGTACTCGGCCAGCTCGCGGACCAGGCCGATGACGGCCGGGACGTCGTCGGGGCGGACGGGTCGGACGCTCATGAGAGGACCTCCTTCAGCCTCGGCGGCAGCAGCCTGGCCAGCGGAGCGACGACTGGCACGAGGACCGGCGCGAACAGGTAGCCGTAGGCCAGCAGGCAGAAGGTGACCACGGGCCAGAGGGCGAGGCCGATGACCAGCAGCACAGCCGCGGCGATCAGGCCGTAGGGGCGCCCGCTCTTCGGGCTGACCAGCGACCGGAACGACCGGAACCGGATGTTGGTGACCATCAGCACCGCCGGCAGCGCGACGACGAGCAGCACCCACAGCCGGTCGCGGCCCTGCATGGCGTCCCCGAAGGCGAACACCGAGGCCAGCACGACACCGGCGGCGCCGGGACTGGGCATGCCGATGAAGTACCGCTTGTCCGCCGTCGGGTCGATCGTGGTGTTGAACCGGGCCAGCCGGATGGCTGCGCAGGCCACCCACAGGAAGCAGACGACCCAGCCCAGGGGGTCCCACTCGTCGCGGCCCTCGGAGAACAGGGTGAAGGCCAGCAGCGCCGGAGCCAGCCCGAACGACACCAGGTCGGCCAGCGAGTCGAACTGCAGGCCGAAGGGCGTCACGGCCCCCACCAGGCGGGCGACGGCGCCGTCGGTGATGTCGAAGAGCACCGAGAGCCCGATGAGCACCGCGGCCAGGGTGTACTGGCCGCGGATCGAGACCAGGATCGCGGCGAAGCCGCACAGCATGTTCGCGAGGGTGAACAGGCTGGGCAGCGTCGCCAGCGCGCGGCGGCGGCTGCCCCGAACCGAGCCGCGGACGAACTCGACGGTGGCCGTGCGGCGCGTCTGTGGCGGGCGTTGGCCGGATGCGGAGCTGGGCACGGACGCCACCTCAGTCGGTCGAGGGCCAGCGGGCGATGACGGTCTCGCCGCCCCGCACCCGCTGCCCCTTCGTCACGGTGATCGTGCACTCGGGTGGCACGAACACGTCCATGCGGGAGCCGAACTTCATGAGCCCCATCCGCTGACCGGTCTCCAGCCGCTGGCCCCGGCCGGTCCGGGTGACGATCCGCCGCGCCAGCACGCCGACGATCTGCCGGAAGACCACCGTGCGCTCGCCGTCGCGCAGCCGCAGCTCGCTGCGCTCGTTGCGGTGCGCCGACTCCTTGCGGTAGGCGGCGAGGAAGCTGCCCTTGCGGTAGGAGCTCTCCACGACCTCGCCCCGGTAGGGGGAGCGGTTCACGTGCACGTCGACCACCGACAGGAAGACGCTGACCTGCTGCCAGTCGCCCTCGGGCGCGACGCCCTCCTGCGGCTCGCCGGCGACCATGACGACGCCGTCGGCAGGCGACACGACGTCGTCGGGACCGGGCGTGGTGGTGTCGCACCGGCGGTCGGGATCGCGGAAGAACAGCGCCATGTAGGCGGAGAGGCCGAGCAGGGGCCAGGCGGCCAGGCGCGGCCAACGGTGGCCCGTGGCCTGGCCCCCCGCGGCGAGCAGGGCGGCCGGAGCCAGCGGTCCGGTGATGAAGGGCCAGCCGGCGGGGTCGATGCGCATCGTGTGCGAACGCTACCGGGCGCCTGGGGATGCGGTTCCGGACTCGCGGGTCGGACCCGCGTCAGGAGCGGCCGGGATCCGCGCCACACACTCGGTGATGCGGCGGCGGGGAGGGCCCCGTACGAGTCCAGGCACCCCATCGTGGCGTCGTCGCACAGGTCGCCGCCCGTGGCCTTCAGCACCGCCGCGCCCAGCTCGTGGACGACCTCCCGAGGATGCCGGGCTGCACTGTCGGCGGAGGGCGGCCACGACGTCGAAGGAGGCGGCGTTGCGCTCGAGCAGGCCGCCGGTCAGGAACACGAGAACCGGCCGCCGGCGGGCGACAGTCCGACAGGCGGCGGACGGCGCCGGCCGACAGGTGTCGACCGGCGCCGTCCGAGGCGCTGCCGGAGGGTCAGGCGGCGGCCTTGGTCTCCCAGAAGATCTTGTCGATCTCGGCGATGTAGTCGAGCAGCTTCTGGCCCTCGGCCGGGTCCATGCTGCCCTTGCCACCGGCCGCGCCGGCCTGCTTGGTGGCCTTGTTGAACAGCTCGTGCAGCTGCGGGTACTTCTCGAAGTGCGGCGGCTTGAAGTAGTCGGTCCACAGCACCCACAGGTGGTGCTTGACCAGGTCCGCCCGCTGCTCCTTGATCATGATGGCGCGGGTGCGGAAGACCGGGTCCTCGTTGGCCTGGTACTTCTCCTGGATGCCCTTGACGGACTCCGCCTCGATGCGGGCCTGGGCCGGGTCGTACACGCCGCAGGGGAGGTCGCAGTGCGCGGTGGCCTCCACGGCGGAGAACATGCGGATGAGACGCATGGAGATGCCTCCGAAGATCGTGGGGTTGTGTCGTCTGCGACCCTACTCGCGGTGACCGACGGGGACAGTCTGGGAGATCGCGCGAGGGCAGAGGTGGCCGGGCTGCCGAGCGCTTGGGCAGCGGTCCGGGTGAGCGGCCCGTCGATGTCACCGACGGTGCGTTCCGGCGATCGGCTGCTCGCCCGAAGGGTGCGGCCGGGGAGCCGGTCGGGGGGGCGGGTGCGGCCGGGTGACGTCGTCCTGGCCCGTTTCCCGGCGCGACCGGAGCTCCTGGTGGTCAAACGGGTGCGCCGGGCCGTCGACGGCGGGCACTGGGTGGAGGGCGACAACCCGTTCGCCACCGACGACAGCCGCTCGTTCGGCCCGGCCGTGGTCGTCGGCCGGATCGTGGGACGGCTGTGGCCGCGGCCGGGCCGGCTGCCGGGACGGCCCTCGGGCGTGGCGTAGCGCGGTGTACCGCGCCGCGCACTCCTCCATGGTCGGCAGGAGGCCCTGCTGACGGTCCTCGTCGAGCGTGGGGGCGGCACGGTCCTCGGCCGACGGCTCCAGCTCCACGTCGGCGGGCCAGGGCAGGTCGAGAGCCGGGTCCAGCGGCGAGACGCCGAACTCGCGCGCCGGGTCGTAGCCGGAGGAGACGAGGTAGGTGACGGAGCTCGCGTCGGCCAGGGAGACGAACGCGTGGCCCAGGCCCTCGGCCAGGTACACCCCGCGGGGCCGATCGCCGTCGAGCACCACCAAGTGGTGCACCCCGAACGTCGGGGAGCCGACCCGCACGTCGACCACGACGTCGAGCACCCGGCCGGCGGGGCGGTGCACGTACTCGGCCTGACCGGGCGGCACGAGGGCGAAGTGCACGCCCCTCGGAGGACGCCTCGTGCGGAGACGCTGTGGTCGGCCTGCGCGAGGGACAGCGCGTGTCGCGCGGAACCACTCCGTGAAACATCTTCGCGTGTCGCCGTGCGGCACCAGGTCGAGCACGTAGCTGTCGGGGACGGCGAGCTCACCGATCTCCACGCCGGCACCGTAGCGACATGCACCCGCCCGGCCGTCGTTACGCTGCTGTGCCCATGAGCGGAAATGCCGGGCCCGGGCAGCACCTCAGCACCGACCGCTTCGCCGACGATCCGGCGTTCGCGGTGCACGAGGGCGGCAAGCTCTCCGTGGCCTCCACCCGCTCGATCGGCTCGATCGCCGACCTCGCGCTGACCTACACCCCCGGCGTCGCCCGGGTGTCCAGCGCCATCGCGGCCGAGCCGGAGCTCGCCCGTCGCTTCACCTGGGCGCCGCGCGTGGTCGCCGTCGTCTCCGACGGCACCGCGGTGCTGGGGCTCGGGAACATCGGCCCCGTGGCCGCCCTGCCGGTGATGGAGGGCAAGGCCTGCCTGTTCAGCGAGTTCGCCGGGCTCTCCTCGGTCCCCATCGTGCTGTCCACCACGGACGTCGACGAGATCGTCGAGACCGTCGCCGCCATCGCCCCGTCCTTCGGTGGCATCAACCTCGAGGACATCAGCGCGCCCCGCTGCTTCGAGATCGAGGCCCGGCTGCGCGACCGCCTGGACATCCCGGTCATGCACGACGACCAGCACGGAACGGCGATCGTCGTGCTCGCCGCGCTGCGCAACGCGGCGAAGGTCGTCGGGCGGGAGCTGGCCGACCTGCGCGTGGTCGTCTCCGGTGCTGGCGCCGCCGGCGTGGCGTGCACGAAGATCCTGATCGAGGCCGGCGTCGGCGACATCGCCGTCGCCGACTCGCAGGGGATCCTGCACCCGGGGCGCGAGGCGCTGACCGGGACCAAACGGTGGCTGGTGGAGAACACCAACGAGGCCGGCTTCGCCGGCTCCATGGTGGCGGCGCTCGCGGGCGCCGACGTCTACGTCGGAGTCTCCGGCGGCACGGTGCCCGAGGCGGCGATCGCGTCGATGGCCGAGAACTGCATCGTCTTCTCGCTGGCCAACCCCATCCCCGAAGTCGACCCGGAGATGGCCGCGAAGTACGCCGCCGTCGTCGCCACCGGTCGCAGCGACCTGCCCAACCAGATCAACAACGTGCTGGCGTTCCCCGGCGTCTTCCGGGGCGCCATCGACGCCGGCGCCACCGGCATCACCGAGGAGATGAAGCTCGCTGCCGCCACCGCGATCGCCGACGTGGTGGGCGAGGACCTGCGGCCGGACTACATCGTGCCGAGCCCGCTGGACCGCCGGGTGGCCACCGCGGTCGCCGAGGCCGTCGCCGCCTGCGCCCGCGAGCAGGGTGTCACCCGCTGAGGCCGGGGCGGTGGACCAGCCCCGGCACCCCGGCCAGCAACCGCTCGGCGACCGGCCGGTCCTTCTTCAGTCGCCCTTGACGTTCACCAGCTGGCGCAGCGTGTGCCGGACCTCGACGAGACCGACGGCGTCGGCCATCACGACGTCGATCTCCTTGTAGGCCGCGGGGATCTCGTCCAGGAACGCGTCGCTGTGCCGCCACTCGATGCCGCGCATCGACTCGTCGAGCTGACCCCGCGTGAAGGTCTTGCGGGCCCTGGTCCGCGAGTACACCCGGCCGGCGCCGTGCGGGGAGCTGTTCAGCGACTCCGGGTTGCCCAGCCCGCTGACCACGTAGCTCGCCGTCCCCATCGAGCCCGGGATGAGCCCCGCCTGCCCCTTCTCCGCCTGGATGGCGCCCTTCCGGGACACCCACAGCTCCTCGCCGAAGTGCTCCTCGTGCTGGGTGAAATTGTGGTGACAGTTGACTCGTTCCAGCTCCGGCGTCGCGTCGGCGCGCATGTGCCGGGCCAGGGCGTCGGCGACCCGGTCCATCATCTCCTCGCGGTTGAGCAGCGCGAAGTGCTGCGCCCACCGCAGCTCGGCGATGTACCGGTCGAACTCCGGGGTGCCCTCGTCCAGCCAGGCCAGGTCGCGGTCGGGCAGGTCGAGGCCGTCGCGCCGCGCCCGCTCGTGCGCGATCGCGATGTGCTTCTGGGCGATCCTGTTGCCCACCCCGCGGCTGCCGGAGTGCAGGAAGAGCCAGATGCGGTCCTGCTCGTCGGCGGTCACCTCGATGAAGTGGTTGCCCGAGCCGAGGCTGCCCAGCTGCAGCGCCCAGTTTGGCGCCGTCGCCGTCACCGAGTGCAGGACGCGGTGGCCGAGCTCCTCGGCCTTCGCCTCCAGCTCGGCGACCCGGCGGCGGGCGGTGTCGGTCAGCCTCTTGTTGTAGCGGCCCGCCGAGAGGGGTACGGCGCGCTCGATGTCGCCGCGCAGGGGCGCGAGCGAGCCGCGGGCCCGCACCTCGTCGGCCGACCACGGCGTGCGGACGGCGATCATGCCGCAACCGATGTCGACGCCGACCGCCGCCGGGATGATCGCCGCGCGCGTGGGCAGCACCGACCCCACGGTCGCGCCCTTGCCCAGGTGCGCGTCCGGCATGAGGGCGACATGCGGGTCGACGATGTCGAGCGAGGCGGTGCGCTCGGCTTGCTTGCGCGTCTCGTCGTCGAGGATGCTCGCCCAGTTCAGCAGTTTGTCGGACAGTCTTTCCACGCCCCGAGTCTGCGGGTCCCGGCCGATCGCGGCGAACGGTTTGTCGCGGGTCCGCGTCACGGGTACCGAACGGCGCATGGGAGCCAGCAGCGCGGCCGTCGCGGCCACGGACCAGTGGGTCGACCCCGACGACGGCATCCGGTACCCGGCAGGGGAGGTGCACGCGTGGGAGCGCGGGCGGAACGAGACGGTGTGCGGGCTCTCGCTCAGCAGATCGCGGCTGACCCGCTTCCCGCACGTCGGTTGGGCCGACGCTCAGCCCGAGTCGGGGCGGCACGCGGAGGGCGTGCAGGCGGTGTGCCGGCGCTGCCGCGCGGGCCAGGGAGCGCGCCGCGACGAGCGGGGATGGACGCGGACCAACCCCCGCCCGTGAGTCAGCCGGCGCTGAGCAGGCGGTCCACCAGCGGGTCCACGGCGAGGTGCAGGCCGGTGTTGCTGTAGGCGAGCACGACCGTCGCCACCACGAACAGCGGCACCAGCGCCATCTTCTCCACGGTCGCACCGGTGCGGATGGGAGAGAGGGCCAGCCGCTTCCGCTTGACCAGCCACAGCACTGGCACAGGCACGCCGGCGGTGGTGATCGCGTCGCCGAGGACGTGCGTCAGGACGCCGGCGGCCACCGCCCACGGCAGCCACACCGGGCTGCTCATGTGGTCGAGCAGCAGCCACGCGCCGCCCCAGGACAGCACCAGGTTCCCGAGGACCGTCGTCTCGGTCCGCCCGGGGATGACGAAGTGCAGCGCCCGCAGCGCCAGCCCGATCGCCAGCGCCATGAGCAGGAGACTGGACCAGAACGCGCCGGCGGCGAGCACGGCCAGGGCGCCGAAGGCCAGCGGGGCGAGGATGGCGTCGTGGGTGCCCCAGCGATGTCCGCCGGACAGCGCCCCGATCGCCCCTGCCGGTACGTCGGTCACCGGGCCCCACATGTCCGACACCGTGGAGTTGCGGTGGTCGAGGTCGGGCAGCATCGCGAACCCGCCGACGGCGGCGATCCAGGCGCCCTGGGCGACCGCGCCGTGGACCGGGGCCCACGGCAGCGTCGCGGCGCCGGTAGCGAGACCGGAGAGCGCGTGGGAGTGACCGAGCATGCTCAGAGCGTGGCTGCATCCGACCGTGTTGTTGCGCAGGCTCGCGGGATGGCTGGCGAGACCCGCCCAGTGCGACGAACTCGTGGCGATCAGCAGGGTGATGGCCACGAGTTCGTCGCACTCGGCGCGCGGGGCGGGCGGATCAGTCGTCGAGGTCGTCGTCGTCCGTGCCGCCGCGGGCGAGCCAGGTGGCCAGCCGCTCTACCGGCACCTCGAAGTCGGGGTGCTGGTCGACGAACGCCTGCATCTGATCGGCCAGCCAGGCGAGGGTGACCTGCTCACCGCCTCGCCGCTCGGCCAGCTCCTCCAGGCCCCTGTCGGTGAAGTACATGCCGCAGAACCTACGACGCCCGGTCCCCGAGCGGATCGGGGACCGGGCGTCGAAAGGGCTTGCCGGGTCAGCTCCCGAAGGCCTCGGCGACCAGCGTGCGCTGCTCGACCTCGTGCACCTTCGCCGAGCCCACGGCCGGGCTGGCCGACGCCCGGCGGCTCACCCGCCGGAGCTTGCGGCCGGACGGCAGCTCCTCGGGCAGGTTGACGGCCATGAACTGCCAGGCCCCCATGTTGGCCGGCTCCTCCTGCACCCAGACGACGTCGGAGGCATCCGGGTAGCGCTCGAGCTCCGCCCGGATCTGCTCGGCCGGCAGCGGGTACAGCTGCTCGACCCGCACCACGGCGGTGTCGGCGCGGCCGTCGGCCTCCCGCTGCGCCATCAGGTCGTAGGCGACCTTGCCGCTGCACAGGAGCACCCGCGTGACCGCGGAGGCCTCGAGCGGCTCGCCGCCGACCCCGGTGTCGGGCAGCACCGGCCGGAACTCCCGCTCGGTGAAGTCCTCGACCGGGCTGACCGCGGCCTTGGCCCGCAGCAGCGACTTCGGCGTGAAGACGATCAGCGGCCGGTGCACGTCCGACAGCGCCTGGCGGCGGAGCAGGTGGAAGTAGTTGCCGGGCGTGGTGCAGTTGGCGACCGTCATGTTGTTCTCGGCCGACAGCTGCAGGAATCGCTCGATCCGGCCGCTGGAGTGGTCGGGGCCCTGCCCCTCCATGCCGTGCGGCAGCAACATGACGACGCCGGAACGCTGGCCCCACTTGGCCTCGCCGGAGCTGATGAACTCGTCGATGACCATCTGGGCGCCGTCGACGAAGTCGCCGAACTGCGCCTCCCACAGGACCAGCGCCTTTTCGTTGGCCACCGAGTAGCCGTACTCGAAGCCCACTGCCGCGTACTCGCTGAGCAGCGAGTCGTAGACGAAGAACTTGGCCTGGTCCTCGGTGAGGTTGGCCAGCGGCGTGTACTCGGCGCCGTTCTCCCGGTCGATGAGCACCGAGTGGCGCTGCACGAACGTGCCGCGGCGGGAGTCCTGACCCGCCAGCCGCACCGGGACGCCCTCCATCAGCAGCGACCCGAAGGCCAGCAGCTCACCCATCGCCCAGTCGATGCCGCCCTCGCTGGCCATCGCCGCGCGACGCTCCAGCATCTTCTGCAGCTTCGGGTGCGGCGTGAAGTCCGGCGGGAAGGAGACGTGCGCGTCCCCGACGGTCTTGAGCACCTCGGGCGTGATCGCCGTCCGCACCTGCGACTGCTGCGGGGTGCGCGGGTCCATGACCGGCTCGGGCTTCGAGGAGTCCTGCGCGTCGTGCGTCTCGGCGAACGCCCGCTCGAGCTGACCGCGGTAGTCCTTGAGGGCCTCCTCGGCCTCCTCGAGGGTGATGTCGCCGCGGCCCACGAGCGCCTCGGTGTAGAGCTTCCGGACCGAGCGCTTGCGGTCGATGATGTCGTACATCTGCGGCTGGGTCATCGAGGGGTCGTCGCCCTCGTTGTGCCCGCGGCGGCGGTAGCAGACGAGGTCGACGACGACGTCCTTCTTGAACTGCTGCCGGTACTCGACCGCCAGCCGCGCCACCCGGACGCACGCCTCGGGGTCGTCACCGTTGACGTGGAAGATCGGCGCGTTGACCATGCGCGCGACGTCGGTGGAGTAGAGCGTCGAGCGCGCGGATCCGGGGCTGGTGGTGAACCCCACCTGGTTGTTGATGACCACGTGGACCGTGCCGCCGGTGCGGTAGCCGCGCAGCTGGGAGAGGTTCAGGGTCTCCTGGACCACGCCCTGC
The DNA here is from genome assembly GCF_030165005.1 of Blastococcus capsensis. Classification (GTDB taxonomy): domain Bacteria; phylum Actinomycetota; class Actinomycetes; order Mycobacteriales; family Geodermatophilaceae; genus Blastococcus; species Blastococcus capsensis. Next base: position 35,241 of record NZ_JASNNW010000028.1, read on the forward strand.
CCCGCGAACGCGGAGTCACCGTGCAGCAGGACCGGGAGGACGGTGAAGCCCTCCTCGCCCTTGTCGATCATGTCCTGCTTGGCCCGCACGATGCCTTCGAGGACGGGGTTCACCGTCTCCAGGTGGCTCGGATTGCTGGCCAGCGATACGGCGATCTCGGCGACGGGCTGGAACGGGTTGCGGAACCGGCCGGTGGCGCCGAGGTGGTACTTCACGTCACCGGAGCCCTGGACCGTGCCGGGGTCGATGTTGCCCTCGAACTCGCCGAAGATCTTCGCGTAGCTCTTGCCGAGCACGTTCGCCAGCACGTTGAGCCGGCCGCGGTGCGCCATGCCGATCGCGACCTCGTCCAGGCCGTGGTCGGTGCCGGCGATGAGCACCTCGTCGAGGATCGGGATGACCGACTCGCCGCCCTCGAGGGAGAACCGCTTCTGGCCGACGTACTTGGTCTGCAGGAACGTCTCGAACGCCTCGGCGGCGTTGAGCCGGCCCAGGATGTGCTTCTGCTTCTGCCGCTCGGGCTGCTCGTGCTTGACCTCGATGCGCTGCTGGAGCCACTCGCGCTCCTCGGGGTCGGTGATGTGCATGTACTCCACGCCGACCGTGCGGCAGTAGGAGTTGCGCAGCACGCCGAGGATGTCGCGCAGCGGCATGAGCCGTTCGCCGGCGAAGCCGCCCACGGGGAACCGGCGGTCCAGGTCCCACAGGGTCAGGCCGTGCTCGAGGATGTCGAGGTCGGGGTGGGTGCGGACCTTGAACTCGAGCGGGTCGGTGTCGGCCATCAGGTGGCCGTTGCGCCGGTAGGACTCGATGACCTCGACGACGCGGGCTTCCTTGTCGATCTGCCCCTCCCGCGTGACCCGCACGTCCGGCATCCAGCGCACCGGCTCGTAGGGGATCCGCAGCGAGCGGAAGACCTCGTCGTAAAAGCCGTCCTCACCCAGCAGCAGCGCGTGCAGCTTGCGCAGGAAGTCGCCGGACTCCGCGCCCTGGATGATCCGGTGGTCGTAGGTCGAGGTGAGCGTGATGATCTTCGAGATGCCCATCTCGGTCAGCACCTCGGGGCTCATCCCCTGGAACTCGGCCGGGTACTCCATGGCCCCCACGCCGATGATCGCGCCCTGGCCGGCGGTGAGCCGCGGCACCGAGTGGTTGGTGCCGATCGTGCCGGGGTTGGTCAGGCTGATCGTGGTGCCGGAGAAGTCCTCCATCGTCAGCTTGTTGTTCCGGGCCCGGCGGATGATGTCCTCGTAGGTGGCCCAGAAGCCGGCGAAGTCCATCTCCTCGGCGCCCTTGATCGAGGCCACCACCAGCGAGCGGGAACCGTCGGGCTTCGGCAGGTCGATGGCCAGGCCGAAGTTGACGTGCTCCGGCTGCACCAGCACCGGCTTGCCGTCGACCTCGGCGAAGGCGCTGTTCATGTTCGGGAACGCGTCCAGCGCCCGGATCAGCGCGTAACCGATCAGGTGGGTGAACGAGATCTTGCCGCCGCGCGCGCGGGCCAGGTGGTTGTTGATGACGATGCGGTTGTCGGCCAGGAGCTTGGCGGGCACCGCGCGCACGCTGGTCGCCGTCGGCACGGTCAGCGACGCGTTCATGTTCTTGACCACCGCGGCGGCGGCGCCGCGCAGCGGGGACTGCTTGCCGTCCCCGACCGGGAGCTTCGGAGCGGCCTTGGCGGCGGGGGCGGCATCGGCGGCGGGCTGGCTGGACTTCTGCACGGGCGGGCTCCCCGTCGGCTGGGACCCGGCGGCCGGGCGCTGGACGTCGGGCTTGTTCGCGGCGGCGGGCGCCTCCGGCGCCGGAGCGGCCGGCGCCCCCTGCTTCGGCGCCCCCTGCTTCGGCGCCGCCTGCTTCGGGGCCGCCTGCTTCGGGGCCGCCGCGGGCGCGCCCTCGCCGGGCGGCGCCTCCCCTCGGTCGCCACCACCGACCGGGCCACCCGGCCGGTAGTCGGCGAAGAACTCGTGCCACGCCTGATCGACGCTGGACGGGTCGGCGAGGTACTGCTGGTACATCTCCTCGACCAACCACTCGTTGGTGCCGAAACCGGCGACCGGGGACGAGGCGGACGACGGTCGGGATGAACTCACGCTTGACACGGGGTCGAGTGCCTTCTTCGTCTCGGGGCTGCGTCTGAGGGGCGTCGCTGAACCGGGTGTCGAGTCTACGCCCGTGTGCGGCGGCTGACCGGGCGTGGAGCGGCTTCCGCGTGCCCCGCCCGGAACGGGCTCAATGGCTCGCCCCGCGCGCTACCAGGAATTCGGCCAGGGCGTCGTTGCCACTGGCCTGCGATTCGTCGGCGCGGCGGTGGCGGGCCGCCGCGACCCGGCTGATGTCGAGGGCGCTGGCGCCGTCGTGGGTGGTGGCGTCGACGTTCGCGCCGGCGTCCAGGAGCAACCGGACGATCTCCGGCGAGTCGCCGGTGCCGCCGGCCGCCACGGCGGTGTGCAGCGGGGTGCGCCCCGTGTCGGGATCCCGGTGGTCGACCCCGGCCCCGGCGTCCAGGAGCAGGCGGACCAGCTCCAGGCGCCGGCCCTCGGCTGCCGCGTGCAGTGCCCCGCCGTCGGGGTCGGCGCCCCGGTCCAGCAGCAGCCGTGCGGCATCGGCCGCGCCGCCGAAGGCGGCCCACGCGAGCAGGTCCACCCCGGTGGTCGGGTCGGTGAGCGGGGCGCCCGCGTCGAGCTCGGCGGTGAGCCGGTCGACGTCGTCCAGGTAGGCCGCGCTGGACGCGTCGACGACCGCACCGAGCTCCACCAGCACCGGCACCAGGCCGGGTGCGTGCTCGAGCGCCACGTGCAGCGGGGTGCGGTGACCATCGGTGCGCGCCGACAGGTCGGCGCCGGCCTCCACCAGGACCGGTACCACGTCGGCGCGGTCGCAGGCGACGGCGAGGTGCAGCGGTGTCCAGCCGCCCTCGCCCTCCCGCTCCACCGAGGCGGTGAGCAGGTGCGGTGCCTCGGTGACGGCGGCGCGGACGTCGTCGGTGTCTGCCTCGGCGATCATCCGGCCGAGTCGCTGCACGGTCATGCGGGTCGTCACGCGGTCTCCGTTCTCCGTTCGGGCCGCCCGGCGCGTGGTCTCGCCCGGACGGGGTCGTGCGCTGTCCGCCGGCGCCTCAGACGATTCCTCGAGTCCGACTCCGTGCCCCGGTCCGCTCCTCGCTCGAAGCCGTACGCCGCCTCCGCGGTCGCTCCGCTCCGCTCCTTCCTCGCTGCGATGCTCACTCCCTGTCGGCGGCGGCCTCGCTGCGATGCTCCCGGGGCTGTCGTCAGACGATGTCACGCCGGACGGCCAGGAACGTGCCCAGCACGGCGGCCACCAGACCGTAGCCGAGCAGCAGGACGCCTCCCTGCCACGCCTCCAGGACGTCCGGGCCCTGGAAGGTCGCCGTCAGTGCCTCGAGGCCACCACCGGGCAACCACTTGTACGCCGTGCCGACGAACTGGCGGATCAGGGCCTCGATGACGAAGAGGTAGACCAGGGCGCCGACGATCGCCCCGATCTGGTTGCGGACGAGCGCGCCCAGGCCGACCCCGATGACGGTGTAGATCACCAGGGCCAGCGCCGAGGTCAGCACGACGCGGGAGTTGTCGCCGGTGAGTGCGGGGACGGCTCCGCGGCTGCCTGCGTACACCGCCAGGACGGCGTAGTTGACGGCCGTGACGACCACCGCGAACGGCACGGCGACCAGGGCGTAGGCCACCAGCTTGGCGATCACGACCTGGCCGCGGTGCGGCGTGGTGAGGAACGTCGGGGTGGCGGTGCGGTGGCGGTACTCCTGCGTCATCCCGATGACGCCGAGCACGAGCATGAGGACGACGGAGTTCGCCGGCCCCGCGAGGGCCAGCTGCTCGAAGGCCGGGCTGCCCACCGGCGGGATGCCCACACCTTCGGTGTCACCGGCGAACGCGGTGAGGAGGACGGTGGACAGTACCGCCAGGGCGACCGCGCCGACCAGCAGCCCGATCCAGACCCGGGTGGTGAACAGCTTGGTCCACTCGGCACGCACCAGGCGCATCATCGGGTGGTCTCCTCGGCGGCCGGACCGGTCGGGGGCGCCGCGAACTGCCCTCGCCCGGCGGTGAGCTGGAAGTAGATCTCCTCGAGGCCGCTGGTCTGCGAGCGGAGCTCGTGCAGCTCGACCCCGGCGGCGTAGGCGCGGGCGCCGATCTCGGCGGTCGTCCGACCGCTGACGGTGAGGGCGTCGCCGTCCAGCGAGACCCCGGTGCCGTCGGCACGGAGGGCCTCGGCCAGCCGGGCGGCCTCCGGGCTGCGCACCAGCACGGTCCCGGCGCCGTCGGCGCCGGACCGCAGTTGCTCCATCGAGCCTTCGCGCACGAGCTGCCCGGCTCCGACGATGACGACCCGGTCGACGGTCTGCTCCACCTCCGACAGCAGGTGGCTGGAGACGAGCACGGTCCGTCCCTGCTCGTGCGCGAGGTGGCGGAGGAAACCGCGCAGCCACTGGATGCCCTCCGGGTCGAGGCCGTTGGCCGGCTCGTCGAGCACCAGGACCGCGGGGTCGCCGAGGAGCGCGGTGGCCAGTCCGAGCCGCTGCCGCATGCCCAGGGAGTAGCCACCCGCCCGGCGGTGCCCGGCGTCGGCGAGCCCGACCTGCGCGAGCACCTCGTCCGCGCGCTGCAGCGGAAGTCCGGCGGCGCGGCAGTAGACGCGCAGGTGGTTGCGCCCCGACCGGGCGGGGTGGAACGCGGTCTCCAGCACCGCACCGACGGTGCGCAGCGGTCGGGACAGCGACGGGTAGGGCACGCCGTCGAACGTCGCGGCACCCGCGTCGGGCTTCATGAGACCCAGGACCATCCGCAGGGTGGTCGTCTTGCCGGCCCCGTTCGGGCCCAGGAACCCGGTGACGGTGCCCGGCTCCACGGTGAACCCGAGATCGGAGACCGCCCGGACGCTGCCGAAGCTCTTCGTGAGTCCGCGGATCTCGACCCGGACGGGGTCGACCCTCGCCGTCGTGCCGCTGGAGATGGCCTGCTCCCTCGTCGGTCCTGGTGGGCTCCCATCCAAGCGCACTCGGCGACGTCCGCGGGAGCCCCGCGCCGTGTGGCATCCCCGGCTGCACCGGGCGGCATCCCCTCAGGTGACCACGGGCACACCGGCCGCGGTGATCCCATAGAGTGCGCGCCGTGAGCGAGCCCGCCAGCGCCTACTCCACGGTCGTCGTCGGAACCGACGGGTCGGAATCGTCCCTGCGTGCGGTGGCCCGCGCCGGCGCCCTGGCCGGCGCCTGCGGGGCGACCCTGGTCGTCGCCTGCGCCTACCTCTCCACGGAGCCGGACGACCGCGAGCTGGCCCGTGCCCAGGACGTCCTGGGGGACGAGGCCTACCAGGTGGTGGGGGCGCACCCCGCCGAGGACACCGTGCGCACCGCGGCCGAGCGAGCCGCTGCCGCCGGCGCGGGCAAGGTGCGCACGGTCGCGGTCATGGGCTCCCCGGTCGAGACGCTGCTGGACGTGGTCCGGAGAGAGAACGCCGACCTGCTGGTCGTCGGCAACCGGGGGCTGAACGGGATCAAGGGCCGCCTGCTGGGCTCGGTCCCCGCCGACGCGACCCGCCGGTCGCAGTGCGACGTGCTCGTCGTCCACACCACCGACTGAGGTCCGGCGAGGGCATGGACGCCGACGTCCCGGAACCCGACGCCCGGGAGGCGATGGAGCGGCTCCTGCTCGACGGTCCGCGCCGGTACACCCGGCTGCAGGTGGGGCAGCAGGCAGGCATGCCGCCGGAGCGCACCCAGCGGCTGTGGCGGGCGCTGGGCTTCCCCGACGCCGCCGACGACGATCCCGCGTTCACCGACGCCGACATCCATGCCCTCGGCGTCCTGTCGGAGCTGATCGAGTCGGGATTCGTGGACGAGGACACCGAAGCATCGATCGCGCGGGCCATGGGCCAGGCGCTGTCGCGGCTGGCTGACTGGCAGGCCGACATGCTCGCCGACGCCCTGGCCCGGACCGGGCCGGACGGCGAGCGGCGGCCGGCCTCCCCCGAGGAGGCCGTGGCGGTCGCGAGCGCGATGCTGCCCAAGCTGCTCCAGCTCCAGAGCTACGTCTGGTTGCGGCACCTGGCGGCCAACGTCGACCGGCTCCTGGCGGCGACCGGCCAGGGGGACCGGCGGGAGCTCGCGGTGGGCTTCGCCGACCTGGTCGGCTACACGTCCCGCAGCCGGGGGATGGGTGGCCGGGAGCTCGGCGCGATGGTGGAGGACTTCGAGAGCATCGCGGCCGAGGTCATCGCCCGGCACCACGGCCGGGTGGTGAAGACGGTGGGGGACGGGGTGCTGTTCACCGCCCGGTCGGCCACCGACGCCGCCGACATCGGGCTCGAGCTGCCCGGGTTCTGGGCGGCCGCGGACCGCCCGCCGCTGCGGGTGGGTGCCGCCTACGGCGCGGTGCTCACCCGGCTCGGTGACGTGTACTCACCGGTCGTCAACCTGGCCAGCCGGCTCACCTCGCTCGCCCGCCCCGGGGCGCTCCTGGTCGACCGCGACCTGGCAGACCGGCTCCGCGGCCTCCCGGGCTACCGGGTGCGGCCGCTGCGCCGGGTGTCGGTGCGCGGCTACGACCACCTCCAGCCCTGGCTGGTCCGCCGGCCGGTGGGCGCGGCCGGCGAGCACGACAGCGGCTACGACGAGGAAGCGTTCGACGTCGAGGACACCGACGGCTGACCTCCGCTGACGAGCCGGCTGGTGCGGCTTGGCACGCTGTAAGGATGAGCGCCACCCTCGTCGCCCGCGGACTGGCGGCCGGTCACGGCGCCCGCGTGCTGTTCTCCGACCTCGACCTGGTCGTCGCGCCCGGCGACGTCGTCGGACTCGTGGGGGTGAACGGCGCGGGTAAGTCCACGCTGCTGCGCACCCTGGCCGGGGACCTTCCGGCGGAGGCCGGCAGCATCGCCCTCAGCCCACCGAGCGCGACCCTCGGCTACCTCCCGCAGGAGCACGAGCGGCGGGCGGGGGAGACGGTGCTGGCCGCGCTCGCCCGACGTACCGGCGTCGCCGCCGCGCAGGCGGCGCTGGACGCCGCGACGGAGGCGCTCGCCGCCGGTGCGGCGGGCGCCGACGACGGCTACGGCGACGCGCTCGAGCGGTGGCTCGCCCTCGGCGGGGCCGACCTCGACGAGCGGGCCGCCGAGGTGGTGGCCGACGTGGCGCCCGGGGTCGCCCTCGACGCGCCGACCACCGGGTTGTCCGGCGGTCAGGCCGCCCGGGTGGGGCTCGCCGCGCTCCTGCTGTCGCGGTACGACGTCCTGCTGCTCGACGAGCCGACCAACGACCTCGACCTGGCCGGGCTGGACCAGCTGGAGCGGTTCGTCACCGGCACCCGGGCCGGCGTGGTGGTCGTCAGCCACGACCGCGAGTTCCTGGCCCGCACCGCCACCCGGATCGTCGAGCTCGACCTCGTCCAGCAGTTGGTGCGCGTGCACGACGGGGGGTACGAGGCCTACCTGGTCGAGCGCGAGGTGGCCCGGCGGCACGCGCGCGAGGACTACGAGGAGTTCGCCGACACGAAGGCATCGCTCGAGGCGCGCGCGCGGATGCAGCGGAACTGGATGGCCAAGGGCGTCCGCGACTCGATCAAGAAGTCCAAGGACGGCGACAAGCACATCAAGGCCGCCAACCGGGCGTCGTCGGAGAAGCAGGCGGCCAAGGCCAAGCAGACCCAGCGCATGATCGAGCGCCTGGACGTCGTCGAGGAGCCCCGCAAGGAGTGGGAGCTGCGCATGGAGATCGCCGTCGCCCCGCGGGCGGGTGCGGTGGTGGCCACGTTGCGCGGGGCCGTCGTCCGGCGGGGCGGTTTCACGCTCGGGCCGGTGGACCTGCAGATCGGCTGGGGGGACCGGGTGGCCATCACCGGGGCCAACGGCTCGGGGAAGTCCACCCTGCTGGCCGCCCTGCTCGGCCGGGTGCCGCTGGACGACGGTACGGGTTCGGTGGGGCCGGCTGTGCGGATCGGCGAGATCGACCAGGCGCGGGGGCGGTTCCTCGGCCCCGAGCAGCTGCTGGACGCGTTCGGCGCCGAGGTGCCCGACTGGCCGACGGCTGAGGTGCGGACGCTGCTGGCCAAGTTCGGCCTCACCGCCGACCACGTGCTCCGGCCGGCCGTCACCCTCTCGCCCGGGGAGCGGACCCGCGCGGCCCTGGCGCTGCTGCAGGCTCGTGGCGTGAACGTGCTGGTGCTCGACGAGCCCACCAACCACCTCGACCTGCCGGCCATCGAGCAGCTCGAGCAGGCGCTGGCCGACTACCCCGGCACCCTGCTGCTGGTCACGCACGACCGGCGGATGCTCGAGGCGGTCGCGACCACCCGGCGGTTCCAGGTGGTCGCGGGTCGGGTCACCGAGCGCTGAGCCGGTCAGCCGGCCGGAGCACCCAGCTCGTCGGCGATGCCGACGGTGTCCATGCCCGACCAGGTGTCCGAGACGTGGTGGGCCAGCACCATGAGGTCGCGCAGCTCGCCGTCGCGGTCGCGGATGTGGTCGCGCAGCAGCGCCTCCCCGGAGAAGCCCAGGTCGGTGAAGAGCGCCAGAGCCGCCCCCTGCTCGGCGACGACCTCCACGACGAGCTTCGACAGCCCCGAGGACACGGCCCCCACCAGGGCCTGCCGGGCCAGCTCGCGCCCGAGCCCGCTGCCGCGGCTGGACGGCGCGACGACCAGGCGTACCTCGCCGACGTGGTCCGACCACCCCGGGAGCGGCCGGACGGCGACGTAGCCGGTCACCTCGTCGCCCTCGACCGCCACCCACCGGCCACCGGCGGACTCGCCGTTCGCCCACGAGCGGACGGTCTCCGGGTCGGTGACCTCCTCCTTGATGAAGGTCAGGTCACCTGCCGGCAGGTCGCCGAAGAACCGCAGCAGCGCGTCGCAGCGCTCCGGTCCGAGTTCCACCACCGCCACGTCAGGCCTCTTCTCTCGTGTCGTCTGCATCCAGCGGATCGCTGCGCCGGCGGACGAAGTCGATGATGGTGGGCACCGTCGTCTTCGCCGCGGTGCGCCCGACGACCAGCCCCATGTGACCGGCATCGAGGCACAGTTCGTGCTTGTCGGGGGAGCCGACCAGGTCGATCAGCGGCGCGGTCGCGTCCGGCGGCACGATGTGGTCGCGGTTGGCGCGCACGGTCAGGAACGGCACCTGGATGTCGGAGAGGTGCACCCGGTCGCCGCCCACGGTGAGCCGGTCGTCGACCATCCCGTTGTTCCGCACCAGCATCTCCGCGGTCTCCCGGGCCGCCGCGCCGGGGAAGGGCACGTGGTCGTCCGACCAGCCGGTCATGGCCTGGTAGGACGCGACGTAGTCGTCGTTCCAGAGCCGCTCCCAGAGGGTCACGTAGCGGGTCACCTCCGCGGTCGGGGTCAGCGCCCGGAAGCCCTGGACGACGACCGAGGGCGGGACGTTGCCGTCCGCGTCGAGGACGGAGCCGACGTCCATCCCGCCGACCGCGAAGATGTCGGCGAGCGGGCCCATGTGCCGGAAGTCGACCGGGGTCGCCAGCACGGTCAGGCTGCGCAGCGGGGCGTCGGGATGGTGCGCGGCGTAGAGCAGCGCCAGGTCGCCGCCGAAGCAGTAGCCGAAGAGGTTGACCTCGTCGGCACCGGAGAGCTCGAGGACGCGGTCGATCCCGGCGGGGATGTAGTCGTCGACGTAGTCCTCGAGCCCGTTCCCCGCGTCGCGCTCGTCGGGCTCGCCCCAGTCGAGCATGTACACGTCGAAGCCGGCATTCAGCAGTTGCTCCACGAAGCTGTTGCCCGGCGTCAGGTCGAGGATGTAGCTACGGCTCACCATGCTGAACACGATCAGCAGCGGCGGTCCGTAGCGGACGCCGCCGTAGGTGTCGGGGTCGTTCCGGTAGTGCCAGAGCTGGGTGCGGCCCCGCTGCCAGACGACGTCCTTGGGGGTCTGCCCGACACCGGGGCGGTCGACGCCGGCGACCAGCTTGATCCCGTTACGAGCCCGAAGGGCGTTGCGCTCGACGTCGCGCCGGACGCGATCGAGCACCGTCTGGGGGCTGGGCACCGTCGGCATCGCTGTCCTCCGTGGTCGTGGCGGTCGTCGGTCGGGAGGAGTGGGGGCGGGACGTGGATCCGCGTCGCCGCTCCTGCTCCAGCTGGATCGTCAGCCGCCGCACCTCGCGGTCGAGCGAGCCGATCTGCGCGCGCAGCCGGCTGATGTCGCTGCCGGCGGGCAGGTTGAGCAGGTGCCAGGCACGCGCGCTCACGCCCTGGACGGAACTGCCCGCGACGGTCTGCGCTCGGCGGAGCAGCGCGGTGGCCAGCGAGAAGTACTCGCTGCGCACCAGGTCCTCGGCTCGCGGGGCGACCGCGCGCTCGGCGGCGTCGAAGGCCTGCCGCCACAGCGGTGGCGACGGCGGGGGCGTGCGGGGGGCCGGCGGCTGGGTCATCGGCCCCCCACCTCCCGCGGAACCTCCACCGACCGGCGCAGGATCTTTCCCGTCGTGCCCTCGGGCAGGGTACCGACAGCCACAGGTGTGGTCATGCGTGCTCCTCCGTGTGCCCCGGCGTGGACCGGGAGCCCCTACCCGGCTCGGCCGGTGATCTACCGCACAGGGCGGATACGGTGGCGGGACAGCCCACCGTCTGCGAGGAGATCCCCGCTCATGCCCGACCGTCCGATCCTCGACCTCTTCCGCCTCGACGACCGCGTCGCCGTCGTGACCGGGGCCTCCTCCGGGCTGGGCGCGGTCTTCGCCCGCACGCTCGCCGAAGCCGGTTGCGACGTCGTGCTGGGCGCTCGCCGGGCCGACCGGCTGGCCGACACCCAGCGGTCCGTGGAGGCGGCCGGCCGGCGGGCGATCGCCGTGGCCACCGATGTGTCGAAGCCGGAGGACTGCCAGGCGCTCGTCGACGCCGCCATGGCGGAGTTCGGCAAGGTCGACATCCTGGTGAACAACGCCGGGGTCGGCACCGCCGCTCCGGCGACGCGGGAGACCCCCGATCAGTTCCGCCAGGTCATCGACGTCAATCTCAACGGCTGCTACTGGATGGCCCAGGCCTGCGGCCGGGTGATGCAGCCGGGCAGCTCGATCGTCAACATCTCCAGCGTCCTCGGGCTGACCACCGCGGGCCTGCCGCAGGCGGCCTACGCGGCCAGCAAGGCGGGGCTGATCGGGCTGACCCGCGACCTGGCCCAGCAGTGGACCGGCCGCAAGGGCATCCGGGTCAACGCTCTGGCGCCGGGCTTCTTCACCTCCGAGATGACCGACCAGTACCCCGAGGGTTACCTGGAGTCGCAGCTGTCCCGGGTGCTCGTCGGGCGCAAGGGCGAGCCCGAGGAGCTCGCTGCCGCCCTGGTCTTCCTGGTCAGTGACGCCGGCGGGTACGTCACCGGGACCACCATCCCGGTCGAGGGTGGGATGCTCACCAGCTGAGCTGCCCCTCGGCGGCGGCGCGGGCGGTGCACGGCAGCACGCGGTCGGCCTCCGGGTCCGGCGCCGGCAGCGCCGCCGTCCCGCCGTCGGCGCGCGAGCCCCAGCGGAGCGGCCAGGTCGCGGCAGAAGTCATCGCGCCGGCCGATCGTCAGCGTGGCCAGGCCCATGACCAGCAGGGCCGGGGGATCCGCCGGGTCGCCGAACGTCTCGTTGGCGAGCTCGAGGTCGCCGACCGGTGTCGTGCGGATGCCGCTGGTCTCCATGGATGCGGACCGGAGTGCAGCCCGTCGGGAAGGGCCCACCGACCCGGGCGAGCGCGGTCTCGGCCGAGTCAGGGGTCCCGGCGTACACCCTCGGCGCGGTCCTCGACGGCGCCGTGGCGCAGCAGGCTGCCGATGGCCAGGGCGAGGCCGCCCCAGATCACGGCCATCGTCACCACCATCATCACGATCGCGTCGGCGCTCACCGGCGTCCTCCTTCGTCGTACCCGGTCACCGAGCGGTCGCGGGGGGCCGCGTCCGCCACGGGTGCCCCGTCCAGCGGTGTCCCCGGATCCGAGCCGGGTGGCGGCCCGTCCAGGTGGGTCCCGGCGCGCCACGGCAGCCGGGCGAGCAGGAAGCCGACCAGCGGCAGCGCCACGACCAGCAGCCAGCCGAAGCCCAGCAGGAGCCAGGTGGGGTAGCCCTCGTAGGGCGCGGCGAGGTCGTCCCGCACCGCGAGGACGAGCACGATGGCCAGGCCCACCGGGGCCACGACGCTCGTCAGCACCCGCCAGCCGGTGCCGACCCGGGGTCGACCGTGGACGTTGAGGTGGTCGCCGAGTCGGGGCAGTGCCCGCAGCACCCACGCGACGACCAGCATGCTGACCAGCGCCACGACGAGGATGCCGTACTGGTTGACGAAGTGGTCGACGACGTCGAGGACGTAGATGCCGCTCGTCGTGCTGAACAGCACCAGGCTCAGCACCGCGGTGGGCACGACGACGGCGAGGGTCGCGGTGAGGCGACTGGTGTCGAGCTTGTCGCGGACGGCTGAGATCACGACCTCGATCACGCTGATCAGCGAGGTGATGCCGGCGATGACCAGGGACCCGAAGAAGAGGACGCCGATGAGGGTGCCCCCCGGGGCCTCGCTGATGATCGTCGGGAAGGCGATGAAGGCCAGGCCGATCCCGTCGCTGGCGACCTCGCCGACCGCGACCCCGCCGGCCTGGGCCATGAAGCCGAGGGCGGCGAACACGCCGATGCCGGCGAGCAGCTCGAAGCTGGAGTTCGAGAAGCCGACGACGAGGCCGGAGCCGGTCATGTCCTCGCGGCGGCCGACGTACGAGGCGTACGTGATCATGATGCCGAAGCCGATCGACAGCGAGAAGAAGATCTGGCCGAACGCGGCGGCCCAGACCGAGGGCTCGGTGAGCGCCGCCCAGTCGGGCGTGAACAGGGCGTCGAGGCCGGCACCCGCTCCCGGCAGCAGCAGCGCCTGCACGACGAGGACGGCGAAGGCGAGCACCAGCACCGGGATGAAGACCAGCGAGATCGCACCGATCCCGCGCTGGACGCCGAGCGCCATGACCACCAGGACGGCCAGCCAGACGACCGCGAGGGGTACGAGCACCCCGGGCACCACGTCGGCGGTGACCTCGACGTCACCGGCCTGCAGGTACTCCCCGAAGAAGAAGCCCTCGGGATCGGCGCCCCACGCCTGGTCGAACGAGAAGAAGGTTTAGCTCAGCGCCCAGGCCAGCACCGCGGCGTAGTAGACGGCGATGAGGAAGCAGATGGCCACCTGCCACCAGCCGAGCCCCTCGGCGCCGCGGCGCAGCCGGGCGAAGGACAGCGGCGCGGAGCCCCGGTGGCGGTGGCCGATCGCGTAGTCGAGCAGCAGGAAGGGGATGCCGGCGGTCAGCAGCGCGACCAGGTAGGGCACCACGAAGGCTCCGCCGCCGTTCTCGTAGGCGACGTACGGGAAGCGCCAGATGTTGCCGAGGCCGACAGCCGAGCCGATCGCCGCCAGGATGAAGACGCGCCGGGAGCTGAACGCGCCGCGGCGGCCCTCGTCGGCTGCCTGGGCGGTGGCGCGTCGACCTGTCGTGCTCATCCGACCTCCTGCCTCGTGGTCCGCCGAGCCCGCAGGCACCTCGCGCACCGGGCCTCGATGGGCCGTCGGGAAGAGCGTGCCAGAACCGGGGGACGTCGACAGCTCGGGCGCTACCGGGCCCCGGCTGCCGCCGTCGGCCTCCCTGCGATGCCCGGGTCGAGAGGCCTGGCCGGCGCGCCGTGAGAGGACCGCTTTTCTAGCGCATCACCTCTGGTAGGTGTCGCCCCTCGTCGGCACGGGGGCCTGACCTGCAAGGTCGTTCCGACGGGCCACCCCTCTCGTCGCGAGGTAGGCAGCCACTGAGTGTAGTCGGCCTGTCGTTACTCAGCGCGTTCGAATGATTGCGGGGTGCCATGAGGCCTGAGACGGTGGTCGGACTGATCGGTTCGGCCCGGTCTCTGATCTCGTGAGGTGCGCAGTGGCTCGTTCTGTTCTGCCAAGGATGTCGGGGCTCCGCTCCCGGGCCGCCGGAGGGCGGCGGCTGGGCCGCACCGTCACAGTCACAGTCACGGTCGCGGCCGCGGCAGTGGTGGCCGGGTCGGCGACCGGTGTCCTCGCTGCGCCGGCGTCGGCGCCGGTGGCCGAGGTGGTGGTGAACGAGAGCCTGCAGCCGGTGCTGCACGGCCAGGCGACCGCCACCGGTACGGGGGCGCAGTCGATCACCTTCTCGGCGCGGACGGTGGGGTCGGCAACCTGGGATCTGCTGGACAACGTCGCGGTGGCCGGCACCGACGCCTACACCCAGCTGCCCGGAGGGCGGCTGTCGATCGGGCAGCGGTTCGAGTACCAGACCGCGCACTGCGACGACACCGGCTGCACCAGCTCGGCGATCAAGAGGCTCTTCACGATCGAGGGTGTAGTCGACTCCTGAACCCGCCGGTCTCGAGAAGCGATCGGGCGATGTAGTTGGTCAGGTTGCGGAACCCGAGCGCGGAGCCTCGGAGGTGCTCGAGTCGTCCGTTGATCGCCTCGGTCGGTCCGTTGGAGGTACCGGGCCGGTCGAAGTAGGCCAGCACGTCGGCAGCGCGCTTCTTCAGCGTTCGGCCCAGCGTGATGACCTCGCTGAGCGACTTCGGCACGCCGGTGCTGACCGAGTCGATCAGGTCGATCATCAGCTTGCGGCCGCGCCGCCGGTCGTCTTCTCGGTAGGCAGCGATCATCCGCTGGTAGATCCCCCACGTGGCCTCGACCTCGACGTGCTCATCGGCAGCGAAGAGGGCTCGAAGGCGTTGGGTCTGCTTGTCGGTGAGCAGGTCGGCGCCGGTGTGCAGCGTCCGCCGGGCGCGGTAGAGCGGGTCGTTCTTCATGCCGCGGTGGCCGTGCAGGGCCTGCTGGACCCGTCGGCGGCACCGGTCCAGCGCATCGCCGGCCAGGCGGACCACGTGGAAGGGGTCCATGACCGCGACCGCCTCGGGCAGTTCC
>NZ_JASNNW010000029.1 GCF_030165005.1 Blastococcus capsensis
GCTGGTGTGGGCCGACGCCGGATACGCCGGGCGGATGGTCACCTTCGCCACCAAGGTCTTGGCGTTCACCGTCGAGATCGTCAAGCGTGCCGATGACCAGGTCGGCTTCAAGCTGCTGCACCGACGGTGGGTGGTGGAACGAACCTTCGCCTGGATCAGCAAGTACCGCCGCTGCGTACGCGACTACGAGCGACGCATCGACACCAGCGAGGCCATGATCCACACCGCGATGATCATGACCATGTCACGCCGACTGGCCCGCTGACTCAATTCCCGGACACGCACTCAGACGCGCCGGGGGTCGGGCAGAGACGGCTGCGCGGGGATCGCGGCGGTGTCCGGCCCGTTCTGCGACTGCACCGGGGGGAGCGCATCCAGGTCGAGGACGCGCACGTGGATCACGTTGCGCTGCTGGAGGGCCGCCCGCAGCGCGCGGTGGAGGCCGTCCTCGAGGTACAGCTCACCGTGCCACTGCACGGCGTGCGGGAAGAGATCGCCGTAGAAGGTGGAGTCGTCGGCCAGCAGTGCGTCGAGGGCCAGTTCGCGCTTGGTCGTCGTCAGGGTGTCCAGCCTGACCTGGCGAGGCGGGATCATCGCCCAGTCGCGGGTGGACAGCCCGTGGTCGGGATAGGGGCGCCCGTTGTGCACGCCTTTGAAGATCAGGGGACCGACCTCCGCTCTCAGCCCCGCCCCGGGGCGCCGACGCGGTCCACCCTAGACGCCGCGGGGCGGGCCCGTCGGGGCTCCCCGGCAGGGGTGAGGACCCTCGCGAGCCACGCGACGGCACCGGCGGTCGCACGTATGCTGACTTGGCACTCCGTCCGTGCGAGTGCCAGTCCGGGGGTGTCCCGGACGGCTGCCAGGCCTCGGGACATCGCTTCGGCGTCCGGCGCCGCACGGCGCGTCGACCGGTACGGGGAGGTGTCACCGTGGCGCACGACGAACGCCGCCTGGAGGTACTCCGGGCCGTCGTCCAGGACTTCGTCTCGACCAACGACCCGGTGGGCAGCAAGGCCCTCGCCGAGCGCCACGACCTGGGCGTCTCCCCAGCGACCATCCGCAACGACATGGCGGTGCTGGAGGAGCAGGGCTACATCACCCAGCCGCACACCAGCGCCGGCCGGGTGCCCACCGACAAGGGCTACCGGCTGTTCGTCGACCGGCTGTCGGCGGTCAAGCCGCTGTCGCCGGCCGAGCGGCGGGCGATCGAGCGGTTCCTGGACGGCGCGGTGGACCTGCACGACGTCCTGGGCCGCACCGTCCGGCTGCTCGCCCAGCTGACCCGCCAGGTGGCCGTGGTCCAGTACCCGACCCTCTCCCGCAGCGCCGTCCGGCACCTCGAGGTCGTCCAGGTCGCTTCCGGCCGGCTGCTGGTGGTGCTCATCACCGACACCGGCCGGGTGGAGCAGCGGGTCGTCGAGTGCCCGGCCGACGTCGAACCCGGTGCCGTCCCGGAGCTGCGCACCCTGCTCAACTCCGCCTTCGCCGGGGTGAAGCTCGGTGAGGCCGGGGACAAGGTGCCCGGCCTGCTGGAGACGGCGCCGCCGCACCTCCGGAGCCTGGTCGCCGCGGTGAGCGCCACCCTCATGGAGACCCTCGTCGAGCCCAGCGAGGACCGGCTGGTCGTCGGGGGGACGGCGAACCTGGCCCGCGGCAGCGCCATGGATTTCCCCGGCACGATGCGGCCGCTGCTGGAGGCGCTCGAGGAGCAGGTGGTCGTCCTGCGGCTGATGAGCGAGGTCGACGCGAGCACCGTGCTGGTGCGGATCGGCGAGGAGAACGCCCACGAGGCGCTGTCGGGTGCGTCGCTGGTCACCGTCGGGTACGGCTCGGCCGACCGGGCGCTGGGCGGTCTCGGCATCGTGGGCCCGACCCGCATGGATTACCCAGGGAACATGGCCGCGGTCCGCGCCGTGGCCCGCTACGTCGGCCATCTGCTGGCCGAGAGCTGAGGACGAGAACTTCGATGGCAACCGACTACTACGGCGTGCTGGGCCTGGCCCAGGGAGCGACCGACCAGGACATCAAGCGCGCCTACCGGCGGCTGGCCCGGGACCTGCACCCCGACGTCAACCCCGACCCCGAGGCGAAGGACCGCTTCCAGGAGGTCAGCCGCGCCTACGAGGCCCTGACCGATCCGGAGAAGCGCCGGATCGTCGACCTCGGCGGTGACCCGTTCGACTCCGGCGCGGGTGCCGGGGCCGGTTTCGGCGGCGCCGGGTTCGGTGGTCTGGGCGACATCATGGACGCCTTCTTCGGCGGCGCGGCCGCCCGTGGTCCGCGCAGCCGCACCCGCGCCGGCCGGGACGCGCTGATCCCGGTCGAGCTCGAGCTGGACGAGACGGTCTTCGGCGTCACCAAGGAGATCACCGTCGACACCGCCGTCCTCTGCGAGACCTGCGCCGGGGCCGGTACCGCGCCCGGCACGCACGTCGCCACCTGCGGCACCTGCTCCGGCCGGGGCGAGGTGCAGAGCGTGCAGCGCGGCTTCCTCGGCCAGGTCGTCTCCAGCCGCCCCTGCCCCACCTGCTCGGGCACCGGTCAGGTCATCCCCGAACCCTGCCCGAAGTGCGCCGGCGATGGCCGCGTCCGCGCCCGCCGCTCCATCTCGGTGAAGGTGCCGGCCGGTGTCGAGGACGGCATGCGCATCCGGCTCACCGGCCAGGGCGAGGTCGGTCCCGGTGGCGGCCCGGCCGGCGACCTGTACGTGGAGGTGCACGAGCGCCCGCACGACGTCTTCACCCGGGACGGCGTGGACCTGCACTGCCGCGTCACCCTGCCGATGACCTCGGCCGCCCTGGGCACGACGCTGAACCTCAAGACGCTCGACGGCGAGGAGGAGCTGGACATCCGGCCCGGCACCCAGTCGGGCAGCGTGCTCACCCTGCGGGCGCACGGCGCCCCGCGGCTGCGCGCCACCGGGCGGGGCAACCTGCTCGTGCACGTCGAGGTCCAGACGCCGACCAGGCTCGACGGCGAGCAGGAGAAGCTGCTGCGCGAGCTGGCCGCCCTCCGGGGCGAGGACCGGCCCGACGCCAACCGCGAGGCGCAGGGCGGTCTGTTCTCGCGCGTCCGCGACGTCTTCAACGGCCGCTGACCCGTGAGCGACGCCCCGCAGCTCGACGGCGCACCGCTCTTCCTCGTCGACGACCTGCCCGACGCACCCGAGCTCCTGGTCGCCGGGGCGGAGGGGCGGCACGCGGTCGAGGTGCTCCGCCTGGGGCCGGGGGAGCGGGTGCGCGTCGGCGACGGCCACGGCACCGTCGCCGAAGGCGAGGTGGCGGCCGCGGTAGCCTCGGGCCTGCGGGTCGCGGTGCGCAGCCGGTTCGAGGTGCCGCCGCCGGCTGTGGCGTTCGTCCTGGTCCAGGCGCTGCCCAAGGGCGACCACGGACCGCTCGCCGTCGACCTCGCCACCGAGCTCGGCGTCGACCGGATCGTTCCGTGGCAGGCCTCGCGGTGCGTGACGCGGTGGCGCGACGACCGCGTGGCGAAGGGGGTCGCCAAGTGGCGCTCCGCGGCCCGGGCGGCGGCCAAGCAGTCGCGCCGGCCGCGGCTGCCGGAGGTCACCGAGCCGATGACCACGCGGGACGTCTGCGGGCTGCTGGCCGACGCCGACCTCGCCGTCGTGCTGCACGAGGCCGCCCGCCGTCCCCTGGCGGAGCTGCCGCTGCCCGACGCCGGAACGGTGGTGATCGTCGTCGGCCCCGAGGGCGGTCTCGCCGACGGCGAGGTGGTCGCCTTCCGCGCCGCCGGCGCCGAGCCGGTGCGGCTGGGGCCCGAGGTGCTGCGGACCTCCACCGCCGGCGCCGCCGCCCTCGCCGCGCTCTCCGCGCGCACCCGCTGGGCGTAGCAGGCAGGGTTCGCCGTGACGCGGGGCCCGGAGGGCTCCCGGCACGGTGGACGGACGACTCGTCGCAGCCGGGGGAGTGCACCTGGCCGTGGTGCGGTCCGGAGGACCGCAGTGTCATCGCAGTACCGCACGGGCGCGGTCGCTCACCAGGTCCACCAGGAACGTGAGCAGGACGATCGCGGTGAGCACGGTGGTGACGGCCGCCCAGTCGAACGACGACGTCTCGGCCGAGAGCAGCACGCCGATCCCGCCGGCGCCGAGCAGCCCCACCAGCACGGTGTCGCGGATCGCCACCTCCCACCGGTAGAGCGCCAGCGCGAGCACCGGTCCGGCCAGGGTCGGTGCCGTCCCGTAGAGCCGGCTGCCGGCCGCCGACGCACCGGAGGCCCGCAGGGCCGCACTGGGACGCCGGTCGGCCTCCTCCACCGCCTCACCGACCAGCCGGCCCAGCACCCCCATCGTGTAGACGCCGATCGCCAGGGCACCGGGCAGGACGCCGGGCAAGAGCACGAAGAGCAGGACCAGGGCCCACACCGGCGGCGGCACGGCGCGCAGCAGGAGCAGGCCGAGGCGGGTCAGCACCCCGACGGCCCGGCGTGCCGCGCCGGCGGGAGCGGAGGGCCGGGCCGCGAACGGGGCGAGCGCCACGGCTCCGACGGTGGCGAAGACGATGCCCAGCACCGACATCTGGATCGTGACCAGCGCGGTGGCCCAGACGGTGGCGAGCAGGCCGCCGTCGGTGGCCGGCGGCCACGCGGCCGAGACGACGTAGCCCAGCTGCTCCGCGGTGCGGGCGGAGAACAGCGCGGCGGGCGTGAGCGCCAGGTACCAGGCGGACCAGACCGCGAGCGCGACCACCGCGGCGACGGCTCCGGTGAGCACCCGGTCGCGCCGGTACGCCGCTCCACCCGGGGGCGGGGCCGCGACCCGGCGGCGGACCGCGCGGCCGGCGACGTCGGCTGCCAGGCACAGGGCGGCGAGCGCGTAGACCGTCGTCCAGACCTGCTCCCAGCGCAGCGAGCTGAACGACAGGGCCAGCTGGTAGCCCAGCCCGCCGGCGCCGATCAGGCCGAGGACGACCGCCGAGCGGACCGCGCACTCGAGCCGGTAGAAGGAGTAGGACAGCAACCCGCCGGCGGCGGTGGGGAGCAACCCGTAGAGCACCGCGCTGGCGCGCCCGGCCCCGGCCGCGAGCAGGGCGTCGTGCCCGCCGCGGGGCGCCTCGTCGAGCAGGTCGGCGAAGACCTTGGCGGTGATGGCGCCGTAGGGGATGGCGATGGCCAGCACGCCCACCCACGGGTCCAGACCCAGCACGTTGACCAGCAGCAGCCCCCAGACGGCCTCGTGCAGGCCCCGGGGCAGCGCCAGCGCCGCGCGGGTCGCGCGCCAGCCGGGCCGGCGCCGTCCCCAGGTGGCCCGCGCGACCAGCGGCGCCCCGAGGGCGCCGAGCAGCACCGACAGGCCGGCGCCGAGGACCGCGTAGGCGAGGGTGACCAGGGTCGCCTCGGTGACGACAGCGAGAAACCCGGCGCCCAGTTCCGGCCGCAGCGCGGCGGAGAGGAAGCGGCCGACCTCGCCGCTGCCCGCGGGGTTGACCACCGGCCCCGGGAAGAGCCCGCTTCCGGCCAGCGACCACGCCACCAGGGCGAGGCCGGCCAGGGACCATCCCCAGCGCCGCCGGTTCCGGCGCAGCCGCGGCCCGGGCGGCGCCGCCCGCGACAGGACGGCGGTCACCGGGTGACCCCGTAGAACGCCTCCAGTTCCGGCACGGTGAGCGTGCGGGCCGGGGCGTCGAGGACCACCCGGCCGTCGGCCAGCCCGACCACGCGGTCGCAGTGCCGCAGGGCCAGCGCGGGGTCGTGCAGGCAGGCCAGCAGCGCGCCTCCGGCGGCGGTGGTCAGCTCGCCGAGCAGCTCGAGCGCGAGGTCGGCCAGCGCCGGGTCGAGCGCGGACGCCGGCTCGTCGGCCAGCACCAGTTCCGGCTGCTGCAGGAGCAGCCGGGCCAGCGCGACCCGTTGCCGCTGTCCGCCGGAGAGCCGGTCGGTGCGCTCGTACATCCGGTCCGCCAGGCCGACCTGCGCCAGCACGTCGTGCACCTCGCCGGTGCCCTGCGGCCGCACCAGCGACCACGCGGCCCGGGCCGCGGACCACGAGCCCAGCCGGCCCGCGTTGACGTTGTGCACCACCCGGAGGGCGCCGGGGAGCTCCAGACCCTGGTGGATCGTGCCGGTGCGCGCCCGGAGCCGGCGCAGCTCCCGGCCGCGCAGGGCGGCCGGGTCGGCACCGAGCACGCGCACCTCGCCGGCGCTCGGCCGCACCGACCCGTTGAGGACGCCCAGGAGCGTGGACTTCCCGGCGCCGGAGGCCCCGACGACGGCGAGCCGCTCACCCGCGGCCACCTCGAGGTCCACGCCGGTAAGGGCGGTGGTGCCGCCGAAGCGCACCTCGATCCCGGTGAGCCGCGCGAGCGCGCTCAGTTGACCAGCCCCAGGTCGCGGCCGATCTGCTCGATCTGCTCGTAGTTCGCCGCCTCGGTGGGGACGAACGACTCCGCACCGAAGAGGTCGAGCACCTCGGCGTCGGCCGGGTCGTCGGCCGAGAGTCCGGTGAAGTGATCGGTCAGCCGCTGCGGCAGGTCGTCGCCGAACCGCTCGACCGCGTCGGGGCCCAGCAGCCAGTGGTAGTCGGAGTACGCGGGGCTCCGCGCGTACCGGACGACCGACGGGGGGATCTCCCCGGCGGCCTTCCGCGCCTCGAAGACCTGCTCGTTGAGCACCCCGGCCTGGTAGCTGCCCGATGCCACCAGGGCGAGGGTTGCGTCGTGCGAGCCGGAGAAGCCCGGGCCGCCCGGGAATCCGGCGGGATCCACCCCCTGCTCGGCCAGGAACCAGGCGGGCATCAGCCGGCCGGAGGTGGAGGTTTCGCTGCCGTAGGTGAAACGCAGGTCGGCCAGCGGCGCCAGGTCGTCGGACGGCGCCAGCCCGGTCGCCTCGTTCACCACGAAGACGGAGTGGAAGTCCGCGTCGACGTCGCGCTGGGCGATCGGCACCGACCCGGGGGTCTGCAGGCGGGCCTGGACGCCGGTGAGGCCGCCGAACCAGACGAGATCGAGGTCGCCGGTGCGGAAGAGCGACACGGCGGCGGCGTAGTCGGTGACCGGCACGTACTCGACGTCGACGCCGAGAGCCTCGGACAGCGAGTCGGCGACCGTGCCGTGCAGCCGCTGCAGGACCTCGGGGTCCTGGTCGGGGACGGCGCCGATGCGCAACGGTTCCTGCCGGTCGGCTGCCGGGGCGGCGCCGCAGCCGGCGAGGACGGCGGCGAGCAGGAGGGCGATCACCGTGCGGGCGCGGTAGGCGAACGGGCGAGGAACGGATCCGGGACCGGGGCCACCCGACCGGGCGGCGGCTGCGCTGCGCACTACGTGCGCGCTGGAGGGACGGGGCGGGGCACGGGGCACCTCCGGGGAACGGGAGAGGGAGCGCCCCATCCTGCACCGGCGTGACGGGATCGGTGCAGCGCGCCGTCGACGCGCGACCGGGCGCCGGCGTCGGTCACGTTCTGGGCACGCTTGCCCGGCCCCCGTCCGCGAGCGGAGCCGCGGTGCCTACTGTGACGGCCGTAACCGGCCGACCGACCGCGGTCGGCCCACGGCGCCTGAGCGGCAGGGGCAGACCCCGTCCGCCCGGGGGGACGCGCGGCCACCCGTCGGGGCCGGCGTGGTCGTCGTGTTCGACAAGGGAGAGACATGCGCACCAAGCTCTACACCGTGGCCGCGGCGAGCGCCGCGGCGCTCGTCCTCGCCTCCTGCTCCTCCGGTGACTCCGGCGGCGGGGACTCCACCGCCGCCTCCGGGGGCCTGACCGGCGAGGGCAGCGGCGACTCGTGCACCATCGAGGGCGAGGTGCCCGTCGGCGCGGTGCTGAGCCTCACCGGCGCGGCGGCCAGCTACGGCGAGTCGCAGCAGCGCGGCCTGGAGCTGGCGGCCGCCGAGCTGGCCGAGCAGGACGGCGTCACCTACGACCTGACGATCGAGGACGACCAGACCGACCCGCGTCAGGCCATCACGCTGTTCGACGAGTTCGTCAACGACGGCGCGAGCCTGGTCATCGGGCCCACGCTGTCCAACGCCGCCGTGCAGGCCGACCCGATCGCCCAGGAGGCCGGCGTCCCGGTGCTCGGCATCTCCAACACGGCCGCGGGCGTCACCGAGATCGGGGACTACATCTTCCGCGACTCCCTGACCGAGCAGGCGGTCATCCCGCAGACCATCGAGGCCGCCACCGAGCAGTTCGGGCTCGAGAACGTGGTCGTCATGTACAGCAACGACGACGCGTTCACCGAGTCCGGCTACGAGGCGTTCGCCGCCGCGCTGGAGGAGCAGGGCGTCGAGATCAGCGAGACGATCACCTTCTCCAAGTCCGACACCGACTTCCGGGCGCTGCTCACCCAGGCCCAGGAGAGCGACCCCGATGCGATCGTCGTCTCGGCGCTGATCGAGGCCGCCGTGCCGCTGGTCACCCAGGCCCGCGAGCTGGGCATCGACGTGCCGATCATCGGTGGCAACGGGTTCAACAACCCGCGGCTGATGGCCGACGCCGGCGAGGCGGCCGAAGGCGTCGTCGTCGGCGCCGCGTGGAACTCCTCCTCCGACAACCCGGAGAACCAGGCGTTCCTCGAGGCCTACGAGGCGGAGTACGGCGCCCAGCCCGACCAGTTCGCCGCGCAGGCGTACACCGGCCTGAAGCTGGTCGACCAGGCCGTGCGCGCCAACTGCTCCGCGGAGCGGGACAGCATCCAGGAGGCGCTCGGCCAGATCGAGAACGTCCCCACGGTGCTCGGTGAGTTCTCCATCGACGAGAACCGCGACGCCGACCACCCCGCCGTCGTGCAGGTGGTCGAGAACGGCTCGTTCGCCGTCCTGGAGTGATCCGGCACGTGGCCCCGGCCGGCTGACCGGCCGGGGCTGCTCGCGACCTCGCCGGGGGTCCGGTCCTCGGACCGGGCCCCCGGCGGTCTGTCGGCTACCGTGCCCGCACCCACGACGAGACAGGGACCGCTGTGCAGCAGCTCCTCAACGGCATCTTCATCGGCTCCATCTACGCGCTGTTCGCCATCGGGTTCACGCTGGTCTTCGGCATCCTCGACCGGCTCAACCTGGCGCACCCCGCGGTGTTCGCCGCGTCCGCCTTCGTCGGCATCGAGCTGGTCGAGCGGGGTGGTCTCTCGCTCTGGGCGGCGCTGCCGCTGGTGTTCGTCGTCGGCGCCGTCCTCGGCCTGCTGATCGAGCGGCTGGCCTTCCGGCCGCTGAAGGGCCGGGCCGACGCGCACTTCGCCGGGCTGATCTCCTCGATCGCGCTCGCCGGCATGCTCATCGCGCTGCTGCAGTGGCGCTACGGCCCCGACACCCGCCGCTTCCCGCCGGGCTCGTTCCCCGACACCAGGTTCGAGGTCTTCGGCGCCCAGGTGACCCTCGTGCAGGTGGTGATCCTGGCGGTGTCCCTCGCCCTGATGGTGGGCCTCACCTACATGGTCACCCGCACCCGGCTGGGCCGGGGGATGCGCGCGGTCGCCGAGAACCCGACGGCGGCCCGGGTGCTCGGCGTGAACGTCGACCGGGTCACCGCGGTGACCTTCGCGATCTCCTCGGCGCTCGGCGCGGTTGCCGGCGTGCTGTTCGCCATCAACGTGAACACCGCGCAGCTGGGCATGGGCGCGGCCATCGAGCTCAAGGGCCTGGCGGTCATCATCGTCGGCGGCATGGGGTCGCTGCCCGGTGCGCTCATCGGCGGGTTGCTCCTGGGCCTGGCCGAGGTGTTCGCCGTCCAGTACATCGGCTCGTCCTGGGTGGACGTCATCGCCTTCGGCCTGCTGTTCGTCATCCTCCTGCTGCGCCCGCAGGGGCTGCTCGGCGCGCGGAAGGTCCGGGAGGTCTGATGCTGGACCAGTACGCCACCACGCTGACCTTCATCGCCCTCGGCGCGATCTTCGCCTACTCGTTCTACGCGGTCCTGATCGCCGGGCAGCTGAGCCTCGGGCAGGCCGGCTTCGCCTCCCTCGCGGCGTTCTCCGGGGCCTACCTGGCTCCCGACCGGGCCGACGTCGGCGACGTCCCCGCGCTGCTGATCGCCGTCGCGATCGGCATGTCGGTGGGCGCGCTCGCCGCCGTGATGCTCGGCCTGCCGACCATGCACCTGCGCGGCGTGTTCCTGGCCATCGCCACCCTCGGTTTCGCCGAGGCGGTGCGCGTGGTGCTGCTCAACCAGGAGTGGACCGGCGGTGCACAGGGGCTCGGGGTGTCCCGCATCCTGACCGTCGGCATGGCCTGGTTCGCGCTGGCGCTGGTGGCGTACTGGTTCTGGCGGATGGGGCGCTCCCGGTACGGCCGGGCCCTGGAGGCCATCCGCGAGGACGAGCTGGCCGCCCGCGCCATGGGCATCGACGTCGGCCGGCACCGGCTCGCCGCGTTCGTCACCGCCGGTGCGGTCGCCGGGCTGTACGGCGTCCTCTACGCCTACTACGTCCGGCTCATCGCCCCCGACGACTTCGACTTCGTCGCGGCCGTCGAGGGGCTGGTCACCGCGGTGGTCGGTGGCTCCACGATGTTCCTCGGGCCCCTGCTGGGCAGCGGGTTCCAGACGATCGTCCCCGAGGTCCAGCGGGCGGTCGGGGTGGAGGCGGGCTGGATCCGCCCCTTCCTCGCCAGCCTGCTGCTGCTGGTGGTCATCCTCTTCCTGCCCGGCGGGCTGGCCAGCCTCCTCCCGCGCCGCACCCGGATGCCCTCGGACGCCGGCGACGCCGCCGACGACCGCACCGGGCGCAGCCACCCGGCGGCCGGCGACACCGTGGTCGCCCTGGCGGGCCTGGGCAAGGAGTACGGCGGGGTGCACGCGGTCCGAGGTGTGGACCTGGAGATCAGGGCCGGTGAGGTCGTCGGCCTGATCGGCCCCAACGGCGCCGGCAAGACCACGCTGGTCAACATGATCAGCGGCCTGGTCCCGCCGAGTTCGGGCACCGCGACGGTGCTCGGCGCGGAGATCGGCCGCACGCCGGTGCACCGGATCGCCGCGGCCGGGGTCAGCCGCACCTTCCAGCACTCGAAGCTGTTCAACCGGCTGTCGGCGCTGGAGAACGTCCTGGTCGGCGCCCACCTGGTCAGCCGGCCGACCTTCCTGCGGCGGTTGCTCTGGCTGCCCTCGGCACGCCGTGACGAACAGGCCGCGCTGCGGCAGGCGGCGCGGTGCCTGGAGCGCGTGGGCCTGGCCGACCTCGCGGCCAGCCGGGCCGAGGCGCTGTCCTACGGCGACCAGCGGCGGCTGGAGATCGCCCGTGCGCTGGCGTCGGACCCGTCGCTGCTCATCCTCGACGAGCCGGCCGCCGGGATGAACCACGTCGAGGCCGGGCGGCTGTCGGAGTTGATCACCTCGCTGGCGAGGGACGGGCTGACGATCCTGTTCATCGAGCACAACGTCGGCATGGTGCTGCAGACCTGCACCCGGGTCGTCGTCCTCAACTTCGGCGAGGTCATCGCCAGCGGTGCGCCGGGGGAGATCGCCGCCGACCCGGCGGTCATCGAGGCCTACCTCGGGTCGGCCGAGGACGACGCGGACGGCGGCTCCCTCGCTGCCGGCACCGCAGCGGACCCCACTGCGGGGAGCCCGGACGGGGTCCCGCCGCCCGCCGCCGTCAACGTGGACCCGGCCGCGGCCGGCACGCTCGAGACGCCGGACACCACCCGGAGGAACGCCCCATGAGCGACCCCATCCTCACCGTGGACGACCTGCGGGTGAGCTACGGACGGGTCGAGGCCGTGCGCGGGGTGTCCTTCCGCGCCGAGCAGGGCTCGCTGGTGACGCTGGTCGGCGCCAACGGGGCCGGCAAGTCCTCGGTCATCAACGCCGTCTCGGGGATGCTGCGCCCAGCGGGGGGGCGGATCACCTTCCAGGGTCAGGACATCACCCGGACCCCGGCGCACAAGCTCGTGGGCCGGGGCCTGGTCCAGGTGCCCGAAGGCCGGCAGATCCTGGCCACGCTCACCATCGAGGAGAATCTCCAGATGGGGACCTGGCACACCGGGAACGGCGCCGCGCGCGCGGTCGAGGCCATGTACGACCGGTTCCCGGTGCTGGCCGAGCGGCGGGCGCTGCCGGCCGGGGCGCTCTCCGGTGGCGAGCAGCAGATGCTGGCCATCGCCCGCGCGCTCGTGGCCGCGCCCACGGTGATGCTCATGGACGAGCCGTCCATGGGGCTGGCGCCCAAGATCGTCGACGAGGTCTTCCGCGTCATCGAGGAGATCCGCGCCTCGGGTACCACGGTCGTCCTGGTGGAGCAGAACGCGCGGCGCGCGCTGCGCGCGGCCGACCAGGGGTACGTGCTGCAGAGCGGGGAGGTCGTGCACTCGGGCCCGGCAGACCAGCTGCTCGCCGATGAGCGGATCGTGCAGGCCTACCTGGGGGTCGAGACCGGAAGCTGACCGCCGCCGTGCTGGAACGGCCTCCGTGCAGGGTCCTGCGGCGAGCGCAGCGAGTGGTGGGGGGCGGGTGCCGTGTTGGAACGGCCTCCGTGCAGGGTCCTGCGGCGAGCGCAGCGAGTGGTGGGGGGCGGGCGTCGTGCTGGAACGGCCCCCGTGCAGGGTCCCGCGGCGAGCGCAGCGAGTGGTGGGGGGCACGGGGGTCCTTCTAGGGTCGATCCGTGACCGACTGCCTGTTCTGCCGCATGGTCGCCGGTGAGATCCCCGCCGACGTCGTCCACCGGACCGACCGCGTCCTGGCCTTCCGGGACATCAACCCCCAGGCCTCGACCCACGTGCTGGTGGTCCCGACCGACCACCACCCGACGGCCGGTGCCCTGGCCGAGGCCGACCCGGCGCTGATGGGGGAGGTCGTCGCCGCCGCGCACGCGGTGGCCCGGCAGGAGGGGCTGGTGTCCGGGGACGGCGTGGAGCCGGGCTACCGGCTGGTGGCCAACACCGGCCCGGCCGCCGGCCAGACCGTCCACCACGTGCACCTGCACGTCCTCGGTGGGCGTGATCTCGGCTGGCCGCCGGGCTGACCCACACGACCGTCGTCGCCGGCGGCCGCGCCGCCTGAGAAGGTGGGCCCATGACCGAGAGCACCGCGCCCCTCCGCATCGAGCGCGACGGCGACGTCGCCGTCGTCGTGCTGGACAACCCGCCGCTGAACCTCTTCGACGCGGCGACGTTCGACGCGATGGAGGCGGTGGCCGGCGAGCTGGTCGAGCTGACCGACCCGGCGCGGGCCGACCGCGCCCGCGCGGTGCTGGTCGAGGCGCGCGGCAAGGTCGTCTCCGGCGGGGTCGACGTGACCTACTTCCGCGACGTCGCCGAGGGCCCCGACCCCGCCCGGGTCGGCGGGGAGCTGTGGGCGCGGCTGCTCCGGGTGGCCAACACCTTCGAGGACCTGCCGGTGCCGACCGTCTTCGCCGCCCACGGCCTGACGCTGACCGCCGCCTTCGAGCTGGCGCTGTCCTGCGACATCCTGCTGGCCGCGGAGAAGGCGTCCTTCGGCCTGGTGGAGATCGTCGTGGGGCTGACGCCGTCGATGGGTGGGCCGCAGCGGCTGGCCGAGCGGGCCGGGCCCGCGCGGGCCAAGGAGCTCGTCTACACCGGCGAGCGGTACCCGGCCGCCGTGCTGGAGCGGTGGAACGTGGTGAACCGGGTGCTGCCCGACGAGGGCTTCGCCGAGGCGGCCCGCGAGTACGCCCGCCGGGTCGCCGCCGGCCCCACGGTGGCGCATGCGGCCACCAAGCGGCTGGCGACGGTCGCCGTCCGGGAGGGCGCACGCGCCGCCGACGCTCTGGTGCCGGAGATCTCCGGACCGCTGTTCGCCACCGACGACCTGCGCGGGGCGGTCGCGTCGTTCCTGAGCGAGGGGCCCGGGAAGGCGAACTACCGGGGGCGGTGACCCCCGACGGGTGAGCCGGGATTCGGTGGGTCGGGCGCGGGTAGAGTCGAGCGGGTTCCGAGTGCGCTGGTCGCACACCGCCGTCGCAGGAAGGCAGGGTCGAGGGTTCTTGCCCGACACCTCCCCGAACGTCCCCGTGCCAGGTGCCCCGAGCTCCCGTGAGGCATCGGCGCAGGCCGCTGCCGCGGACGGCCCGACCGGGTCACCGGCCCCCTCCGCCGCGAGTCCGGCGGAGGGCGTCCCCGCCGCCGTCCGGGCCACCATCACCGTTCCCGACAACGTGCCCATGGTGGCGCTGCTGGGCTCCGCCGACGAGCTGCTCCGGCTGGTCGAGGCGGGGGTCGACGCCGACGTGCACGTGCGCGGCAACGAGATCGCCGTCACCGGGCAGCCGGCCGACAACGCCTTCGCCGTCCGCGTCTTCGACGAGCTGATCGCGCTGATCGGCACCGGTCAGCAGCTGCGGCCCGATTCGGTGCGCCGGGTGATCGCCATGCTCAAGGCGGGCGGCTCCGAGCGCCCGGCCGACGTGCTGAGCCTGGACATCATCAGCCGCCGCGGCCGCACCATCCGGCCCAAGACGCTGAACCAGAAGCGCTACGTCGACGCCATCGACCAGCACACGATCGTCTTCGGCATCGGCCCGGCCGGTACCGGCAAGACGTACCTGGCCATGGCCAAGGCGGTCCAGGCGCTCACCACCAAGCAGGTCAACCGGATCATCCTGACCCGGCCTGCGGTCGAGGCGGGGGAGCGGCTGGGCTACCTGCCCGGCTCGCTCTCGGAGAAGATCGACCCGTACCTGCGGCCGCTGTACGACGCGCTGCACGACATGGTCGACCCGGAATCCATCCCGCGGCTGATGCAGGCGGGGACGATCGAGGTGGCGCCATTGGCGTACATGCGCGGCCGCGCCCAGCCGTACGACGCCGAGGTGCTCACCCCGAACGGCTTCATGCCGATCGGCACGTTGCGGGTGGGTGACCTGGTGGTCGGCTCCGACGGGACGCCGACCCCGGTCCTGGGTGTGTACCCGCAGGGGCGCAAGCAGGTGTACCGCGTCACCACTCAGGACGGCGGCTCGACGCTTGCGTGCGGCGAGCACCTATGGACGGTACGGACGCCGGACGACCGACGTCGCGGGACGTCCCGCACCCTGGAGACCCAGGAGATGATCGGCCGGCTGCGGTGGTCGCACGCGCACCGGTACGAGCTGCCCGTGGTGCAGCCGGTTCAGCTCGAGCCCGAAGAAGTGCCGCTGGATCCGTACGCCCTGGGCCTCCTCCTCGGCGACGGGTGCCTGACGACCACGACGACCCCCGCCTTCGCGACCGCGGACCCTGAGCTCGCCGTCGCCCTGGAGGCTGCTCTCGACCGCATCGAGGTCCGCCACAAGGGCGGGTACGACTACGCCCTGCGCCACCTCGATGGCGGGCGCGGCGGGCTGCGGATCGCGAACCCCGTGACCGAGACGATCCGCGAGCTCGGCCTCGCCGGCACGAGATCGGCGACCAAGTTCGTCCCCGAGGTCTACCTGAACAACTCGGAAGACGTCCGGCTCGCGGTCCTTCAGGGTCTCCTCGACACCGACGGCGATCCCGTCTCCCAGCGTGGGCGGACCTGCCGTGTCCAGTACTGCACCACCTCGACGCGGCTGCGCGACGACGTGACATTCCTCGTCCGCTCCCTGGGCGGCGTCGTCTACTCCCGCGTCCGGGCGGCCGAAGGTCGCCGGCCCGGGCGGGCGCTGGGCCGGGACGTGCCGTACAGGGCCGATGCCCACGTGCTCGACATCCGCCTGCCCGAGGGGGTGCAGCCGTTCCGCCTCGAGCGGAAGCGGCAGACCTACGACGCGGCGGGCGGCGGTCGGCCGATGCGCTTCATCGAGAGCATCGAGCCGGTGGGCGAGATGGAGACGATGTGCATCCAGGTGGGCGCGCAGGACTCGCTGTACGTGACCGACGACTTCCTCGTCACCCACAACACGCTCAACGATGCGTTCGTCATCCTCGACGAGGCGCAGAACACCACCGCCGAGCAGATGAAGATGTTCCTCACCCGGCTCGGATTCGGTTCGAAGATCGTGGTCACCGGCGACGTCACGCAGGTCGACCTGCCCGGCGGCGCGCAGAGCGGGCTGAAGATCGTCCGCGAGATCCTCGACGGAGTGGAGGACGTGCACTTCGCCAACCTGACCAGCTCCGACGTCGTCCGGCACCGGCTGGTCGGAGACATCGTCGACGCCTACGAGCGGTGGGACGCCACCCGGCAGCCCACCACCAGCCGACCGGCCGCCGGCCCGCCGGCCCGGACCGCCAGACCGCGCCGCCAGGGGAGCTGACCACCGTGCCCGTCGAGGTGTCCAACGAGTCCGAGATCGCCGTGGACGAGGCCGAGCTGGCCGGCATCTGCCGGTTCGTCCTCGGCGAGATGGAGATCAATCCGATGGCGGAGCTGTCCGTGCTCTGCGTCGACGTCGACTACATGAGCAGCCTGCACGAGCGGTGGATGGGCGAGAAGGGCCCCACCGACGTGCTCGCCTTTCCCATGGACGAGTTCGACACCGGGCGGCCCGACGACCCGGAGCCCGGCCCGGCGCTGCTCGGCGACATCGTGCTGTGCCCGGCGGTCGCCGTCCGGCAGGCCCGCGCCGCCGGCCACACGATGGACGACGAACTCGTGCTGCTCGCCACGCACGGGGTGCTCCACCTCCTCGGCTACGACCACATGGAGCCCGAGGAGGAGAAGGAGATGTTCGGCCTGCAGTCGAAGCTCATCGACGCCTGGCGCGCGGCGCCCCGCGAACCGGTGACCGGCGCCCCGGCCGCACGCGCCGCGGCACCGGGTGCGCCTGGTCAGGAGACCGGTTCCCGATGAGTACCGGCGCGATCATCACGCTGGTGATCGCCGTCTGCCTGGTTCCCCTCGCCGGTCTGTTCGGCGCCATGGAAGCCGCGCTCCAGCGCGTGTCCAAGGCGCGGGTGGAGGAGCTGCGTCGCGACGGCGTGAAGCGCGCAGCCGCCCTGGAGGAGGTCGTCGCCGAGCGGGCGCGGCACGTCTCGCTGCTCCTGCTGCTGCGCATCGTCTGCGAGATGGTCGCCGCGGTGATCGTCGCGCTGCTGTTCTTCGACCTGTGGGACAGCACGCTGCAGGCGGTCCTGGCCGCAGCGGGGGTCATGACCGTGGTCAGCTACGTCCTGGTCGGCGTCGGCCCGCGCACACTCGGGCGGCAGCACGCTTACGGCACGGCGCTGGCCACCGCCGGCATCGTCCGCCTGCTCGGCCGCGTGCTGGGCCCGGTGGCGACCCTGCTGATCCTGGTCGGGAACGCCATCACTCCCGGCCGTGGTTTCCGCGACGGCCCCTTCTCGTCCGAGGTGGAGCTGCGCGAGCTGGTCGACATGGCCGAGGAGCGCGGCGTGGTCGAGTCCGGCGAGCGGAACATGATCCACTCGGTGTTCGAGCTGGGCGACACCATCGCGCGCGAGGTCATGGTCCCGCGCACCGACGTCGTCTGGATAGAGCGCACCAAGACCGTGCGGCAGGCGCTCGCCCTGGCCCTGCGCAGCGGCTTCAGCCGGATCCCGGTGATCGGTGAGAACGTCGACGACGTCGTCGGCGTGGTCTACCTCAAGGACCTCGTCCGCCGGTCCCAGTACTCCGGTGACCAGCGCGGTCCGCGGGTCGAGGAGCTGATGCGCGCGCCGTCGTTCGTGCCGGAGTCCAAGCCGGTCGACGAGCTGCTGCGCGACATGCAGGCCCAGCGCATCCACATCGCGATCGTGGTGGACGAGTACGGCGGCTTCGCCGGTCTGGTCACCATCGAGGACATCCTCGAGGAGATCGTGGGCGAGATCGCCGACGAGCACGACAGGTTCCAGCGCCCGCAGGTCGAGCAGCTCGACGACGGTTCGACGCGGGTCACCGCCCGGCTGCCGGTGCAGGACCTCGCGCAGCTGTTCGACGTCGAGCTGCCCGAGACCGACGACGTGGAGACCGTCGGCGGTCTGCTCGCCCGCGAGCTGGGCCGGGTGCCGATCGAGGGGGCCGCGGCCGAGGTCGGCGGGCTACGGCTGGTGGCCGAGAGCACCGGTGGACGGCGCAACCGGATCGACACCCTGCTGGTGTCCCGGCTGCCCGAGCCGTCGGAGGACGACGAGGAGGACACCGACGAGCAGCCGGCGTCGGGGGCCACCCGGGCGGAGCTGCCGGCCGGCGTGGTGGAAGGCTGAAGAAGGACCCTCCCGCCCCCCACCGCTCGCAGGCTCGCGTCGGGCCCCTGCGGAAGGGCCGGACCGATGAGGAGACTGATCCGGTGGCTGACCTGGATCCCGAGGACGTGAAGCTCGTCACCCTCGCTCGCTCGGCGCGCGGCCGCACGGGCGCGGCGGAGGGGGCCGCGGTGCGCGACACCGATGGCCGCACCTACGTCGCGGCGAGCGTGGCGCTGCCGTCCCTGCGGCTCTCCGCGTTGCAGGCCGCCGTCGCTGCCGCCGTCTCCAGCGGGGTGGAGGGCCTGGAGGCCGCCGTGGTGGTCTCGGCCGCCGACGCGGTGGAGCAGGAGGGTCTGGCCGCCGTCCACGACCTGACGCCGGGTGCGCCGGTGCACCTCGCCGGCCCCGACGGGACGCTGCGCACCACCGTCTGAAAGGACTTCCTGCTCCCCACCGCTCGCAAGCTCGCCGCGGGACCCTGCAGAGGGCCAGGCGGAGGTTAGCGCCGCGCAGATTCTTGCAGCGGCACGCCGAGGGCCTCGGCGAATGCGTCGGGATCCCGCGCCCAGAAGGTGAGCGCCTGCTCGCCGTCGTCGGCGAGGTACCGGACGGCGACACGGGTGCGCCCCGGCCACCACCCGCCACGCCGGGTCGGACGCGGCCGGTCCGCGGGTGCCCGGCCGGCGCGCACCTCCCGCACGAGGACCGACGGCAGCACGGTGTCCTCGTCGGTCCGCCGGCCGGCGACGTCGAAGGAGACGCCGTGGTCGGAGACCGTGACCCGGCCGGTGCTGAGCACGTAGAGGGCGATGCCCGCGGCCAGCGCCAGGGGCACCTCCTCCCGGGCGGCCGGCCAGCCGGCGGTCCAGCCGAACAGCGCCGGCCAGAGCACGGCGACGGCCACGGCGAGGCCGAGGGCGACCGGTCCGCCGGGCCGGTACTGCCAGTAGCGCAACGGCGCAGGAACGACGGTCGCCGAGCGCTTCGGCCCCCAGCCGGCCACGAAGCGATGTCCGCGCACCTGCTCGACGTGCGCACGGCGCTCTCGCGCCACCACGGCCTGCGGCGGCCGCGACCGGCTCCGCTCTCGTCCTGCCACGGCGGCGATCATCCCAGCCCGCTGGTCCCGGTGTTTTCCGTGCCTTGCCCCCGTCAGCCTGGCAGCTTCGTTGTGCCCGCCGTCGTTCCTGCCCCTGTCCGGCGCGGGCGGTGCGGCGGAGAGTCGAGGCCGTGACGACGTTCCTGTTCCTGCTCCTCCTCCTGCTCGTCCTGCGGTCGCTGGGGCACCCGGCCGCCGGGCCCTTCCGCGATCCGCCCGCCTCCTGGTCGGAGGTGGCGCACCGTCTGGCGGGCGACGCCCTGGCCGGCGTCCGCGTGCTCAGCCGGCTCGACGCCACCCGCCGCGACCGGGCCGGCCGCCCCTGGTGCTGACGGTCGCTCCGGCGGGCCACGAGCCCCGGAGCTCCGGCGCGCGGGGATGTCGGCCCCCGGTGGGAGACTGGAGCCGTGAGCAGCCCTGACCCGACGCCGTACCGCAGCGGCTTCGTCGCTCTGGTGGGCCGCCCCAACGCCGGCAAGACCACGCTGACCAACGCGATGGTCGGCGCGAAGGTCGGCATCGTGAGCAACCGCCCGCAGACCACGCGGCACGCCATCCGCGGCGTCGTCCACCGGCCCGGTGGGCAGTTGGTGCTCGTCGACACCCCGGGGCTGCACAAGCCCAAGAGCCTGCTGGGCAAGCGGCTCAACGACGTCGTCCGCGACACGCTGTCCGACGTCGACGTCGTCGTCCTCTGCGTCCCGGCCGACCAGCCGGTGGGAACCGGTGACAAGTTCATCGCCCGGCAGCTGCAGGAGGTGAAGGCGCCGGTGGTCGTCGTCGTCACCAAGACCGACGCCGCGTCGAAGAAGCAGGTGGCCGAGCAGCTGATGGCCGCCAGCCAGCTGGTCGAGGCCGCCGAGGTGGTGCCGGTCAGCGCGGTGGGGGGTGACCAGGTCGAGCTGCTCGAGGATCTCCTGATCGGGCTGCTGCCCGAGGGGCCGCCGCTGTACCCGCAGGAGCAGACCACCGACGAGGACGTCGAGCGGCAGCTCGCCGAGCTCGTCCGCGAGGCAGCGCTGGAGAAGGTGCGCCAGGAGGTCCCGCACTCCCTGGCGGTGACGATCGAGGAGCTGAACCGCCGCCCCGACCCCAAGCGGGCCGGCGACGAGCTCGTCGAGGTGCACGCCCTGCTGCACTGCGAGCGGGCGAGCCAGAAGCCCATGCTGCTGGGCAAGGGCGGGCAGATCATCAAGGCCATCGGCAGCGAGGCCCGGGTCGGCATGGAGACGCTGCTGGACGCCCGGGTGCACCTGGAGCTGCACGTCACCGTGCTGGGCGAGTGGCAGGACGACCCGAAGAAGCTCAACCGGCTGGGCTATTGATGGCGCGCGAGAACGGCGGAGGAGTCCAGCCATGAGCACGACCCCGAAGGCGCTCTACCGCGACGAGGGCATCGTCCTGCGCACCCAGAAGCTCGGCGAGGCCGACCGGATCGTCACCGTGCTCACCCGCCGGCACGGCAAGGTGCGGGCCGTGGCCAAGGGCGTGCGCCGCACCAAGAGCAAGTTCGGTGCCCGGCTCGAGCCGTTCACCCACGTCGACCTGCAGCTCTACACCGGCCGCAACCTCGACATCGTCAGCCAGGCGGAGTCGATCCGGTCCTACGGGCAGGAGATCGTCGCCGACTACCCGGCGTACACCGCGGGCACCGCGGTCCTGGAGACCGCCGACCGGCTCACCGCCGAGGAGAAGGAGCCGTCGCTGCGGCTGTTCCTGCTGGTCGTCGGCGCGCTGCGGGCACTGGGGGAGAAGGCGCACCCGGCACCGCTGGTGCTCGACGCGTTCCTGCTGCGCGCCATGTCGGTGGCCGGCTGGGAACCGGCGCTGTCCGAGTGCGCGCGCTGCGGGGAGGCCGGCCCGCACCGGCACTTCTCCGTCCCGGCCGGCGGCACCGTCTGCCCACCCTGCCGCCCCACCGGCTCGGTGATGCCCAGCCCGATCACCATCGAACTGCTCGACGCGCTGCTCACCGGCGACTGGGCGGTCGCCGAGGCCAGCCAGGGCACCAACCGGCGGGAGGGCAGCGGGCTGGTGGCCGCGCTCCTGCAGTGGCACCTGGAGCGCGGGCTGCGCTCGCTCCCCCTGGTCGACCGATCCGATCCGTCGGCACCGCGCCGGGAAGCGAGCCTGCTCAGTGAGGCGTGAGGTCATGCGTCGTGAGGTGAAGGCCCCGGACCCGCACCCGTCCGGCGCCCGCCCGCCGCAGCTGCCGAAGGACAAGGTCCCCGGGCACGTCGCCATCGTCATGGACGGCAACGGGCGCTGGGCCAAGGAGCGCGGCCTCCCGCGGACCGCGGGGCACGAGGCGGGGGAGTCCTCGCTGTTCGACTGCGTCGAGGGCGCCATCGAGCTCGGTGTGAAGGCGATCAGCGCGTACGCCTTCTCCACGGAGAACTGGCGGCGCAGCCCGGAAGAGGTGCGCTTCCTCATGGGCTTCAACCGCGACGTCATCCGGCGCCGGCGCGACGAGATGCACGAGCTCGGGGTGCGGGTGCGCTGGGCGGGCCGCCGTCCCCGGCTGTGGCGCAGCGTCATCAAGGAGCTCGAGATCGCCGAGGAGCTGACGCAGGACAACGACGTCCTGACGCTGACCATGTGCGTCAACTACGGGGGGCGGGCGGAGATCGCCGATGCCGCCGCCGCGATCGCCCGCGAGGTCGCGGCCGGGCGGCTCGACCCCGACAAGGTCGACGAATCCACGGTGGCCCGGTTCCTCGACGAGCCGGACATGCCCGACGTCGACCTGTTCGTGCGCAGCTCCGGGGAGAACCGCACCAGCAACTTCCTGCTGTGGCAGTCGGCGTACGCGGAGTTCGTCTTCCTCGACACCCTCTGGCCCGACTTCGACCGCCGGCACCTGTGGGCGGCCTGCGAGGAGTTCGCCTCACGGCAGCGCCGGTTCGGTACCGCGTGAGCAGCGTGGGACCGTCTGGGCGCGACGACAGGTGCCGACGACGGGAGGTCCGGTGTTCGCGGTGACCCGGTTGCGCGTGGACGCAGCTGAGGCGACGGTGGTCGCCGAGCAGGTGGAGGCGCTGCTGGCGGCGCTGGCCGCCCGGCCCGGGTTCCGGGACGGCGACGTGGGACGGTCGGCCGACGACCCGACCCTCTGGGCGCTGGTGACCCGGTGGGACGGTGTCGGCGCCTACCGGCGGGGGCTCTCGGCGGCCGAGGTGAAGATCGCCGGCGCCCCGGTCTGGATGCACGCCATCGACGAGCCCGGCGCCTACCTGCCGGCCGATGAGCCCGGCGTTCCGCGCGCCGAGGCGTGATCTGCGCCGTCGTGGGCTAGGTCGGGTGGCGATCGGCTCTGTCCGCGGCGATCGCAGTGACGGCGGAAGGATCCCGATGACGGAGCAGGAGTCCGAGCGTTCGAGGCCGGAGAGGCCGCCGGCGCCGACCGACCCGACGGTGCAGGTCGCCCGGCCGCCGGTGCCGGGCCGCGCGGTCCGCGCCCAGATCGCCGCCGGTGAGGTGCCGGCTCCTCCGGTCCGCCCCGACGAGCCCACGGTGACGCTCGGCGCGAAGCCGGCGAAGCCTGCGCAGCGGACGTCGGAGTTCAGCCGCCCGGCCCCGGCCCCGGTCGAGGGCACCGTCGGACCCCGCAGGACGCGGCGCCGCTACCGCACCTGGCCGTGGATCGCCGCTGTCGTCGTGGCGCTGGTCCTGCTGGGGATCGTGCTCCTGGTCCTGATGCTGCAGGGCGCGACGGTCGACGGCGACGTCGACCCGATCGGCTCCGGCGGTCTCACGCCCGGCGGGGACGCCGGGCCGTCCGCCGCGGACTGACGGCGCCCGGGGCCGCACCGCCGGGCGACCCGACGGAGCCGCGGAGCGGCCAACTACCGTGGAGCGGTCAACCACCGACCGCCAGCCGGATGGAGCCCCCCGTGGCAGCGCCCGAGACACACGCCGACTCGACCAGGAAGCGCGACCCCCAGCGCCTCGACAAGGTCGTCAACCTCTGCAAGCGACGGGGCTTCGTGTTCCCGTCCGGCGAGATCTACGGCGGTACCCGCTCCGCGTGGGACTACGGGCCGCTGGGCGTCGAGCTCAAGGACAACATCAAGCGGCAGTGGTGGCGCACCGTCGTCCAGAGCCGGGACGACATCGTCGGCCTGGACTCCTCGGTGATCCTGCCCCGCCAGACGTGGGTGGCCTCCGGGCACGTCGGCGTCTTCACCGATCCGCTGACCGAGTGCCAGAGCTGCCACAAGCGGTTCCGTGCCGACCACCTGGAAGAGGCCTACGAGGAGAAGAAGGGGCGGCTGCCGGAGAACGGCCTGGCCGACATCTCCTGCCCGAACTGCGGCACCACGGGCGCGTGGACAGAGCCGCGCGACTTCAACATGATGCTCAAGACCTACCTGGGCCCGGTCGAGGACGAGTCGGGCCTGCACTACCTGCGTCCGGAGACCGCGCAGGGCATCTTCGTGAACTTCGCCAACGTCATGGGTGCGGCGCGCAAGAAGCCGCCGTTCGGCATCGGCCAGATCGGCAAGTCCTTCCGCAACGAGATCACCCCGGGCAACTTCATCTTCCGCACCCGCGAATTCGAGCAGATGGAGATGGAGTTCTTCGTCGAGCCGGGCAGCGACGAGGAGTGGCACCAGTACTGGATCGACGAGCGCACCCGCTGGTACACCGACCTCGGCATCGACCCGGCGAACCTGCGGCACTACGAGCACGCCAAGGAGAAGCTGTCGCACTACTCGAAGCGCACCGTCGACATCGAGTACCGCTTCGGCTTCCAGGGCTCGGAGTGGGGCGAGCTCGAGGGCATTGCGAACCGCACCGACTTCGACCTTTCCACGCACACCGAGCACTCGGGCACGGACCTCTCCTACTTCGACCAGGCCACCAACACCCGCTGGACGCCGTACGTCATCGAGCCCGCGGCGGGCCTCACCCGCTCGCTGATGGCCTTCCTCGTCGAGGCCTACAGCGAGGACGAGGCGCCCAACGCCAAGGGTGGCGTCGACGTCCGCACGGTGCTGAAGCTCGACCCGCGGCTGGCGCCGGTGAAGGCCGCCGTCCTGCCGCTGTCGCGCAACGCCGACCTCTCGCCCAAGGCCCGCGACCTCGCCGCCACCCTGCGGCGGAGCTGGAACGTCGAGTTCGACGACGCCGGCGCCATCGGCCGCCGCTACCGCAGGCAGGACGAGATCGGCACGCCGTTCTGCCTCACCGTCGACTTCGACACCCTCGAGGACGACGCGGTGACCATCCGGGAGCGCGACTCGATGAGCCAGGAGCGCGTCGGCCTGGGCCAGGTCGAGTCCTACCTCGCCGCCCGCCTCCCCGGCTGCTGAACCCTCCCGGCTGATGGGGAGCCGCGCCACGGCACGGCTCCCCATCAGGCCGGGCGGCTCGCCGTGCCGACGCGGTCGTCGGCGCGCGGCAGCCAGCCGTCGTCCCCCCGGTCCTCGTCGCGGACCCGGCCGGCGGCCCGCGGGATCTCCCGGAACCGGCGCGCCACCGGACCGCGGACGCCCAGCGCACGCCGCAGGGCGTCGCTCACGTCCCGGCGTCGCCGCTCGTCGAGGTCCTCGGCCGCCAGCCGGACGAACCGGACGCCGAGCGACCGCAGCTCGTCCTCGGTGCGCTTCTCCCGCCAGAGCTCTTCCTCCGGCGTCCGTCCGTACCGCGGCCGCCGGTACTTGACCCGGCCGTCGAACTCCACAGCGAGTGCTGCCTCGGGGTACCAGCCGTCGACGACCTTCAGCAGCCGGTCACCGGACCAGAGCTCGACCTGCGGGACGAAGGAAGGCAGCCCGAGGGCGGCGAACACCAGCCGGCCGTAGGTCTCCAACCACGACTCCGCCCTGCCGTCGGCCAGCTGCACCGCGCGGACCGACCGGGGCACCCCGGCCACCCGCGACTGCCTGTCCAAGACCCGCGTGAGCTCTGCGCGCGTGGTCAGCCCGCGCAGCAGCGCGGCATCGACGGCCGCCACCGCGTACACCTCGCTCCAGGACCGGGCGACGTCCACCAGCGTGCGCGCCGCAGTGGTCACCCGGTACGCCCCGCGCACGGTCACCTCGTCCTCCGGCAGCGCCGCCCTGGTCATCAGCCAACCCCGACCGCGACGCCACCGGACCGGGTCGGTGAGCTCCACCGTCATCGCGACCGGGCGGGGACGGGGCAGCCCCCAGACCCACGCCGCCGTGCCGCCGCTCAAGACGACGGAGGGCCGGTCCAGTCCGGCGAGCACGGCCAGCGCATCCAGCCCCGGACGGCGCCCGGTCCGCTCGACCTCGGTGAGATCGGCCGCCGTCACGAAGATGCCGGTGCGCAGCCGCACCCACGTCCCCGCGCGCACCGCGGTGCGGATCTCGCTCTCCCCGATCCCGTGGCGGGCGAGATCGGCGGTCGTGAAGATGCCGAGCCGGCGGCGCACCGGTTCGTCGACGGCGAGCGGGAGGCGGAGCGGCACCGGCATGGGCCCACGGTGCACGGCGCGGGGCCCGCGGGCACCGGCGGACGACCATCTGGGGACGGCGGCCCCGTCGTGGACGGCGCGCAGCCCGGGTGCCCCCCGGTCTGGTAGCGGACGCCTGGGCACCTGATGGGAGGCCGCGCCGGGGCGCGGCCCCCCATCAGCTGAGATGGCTCGCCCGGCCGGGCGCGGTAGTGACGAGGCTCTCCGCCTACTCTCGGTGGCATGACCGCCACGCTCGAGCCGACGACGACGGTGCTGCCGCCGTTGCGGCTCGGCGCGCTGACCGTCGACCCGGCCGTCGTGCTCGCGCCCATGGCCGGGATCACCAACCCGGCGTTCCGCACGCTGTGCCGGGAGTTCGGGGCGGGCCTCTACGTCTGCGAGATGATCACGACCCGCGCGCTGGTCGAGCGCAGCGCGAAGACGCTGCAGATGGTGCGGGCCACGGCCGACGAGAAGGACGCGTTCTCCGTCCAGCTCTACGGCGTCGACCCGGCGACCGTCGGGCGTGCGGTGGAGATGCTGGTCGACGAGGGCGTCGCGGGCACCCGGCCCGCGCACATCGACCTGAACTTCGGCTGCCCGGTGCCGAAGGTGACCCGCAAGGGCGGGGGCTCGGCGCTGCCCTGGCGGCGGGTCCTGCTCCGCGACATCGTGCGGACGGCGGTGCGCGCGGCGCGCGACGTGCCGGTCACCATCAAGACCCGCATCGGCATCGACGCCGACCACGTCACCTACCTCGACGCCGGGCGGATCGCCCAGGACGAGGGCGCCGCCGCGATCACCCTGCACGGGCGCACCGCCGACCAGCTCTACAGCGGCACCGCCGACTGGTCGCCCATCACCCGCCTCGTCGAGGCCGTCGACATCCCGGTGCTCGGCAACGGCGACATCTGGGAGGCCGACGACGCGCTCCGCATGGTCGCCGGGACCGGCTGCGCCGGCGTCGTCATCGGGCGGGGCTGCCTGGGCCGGCCGTGGCTGTTCGGCGACCTGGCCGCCGCCTTCGCGGGCCGGCCGAGCCGGGCGCTGCCGACCCTGCGCGAGGTGGCCGCGATCATGCACCGGCACGCCACGCTGCTGAGCGAGGAGCAGGGCGAGCTGCACGGCTGCACCGACTTCCGCAAGCACGTCGCCTGGTACCTCAAGGGCTTCTCGGTGGGGTCGGACACCCGGCGTGCGCTGGCGATGGTGAGTGGCCTCGGCGAGCTGGCCGGCCTGCTCGCCGGCATCCCCGACCAGCCCTATCCGACCGGGGTCCTCGGCGCGCCCCGCGGCCGCACGAGCACGCCGCGGCCGGTGTCGCTGCCCGAGGGTTGGCTGGCCGACCGGGACGACCCGCGGCCGCCGACGGGAGCGGAGCTGGAGGTAAGCGGCGGATGAACACGGAAGGCCCGTTCCTGTACGACGAGGGCCCGGCGCCGCTGCACACCGGCACGCCGCGCAGCTACCAGGGGTGGCTGATCGGCGGCGTCGTCGGCATCACCCTGCTGGCCGGCGGCATGGTCGGCGCCCTCTACCTGGTCCAGGGGTCCCCGGCGGAGCAGGCCACCGAGGTCAGCGAGGTGTTCTTCACCGCGCTCGCCGCCGGCGACGCGGAGACGGCCCACCAGCTGCTCTGCGAGGCCGAGCGGGACCGGCTGGACGTGGCGGGCATGGAGCAGGAGTACCTGCGACCGGGCGGCGCCCAGGTGGGCTCCGTGGCGGACGACGACCTCGCCGGGGCGCAGGTCCAGCAGGTCACCGTCCGCTGGGACGACGGCGCCACGGCGCGGGTATCGGTCGTCAACGAGGACGGCCCGCGCGTCTGCGGGATCGACTAACCCCTCCAGGGGTCGCGGTGCTCCCTCGCCTGCGCCAAGATCCATCTACTCGCCGGTAACGCCTGCCTCCGCGGCCGGCAGGAACTGCCGGGACGGGGCAGACCGGGGGGCTCCCGGTGCGGCACCATCTCGGGCATGCGAGGGGTCGGCTCTCGAGCACGGAGGTGTCAACGGTGACCATCAATACTGATCAGTCGGCGCAGGCCAAGTGGGTCTACGACTTCAGCGAGGGCAACAAGGACCAGAAGGACCTGCTCGGTGGCAAGGGGGCCAACCTCGCCGAGATGACCAACCTGGGCCTGTCGGTGCCGCCGGGCTTCACCATCACCACCGACGCCTGCCGCCACTACCTCGAGCACGGCGGCACGCCCGAGGAGCTCGATGCCCAGGTCACCGAGCACCTGACGGCGCTGGAGAAGGCCATGGGCAAGACGCTCGGCGACCCGGCCGATCCGCTGCTGGTGTCGGTCCGCTCCGGCGCGGCCGCCTCGATGCCCGGGATGATGGAGACCGTCCTCAACGTCGGCCTCAACGACGAGTCGGTGCAGGGCCTGGCCGACCAGTCCGGCAGCGAGCGCTTCGCCTGGGACTCCTACCGGCGGCTGATCCAGATGTTCGGCAAGACGGTGCTCGGGATCGACGGCGAGCTGTTCGACGAGGCGTTCGACGACGTCAAGCGCGCGCAGGGCACCGAGTCCGACCTCGACCTGGACGCCGGGCACCTGCAGGACGTCGTCGTCCGGTTCAAGGCGATCGTCCGCGAGCGCACCGGCTCGGACTTCCCGCAGGACCCGCGCGAGCAGATGGACATGGCGATCAACGCCGTCTTCGATTCCTGGAACTCCGACCGGGCGATCATCTACCGCCGGCGCGAGCGGATCCCGAGCGACGCCGGCACCGCCGTCAACGTCTGCTCGATGGTGTTCGGCAACCTGGGCTCCGACTCCGGCACCGGCGTCGCGTTCACCCGCGACCCCGGGAGCGGGGCGCAGGGCGTCTACGGCGACTACCTGCAGAACGCCCAGGGCGAGGACGTCGTCGCGGGCATCCGGAACACCGTGCCCCTGGCCGACCTGCAGGACATCGACCAGGAGGCCTACGGCGAGCTGATGACGACGATGTCGCGGCTGGAGTCGCACTACCGCGACCTGTGCGACATCGAGTTCACCATCGAGCGCAACAAGCTCTGGATGCTGCAGACGCGCGTGGGCAAGCGCACCGCCGGGGCCGCGTTCGTCATCGCCACCCAGCTGGTCGACGAGGGGCTCATCGACATGGACGAGGCGGTCCGCCGGGTCACCGGCGACCAGCTGGCCCAGCTGATGTTCCCGCGGTTCGTCTCGGGCGGGGACGCCACGCAGCTGACCCAGGGGATGAACGCCTCGCCGGGCGCCGCCGTCGGCAAGGCGGTCTTCTCGTCCGAGACGGCGGTCCAGTGGGCCGACCGCGGCGAGAAAATCGTGCTCGTGCGCCGGGAGACCAATCCCGACGACCTGTCCGGGATGATCGCCGCGGAGGGCGTCCTGACCAGCCGCGGTGGCAAGACCTCGCACGCCGCCGTCGTCGCCCGCGGCATGGGCAAGACCTGCGTCTGCGGTGCGGAGGAGCTGCAGGTCGACACCAAGGCGAGGAGGTTCACCGCGCCCGACGGCACCGAGGTGAACGAGGGCGACGTCATCTCCATCGACGGCTCCACCGGCAAGGTGTGGCTCGGCGAGGTGCCGGTGGAGCCGTCCTCGGTGGTCCGGTACTTCGAGGGGGAGATCGACCCGGATTCCGGCGACGCCGATGACCTGGTGCGCAGCGTGCACCGGATCCTGACCCACGCCGACGAGGTGCGCCGGCTGGGCGTCCGCACCAACGCCGACACCCCGGAGGACTCCGCCCGGGCCCGCCGTTTCGGTGCCCGCGGGATCGGCCTCTGCCGCACCGAGCACATGTTCCTCGGGA
Organism: Blastococcus capsensis; assembly: GCF_030165005.1. Lineage (GTDB taxonomy): Bacteria > Actinomycetota > Actinomycetes > Mycobacteriales > Geodermatophilaceae > Blastococcus > Blastococcus capsensis. The sequence goes on from NZ_JASNNW010000029.1 coordinate 29,305, forward strand.
ACCGGCGGGAGCTGGTGGAGAAGCTCATCCTCGCCGACGGCGACGCGGAGCGGCAGGCCGCGCTCGACGCGCTGGAGCCGCTGCAGAAGCAGGACTTCCTGGAGATCTTCGAGGCGATGGACGGGCTGCCGGTCACCATCCGGCTGCTCGACCCGCCGCTGCACGAGTTCCTGCCCGACCTCACCGAGCTGTCGGTGCGCGTGGCGCTGGCCGAGGAGCGCGGCGAGGCCGACGAGGGCAACCTGCGGCTGCTGGCCGCGGTGCGCGGCATGCACGAGTCCAACCCGATGCTCGGGCTGCGCGGGGTGCGGCTGGGCCTCGTCGTCCCCGGCCTGTTCGCCATGCAGGTGCGTGCCATCGCCGAGGCCGCCTGCGAGCGCAAGCAGGCCGGCGGCGACCCGCGGCCGGAGATCATGATCCCGCTGGTCGGGGCCGTGCAGGAGCTGGAGGCCATCCGCGAGGAGTCCGAGCGGGTCCTCGCCCAGGTGTGCGAGGAGTGCGGCATCGACGTCAAGCCGCTGATCGGCACCATGATCGAGGTGCCCCGCGCGGCTCTGACGGCCGGCGAGATCGCCTGCTCGGCCGAGTTCTTCTCCTTCGGGACCAACGACCTCACCCAGATGACGTGGGGCTTCTCCCGGGACGACGTCGAGGCGGCGTTCTTCCACCAGTACCTGGACAAGGGGATCTTCGGCATCTCGCCGTTCGAGTCCCTGGACCGGGACGGCGTCGGCCGGCTGGTGCAGATCGCGGCGGAGGCGGGCCGCGCCGCCCGCCCCGACCTGAAGCTGGGCATCTGCGGCGAGCACGGTGGTGATCCCGAGTCGGTGCACTTCTTCCACGACGTCGGCCTGGACTACGTGTCCTGCTCGCCGTTCCGGGTGCCGGTCGCCCGGCTGGAGGCCGGCCGTGCCGCGCTCCAGGGGGGCCGCGCCGGCTCCTGAGCGGTCGGTGCTGCGGGGTGGGCGGGCACACCGTCGCCGGAGGACGCGCGCCGTCACAGCCGCGTGGTACCCATGACGGGTGCGTGTGTGGAGTCTGCTGACACGGGTGGCGGGGGCCGGCGTCCTGGCCGTCCTGCTGTTCGTGGCCTCCACCGCGCTGGCCATCTGGTACACCGCCCGGCAGGACACCCGGCCGTCGTCGGACGCGATCGTCGTGCTCGGCTCGGCGCAGTACAACGGTGTCCCGTCGTCGATCTTCGAGGCGCGGCTCGAGCACGCGCTCTCCCTGCACGAGCAGGGCGTGGCCCCGGTGATCGTGACCGTCGGCGGCAAGGCGGCCGGCGACCAGTTCACCGAGGCCGAGGCCGGCCGCGACTACCTGGCCGCGGCCGGCGTGCCCGCCGACGCGCTGCTCGCCGTGCCCGAGGGTGTGGACACCCTCGAGAGCATGCGGGTGGTCGCCACGGCCTCCGCCGAGCGGGGCTGGGAGAGCGCCGTCCTGGTCACCGACCCCTGGCACGCGATGCGGGCCGAGCGCATGGCCCAGGACGCCGGGATGGACGCCGTGAGCTCACCGACGCGGCAGGGCCCGGCGGTGCAGACCCGCGCCACCCAGTTCCGGTACATCCTGCGGGAGACTGCTGCCTACCTGCTCTACCGCGTGACCGGCGAGAGCGTCGCCGGTGCACCCGGCATCGGCTGAGGAAGGGACGACGGTGCTCGAACTGGGCGAGGCCGGCTCACACGGCTGCCCGCGGGGTGACGCGCCGGTCGTGCGCGATGGTGCGGTCGTCGCCGTGCTGCGCGCAGCGAGCTGGCGCCAGGCCGCCACGGCGGTCGTCGGCGACCGGGAGTGGCGGTTCGGCCGGCGTGCAGGTGAGTTCGTCGGCCGCTGGGCCACCGAGCCCGAGGACGCCGTGCGGCTGCGGGCCCTCCGGACGTCGTTCTGGAAGAACACGTGGGCCGCCGAGCTCGAGGGGAGGCCGGTGGAGATCGCGGCCGTCTCGATGTGGCAGAGCACGCACCGGATACTGAGCGGCGGCCGGCAGGTCGCGGAGAGCGGCTCGACCGGCGGCTGGTCACCGCTGTCCGCCGACGACTCGCCGCCCCTGCACCAGCAGGTCTTCCTGCGCTGGATGGAACTGGTGCTCCACCGTCGCGACACCGCGGCCATCGACGCGGCGACGCCGGTCGCCGTCATCGGGGGGAACAGCTGATGGCCGGCCGGGGCCGGATCCGGGCCGCGGACATCGCGCTGGTCCGCGACCGCAGCAAGATCGACGAGATCGTCGGTGAGCACCTGCAGCTGAAGCGGGCCGGCGGCGGCAGCCTCAAGGGGCTGTGCCCGTTCCACGACGAGAAATCGCCGTCCTTTCAAGTGACGCCGTCGCGAAACCTATTTCATTGTTTCGGGTGTGGGGTAGGCGGCGATGTCATTTCTTTTGTTCAGCAGATCGACCATCTCTCCTTTTCTGAGGCCGTCGAACTGCTGGCCAATCGCGCCAACGTCGAGCTCAAGTACGAGGACGACGGCGGCCGCCCGACTGCGGGCCCCGACCGGGCCTCGGTCGGCCAGCGGGCACGGCTGGTCTCGGCCAACACCGCCGCGGCCGCCTTCTACGCCGAGCAGCTGGGCAGCCCGGAGGCCGCGCCCGCCCGCCAGTTCCTCGCCGACCGCGCCTTCGACCGGCAGGTCGCGCTCGACTTCGGCTGCGGCTACGCGCCCGGCGGCTGGGACGCGCTCACCCGGCACCTGCGCGCCAAGGGCTTCAGCCAGGCCGAGCTGGTCACCGGCGGCCTGGCCAAGGAGTCCTCGCGCGGCACGCTGATCGACCGGTTCCACCGGCGGCTGGTGTGGCCGATCCGGGACATCACCGGCGACGTCATCGGCTTCGGCGCCCGCAAGCTCATGGACGACGACCCGGGCCCCAAGTACCTCAACACCCCGGAGACCCCGCTCTACAAGAAGAGCAGCGTCCTCTACGGCATCGACCGCGCCAAGCGCGACATCGCCAAGCGGCACCAGGCCGTCGTCGTCGAGGGTTACACCGACGTGATGGCCTGCCACCTGGCCGGTGTGACGACGGCGGTGGCCTCCTGCGGCACCGCGTTCGGTGCCGAGCACATCGGCGTGCTCCGCCGGCTGCTGATGGACCAGGACGAGTTCCGTGGCGAGGTGGTCTACACCTTCGACGGCGACGCGGCCGGCCAGGCCGCGGCGATGAAGACCTTCGCCGAGGACCAGCGGTTCGTCGGGCAGACGTTCGTCGCCGTGGAGTCGGAGGGGCGCGACCCGTGCGAGCTGAGGCAGGAGCACGGCGACGCCGCCGTCCGCGACCTCGTCGCCCGTCGCGCCCCGCTCATCGCGTTCGTGCTCAAGACGACGCTGGCCGGCTACGACCTGAACACCGTCGAGGGCCGGGTGGCCGCGCTCGAGAAGACGGTGCCGTTGGTGGCCGGCATCAAGGACCACGCGTTGCGGCCGGCCTACGCCCGGGAACTCGCCGGGATGATCGGCAACACCGACGAGGCCGAGGTGCTCGAGCGCGTCCGGCGACTCACCGGTGACGGGGGAGGAGCCGCGCCCCGGGGCCGGTCGCGCGCACCCAAGCGGACCCCGGACGATGCCGCGATCGCCGTCGAGCGGGAGGCGGTCAAGGCCGCGCTGCAGACGCCGGAGTACGCGGGCCCCGCCTTCGACGGCGTCCCGCCGAGCGCCTACACCGACCCCGACTACGCCGCCGTGGCCGCGGCGGTGGCCGGGGCCGGCGGTGCGGCCTCCGCGGCCGTCACCGGGCCGGCCTGGCTGGACGAGGTCGCCGCGCACTGCGGGCAGGAGAGCGCCCGCGCGCTGCTCACGGCCCTGGCGGTGGAGCCGATGCGGTCGGTCACCGGCGAGCCGGATCCGACGTACGTCAACGCGATCATGGCCCGGCTCCAGGAGATGGCGACGGTGCGGGAGATCGCCGCGCTCAAGGGGCGGCTGCAGCGAATGAACCCCGTCGAGCAGGCCGACGACTACATGAAGGCGTTCAAGCAGCTGATGGACCTCGAGCAGCTGGCCATCTCGTTGCGCAAGCGGGCCATCGGTGGTCTCGGATGAGCTTTCTCGACCAGGTCCGGCGACGGTTCGCGCGGCCACCCGAGGCGGTGCGGGCGGCGGTGGCGGCCGATCCGGACGAGCAGGTGCTGGCGTGGGGCGTGCTCGCCCGCGACGCCGGCTGGCTGGCCGCCACCTCGCGCGGCCTGCGCCGGGTCGGTGCGGCGGAGGGTGACGACCTGCTGCCGTGGCACGAGGTGGGGCACGCCCGCTGGGCCGCCACCACCGGCGGCGGCACGTTCGACGTCACCCCGCTGACCGAGGTGGAGCCGGGCGTGCAGGCCCGGCTGCCCGTGGTGCGGCACGTGCTCACCGACGCCGGTGACCTGCCCGCGATCGTGCGCCGGCGGGTGGACCAGACCATCGTGACCAGCCGGCGGGTGCCGCTCCCCGGCCAGGGCGGACTGCTCCTGGTGGCCCGCCGGGTGCCCGGTCAGGCCGCCCGGGAGTGGACGGTGGTCTTCGACGACGACGGCCAACGCGACGACCCGGTGGCCCGGGAGACGGCGCGGCGGAAGCTCGCCGAGGCGCTGGCCGCGGAACAGCCCGACTGAGCCGGGCGCACGCTCAGCGCGGGGGCTCGCTGCCCAGCTGGGCCTTGAGCGTGGAGACGGCGTCGTCGGCCTTGGCCTGGGCCATGCCGGCGATGCTCTGCAGGCGCGGGTCGTCCTTGGCCTGTTCCCAGGCGCGACGGATCTGCTCGTAACGCTCGCGGCCGGCCCGTGCCCCGAGCACGTAGCCAGCACCGAATCCGGCGAGGAACGACAGCTTGGCCACGGGGAACCTCCAGGGTGTACGGGCGGTGAACGACGGACACGCTACCTGTGGCGCACAACGCTTCGCCGCCTGCGAGCCGCACGCGGACCCGTCCTGAGCGTGGGGTACTCTCGTCGGGCCAGCGGGTCGCACCGCTGATCCCCCGTAGCTCAATTGGCAGAGCATGCGACTGTTAATCGCAGGGTTATTGGTTCGAGTCCAATCGGGGGAGCGCAACCAGGGCTCTGGCCAGCGAGTTCGCTGACCGGAGCCTTTTTCCATGACCTGACCCGGACCCGTCGGGCATCCTTTGGACATCCGGAACGGATGAGGAGGATGCCGTGGGTCGGCCACCGCTCCCGCTCGCACGTACGGCAGGGTCCTCTTCATCGCGCAGCCCAGCGGTCAAGTCGAGGTCAGGGCGAAGTTCCGGGACTTCGACGGCCGGGTCCGGCTGGTGTCCAAGACGGGCCCATCCCGGGCAGCGGCCGAGCGGGCGCTGAAGGCCGAGCTGACCGGCCGCCAAGCGCCCGGCGGTATGGGTGCGGTCACTTCCGCGACGCGAATGGTCACGTCGGCCGATGCCTGGGTGGAGGCCCACCAGGGCTGGTCGACCGGCACACAGCGCACCTACCGGTCGGTGGTCAGCAAGCAGGTCAAGCCGACCTTCGGTCAGCTGTGCGGCCGCGAGGTGATTCCCGGCGTGGTGGGCCAGGCGCTGTCCGCCATCGCCGAGAGCAGCGGACCGGGTGCGGCCAAGACAGCGCGGGCGTGCCTCTCCGGGACGTTCGCACTGGCGATCCAGGACGGCGCGCCATCGCGGTGAATCCGGTGCGCGACTCGACCGCCAAGATCAGCGGTGGTAGGCGCGCGCCGCGCGCACTCACGGCGGCAGAGACCTGACGACTCGTCGAGTTGTTCCGGACCAGCGACCGCGCGGTCGAGCTGACGGGCACGGCCTTCGATGGCATCACCATCGAAGGCCGCGCCCATGCGTAGCAACAGATCAGTGCGCCGACGGTGCCACCGTGGCGCGGTACTGGCGCCAGCCTCCGTGCGCGGTGATCTCCGGATGGGCTTCGGCCATCTCGCGGGCGTAGAGGATCCCTGGCACCACGCGTCCGTCGATCAGTTCGACGGGGCCGCGATACAGGCCGGGGGGCTCACCCTCGATCACCTTGAGCAACACCTCGATGGGGATCTGGTAGAGCTCCCCCGAGATCGACGCGCCCTGCTCGCCATCGTTGACCTGGTACATGCCCGGGTGCACGTCGCCGATGGTGTGCACCCGGTACTTCGGCGCGGTCGCGGTCTCCTCGAGCAGTTCCGCGCCGGCCAGGTTGCCGTGCAGCTCCAGGCCGCGCATGAGCGTGCCGTTGACGAACAGCAACTCGTCGTCCAGGACCCCGTCGTCGTCGTTGCGCCCCTGCCAGCCGAAGTAGGCCAGGATCACGGCGAGGAAGACGTACCCGAGGGTGACCGCAGGGGACGCGTTGATGCCGACTTCCAGCGCATTGATCAGCCCGACGAACGACAGCACCGCCCCGACGGCGGCGGTGACCGCCGCCGCGTACATCTTCCGATCGATGACGAAGCAGGCGATCGCGCCGAGGACGATGCCGACGAGCACGGCCCCCTGCCCGAGCAGCTTGAGCCCGTCGTAGACCACGCCGTTCTCGACCAGTGTGGCGACGCCGACGGTGCCGGCGTCCGTGCCCGCGGCGGCCAGGGCGTTGTCGATCTGCCCGGTCGCCCACTCGGCCAGGCTCGGCAGCATCGCCAGCACGATGGCCGGGGCGTACCGGCGCGCGCTGACGTTGAACGCCTGGGCGCCGATCACCAAACCGATGTAGAGCAGCACCGGCACCAGCGCCTGCATCGGGAAGATCGCCAGGAAGGTGCCGACCAACCCGGTGAAGGCCACGACGGCGACCACGATCCCGGTCACCAGTGAGTAGCCGATGCGCCCGCCGACCTGCTTCCACCCCGGGTGGCCGATGTAGACGGCCGGCGGGAACGGTGATCCGAGGAACGAACCGATCACCGCGCCCAGCCCGTCGGCCGATAGCACCTGCCGCACCGAGTAGCGGTCACCCGCGGCGGCCGCAGACTCCACGTTCGTCATGCCCTCGGTGAAGTTGTAGATGCCGAGCGGGATGGCCGAGGCCAGCAGCGGAGCGATGTCCTGCAGCCCGGTGATCACGTCCCCGGTCGGGAACGGCAGCCGCAACGCGAGGTCGGAGATGGACTCGGCGACCGCGCTCGGCTGCAGGATGCCCGACCAGCCGGCGAGCACGCCGATCCAGGCCACCGCCGTGGCGACCAGGACGGCGAGCAGACCCACCGGGACGCCGAAGGGCATCTGCCGGCTGCCCAGCCAGCCGACCAGGATGAACGCCAGCGCGATGAACGCGATCCACGGCGCCTGCCACATCTGCGCGGCCGGGCTCATCGAGATGAAGGTGATCGAGATACCGGCGAGCGCGCCGAGCAGCGCCGCCCGCGGGGTCCAGCGGCGGATGTACGGCCCGAACACCGCGCCGAGCAGCACGATGCAGCCGATGATGAAGGCCCACGCCAGACCGGCCCGCCAGGCGGTCAGCGCATCGCCGGTGGCCAGCAGCACCGGCAGCATGACGACGAACACCACGATGAACGTGTGCGGGACGCTCGGGCCGTACGGCAGCGCCGTCACGTCGCTGCGTTGCTCGCGCCGGGCCAGCCGCCGGGCCAGGAACGCGTACCAGATGTTGCCCAGGGGCAGGGCGATGCCCAGCGCCGGCAGGATGCGCCCGTACACGGTGTCGGCGGGGATCTGCACGACGGCCAGGCACAGCCCGGTGAGCACGATGACGTTCAGCAGAACGTTGGTGCCGAGGCCGAACAGGCCGTTCCAGTCGCCCTTGACCCACCACTTGGCCACGTCGGGCCGGGTGCCGCTCGTCGCTCCGACCTTCTCGCTCATCTCACGTTCTCCGTCTGTACGGGGGACCGGTCCAGCGCGCTCAGCAGATCGGCGGACGTGCCGACCCAGCCGACGATCCCGCCCTGGGCGGCGAACATCGCCAGGGCCGAGGCATGGAACTCGGGGAAGTACGACCCGGTGCAGTCCGAGAGGACGAGCGACTCGAAGCCGCGGTCGTTCGCCTCTCGCACCGTGGACTGGACGCACACCTCGGTGGTCACGCCGGTGACGACCAGGTGCGTGATGCCCCGTGCCCGGAGGATCGTCTCCAGGTCGGTGGCGTAGAAGGAGCCCTTGCCAGGCTTGTCCAGCAGGACCTCGCCCGGCTGGGGGGCGAGCTCGGGGACGATGTCGTGACCGGCCGAGCCGCGCACGAGCAGCCGACCCATGGGCCCTTCGTCGCCGATCCGCAGCGTCGGGTTGCCGCGGTCCCGCTTGGCCGGGAACAGGTCGGTCAGGTCGGGACGGTGCCCTTCCCGGGTGTGGATGACGGTCAGGCCGCGCTCCCGGAAAGCGGACAGCACGGCTCGGGTGGGCTCGATGGTGCTGCGCAGCCGGGACACGTCGTTGCCCAGTGACTCTCCGAATCCCCCGGCCTCGACGAAGTCCCGCTGGAAGTCGATGCACAGCAGCGCGACGCGCGCCGCGTCGAACACGTAGGGGTGGGGCTCGGCCTGGACCGTGATCATGGTGTTCTCCTGTTGCCTCATCGAGCGGCTCCCGGCGACTCGGCCGGAGCCTGCCCGGCCGGCGCGGTGATGTGGGTCCCTGCCTGGCCCGCGAGGGCCTCACGCAGCTTCGGCAGTGAGGTGATGACGGCGCGCTGGCCGCCGTCCTGCAGGAACTGCAGCGCGGATTCGACCTTCGGGCCCATCGACCCGGCGGGGAACTCCCCGGCCTCGACATGACCGCGCATCTCCGTCGCGCTCACGTCGGCCAGCGCCCGCTGGCCGGGGGTACCGAAGCCGACGTAGACCTGGTCCACGCCGGTGACGAGCACCAGCGTGTCCACGTCGACGGTGGCCGCCAGGACGGCGGACGCGCGGTCCTTGTCGATGACCGCATCCACGCTCTGCCACCCCTGCTCGGTCTGCACCACCGGAATGCCACCGCCGCCCGCGGCGATCACGACGGCCCCGCTGCTGGCCAGGGCGCGGATCTGGTCGGCTTCGATGATGCGGCGGGGATGGGGACTGGCCACCACGCGCCGGAAGATACCCGGCGACGTCTCGGTGACCGACCAGCCTTCTTGCGCCGCCCGCAGCCGGGCGACCTCGGCCTTCATAGGAGAGCCGATCGGCTTGGCCGGGGCGGCGAACGCCGGATCGTCCGGGTCGATCTCCGCGTGCGTGAGCACGCCCACCGCGCGTGTACTCACACCACGTCGGTCCAGCGCGGAGTCGATCGCGATCGCGAGCAGGTGGCCGATGCCGCCCTGGGAGTCGGCGACGGCCAGCCAGAGCGGGAGGTCGGGCAGCCCTTCGATGCCGGCCTCGGGGGCGACGAGCTCGCCCCGGCGCAGGATGAAGCCGACCTGCGGCCCGTTGCCGTGGCTGACCAGCACCGTCCACCCGTCCGCCACGAGTTCGGCGACCTGGTCCGCGAAGGCCGCGGCACGCTCCTGCTGGAGAGGGACCGAGCCCGGCTCCCCGTCGAGCACGAGGGCGTTGCCCCCGATGGCGACCAGTGCGGTGCGGCTCATCGGGCGCTCCTCGCGTCGTGCAGGGCGGCCACGGCCTGCACGAAGACCTCCGGGGGTGCCGTCACGATGCCGGCGCCGATCTGACCGACCCCGGCCTCGCGGTGCGCGATGCCGGTGTTGATGACCGGGAGGACGCCGGTGTCGAGGACCTTGAGCACGTCGATGCCGCTCGGGCTGCCCGCGAAGTTCAACGGTGGCAGCGGGAACGCCGGGTGCGGGGCCAGCGTGATGCGCCGCATCGAGCGGGTCGTGGCCAGGGCGTCGTCCGGGGTGCCGCCGACGAACCGGGTGATCGCCGGGGACGCCGCCATGGCGAATCCGCCGATGCCCAGCGTCTCGGTGATGGCGGAGTCGCCGAGATCGGGGTTGGCGTCCTCGATGCCGTACCCGGGGAAGAACAGACCGTCCGCCGGGCCGACCGGCGCGGTGAACCACCGCTCGCCGGTGCCGGCCACCCGGAGCCCGAACTCGACGCCGTTGCGTGCCATGGCCGTGACCAGCGTCGAGTGCTCGATGCCGACCGCGGCGTCCAGGGCGAGCTTGGCTCCGGCCATCGACAGGTTCAGCGCGAAGTGGTCGTTGCCCGCGAGGAACTGCAGCACCTCGACGCCGCGGGGCAGCCCGGCGAGGACGGGAGCCAGGCGGCGGGTCAGCAGGCTCGTCGCCGCGACGTTGCGGTTGTGCCCCTCGTCGCCCATCGCCAGCGCCTGGCCGAACAACGCCGTCACGTCGACCGGCTCGCGGCCGCGGAGGGCCTCGTCCAGGACCGGGCCGAGGACGTCCCGCATCCACGTCAGGCGGGTGATGACCTCGTCGTCGAAGGCGCCGAAGCGCAGCACCTTGCCCAGCCCCTCGTTGAGTGAGGTGAAGGCCTGGCGTCCGCCGTCCTCCACGACGAACACCGGCATGGAGGGCGCCAGCACGCCGGCCATCGGCCCGACCGCGCCGGAGTGATGGCAGGGGGACACGGGGATCCGCCCGGACCGCAGCTGCGCCTCGGCGTCCTCGGCGTCCGATGCCCAGCCCTCGAACAGCGCCGCCCCGATGAGCGCGCCCAGCATCGGGCCGCACATGCGCGCCACCTCGATCGGTGGCCCGGCGTGCAGGAGGGTCCGTCCCTCGGCGATGCCCGGCACGACCTCGCGCGCCGAGCGGACCCGCACCAGCCGCGGGCGGACCGCGTGCACGGCGGCGATGGCACGTTCGTTGGCCTGCCGGGTCAGCTCGTCGTCGAGGCTGACGGCGCTGCGGGCCGCCTCCGCGTCCCCGAATGCAGGGGGGCGCCAGTCGAGCTGGACGACGTCGGCGGCGGGCACGCCCTCGACGATGAGCGGCAACCCGACGTTGAGCACCCGAACTCCTCCGGTGATCATGCGGTCTCCTGACTGTGCAACTGGGTGGACTCGGTGGTCAGGGAGCCGGTCACGCGGGCCACGGCGTAGCGCGCCGCGGCGGCGTTGGACGGCTGGAGCACGACGCCGGCTTCCCGCAGGATCCGGCGCTGCGCGGCGATGTCCTGCGGATCCGCGGCGGTACCGCAGACCGACCCGACGACGACGAGGTCGCGGCCGTCGGCGGCGGCCGTCGTGCGGGCGCTGCGCACGGCATCGGCCAGTGGGGTGGCCGGATCGGCGCTCGCGCCGAACCCGAGGACGAGGTCGACCAGGACCAGGCCGACGTCGCGCTGGGCGCCGGCCTCGGCGACCCGGTCGGCTCGCGCCGACGGATCGATCATGGGATGGGGACGGCCGGCGGTGTACTGGTCGTCGCCCAGATCCAGGATCTCGGCCTGCACGCCCGCCCGGCCCAGCACGACCTTGGCCTCGGAGGCCAGCGTGCCTCCGGTATAGAGCCCCAGGACTCGGCCCGGCAGGGGAGTGGACGAGCCATCCTCGTCCCCGCCATCGCGCGGGAGGGTCAACGGCTTCTTGGCGAGTGCGGCGGCCGCGGCGGCTCCACCCTCCAGGGTGCCGCGGACCGCCACCGGTCCGTCGGCATCGGCCTCGCCGAGCAGGCAGGCCACCACGGGCTTGCCCAGCCGTTCGAGCCGCGCCAGCAGCCGCTCGGCCACCTCGGGCGCCGGCGGCTTGGAGACGACGACGACGATCTCGCTCGCGTCGTCCGCGGCGACCAGGTCCAGCGCCAGGTTCGTCATGAGGCCGCCGACCTGGCCGGACAGGTCTCGGCCGCCGACCCCGATGAGCTGCGAGATCCCCGAACCGGCGGCGTCCAGCAAGCAGGACACCTCCTGGGCTCCCGTACCGGAGGCCGCGACGATCGCCACGGGGCCGGAACGGACGGCGTTGGCGAAGCCGAGCGGGACCCCGTCGAGGACGGCGGTGCCGCAGTCGGGCCCCATGAGCAGCAGCCGGCGGTCGACCGCCATGCGCTTGAGCCGGACCTCGTCCTGCAGCGACACGTTGTCCGAGAAGCAGAAGACGTGCAGCCCCTGCCGGAGCGCCTGCTCGACGACCACCGGCGCGTAGGTGCCGGGCGTGGAGACGGTCGCGAGCGTGGCCTCGCCGGTGACGTCAAGTCCCTCGGCGATGGTCTGGGGGGCGACCTCCGTCGACGAGCCGCCACCGCGCTGCTCGGCGGATGTGAGGCCGGCCTCGGCCGCCTCCAGGGCATCGGTCGCCGTCGCCTCGTCGGCGGCCCGCACGACGAGGACCAGGTCGTCGGGGGCGGCGGTGAGGTCGGGCGGCAGCATCTGTGAGCGGCCCAGGATCTCGAGGTTGCCCGGGGTGGCCATCACTGCTCCGGCACGGAGCACCCCCTCCCGCTTCTCGATGCTCGAGGCGAGCGCCATCAGGGCGACCGAGTCCCGGTACAGGCGGGGGAAGACCTTGGCCTGCAGCGTCTCGGTATGGGGTGAGCTCATGCACTACTCCTCTGTGGGGTCGGTTCCGGGGTCGGTTCCGTGCGTCGGCGGGTCGGGCGAGGGACGAGCGCGGCCAGCGAGCCCGCCACCCCGGTGGCGAGATCCACCCCCGAGGTGGCGCCCCGGTTGCGCGCCCCCGCGACGGCGGCCGGCGCCGCCGCCGGGTCGGAGAGCGCGGCGACCAGCAGGTGGACGTGCTCACCGAACTCGCCCGCGATCGCCGCGGTGAGGTCGTGGCGGGAGATGGTCGTCGTCCGGCCGAACAGCGGGCGGAGCCGGTCGCCGAGCAGCGCCCGCGCGGCGTGGGCGGCGGACCCGGGGAGCAGGGATCCCGTGGCCGCGTCCAGCCCCGCCAGCACGCCCACGATGACGTCGTCACCGGCGGGGGTCGCCCCCGGTCCGGCGCCGACGAGCCGGGACAGCAGGTGCGTGACCCGCTCCCCGTCGGCGGCGAGCGCCGCGCGCAGCAGCGGACCGGCCAGTGCCCGTGACGGCCGCGGGTCCATGACGTCATCGACGGCGCCGGACCCGACCTGGTCCGCGCGGAGCAGGGCGACGAGTCGACGTACGGCGCGGGGATCGACGGCGGCCGGCCGGATGCGCAGGTCGACCCTGAAGATCCCGTCCGAAGGGATGGCGCGCCACGCGCCGAAGTCCACCTCCGCAGGTCCTTGGGAAGAACCGGCCAATGTGGCGGTCACCGCAGCGAAAGAGTGCTCGTCCGGCAGGCACACGCCGCCCGGCACGAGGCCGCGGCCCGGGGACGTCACCCCCAGCAGTCGCTGGCCCGGACCGCCGGGCGCGGACCGGAGAATGGCTGCCGACTGTCCGACATGGACGACGTGCCAGGCCGGCGCAGCCTCCCAGGGGGGCTGGCCGGTCGGGATGCGAACCCGCTCAGGAGCCGCGAGTGGCAGGCTTGGCACGCCCCCGAATGTAGGGAGGACGAGGTCGATTGGCAGCATCCGAATCGGACCGTCTTCCAGGCGGAGGATGTCCGGAAGGGACAAGGAGGTACGCGTGAGCACCGTGACCGTGCGGGAGGTTCTGACCCTGGCGCCGCTCCACGGGGCCTACGTCGTGGCGGGCGAGGCCGGCCTGGACCGTGTCGTGTCCGGTGCGAACGTCATGGAGGTGCCCGACATCGAGGCGTACGTCAAAGAAGGCGAACTCCTGCTGACCACCGGCTATCCCGTGCACGAACGGCCCGAGCGGTTGGTGGAGATGCTCCCTGCCCTGGTCTCCCGGGGGCTGGCCGCGCTCGCCATCAAACCTCTGCGCTACCTGGGGAGGCTGCCGGATCGGTTGCTCAGCGAGGCCGAACGCCTGCAGTTCCCCGTCCTCGTATTGCCCGATCACACCTCCTTCAACGAGGTGATCGGGGCTGTGCTCGCCGTCGTACTGGCCGAGTACGGCGCCGAACCGGGTGGTGCGGAGGTCATCAGGGAGCGGTTGACGGGCATCGCTCTCACCGGGGGTGGGCTGGAGGAGATCGCCCGCACGCTCGCAGTGACGCTGGACCGCGAGGTCACCATGGTCGACCACGAGGACATCGTGCTCGGGCGAGGAACGCCCCGGAGCGAGTCGAACGCCGGGCAATCCGGCGGCATCCCGGAGACCAGCCCATGGGTTTTTCCCATCACCGTGGCCGGCGCTCAGCGGGGCCGGATCCTCGTTGGTGGGTCGGACGAGCCGACCCTGGGGCACCGCCGGCTCATCCGTCAGGCCTGCTTCGCCGCAGGAATGCACATCGCTCAGGCGCTGGCGAGCCTCGAACTGGATCGGCGGCTGCGGGCGCTGTTCCTCGAGGAGCTGGTGACAGGCCCGAGCATCGACGAGCCGATGCTGCAGCAGCGGTCCCGTCTCTTCGGCTGGGACCTCAGCGGTCCACACGTGGTGCTGATCGGGCAGTGTTCGGCGGAGTTGTCGGACGCGCAGATCGCGGGGGCTGCACGGCGGACGCTGCCCTCTGGCGCGCTGGCATGGTCGCGCGGGCAGGAAGTCGTCGCCGTGGTGCCGGTCCGGGAGCCACCCACCAGCGCAGCCGTTGGGCGCGGCCTGGGGAAACCCACACTCGAGGAGCGCTGGCGGAGAACACTGCTCGAACTCGGACCGGACGCGGTCATCGTCGCAGTCGGTTCCATGGCGCAGGAGCCGAAAGACCTAGCAGGCAGTCACGCTTCGGCCCGGGCCGCACTGCGCATCGCCGGAGTCACCGGCAGGGACGTCGTCCGGAACGACGATCTGGCGCTCGAGCGGCTGCTCCTCGCTGTCCCTGGTGAACTGCTGAGGGAATTCGTGGAGCGAGAGATCGGATCCCTCGTCGCATACGACGCCGAGGTCGGCGGCGACCTGTGCGGCACGTTGGCGGCCTACCTTGGCGTGGGGAACGGAGCGGAGGCCGCGCGGCGCCTCTTCATTCACTACAACACCGTGAAGCACCGGATCGCCCGCATCGCGGAACTGACGGGAGCGGATCTGCACGACCCCCGTGCACGGCTGAGGCTGGCCTTCGCGTTGGAGGCGCGCACACTGCTCTAGAAGCCTGCCGAAAAGATCCCATTGTCGAAGGGGTAGAGCGTCGGCGATTTCGGGCTCTTGGGACTGCCCAGACTTCAGTTGACTCTGTGCGGTAGGTGGAATGAGGCCGCGTGAGCGGCCTTGGCCAGTGCCTCGAATTCGATGTGGGTCATGCGGCCGAGGGTGTCCTGGCGTCGGCGGCGGTGGTAGGTCTTCTCGATCCAGACGACGATCGCCAGGCGTAGCTGCTCGCGGATGGCCCAGCGCTGGCGGTTGAGGACGTTCTTCTGCAGCAGGCTGGAGAGGACTCCATGGCGGCGTTGTCCGCGCATGCTCCGACCCGGCCCATGGTGGAGTTGACCCGCTTCGGACGACCCCTTCCTTGGGCTTTCAGCCCAAGGAAGGGGTCGTGATGGGCCGACCAAGCAAGTTATCCCCCGAGTTCCGGGAGCAGGCCGTGGAGTTGGTGAAAGCGACCGGCAAGACGGTCGCCGAAGTGGCTCGTGACCTGCAGATGAACGACACGAGGTTGGGCAACTGGGTCAAGGCCGAC
Organism: Blastococcus capsensis; assembly: GCF_030165005.1. Taxonomy (GTDB): domain Bacteria; phylum Actinomycetota; class Actinomycetes; order Mycobacteriales; family Geodermatophilaceae; genus Blastococcus; species Blastococcus capsensis. The sequence continues at coordinate 44,726 of NZ_JASNNW010000029.1, forward strand.
CGGGCCCACCGCAAGACCGCCCCGGTCGTCGACGCGGTGACCATGGCGGTGCACCGCCGCGGCGGCCGGGTGCCCGGCGTGATCCACCCGAAGCTCCTCGCGACCTGGGCGATCGACTGGTCGTCAACGCAGGGTTACTGGTTCAAGTCCAGTCGGGGAAGCCAAATCGTGCCTCTCACCAGCAATTCCGCCGGTCAGGGGTCTTCGACTTCCGCGGGGTGGGAGGGTGAGAACCCGACTCGCTCCCGACTTCCATTGCTCATGTTGCGCTCTCAGAGCGTGTCCGGGAACTGGGCGTGTCCGCGCGGGCGGGAAGGCGGACTCCTGGTAGGGCGGTAGGTGTCTACGCCACCACCTACCAGGAGTCCTGGTGTCATCTTCCCCGACTTGCACGTGTGCGTCCTGCCCGGCCAACAGCACCACCGGTAGCGACCGGCGATCGGGGCTTCCGCGCTGCCAGGTGTATCCGTCCTCGGCGACCACCGACGCCCAGTGGGCGCTCATCGAGCCGCTGCTGCCGCCGCCGGGCAACGCCGCCGGGCGCGGTGGCCGCTCGGAGAAGCACGACCGCCGCCTGCTCGTGGACGCCATCTTCTACCTGGTCAGAGGCGGAATCACCTGGCGTGAACTGCCCCGCGAGTTCCCACCCCGCTCCACGGTCTGGGACACCTTCACCCGCTGGGTGCGCAGCGGAGCCTGGGCTCGCCTCCACGACGCGCTGCGTGACCAGCTACGGGTACGCCTGG
>NZ_JASNNW010000030.1 GCF_030165005.1 Blastococcus capsensis
GCGGCCGGGGACGATCACGGCTTCGGCTGGTCGGCGACGTTGGTGGCCGGGTCGCACCAGGTGTGTGCCTATGCGATCAACGCGGGGGGCGGGTCGACCAACCCGCTGCTGGGCTGCCGCACGGTGACCGTGTGACCTGAGCGGGTCCCTCGGGACCGGTTCCGAGGAGCGGATCGCTCCGGGGACCGGTCCCAAGGCATGTCCGTGCGGGCAACCGGGAAGAGGGCCCTCCCGCGGCGGTGGCGCGGCGGCCTGGAACGGCTGCTGCGGGGGTCGCTCGGCGACCGGTGGCCGCACAGTGCAACACCGGTCGCGGGCTGGATGGCCCGGCACGGTCGTGCGCTGGCCGAGTGAGGTGTCAGAGCCGGAGTGATCGCGTCGGCAGCAGTTCCGGGTCCGCGCTACCGTGGGCAGTCGGCCCCCGCCGCAGGAGGCGGCGCCTGCGCGGCCGGCCGACCTGCTCAGGAGTGGACTCACCGTGACCTTGCGCGGCGTGCTGGACGTCGTCCTCACCGATCCGGCGATGCGCCGCGTCGCCGCCGCCGCCGGGAGCGCCTCCCTGGCCGTCACCGCACCACCGCCGGTGCAGCCGCTCGTCGCCGCGGTTCTCGCCGCACGCTCGGGGGGCGCCGGCGTCCCCGTGCTGGTGGTCACCGCCGGCGAGCGGGACGCCGACGCGACCGCGGACCTGCTGCGCTGCTTCCTCCCCGAGCGGCGGATCGAGACCTTCCCGGCCTGGGAGACGCTGCCGCACGAGCGGATGAGCCCGCGGGCGGACACCGTCGGGCGCCGGCTGGCCGTGCTGCGCGACCTGACCCACCCGGGCGCGAACGGCACGATCGACGTGCTGGTCGCACCCGTCCGGAGCGTGCTGCAGCCGCTGGCTCCGGGGCTGGGCGACCTGGTGCCGGTGGAGCTGAAGCCCGGCGACGGCGCGGAGCTCGACGACATCGCGCGGGCGCTCTCCGACGCCGCCTACACCCGCGTCGAGCTGGTCGAGAAGCGTGGGGAGTTCGCCGTGCGCGGTGGGCTGCTCGACGTCTTCCCGCCCACCGAGCCGCACCCCGTGCGCGTGGAGTTCTGGGGCGACGAGGTCGACGAGTTGCGCTACTTCTCCGCCGCCGACCAGCGCTCACTCGACGAACGGCCCGACCGGCTGTGGGCGCCGCCCTGCCGCGAACTGCTGCTGACCGAGGAGGTTCGCGCCCGGGCCGCGGCGCTGGCGGTCGAGCACCCCGGACTGCTGGAGATCCTCGGCAAGCTGGCCGAGGGGATCGCCGTGGAGGGCATGGAGTCGCTGACCCCGGTGCTCGTGCCGGGGCAGCTGCAGCTGCTCACCGAGCTGCTGCCGGCCGGCACCCACGTGCTGGTCTGCGACCCCGAGCGGGTGCGCAGCCGCGCCGCCGACCTGGTGCGCACCGCCGAGGAGTTCCTCGCCGCCTCCTGGGCGACCGCCGGTGAGGCGGGGGAGGCTCCGCTCGACCTGGGGGCGTCGTCGTTCCGCGACCTCGCCGACGTCGAGGCCGCCACGCGTGCCCGCGGGCTCCCGTGGTGGACCACCGGGGCCTTCACGCTCGGCGACGACGACACCTCCGTCACTCTCGACGCCACCACGGTGGAGCGGTTCCACGGCGACCAGGACCGGGCCGTGGAGCAGATGCGCGGCTGGCAGCGGCAGGGCTGGCGGGCCGTCGTCACCTTCGCCGGGCCGGGGCCCGCGCAGCGCGCTGCCGACCAGTTCGGCGAGGCGGATCTCGGAGTCCGGCTGGTGCCCGACCTCGGCGCGGCACCCGAGTCGGGGCTCATCCACGTCACCCAGGGCAATCTGGAGGCCGGGTTCGCCTTCCCCGGCGTGGGTCTGGCGCTGCTCACCGAGCACGACCTCACCGGGCAGCGCGGCACCTCGATGCGTGACGCGGTGAAGATGCCGGCCCGCCGGCGGAACGCCGTCGACCTGGTGCAGCTGCAGCCCGGCGACCTCGTCGTGCACGAGCAGCACGGTGTCGGCCGCTACATCGAGATGATCAGCCGCACGGTCAACGGCGGACAGCGCGACTACCTGATCGTGGAGTACGCCCCGTCACGCAAGAACCAGCCGCCGGACCGGCTGTTCGTGCCCACCGACTCCCTCGACCAGCTCACCCGCTACGTCGGCGGCGAGTCACCGGCGCTGTCCAAGCTCGGCGGCGCCGACTGGAAGAACACCAAGGCCAAGGCGCGCAAGGCGGTCAAGCAGATCGCCGGTGAGCTGATCCGGCTGTACTCGGCCCGCATGGCCACCAAGGGCCACTCCTTCGGCCCCGACACGGTCTGGCAGCGTGAGCTGGAGGACGCCTTCCCGTTCCAGGAGACGCCCGACCAGCTCGCCGCGATCGACGAGGTCAAGGCCGACATGGAGCATTCGGTGCCGATGGACCGGATCATCTGCGGCGACGTCGGCTACGGGAAGACCGAGATCGCCGTCCGGGCGGCGTTCAAGGCGGTGCAGGACGGCAAGCAGGTCGCCGTCCTGGTGCCGACGACGCTGCTGGCCAACCAGCACTTCAAGACCTTCTCCGAGCGCTTCGCGCAGTTCCCGGTGACGGTGAAGGTGCTCTCCCGCTTCCAGTCCGACGCCGAGACCCGGCAGATCCTGGCCGAGCTCGCCGACGGGAAGATCGACGTCCTCGTCGGCACCCACCGGCTGCTGCAGCCCAGCACCCGCTGGAAGGATGTGGGCCTGGTCATCGTCGACGAGGAGCAGCGCTTCGGCGTCGAGCACAAGGAGTACCTGAAGACGATGCGGACGGCGGTCGACGTCCTGTCGATGTCGGCCACCCCGATCCCGCGCACGCTGGAGATGAGCCTCACCGGCATCCGCGAGATGTCGACGATCCTCACCCCGCCGGAGGAGCGGCACCCGGTGCTCACCTACGTGGGCGCCTGGAACGACAAGCAGATGGCCGCCGCAATCCGCCGGGAGCTGCTGCGCGACGGCCAGGTGTTCGTGATCCACAACCGGGTGCAGTCGATCGACAAGGCCGCGGCGAAGATCCGCTCCCTGGTGCCCGAGGCCCGGATCGCCGTCGGGCACGGCCAGATGAAGGAGCACGAACTCGAGCGGATCATGGTCGGCTTCTGGGAGAAGGAGTACGACGTCCTGGTCGCGACGACGATCGTCGAGTCCGGCCTGGACATCCCGAACGCCAACACGCTGATCGTCGACCGCGCCGACACCTTCGGCCTCTCTCAGCTGCACCAGATCCGCGGCCGCGTCGGCCGGGGGCGGGAGCGCGCCTACGCCTACTTCACCTACGACCCGACGCGGACGCTGACCGAGACCTCGGTCGACCGGCTCACCACGATCGCGCACAACACCGACCTCGGCGCCGGCATGGCGGTGGCGATGAAGGACCTGGAGATCCGCGGCTCGGGCAATCTGCTGGGCGGCGAGCAGTCCGGGCACATCGCCGGTGTCGGCTTCGACCTCTACGTCCGGCTGGTCGGCGAGGCGGTCGCCGACTACCGCGCCCAGGTCAGCGGTGAGGAGGCGCCGGCCGAGCCGGTCGAGGTGCGGGTCGACCTGCCGGTCGACGCGCACCTGCCGCACGACTACGTGCCCGGTGAGCGGCTGCGGATGGAGGCCTACCGCAAGGTCGCCTCCATCCAGGACGAGGAGCAGGCCCAGGCGGTGCTCGACGAGCTCACCGACCGGTACGGCGCGCCGCCGGCGCCGGTGGTGAACCTGCTCGCCGTCGCCCGGTTCCGGGTGGCCATGCGGGCGCTGGGGATCACCGAGGTGTCGTTGCAGGGGCGGGCGATCCGCGTCGGCCAGGTGGACCTGCCGGAGTCCAAGCAGATGCGGCTGGCCCGGCTCGCCGAGGGTGCGTCGTACAAGGCCGCGGTGCAGACGATCTCGCTGAAGGTGCCGGTCGGGCCCGACCGCCGGACGCCGTTGCGCGACGTCGCGCGGCTGGAGCACCAGCAAGCGGGGCGGCGCGCCGGCCAGGAGCAGCCCCGAGCCGCCTGACAGCCGCGGGAGCATCGCAGCGAGGCCGGCGCCGACAGGGAGTGAGCATCGCAGCGAGCGCCAGCGAGCGAGGAGCGGAGCGCGGCGCGGAAGGCGGCTGTGTGGTCGGCTGTGTGGTCGCCGCCTGACGGACCCCGAGCCCATCCGGGGCGGCGTGCGGCGCGCGTCACATGCGGTGTGGGAGTCTGCCCGGCGTGCTGATCCGCCGCGCTGCCCGCTCGTGTGCCGCTGTGTTCCTGGTCGCCGTCGCGTTGGCCGGGTGCCGCTCGGCCCCCGACGTCGCCGCCTACGTCGGGGACGAGCAGATCACCGTCGCGGAGCTGGAGTCGGCCGTCGGGGACCGGCTGGCCGACGAGGACGTCGCGGCGTCGGCCGTGGGCCGGGACGACGAGCTCACCCGCGCGGTGCTGGGGCTGCTCCTGGAGGGCGCCGTCCACGACGCCGCCGCGGAGCGCTACGGCGTGCAGGTCACCGACCGCGAGGTGAACCGCCGGATCGAGGAGCTCCTGGGTGGCGACGACCCCCAGGCCGTCTACGACCAGCTGGCGCAGCAGGGGGTCAGCCGCGCCGACGTCCGGGAGAACGTGCGCCAGCAGCTGGTGCGCCGGGAGATCGCCGAGGCAGAGGGCGGCGCGGAGGCGCTGGACACCGCGGCGCTGCGGGCGCGCTACGAGGAGGTCCGCGAGGAGCTGGCGCAGCTCGAGTTCGGTTACATCACCGTGCCCGACCAGGCCGCGGCGGACGAGCTGGTCGCGCAGCTCACCGCGGACCCGTCCGCCTACGCCGAGCTGGCCGCCGGGTTCCCGGGGCCGTACACGCTGCCCACCCTGGAGCGGCGGGCGGCGGAGGAGTTGCCCTCTGCGCTGGCCGGGCAGTTCGCCGCGGCCGCCCCGGGCACCGCGTTCGCCGTCCCGGTGCCGGAGGCCGGTGGTGTGGTCGTCGGATTCCGGGCCGGCACGGTCTACCCGTCCTTCGAGGAGCTCCGGCCCCAGCTGGAGAGCGAGGCCTTCGGGGCGGTGGAGGCGGCGGTGCAGCCGTTGCTGGACGAGGTGCGGGCCGATCTCGGCATCACCGTCAACCCCCGGTACGGCGTCCTGGACGAGGGCCGGCTGGCGCCGCCCGGTGACGGTGGTGTCGTGCGGATCCTGGAGGAGCCGGCCGCCGCGTCGCAGCTCCGCGTTCCTTCGGCAGACTGATCGGGTGCCCGTCGCCCTCGCCGTCACCGTCAGCCCCCGTCTCCCCGGCCTGTTGAGCCCGGCCGGCTGGCGGGCGGTGTCCGCGGGCGGGCCGCTGGCCGCGCTGCCGGGTGCCGGCGGCGCGGCCGAGGCGCTGCGTGCCGAGGGCTTTTCCGTCACCGACGTCCCCGACGTAGCCGCCGCCGGCGCCCTGACCGGCGACGTCGTGCTGCTGACGCCCGCCGGTGAGCCGGTTGCGGGGCCGGAGACGGTCGACGGCGCACCGGAGCCGGCGGGGGCCCGGTTGCTCGACGTCGTCGCGGTCATGGACCGGCTGCGCTCGCCCGGCGGCTGTCCCTGGGACGCCGAGCAGACGCACGCCTCGCTGCGTGGGTACCTGCTGGAGGAGGCGCACGAGGCCTACGACGCGATCGTCGACGACGACCTGGCCGCGATGCGCGAGGAGCTGGGCGACGTGCTGCTACAGGTGGTCTTCCACGCCCGGGTCGCGGCAGAGGCGGGGGCGTCGCGCCGGTTCGACGTGGACGACGTGGCCGGTGACCTGGTGGACAAGCTGGTCCGCCGGCACCCGCACGTGTTCGGCGATGCCGGCCCACGCGATGTCGCGCAGGTCGAGGCCGGCTGGGAGGAGATCAAGCAGGCCGAGAAGCAGCGCCGCTCGCCGACCGAGGGGGTCTCCCGCTCGCAGCCGGCGGCCTCGTGGGGCGCGGCGCTGGTCCGCCGGGCCGGCCGGGCCGGTCTCCCCACCCCGGCCCCGGCCGAGCTGGCCGCGACGAGCCCGGAGGAGCTGGGGGAGCGGCTGCTCGCCGTCGTCGCGGCGGCCGAGGCCCGGGGCTGGGACGCCGAGGACGCGCTGCGCGAGGCGGTCCGCCGGTACGCCGGCGAGCTGGACGCGGCGGCGGCCGACCGCGCCCGGGGCTGACCCACCCGGCCGGGTGGTGCCGCGGCCGACCGCAGGCAGGGGCCCTCCGCCGCATCCCGATGCCGCTGACCGTCCATCCGGGAGATTTCAGCTGGTCAGGTCGGCAACTCTGCACTAGTATCGAACGCATGTTCGATAATGTTGGCGAGTCGGAGGCGCCGGAGGGCGCCGCCTCGTCGCTGCTCGAACACGGTCTTGCCGCCCTGTTGGAACGGCTCGACGTCGACCTGATGCCGCAGGGCGACGGCGAGCTGTACGTCGTCGATGTCATCTGCCCGGGGCTGCGCTCGGGCGTGCAGTGGGTCCGCTCCCCGAGGTCCCGGCACGAGGCGGACGGCATGGGCAGCACGCGCACCGCTGACCCCGGTCCCCGGCCCGATGTCGATGCCATCGCGGCGGAGTACGCCGAGCTGAGACGGGTGCTGGACGCGGGAGTCGAACCGCTGGCGAGGGCTGCGGCCGCCACGCGGGCGATCGCTCGGTTGTCGGCCGTGGTCGCGACCGCGCTGGCCGAGTTCGCCCGTTGTCGCCCCGCCGCGCTGCTCGACCGGCGTCCTGGCGAGCAGGGAGCGATGTCGGCGGCCACGCGTGCCGCCCGTCCGGCCGTGCTCACCGAGGTGAGCGAGTGGGCGGTCGACGAGGTGGCGCCGACGCTGCGGATCAGTACCGCGGCGGCCAGCGCGCAGCTGGTGGAATCGCTCGTGCTCGTCGAGCGGCTGCCGCGCACCCTCGCGCTGCTGGCCCGCGGGGAGCTGACGCCCGCGCACGCCCGCCGGATGGTGGACGTCGTCGGGCCAGTCGAGGACGGCGACCTGCGCGCCGACATCGAGACGCACGTGCTCGGCCTCCTGGGTAGCAAGACGCCGCCCCAGCTGGGCGACTGCGCGCGGCGGATCATGCTCCGCAAGGACGCCGACGCAGCCGCCCGCAAGCTGGTCGCGGCAGTCCGGCAGCGTGGCGTGCGCCTGCACGACCGCCGGGACGGCACGGGCACGGTCGCCATCGACCTGCCGTTGCCGGCCGCCGCAGCGATCTACCGCTCGCTGGAGGCCTACGCCGAGCAGGCCCGCGTGGACGGCGATGAACGAACCAAGCAGCAGCGCATGGCCGACTGTCTGCAGGACCTGGTCCTGCGGCCGGGCGAGTACGGCATGCCTCCGGTGACGATCGCCCTCACGCTGGTGGCGACCCTGGAGACGATGCTGGGCGGCGGTGAGCCCGGGCAGGTCGAAGGGCACCTGGTGCCGGCGGAGATGGTGCGCGAACTGGGCTACGCCTTCGGGCTGATGCCTCGCCCGGAACCCCAGCTCGACGAGCTCGAACAGGAGCCGGCCACGGAGGCGAACGTCACGGACCTCGCCGCCACCGGAGCCCGGATCCGTCCGCCGGGCGTGGACGGGCCGGACGCGGACCTGCCGGACGTCGGCTCGTCGGACGCGACCCCTCCGCCGGCGCGGCCACCCGACGCCGATCGGGCCCCGGCTCCGCCCGGTGACCCGGCGTCTCCTCCACCGGCCGGAGAGTCCTCGACTGCGCGGGCGCCCGGGACCACGCCCGTGGCGGACCGGACCCTGACCGAGTGGCTGGCGCTGGCCGCGGCACGGCACGAGGTCGCCGTCCGCGAGGGGCTGGCCGGAGCCGCACGGGCGATCCGCGACGGGGTGTGGACAGACGGTGAGCTGCGTTCCGTTCTTGACCTCGGTGCGCTGATCGGGCTCCGCGACGTCAGCGGCACCGGCCTGGCGCACCGGCCGCACATCGCGATCGTCGATCAGTTGCGCGGCAGCCTGGTCGCGCTCACCGACGCCGCGGCTGTCCGCCGCGGTGAGGCCCTCGGGCCACCTCCGGAGACCGTCGGCTACACCCCCGGCGCCGAACTCGACCGGTTCGTGCGGCTGCGCGACCGGCGCTGCAGGTTTCCGGGGTGCCGCGCTCGGGCGCGGACCTGTGACCTCGACCATCGAAAGGAGTGGCCCGCAGGGCCGACCGCACACCACAATCTGTGCTGCCAGTGCGAGCATCATCACCGGCTCAAGCACCAGGCTCCCGGCTGGTCCTTCGACGAGGCTGACGACGGAGGGCTGGCGATCACCATGCCGAACGGCGAGGTGCTCCTCAGCCACGCCCCCCGCTTCGGGACCGACCTCGATCTTCCGCCCTTTTAGCGCTCGGCGGGTGAGCGCTTCCCGGGGAGCTGGTTAGGCTGCCCCCGTGCCGAGCATCGATGCCGTAGGCGCGCGGGAGATCCTGGACTCGCGCGGAAACCCCACCGTTGAGGTCGAGGTCGCCCTCGACGACGGGACGATCGCCCGGGCCGCCGTGCCCAGCGGGGCCTCCACGGGTGCCTTCGAGGCCGTGGAGCTGCGCGACGGCGGCGAGCGCTACGGCGGCAAGGGCGTGACCAAGGCCGTCGACGGCGTCCTCGACGTCATCGGCCCCGAGCTGGTCGGCTACGAGGCCACCGAGCAGCGGCTGGTCGACCAGCGCCTGCTCGACCTCGACGGCACGCCGGACAAGTCGCGGCTGGGTGCCAACGCCATCCTCGGCGTCAGCCTCGCCGTCGCGCGGGCCGCTGCCGACTCCACCGGCCTGCCGCTGTTCCGCTACGTGGGCGGCCCGTCCGCGCACCTGCTGCCCGTGCCGATGATGAACATCCTCAACGGTGGCGCCCACGCCGACAGCAACGTCGACGTCCAGGAGTTCATGATCGCGCCCGTAGGTGCCGGCAGCTTCGCCGAGGCGCTGGCCATGGGCACCGAGACCTACCACGCGCTCAAGGCGGTGCTGAAGGGCCGCGGGCTCTCCACCGGCCTGGGCGACGAGGGCGGTTTCGCCCCCGACCTCCCGAGCAACCGCGACGCCCTCGACCTGATCGCCGAGGCGGTCGACAAGGCCGGCTACACGCCCGGCTCGGACATCGCGTTCGCCCTCGACGTGGCCGCGACCGAGTTCCACAGCGACGGTGGCTACGACTTCGAGGGCCAGTCCCGTTCCGCGGAGTACCTGGTCGACTACTACCGCGGCCTGGTCGACGCCTACCCGATCGTCTCCATCGAGGACCCGCTCTCGGAGGAGGACTGGGACGGCTGGATCGCGATGACCGCCGCCCTCGGCGACCGCGTGCAGATCGTCGGCGACGACCTGTTCGTCACCAACCCGAGCCGGCTGGCCGACGGCATCGCCCGGGGCGCCGCCAACGCGCTGCTGGTCAAGGTGAACCAGATCGGCACGCTGACCGAGACCCTCGACGCGGTCAACCTCGCCCACCGCAACGGCTACCGGTCGATGATGAGCCACCGCTCCGGCGAGACCGAGGACACCACCATCGCCGACCTCGCCGTCGCCACCGACTGCGGGCAGATCAAGACCGGTGCCCCGGCCCGCAGCGAGCGCGTCGCCAAGTACAACCAGCTCCTTCGCATCGAGGAGGAGCTCGACGACGCCGCCCGCTACGCCGGCGCGTCGGCCTTCCCGCGGCTGAAGGCTTGATCAGCGGCCGATGAGCAACGTTCCGGGCCGGCGCGGCGGAGGGGACGGACGGCGCGCCACCGGGCGGGTGCCGCGCGTCCACACCACCCGCCCGGTGCGCACCGGCCTGCGGTCGGGCGCATCGAGCCGGCCCGGGCGGCGGCGTCCCAACCGCCGCCCCGAACGGCGTCCCGCCACGTCGGCGGCGGCCCGTCACCGGCCGCTGTTCACCGGCCGCGCCGTGGTCCTGGTCGGACTGGTGCTGCTGCTCGCCCTCACCCTGGCCGGCCCGATCCGCCAGTACCTGGCCGGACAGGCGGAACTGGCCCGGCTCGTGGCCGAGGGAGAGACGCTGGACCAGCGGGCCGCCGAGCTGGAGGCCGAACTGGACCGGCAGTCCGATCCCGTCTACACCGAGCGGCAGGCGCGGGAGCGGCTCTCCTACGTGCTGCCCGGTGACCGGCTGGTGATCGTCGTCGACGGTGAGGTCGTCGAGGGCGACGCCGGCACGCTGGCCGCCGCCGCAGCGGAGCCCGAGCCGGTGTCCTGGTACGAGGGGCTGATGCGGTCGGTGGCCGATGCGGATGCAGCGGGCCGACCGGACCAGCCCGGTACGGAAGGGGCGGCGGAGTGAGCGAGCCGGTGAGCCCGGAGGACCGCGAGGTCGTCGCCCGGCAGCTGGGCCGCTCCCCGCGGGCGCTGGTGGCCGTGGCGCACCGCTGCCCGTGCGGGCAGCCCGACGTCGTGGAGACCTCGCCGCGGCTGGAGGACGGCACGCCGTTCCCCACGCTGTACTACCTGACCTGCCCGCGGGCCTCGGCCGCCGCCAGCCGGCTGGAGTCGGCCGGCCGGATGCGGGAGTGGCAGGACGAGCTGGCCACGGACCCGGAGCTGGCCGAGGGCTACCGGGCCGCGCACGAGGCGTACCTCGCCACCCGGAACGTCCGCGACGTGCTGCCCACCCGGGCCACCGCCGGAGGGATGCCGGACCGGGTCAAGTGCCTGCACGCCCTGGCCGGTCACGCGCTGGCGGCCGGGCCCGGGGTGAACCCGATCGGCGACCGCGCGGTCGAGGGCATGGGGGAGTGGTGGGCCAAGGGCCCCTGCGCCCGGCCCGACGCGAGAGCGACGTCCGAGCGAGCATCGCAGGGAGCGCCAGCGACCGAGGAGCGGAACGAGGGCGGAGTCGAGCCGAGTCAGGGCTGCAGCGGCGAGGCCGGCGCATGACGCGGGTCGCGGCGATCGACTGCGGCACCAACTCCATCCGCCTCCTGGTGGCCGACGTGCCCCCCACCGGGGCGCACACCGACCAGCTCCGCCGGATGGAGGTCGTGCGGCTGGGTCAGGGGGTCGACGCCACCGGCCGGCTCGCGCCCGAGGCGATCGAGCGCACCCGCCTGGTGCTCGCCGAGTACGCGATCCAGGCCCGCGAGCTGGGCGCGACCGAGATCCGGATGGTCGCCACCAGCGCCACCCGCGATGCGGCCAACCGCGCCGACTTCGAGGATATGGTGCGGGCCACCCTCGGCCGGTTGCCCGACGTGGTCACCGGCCGGGAGGAAGCGGAGCTGTCCTTCCTCGGCGCCACCGGCTCGGTCGACGCCGCGGCCGCGGCCCACGCGCTGCAGCCGCCCCGGCCGCCGTACCTGGTGGTCGACATCGGGGGCGGTTCCACCGAGTTCGTGCTGGGGAACGCCGCCGGGGTGGTCGCCGCGCGGTCGGTCGACATCGGTTGCGTGCGGCTCACCGAGCGGCACCTCCGCGACGACCCGCCGGCCGCCGAGCAGGTGGCCCTGGCCGAGCGCGACATCCGGGCCGCGCTGGCCGACGTCGTCGGCGCGGTGCCGGTGGACCGGGCGGCGAGCCTGGTCGGCCTGGCCGGCTCGGTGACCACCGTCGCGGCGCTCGCCCTGGACCTGCCCACCTACGACTCCGAGGCGATCCACGGGTCGCGCATCCCGGTCGGCGACGTGCGGCAGGTCTCGGCCGACCTGCTGGCGGCCACCCGCGAGCGCCGCGCCGCCTCCCCGGTCATGCACCCCGGCCGGGTCGACGTGATCGGTGCCGGGGCGCTGATCCTGCGCGTGCTGATGGACGAGTTCGGGTTGCCCGAGGTGGCGGTGAGCGAGCACGACATCCTCGACGGCATCGCCCTGCGGCTGGGCCGTGCCCAGGCATAGTCGAAGGACCCCGATGCCCCCACGCCCAGGCCCCGTCCCGAGGCTCGCCACGAGCTTGCGAGTGGTGAGCAGGACGGGGACCTTCTACTGCATCGGGGCCGTCCGGTGCCTGTAGACGCCGGGGGCTTCCCCGTCACCCGTACCCCGGCCGGTGTGGCCCGGGCGGCCCGTGCGGTCCGCGACCTCGCCGTGCTCGACGACCGGATCTCCGGCTGCTATGCCTGCCCCCGGTTGGTCGCCTGGCGGGAGGAGGTCGCCCGGGTCAAGCGGGCCTCGTTCCGGGACCAGGACTACTGGGGCCGGCCGGTCCCGGGTCTCGGCCCGGCCGACGCTCGGATCGCCGTCGTCGGGCTGGCGCCGGCCGCGCACGGCGGCAACCGGACCGGCCGCGTCTTCACCGGCGACCGCAGCGGGGACTGGATCTTCGCCGCCCTCTGGCGCGCCGGGCTGGCGAACCAGCCCACCTCCACGCACATCGGTGACGGGCTGGAGCTCGCCGACGTCCGGGTCGCCGCGTCGGTCCGCTGCGCGCCGCCGGCCAACGCCCCGACCCCGGAGGAGAGGGACACCTGCTCGCCGTGGCTGGCCCGCGAGCTGCAGCTGCTGCCCCGGCTCCGGGTCATCGTGGTGCTCGGTGGGTTCGGCTGGACCGCGCTGTGGCCGGTGCTCGCGGCCGCCGGGTACGCGCTGCCCCGGCCGCGGCCGGCGTTCGGGCACGGCGTGGAGGTGGCGCTGGAGGGGCCGCACGGCCCGCTGACCTTGCTGGGCAGCTACCACGTCAGCCAGCAGAACACTTTCACCGGCAAGCTCACCGAGCCGATGCTGGACGCCGTGCTGTCCCGTGCGACGGAGCTGGCCGGATCGGAGCCCGTCGTCGCCCGGTCGGGACGAGCGGCGCCCGCCGCCGAGGGTGATGCGCCAGGGGAGCGACGCTCTGGTCCTGACCGTCCGTGATCGCCGCGGGTCCGATGGTGAGAGACGCGCTGCGGCGTGACGCTGCGGCCGCGGATCATCGCGTGCTGCACAGCTGACCGACCGTGTCAAGAGGTTGACACCGTGTGGTCCCTCACTGAGGGTGCGTTCGGGTGTGCGCAACGCAGCGCACGCCACCGCGAAGGAGGCCCTCTCTTCCATGACCCCATCCACTGCACCCCGTCGCTCGCGGCTGGTCGCCGCCTCGGCGGCGGGAATGCTGGCGCTGGCCGGCAGCGTCGCCACCAGCATCCCGGCCGCCGCAGCCAGCCCGGGCTGTGACAACCGGAACAACAACACCGTCGCCAAGCTGCTGGAGTGCGTCACCGTCGACGGCGTCACGGAGCACCTGGAGGCGCTGCAGGCGGTCGCCGACGCCAATGGCGGCACGCGGGCCTCGGGCACCCCGGGCTACGACGCCTCGGCCGACTACGTGCAGCAGCGCCTCGAGGCCGCCGGCTACGCGGTGACCCGGCAGGCGTTCGAGTTCCCCTACTACCAAGTGCTCTCCGAGCCGACGTTCAGCGGCGACCGCACCTTCGTCTACGGCACCGACTTCCGCGACATGACGTACTCGGGTAGCGGGGACGTCGTGGACGCCACGGCGACCGCGCCGGCAGGCGCACTGGGCTGCGCCGAGGCTGATTTCGCCGGCTTCCTGCCGGGGGACGTCGCCGTGATCCAGCGCGGCGGGTGCACCTTCGCGCAGAAGGCGCAGAACGCGGAGAAGGCCGGCGCCACGGGCGTCGTCGTGTACAACAACGCGCCCGGCCTGCTGAACGGGACACTGGGCGCCCCGGGCGTGACCATCCCGGTGGTCGGCACGACCCCCGACCTCGGCCCCGCGCTGCTCGGGACGAAGGTCGATCTCTCGACCGACACCGTCAGCGAGATCCGCGAGACGGAGAACGTCTTCGCCGAGCTCCCCGGCCGCAGCTCCGACAACGTCGTCATGGCCGGCGCGCACCTGGACTCGGTGGCCGCGGGCCCGGGCATCAACGACAACGGCAGCGGCAGCGCGGCGATCCTCGAGGTCGCCGAGAACATCGCCAAGGTCAAGCCGGCCAACACCGTCCGCTTCGCCTGGTGGGGCGCCGAGGAGCTCGGCCTGATCGGGTCGACGCACTACGTCGACTCGCTCAGCGACGCCGAGCGCGACCGGATCGGCCTGTACCTGAACTTCGACATGGTCGGCTCGCCGAACTTCGCCCGGTTCATCTACGACGGCGACCAGTCCTCGTTCGACGCCGACTTCACCGTTCCCGAGGGCTCGGCGCAGATCGAGTACGTCTTCGAGGACTTCTACGAGTCGCGTGAGCTCTACTACGAGGGCACCGAATTCAGCGGGCGCAGCGACTACCAGGCGTTCGCGCTGGCGGGCATCCCGTCCGGTGGCCTGTTCACCGGTGCCGAGGGCGTCAAGAAGCCGTACCAGGCCGAGGCGTACGGCGGCGAGGCCGGGGTGGCCTACGACAAGTGCTACCACCAGGAGTGCGACGACATCTCGAACCTGGATTTCGACGCCTTGGACCAGAACGCCGATGCGATCGCCTACTCGATCCTCACGCTGGCCTACACGACGCAGGCCGTGAACGGTGTGGCCGGTCAGCAGGTCCCCGGCGGCACCTACGCCGGTGACCCGGAGGAGCGGGAGTACCGGCTCGCGCCGGGCGGTGGCGAGGGTGGTGGCCTCGAGCACGACCACGACCACGACCACGGTGAGGAGTCCTGACCAGGGGTGACCAATAGCGCCTGACCGGCCGGGGGGGGGGGGGCGCCCCCCCCCCCCCCCCCCCCCCCGGGGCCGGGGGGGGGGGGGGCGGGGGGGGGCGCCGCCCCCCCGCCCGCCT
>NZ_JASNNW010000031.1 GCF_030165005.1 Blastococcus capsensis
GACCACGGTGAGGAGTCCTGACCAGGGGTGACCAATAGCGCCTGACCGGCCGGCGGCGCCGTCCCTTCCCCAGATGGGACGGCGCCGCTGCCGTCGCGGTGTGGACCCATTAGCGTGCCTCCGGGCCCCCGTAGCCCAACTGGCAGAGGCAGGCCCCTTAAAAGGGTTCCAGTGTCGGTTCGAACCCGACCGGGGGCACAGCGACGCCCACGTCCGCGGCGTCCCGGCTCTCCGTGCCGCCATGGCCGTTGGCGACCACCCGTGGGAACCGCCCACCGCCGGGACCGAGACCGAGCCACCTCGTGGGAGCGCTGGACCCCGGCTGCGCACCCCCTGACCGGCTGCGCACCCCCTGACCGGCTGCGCACCCCCTTCCCCGCTGGAAGACCGACGAGCTGGTCGCGGCCGGGTGGCGTCCGGTGGCGCACGAGCTCGACCGCAGCCCCTCGCCCCGCCCGTCAGCAGGGCACCCGGGAGTGGGGTTCGGGGACCGTGGAACGGTTCGGGCGTGTCGGGCGTTGACCTGACCGAGTGGAGTGCACCAAGTTGGCTCCACGACCCAGATGTCACCTCGAGGAGATGACGATGCCCAGTAAGAACCCGGCGTTCAGCCGCGGGTTCGGGAACGCCGGCCCCGGCCAGCAGTACGCCGGTTGGGGCAACGCGCCGCAGCACGGCGCGCCCCAGTACGGTGCCCCGACCCAGTACGGCGCCCCCGCGCCGCAGCAGGACGCGTACACCGCGCCGTCCCCGTACGGCACGACGCCCGCGACCCGCTACATGACGATGGACGACGTCGTCACCAAGACCGGCCTGTCCTTCCTGGTGACCGTCCTGGCCGCCGCGGCCACCTGGGCCATCCCGGGTGACGCGGGACTGGGCCTGGCGCTCCCGGCGGTGCTGGTCGCCTTCGTGCTCGGCCTGGTGATCGCGTTCAAGCAGATCGCCAACCCGGTCGCGACGCTGTCCTACGGTGCGCTCTACGGCGTCGCCCTCGGTGCGATCAGCGAGGTGTTCAACAACCTCTACCCGGGCATCGTCGTGCAGGCGCTGATCGGCACCTTCGGTGTCTTCGCCGGGATGCTCGTGGTCTACAAGACCGGTGCGATCCGGGTGACGCCGAAGCTGACGCGCTGGATCGTCGGTGCGCTGATCGGCGTGCTGGCGCTGATCGTGGTCAACCTCGTCGCCAGCTTCTTCACCCCGGGCGGCCTGGGGCTGCGCGACGGCGGCCCGCTGGCCATCGGGTTCAGCCTGCTCGTGATCGGTGTGGCGGCGTTCACGCTGCTGCTCGACTTCGACATGGCCGACGAGGCGATCCGCCGCGGCGCCCCGGCGAAGTTCGCCTGGTACGTCGCCTTCGGTCTGCTCGTGACCGTCATCTGGCTGTACATCGAGATCCTGCGGCTGCTGTCCTACTTCCAGGACGAGTAGAAGGACCCCCTGCCCCCCACCGCTCGCAGGCTCGCGGCGGGGCCCTGCAGGGGGCCAAGAACGTGACAGTGGCCCGGTCCCCGCGAGGGGGCCGGGCCACTGTTCGTTCTGGCGGCTGGATCGTGCTGATCATCGGCGAGTGGCTGCAGTCGACGGCGTGTCGACCAGCCACCCGCCGATGATCGACGGCGCGGCCTCAGATCAGGAGAGGCGCTCCAGCACCATCGCCATGCCCATGCCCCCGCCGACGCACATCGTCTCCAGACCGTAGGTCTTGTCCTTGGTCTGCAGCCCGTTGATCAGCGTGCCGGTGATCCGGGCGCCGGTGCTGCCGAACGGGTGCCCGACGGCGATGGCGCCACCGTGCACGTTCAGCTTGTCGATGTCGATGTCCAGGTCGCGGTAGCTCGGGATGACCTGCGCGGCGAACGCCTCGTTGATCTCGACCAGGTCGATGTCGTCGATGGTCATGCCGGCCCGCTTCAGCGCCAGGCGGGAGGCGTCGACCGGGCCGTAGCCCATGATCTCCGGCGACAGGCCGGTGACCGCGGTGGAGACCACGCGGGCCAGCGGGGTGAGACCCAGCTCGCGCGCCTTGGTGTCGCTCATGACGATGACCGCCGACGCGCCGTCGTTGAGCGGGCAGGCATTGCCGGCGGTGATCCGGCCGTCGGGGCGGAAGACCGGCTTGAGGCCGGAGATGCCCTCGAGCGTGGTGCCCGGCCGCGGGCCGTCGTCCTTGGTGACGACGGTGCCGTCGGGCGTGGTGATCGGGACGATCTCCCGCTCCCAGAAGCCGTTGTCGATCGACTCCTCGGCGAGGTTCTGGCTGCGGACGGCGAATTCGTCCATCTCCTCGCGGGTGACGCCCTTGAGCAGCGCCAGGTTCTCGGCGGTCTGTCCCATGGCGATGTAGACGTCCGGGATGTCGCCGTGCTCCCGCGGGTCGGTCCACGAGTCGGCGCCGCTCTCGGCGACCTTGGCCACGCGGGACTGGGCGTCGGCGAACACCGGGTTCTTCGTGTCGGGGATCGCGTCGCTGTTGCCCTTCACGAAGCGGGAGACGGTCTCGACGCCCGCGGAGATGAAGACGTCGCCCTCGCCGGCCTTGATCGCGTGCAGGGCCATGCGGGTGGTCTGCAGCGACGAGGAGCAGTACCGGGTGATCGTCGTGCCGGGCAGGTGATCCATGCCGAGGAGCACGCTGACGACGCGGCCCATGTTGAAGCCCTGCTCGCCGCCGGGGAGGCCGCAGCCGAGCATCAGGTCGTCGATGTCGGTCGGGTCGAGCGAGGGCACCTTGTCCAGGGCGGCCCGGACGACGGCGGCGGCCAGGTCGTCGGGGCGCATGTCCTTGAGCGAACCCTTGAAGGCGCGGCCGATGGGGGAGCGTGCGGTCGCGACGATGACGGCTTCGGGCATGGGTCCTCCACGATGAGGTGGGTCCGACGCGGTTCGCCGGACGTAGGTCACTCCGGAAAGTACCCCGGCTGCCCTGCGGCGGATCCCGGCCCGGCCCGTCGGTACATCGGTGTGGTGTGGGTCACGCTCATCAGTCGGCGACCGGAGCCTCCGCGGCCGACTCCGCGTGCTCGGCCTGCTCCGGTGTCGGCATCTCCGTCGGCCGGCGTCGGCGCAGCAGCGCCCAGGGCCCCCACGGGCCGGTGTCGGAGCCGCCGATCTCGGCCGCCTGCACCTCGGTGCCGGGGCGGTTGGCCGCGCGCGCCGCGGCGCGGGCCACGGGACGCACGGTCTCGCGGCGAAGTCCCCGCAGCCTCCGGTCGGCGCGGGCGGGCCACACGCCGACCGCGTCGGCGACCGAGGGCAGCAGGGCCGCCGCCGCCGCCGCGTACCCGGCTGCGCTGGGGTGGAACTCGTCGACGCTGAACATGCTGGAGTCGGAGGCGAACGCCGGACCGAGCAGCGAGCCGAGGGACACGGTGCGCCCGCCGGCCTCGACGACGGCGATCGTCTGGGCGGCGGCCATCTGGCGGCTCCACCGGCGGGCCAGCGTGCGCAGGGGCTGGGCGATGGGCCGGATGGTCCCGAGATCCGGGCAGGTGCCGACGACGACCTCGCAGCCGGCCGCGGTCAGCCGGCGTACTGCGTCGGTGAGGTGGCCGACGGAGACCGAGGTGGGCGTGCGGGCGGTGACGTCGTTCGCGCCGATCATGATGACCGCGACCGTGGGCTGCTCGGCCAGCGCACGGTCGACCTGCACCTCGAGGTCGGCGGCACGGGCACCGGACTTGGCCAGCCCCACCAGCCGGACGGGGCGCTCGGCGAGCTCGGCCAGCCCGGCGGCGACCAGCACTCCCGGGGTCTCGGCGGCGCGCTGGACGCCCAGACCCACCGCGCTGGAGTCACCGAGGACCGCCAGCACGATCGCCGTGCCGCCTCCCCGCCCGTAGATGCCGTCGCCCGAGGGCGGGTTGCTCTTGTCGGTGCGGGCATCGACCTTGCGGCGGGCGGCGCGGGCCTCCTCGCGGAGCAGGGCGACCAGGGCAGCGCCGGCGATCCCGACCCCGCCGCCGCCGTAGGCGGCGCCGGTGGCGAGCCGTCGGGCCGTGTCGGTACGCGTCATGGTCCCTCCGTCCCTGTTCGGCGCTGTCGTGGCACCACTGACGTTATCGGCCGCCTACGGTGCAACCTGTGGCCTCCTCCCTCGCTGGTGTGATCCATCCCACATCCGACGACGACCGGGCGCGGCAGATCGTCGACGTCCTCGTCGACGCCTTCGGCGACCTCATGGAGGCCGATGCCGACGCCTTCCGCACCAAGTTCCGGAAGATGGCGGCCGATCCGTTCGCCTTCTACCGGGGCAGCGCGCCTCTGTTCTACGCGGACATGGCGACGTCGGAGGACCGCTGGTGCGACGAGCGGACGTCGCGCGTGTGGATCCAGGGCGACCTGCACGCGGAGAACTTCGGTACGTACATGGACAGCGCCGGCCGGATCGTCTTCGACGTCAACGACTTCGACGAGGCCTACCTGGGCCACGTGAGCTGGGACCTCCGCCGGTTCGCGGCCAGCTTCGCACTGCTGGCGTGGCGCAAGGCGCTGGGCGACGAGGTCATCGGGGAGCTGCTGACCGGCTACCTGCACGCCTACCTGGACCAGGTGGAGGCCTTCCGGCGGTCGGACGAGGACCGCTCGTTCGCGCTGCTGGCCGACAACACCGAGGGCGCGGTGCGCGAGGTCATCCACGAGACCACCACGCGCACCCGGCTCGGGCTGCTGGAGCGCATGACGGTGATCGAGGGCTACCACCGGCGGTTCGCCGACCGCCCGCGCAACCGCCGGCTGGAGGACGACGAGCGGGAGCGGGTGCTGGCCGCCCTGGAGCGGTACCGCGAGACGGTGCCCAAGGGCCAGCGCCGCAGGGAGGTCACCTACGACGTCAAGGACGTCATCGGCACCGGTGGCTTCGGCATCGGCAGCGCCGGGCTGCCGGCCTACAACGTGCTGCTCGAGGGGTACGACCAGGCGCTGGAGAACGACGTCGTCCTGTCGCTGAAGCAGGGCAACGTGCCCGCACCCAGCCGGGTGGTGACCGATCCGGAGATCCGGGCCTACTTCGAGAACGAGGGCCACCGGACGGCGCTGAGCCAGCGGTCGCTGCAGGCCAACACCTCGCAGTTCCTCGGCTACACCGAGATCGACGGCCGCGGCTTCGTCGTCGCCGAGCTGTCGCCCTACGAGCTGGACCTGGACTGGGAGGACCTCACCGAGCCGGAGGACATCGCCCCGGTCATGGTCCAGCTCGGCCGCGCCACCGCGAAGCTGCACTGTGTCGGGGACGCCGACAGCGACCACACGCTGGTGCCGTTCCAGACCGAGGACGCGATCTCCGAGATGGTCGGCGACCGGCGGGACGAGTTCGTCGGCGACCTGGTCGACTTCGCGCACTCCTACGCGCGCCGGACGCAGGACGACTTCCGGCTCTTCGTCAACGCCTTCCGCGCCGGCCTGATCCCCGGTATCAGCTCGAGCGGCTCGCACCCGCTGCCGGGGGACCGGGCATAGGAGGCTGTGCATACGGTTTCGACCGCGCAGACGTAGGCATAGCCTCCTATGCCTGGGCGGGGGCGGCCCGGCGAGGACCTCGCTCAGCGGGCGCGGCGGCCGCGGCGGGTGCGCAGCAGAAGGACCTGCTCCTCCCCAGCCCTCGCACGCTCGGGCCGGGCCCCGGGAGCAGGCCTCACCGGGATCGCCGCCCCCTCCGGGTGCGCAGATAATCTGCGACGACGTACTCGCCGAGGCGCTCGGTGTCGGGCTGGAACACCCGCCCGCCGGCCCGCTGCGTGAGGTCGTGCACGAAGTGGACGAGCCCCGGGTCGGGGTCGAGCGCGAAGACGTTCACCGTGGCGCCGGACCGGGCGACGCGTTCCACCTCGGCCACCGTGCGCGCGATCGTCTCCGGCATCGGCGGCCAGCAGAAGAACGGCGTCCCGTCGTCCTCGAGGTGGGCCGTGGGCTCCCCGTCGGTGACCACCAGCACCACCGGCTCGGCGTCCCGGTGCCGGGCCAGGAAGCGCCGGGCGAGCATCAGCCCGTGCTGCAGGTTGGTGCCCTGCAGCGTGTCCACCGACAGCTCGGCGAGGGTCTCCGGGCGGAGCACCTGCGCGGTGGAGGAGAAGCCGATGATCTCGATCGCGTCCTGCGGGAACCGCGTGGTCACCAGCGAGTGGAGCGCCATCGCCGTCGACTTGGCCGCGCCCCACGTCCCGCGCAGCGCCATCGAGTAGGAGAGGTCGACCAGCAGGGCGACGGCGGCTCCGGTCCGCCGCTCGGTCTCCACCACCTCGAAGTCCTCGACGGCGATGCGCACACGGCCGTCCGTTCGTGGCGCGCCCGCCGTCCGCAGCACGGCGTTCTTCACCGTGCGGACGACGTCCAGCGGCTGCTCGTCGCCGAACCGCCATTCCCGCGAGCTGCCGGTGAGCTCCCCGGCAGCGCCGGCGTCGGCGACGTCGTGCTCGCCGCGGCCGGTGGCGTCGAGCTGGGCGAAGACTCGGCGCAGCGCGGTCGCGCCCAGCCGGCGCACGGCCTTCGGGGAGAGCTCCAGCGTGCCGCCGGACCGGTTGAGGTAGCCCTGGCGCTCCAGCTCGCGCTCCAGCTGCCGCAGGGCGGCGAGGTCGTCGGCGGCCGACCGGCCCAGCGCGCGCTCGAGCAGTTCCTCGTCGACGTCGGCCAGCGAGGCGCCTGCGTAGCCCTGCGAGAGCTGGTTGGACAGCGCCTCGAGGTCGGCGAGCTCCGCGACGGCGCTGGTCGCGTCGCCCATGCCCAGGGGCTGCTCGCCGTCGGGCACCTGGCCGCGCTGGCCCCACGGCAGGTCGGGCCGGGCCTGGCGCAGCGCGTCGGAGAGGTGGGCCATCTCGCTGGCCAGCCCCATGTCCTCCATCGTCTGCGCCATCAGGTCGGCCAGCTCGGCGCGCTGCTCGGGGGAGAGGCCGGCCATCATGCGCTCCTGCGCGGCTGCCCGGCGGGCGAGGGAGTCGATCAGCTCCTCGACCGTCTGCGGGTGGTCGGGGAAGAACTGGCCGTGCTGGGCCATGAAGTCGGCGAACTGCTGGTCGGTGTCCTCGCCCCGGTTGTGCGCGTCGACCAGGCGGGACAGGTCGGCGACCATGTCCTTGACCGCCTGCAGGTCGCCCTCGGTGGCGTTCTGCAGCGCCTGCTTCATCGACGCGAAGGAGCTGTCGAGAACCTCGCGGCGCAGCAGGTCCTGGATCTGCTCGTAGGCCTGCCGGGCCTCGGCCGAGCGCCACGACCAGTCCTTGAGTGCGCGCACCGCGCCCGAGGTGTCCTCGGGCAGGGCGTCGAGTTCGGCCTCGGCCAGCCGCGCGGTGTCGTCGGGGTCGGGGAACAGCTCGCGCCGCTCCGCATCGAGAGCCCGGTCGAGCAGCTCCCGCACCTCCTGCAGCGTGCCGTCCACTCGGCCGGCGGAACGCGCCTTGCGCAGCCGGTCGCGCACCGACCGGCGCAGCTCGTCCAGCCCGCGGCGGCCTTCGGCCCCGCGGCGGAGCAGCTCGCGCAGCGCCTCCTGCACGCCGCTGCCGGCCAGCACCGAGTCGCCGATCTCGTCGACGGCGTTGCCGAGGTCGTACGGCGGGGCCAGCGGATCGGGGCCGCCCCGCCAGGCCCCGTACCGGTAGCCGCGCGGACGTCGCGCGCTCATCTCAGGCTCCGTAGACGGTGCGGCCGCCGTCGGTGTCCTTGGCCAGGCGGCGGGTGAGGTACAGCCCTTCCAGAGCGAACTCCACGGCCGCCGCCGCCTGCTCGGCCGACTGGTCGCCCTCGGGCACGCCCAGCCGGCCGAGCAGCTCGGCGAGCTTGGGGATCGTGCCCAGCTGGCCGAGCAGCGCCGGGGCGGGCACCAGGTCGCCGGACTCGACGGTCTCCCCGCCGGTGAAGTGCTCCTGCAGGCCGCCGAGGTCCAGCCCCGCGCACCGGGCGCGGAAGGTCTGGGCCGTGGCCTGGCGGAGCAGGTGCTCGAGCACCTCGAGCTCGCGGTCGTCGTCCGGGTCGGAGCCGGAGTCGGCGAACTCGACCTTGCCGCGGCTCGCCGGGACGATGCTCGGCAGGTCGACGACCCGGGCCACCGGCCGGGCCTCGCCTGCGACGGCGGCACGGCGGACGGCGGACGCGGCGACGGTCTCCAGCCCGGCGATCGCGAACCGGGCGCTGACGCCGGAGCGGGTGTCGACGTGGCTGGACTCGCGGACCAGCCGGGTGAAGCGGGCGACGATCTCCACCAGGTGCTGGGGCACGACCGGCTGTGCCAGGTGGTCGGCGCCGAACGCGGTCGGCCAGCTCAGCGCCGCCTCCTGCTGCAGCAGCCGGATCTCGTCGGCGAGCTCGATCGGGTAGTGCGTGCGCACCTCCGCACTGAACCGGTCCTTGAGCGGGGTGATGATCCGGCCGCGGTTGGTGTAGTCCTCCGGGTTCGCGCTGGCCACCAGCAGCAGGTCCAGGGGCAGCCGCACCCGGTACCCGCGGATCTGGATGTCGCGCTCCTCCAGCACGTTGAGCAGCGCGACCTGGATGCGCTCGGCCAGGTCGGGCAGCTCGTTGACGCTGAAGATGCCGCGGTTGGTGCGCGGCACCAGCCCGTAGTGGACCGTCTCCGGGTCGCCCAGGGTGCGGCCCTCGGCCACCTTGATCGGGTCGACGTCGCCGATCAGGTCGCCGACGCTGGTGTCCGGCGTCGCCAGCTTCTCGCCGAACCGCTCGCTGCGGTGCAGCCAGCCGACCGGGGTGGCGTCGCCGTGCTCGGCGATCTGCCGGTGCGCCCAGACGCTGATCGGCGCGAGCGGGTGCTCGTTGAGCTCGCTGCCGGCGAGTACCGGCGTCCACTCGTCCAGCAGGCCGACGAGGGTGCGGATGAGCCGGGTCTTGCCCTGGCCGCGCTCGCCGAGGAGCACCAGGTCGTGGCCGGCGATCAGTGCGCGCTCGACCTCGGGCAGCACGGTGTCCTCGAAGCCGACCATGCCCGGCAGGGTCGGCTCGCCGGCGGCGAGGCGGGCCAGCAGGTTGGCGCGGATCTCCGCCTTCACCGGCCGGGAGGTGGAGCCGGTGGCGCGCAGTTCGCCGAGCGTGGTGGGTGCGGGGGAGGGGGCTGCCGGTGCGGTGGTGGCACCCGGGGTGTCCGTCACCCCCGCCACGGTACGACGAGGAGGGCGCGTCCGGGCGGCCGTCCGTGCCGCCGCCTGCGAGGATCCCCGCGTGATCGGATCCGGTGGGCCGCCGCTCGTCTCGGGCGCCGACGTCGAGGCCGCGGCGGAGCTGCTCGAAGGCATCGTCCGCCGCACCCCGCTGGAGCACTCGCGGGGCCTGGCAGACCGGGTCGGTGGCCCGGTATGGCTGAAGTGCGAGAACCTGCAGCGCACCGGTTCCTTCAAGATCCGCGGCGCCTACACCCGCATCGCGCGGCTGACCGACGCCGAGCGTACGCGGGGCGTGGTGGCCGCCAGCGCCGGCAACCACGCCCAGGGCGTGGCCCTGGCCGCGCGGTTGCTGGGCGCCCGGGCGACGGTCTACATGCCCGAGAGCGCACCGCTGCCCAAGGTCGCCGCCACCGAGGGCTACGGGGCGCAGATCGAGATGTTCGGCCAGTCGCTCGCCGAGCCGCTGCTCGCCGCCGCCGAGCACGCCGAGCGCACCGGTGCGGTGTTCATCCACCCGTTCGACCACCCCGACGTGATCGCCGGGCAGGGCACGGTCGGGCTCGAGGTGCTGGAGCAGTGCCCCGAGGTGGCGACCGTGCTGGTGTGCGCCGGAGGTGGTGGCCTGGTGTCCGGTGTCGCGGCCGCGGTGAAGCAGCGCCGTCCCGACGTGCGGGTGGTGGCGGTGCAGGCCGCGGAGGCGGCCGCGTTCCCCGGGTCGCTGGCCGCGGGCCGGCCGGTGGCGCTGGAGTCCATGTCCACGATGGCCGACGGGATCGCCGTCCCCCGTCCCACCGAGCTCACCTTCGCCCACGTGCAGGGGCTGGTCGACGAGGTGCGCACGGTCAGCGAGGAGGAGCTCTCCCGCGCGCTGCTGTTCTGCCTGGAGCGGGCCAAGCTGGTCGTGGAGCCGGCGGGGGTGGCAGCGGTCGCGGCAGTCCTGGCCGATCCCACCGCCTTCGCGCCGCCGGTGGTCGCGGTGCTCTCCGGCGGCAACATCGACCCGGTGCTGCTGCTCAAGGTCGTCCAGCACGGCATGGCCGCGGCGGGCCGGTACCTGTCGCTGCGGTTGCAGGTTCCCGACCGGCCCGGCTCGCTGGCCGCCGTCCTGGCGGAGCTGGCCGCCGTGGGCGCCAACGTGCTGGAGGTCGAGCACGAGCGGACGACGACCCGGTTGGGCGTCGGTGAGGTCGAGGTCTTCGTCGTGCTCGAGACCCGGGGCCCGGTGCACGCGGGAGAGGTCATCGCGGCTCTGCGCCAGGGCGGCTACGCCGTCACGCCCGTGTGACCGATGAGTTCCGGCCACGGCCCCGGTCCTGGCTCCTGACCCCGCACCGGGCGGGGCGGAGAGCGAGGAACCGGGTGTGCACGCCATCGGGAAAAGCGTTCGGGAACTGTCGGTGGGACCGCCTACCGTCCGCAGCATGACCGACGCGATCGTCGTCGAGGGGCTGGTCAAGCGCTACGGCGCCACCACCGCGCTCGACGGGGTGGACCTGACCGTGGCCGAGGGGTCGGTGCTCGGGCTGCTCGGTCCGAACGGCGCGGGGAAGACGACGGTGGTGCGGATCCTCACCACCCTGCTCGTGGCCGACGCGGGGCGGGCGGAGGTGGTGGGTCTGGACGTGCAGCAGGACGCCGACCGGGTGCGCGCGGCCATCGGGCTGACCGGCCAGTACGCGGCTGTCGACGAGTACCTGACCGGCTCCGAGAACCTGGAGATGGTCGGCCGGCTGTACCACCTGGGCAAGGCGGAGGCCCGCAGACGTGCCGGTGAGCTGCTGGAGCGCTTCGACCTCGCCGACGCGGCGAACCGGCCGGCGAAGACCTACTCCGGCGGCATGCGGCGCCGGCTGGACATCGCGGCCTCGCTGATCAACCGGCCGCGGGTGCTGTTCCTGGACGAGCCGACGACCGGGCTGGATCCGCGCAGCCGGCTGGCCATGTGGGAGTTCATCGCCGATCTCGCCGACGGGGGGACGACGATCCTGCTCACCACGCAGTACCTGGAGGAGGCCGACCGGCTGGCCGACCGGATGGTGGTGATCGACCACGGCCGGGTCATCGCCCGCGGCACCGGCGACGAGCTGAAGGCGCAGGTGGGTGGCCAGCGGCTGGAGTTCACCGTCACGAACGCGGCCGTGCTGCCCGACATGGTGCAGCGGCTGCGCCCGCTGGCCACCGACGAGCCGCACGTCGACGAGCCCGGCCGACGCGTCAGCCTGCCGGTCAGCGGCGGCGCCGAGGTCCTGGCCGAGGCGCTGCGCCGGCTCGACGGCAGCGCGGCGGAGATCGTCGACGCCGGGTTGCGCCGTCCCGACCTGGACGACGTCTTCCTGGCGCTGACCGGCCGGGTGACCGAGGAGACCGGAGAGGCCGGCGACGAGCCGGTGACGGCCGTGGGGAGTGCCCGATGAGCGCGCTGGGGGCCGCCGTCGAGGACGGCCTGACGATCACCCGCCGGAACCTGGTCAAAGTCAGGCGGGTGCCGGAGCTCATCGTCTTCGCGACGCTGTCGCCGATCATGTTCGTGCTGCTGTTCCGCTACGTGTTCGGCAGCGCCATCCCCATCGAGGGGATCAGCTACGCGGAGTTCCTGCTGCCGGGGATCTTCGCCCAGACCATCGTCTTCGGGAGCACGATCACCGGCGCCAGCCTGGCCGAGGACCTCCAGAAGGGGCTCATCGACCGGTTCCGGTCGTTGCCGATGGCGTCGTCGGCCGTGCTCGTGGGCCGCACGGTCGCCGACCTGGCGCTCAATGCGCTGTCGATCGTGGTCATGGGCGTCACCGGCCTGGTGGTCGGGTGGCGGATCCGGTCGTCGATCGGTGAGGCGCTGGCCGGCTTCGCGCTGCTGCTGCTGCTCGCCTACGCCATGAGCTGGCTCATGGCCACCGTCGGGTTGCTCGTCCGGGCGCCGGAGGTGGTCCAGCAGGCCAGCTTCATCGTGATCTTCCCGCTGACCTTCATCGCCAACACGTTCGTGCCCACGAACAACTTCCCGGCGGTGCTCAGGTGGATCGCCGACTGGAACCCGGTGTCAGCGGTGGTGCAGGCGGCCCGCGAGCTGTTCGGCAACACCGCTCCGGTCCTGGAGGCCTCCGACGTGTGGTCCCTGCAGCACCCCGTGCTCTACACGCTGCTGTGGTCGGGTGTGCTCTTGGCGGTCTTCATCCCGCTCTCGGTCCGCATCTACCGGCGCACGGCCAGCCGCTGAGCACGAAGGGCTGCGCGCGATCCAGGGCGGCCCCCGTGGGGCGGAGCTGGGCGGGGGCGCAGACTGACCCGCGATGAGCGCCGCGCCTGCCCCCGCCACCGACAACCCGCTGTCCACCGAGTCGCCCTTGCCGTTCGGACTGCCGCGGTTCGCCGTCATCACTCTCGAGCACTGCCGGGAGGCGCTGCTGGCCGGGATGGCGGAGCAGCGGCGGGAGGTCGAGGCGATCGTCGGGTCGGGGGAGCCGCCCACGTTCGGGAACACGGTCGTCGCGCTTGAGCGCTCGGGTGCGCTCCTGGACCGGGCGTGGTCGGTGTTCGGCAACCTCTCGTCGTCGGTCGCCACCCCGCGGCTGCGGGAGATCGAGCGGGAGATCGCCCCGCTGACGGCCGCGCACGACGACGCCCTGCGGCTCGATCCGGCGCTCTTCGCCCGGATCGACGCCGTGCACGGCAACCGGCACGACGCCGGCCTGGACGCCGAGTCCCTGCGCCTGGTCGAGCGGTACCACCTCGACTTCGTGCTCGCCGGTGCCCGGCTCGACGCGACCGGTCGGGCCCGGCTCAGCGAGCTGAACCAGGAGCTGTCGCACCTCTCGACGACCTTCGGCCAGAACCTGCAGCTGGCCACCGAGGCGGCGGCGGTGCACGTCGCCGACATCGGGGAGCTGGACGGGCTCGGCGAGGAGGAGGTGGCCGCCGCCGCCCGGGTGGCCGCCGACCGCGGCGTGGGCGGGTACCTGCTCACCCTGGTGCTGCCCACCGGCCAGCCGGTGCTGGCCGAGCTGCGCAACCGCGAGCTGCGCCGGCGGGTGTTCGAGGCATCGACCAGCCGTGCCTCCGCCGGCGAGCACGACAACGGCCCGGTGGCCGAGCGGATCGCCCGGGTGCGCGCCGAGCGGGCCCGGCTGCTGGGCTTCGACACCCACGCCGACCTGATCCTGGCCGACCAGACCGCCGCGACGACCGAGGCGGTCGACCGGATGCTCGGCTCCATGGTCCCGGCATCGGTGGCCAACGCCGCGGCGGAGGCGGAGGTGCTGCGCGAGATGGCCACGCGGGACGGCGTGCAGCTGGCGGCCTGGGACTGGGCGTTCTACAGCGAGCGGGTGCGGGCCGAGCGCTATGCCGTCGACACCACGGCGCTGCGGCCGTACTTCGAGCTCGACCGCGTGCTGGTCGACGGCGTCTTCCACGCCGCCGAGCTGCTGTACGGCTTCCGGTTCGCGCCGCGGACCGACCTCGCCGGCTACCACTCCGACGTCCGGGTCTGGGAGGTCACCGACGCCGAGGGTGCGGAGGTGGGGCTGTACCTGGGCGACTTCTTCGCCCGGGAGGGCAAGCGCGGCGGGGCGTGGATGAGCTCCTTCGTCCGCCAGTCCCGGCTGCTCGGCACCCGCCCGGTGGTGGTCAACAACCTCAACGTCTCGCGGGCGCCGGAGGGGCGGCCGACGCTGCTCACCCTCGACGAGGTCAACACGCTCTTCCACGAGTTCGGGCACGCGCTGCACGGCCTGAGCTCCGCCGTCACCTACCCGCGCTTCTCCGGCACCGCGGTGCCCCGTGACTTCGTCGAGTTCCCGAGCCAGGTCAACGAGATGTGGGCGCTGTGGCCGGAGGTGCTCGCCCACTACGCCCGGCACGTGGACACCGGTGAGCCGCTGCCGGCCTCGGTCGTGGAGGCGATCGACGCCGCCCAGCTATGGGGGGAGGGCTTCGCGACCCTCGAGTACCTGGCCGCCACGCTGCTCGACCAGGCGTGGCACCGCCTCACGCCGGAGACCGGGGTGGGCGACCCGGTGGAGTTCGAACAGGCCGCCCTGGAGGCCGCCGGTGTGGCCTCCGAGCTCGTGCCGCCCCGCTACCGGACGACCTACTTCCAGCACGTCTTCGCGGGCGGCTACTCGGCCGGGTACTACTCCTACATCTGGTCGGAGGTGCTCGACGCCGACACGGTGGAGTGGTTCGAGGAGAACGGCGGTCTGCGCCGGGAGAACGGGGACGCCTTCCGAAAGCGGCTGCTCGCGGTCGGCGGCTCCGTCGACCCGCTGGGCGCCTTCCGCGCCGTCCGCGGCCGGGACGCCGACCCCGCCCCGCTGCTCAAGCGGCGTGGGCTCACGAAAGCGTCGTGACGAGTGGGGCCCAAAGGGTCCCCGAGGAACGACGGGACTCCGCGTAGCGGGTCCAGCGGAGCGGGGGGCCGGAGGCCCTCCCGACGCTGGACGGGTGTGGCTCAGCGGCAGCCGGGCACGGCTCCTGGCCGCGGTGTCGGCCGGAGGCCGACGATGTCACAGTGTCACAGCCAGGGGAGGGAGAGCACCAGGTCCAGGTCATCCGGAGCCGCACCGTCGCGGACCAGCCGGTTGGGCTGGCGGTGGCCGCACGCCGTGCAGCGGTGGACCACCTGCCAGCCTTTGCCCGACTTCTCCACCAGCCCGATCGGCTCCATGGGCCGGCGGCACTCGCTGGCGCGGTCGCCGGGGAGCTCGTCGACGTGCAGCGACCACAGGCAGTACGGGCAGTGGTTGCGGTAGTGCCCATCGGTGTTCGCCGGCACCGGTGCAGCGCAGTGCACGCACGGGAAGCCGGTGTTCTCCGCCCCCCGTGAGCGGGCGCGCGGTGCGGTCACCGAACCGTCAGGGGATGAACGGCTCGACCGCGACGACCTCGACGGTGATGTCGCGGCCGTTGGGCGCCTGGTAGGTGACCGAGGTGCCGGGCGCGGCGCCCATGATCGCCGAGCCGAGCGCCGACTCCGGCGAGTACACCGTCAGATCGGTGGTGCCGGCGATCTCGCGGGAGCCGAGGAGGAACTTCTCGGTGTCGTCGTCACCGGCGAACTTGATCGTGATGACCGTGCCGAGGGCGGCGTTCGTGGCCGTCGTCGGCGGTTCACCGACGCGGGCCTTCCGCAGCAGGTCGGTGAGCTGGCGGATCCGGCCCTCCTGCTTGCCCTGCTCATCCTTGGCGGCGTGGTAGCCGCCGTTCTCCTTGAGGTCGCCCTCTTCGCGGCGGTCGTTGATCTCGGCGGCCATCGCCGGGCGGTTCGCCACCAGCTGGTCGAGCTCGGCCTTCAGCCGGTCGTGGGCCTCCTGGGTCAGCCAGATGCCCTGGTCCTGCTCGTCAGTGGGGGTGGACACGTGGAGGAACTCCTGGAACTCGGGGAGACCACCCGGGCGGGTGGCCGCTGGTCATCCGGCCAAGCTAACACCGCAGCACGGTCGGATGCAGTGGTGCGACGGCCTCCGCGCGATGCGGAACGCGAGCGCGCCGGCCAGATGACCGACGCCACCGGACGCCTGTCCGAGGGGTCCTCGGACGAGGTGTGGGCCACACCTGCCCGGGGTTCCTTCGTCTCCCCGCCCCGGCGAGGGACACTGGGCAGGTGACCCACCCCGACCAGCTACGCCTGCTCGCCGTGCACGCTCATCCGGACGACGAGTCGAGCAAGGGCGCCGCCACGATGGCGAAGTACGTCGCCGAAGGCGTCCGCGTGATGGTGGCCACCGCCACCGGTGGCGAGCGCGGCTCGGTGCTCAACCCGGCGATGGACCGGCCCGAGGTGTGGGAACGGCTGCCGCAGATCCGCGCCGAGGAGATGGCGAAGGCCCGCGAGATCCTGGGCGTCGAGCAGGAGTTCCTCGGCTTCGTCGACTCGGGGCTGCCCGAGGGCGACCCGCTGCCGCCGCTGCCGGAGGGCTGCTTCGCGCTCGCGCCGATCGAGGAGGCGGCCGCCCCCCTGGTCGCGCTGATCCGCCGGTTCAAGCCGCAGGTGATCACTACTTACGACGAGCGCGGCGGGTACCCGCACCCCGACCACATCAAGACCCACGAGATCTCGGTGCACGCCTTCGAGGCAGCCGGTGACCCCGACCGCTACCCGGAGCTGGGCGAGCCCTGGCAGCCGAGCAAGCTCTACTACCACATGAGCTTCACGCTGCCCCGTACGAAGGCGCTGCACGAGGCGATCCTGGCGACCGGTGCCGAGTCGCCCTACGCGGAGTGGCTGGAGAAGTGGGACCCGGCCCACGACATCTCCCACCGGGTCACCACCCGGGTGCCCTGCGCCGAGTACTTCCCCGTGCGGGACGCGGCCCTCATCGCCCACGCCACCCAGATCGACCCGCTGGGCCGGTGGTTCGCCTGCCCGGTGGACACCCAGCAGCAGGTGTGGCCCACCGAGGACTACGAGCTCGCCCGCTCCCTGGTCGACACCACCACCCCGGAGGACGACCTGTTCGCCGGCATCCGCAGTGAGGTGACCGTCCGATGACCGCGTCCGCCGCCACGGCCTACGTCCTGGCCGCCACCCAGCAGGAGCAGCCGCCGGAGGACGTCGGCAAGGCCGGACCGCTCGGCCTGCTGCTGATGGTGGTCCTCCTCATCGCCGTCGCCCTGCTGGTGAAGTCGATGAGCGGCCACCTCAAGAAGTTGCCGCGCAGCTTCGACCCGGAGGACCAGGAGCCCCGGTTCACCGTTCCCGACGACCTCTCCGGGCTCGACGACCGGCAGGAGTCCGGCCAGCAGCTGCTCGACACGCTGCGGCGCGCGCCGCGGGCGATCGAGGCGCCGCGCCCGGACGGGGACGACCGGGGGACGCGGCCGTGACCGCCGTCCCGGGATCCCGGCAGTTCGGAACGCCGACCCCCTTCAGCGCCGTCGGCTCGGCTGTGACCACTCTCCTCCGGCGGCTCCTGCTGGTGCCCGTCACCGTCGTCGTCCTGGCCGGATGCGCCGAGCCCGCGGCCACGCCGTCCGCCGGCCAGGAGGTCCTCCCGGCGGAGAAGGTGTTCGTCGAGACGCCGGTCGTGGAGGCCGATGCGTCGGGTACGTCGGCGACGCTGAGGGTGTCGACCGACATCGACATGGCCTGTGCGGTGGTCTTCGGGCGCGACGAGTCCCTCGGGGAGGGGATCGCCACGGACGCCGACATGGGCGGTGGCGCCCACGCCGAGCACCAGGCGGTCATGCGCGGGCTGGAGCCCGACACCGAGTACTTCTACCGGGTGCAGGGGTCCGGCGCCGACGGCAACCTCTACCGCAGCGAGCTGATGAGCTTCCGGACGCCTGCGGCCGAGGCCTCTCCGACGCCCGGTGCGAACGCGGCTCTCGGCGCTGAGGTCGTGGACGTCAGCTCCGAGTTCTCGGACACGTACGCCGCGGCCGGCGCCGTGGACGGGAACCTCGGCTCGGAGTGGTCCAGTGCCGGTGACGGCGACGACGCATCGATCACGCTCGACCTGGGCCGCCCGGTCAGCGTGGTCGGGGTGGCGCTGCGCAGCCGGTCGATGAGCGACGGCACGGCGGTCATCGAGACCTTCACCGTGACCGTCGACGGCGGCGAGACCTACGGCCCGTTCGACGCCGGCACGGCGGCCGTGGTCAACGAGGCCGACTTCACCGGCCAGGTGCTCAGGATCGACGCGGAGACGACGAGCGGCGGGAACACCGGTGCCGCGGAGATCGAGCTCTACGAGGCGCCGTGAGCCGCAGCGCTCGGATCACCCACGGTCGGCCTCGGCGACGCCGAGCAGGCAGCTACGCGAGCTCCGGGTCGATCCTTGCGGCGAGGACCGCGGTGACGACGCCGAAGATCGTGTGCCCCATGAGCGGCGCCGGCCAGCGCTTCGGCGGGTGCTCGGTCGTCCGCTGCATGACGCCGATTGCGGGGAGCAGCCCCTCGAAACTGACCGCCCACACGGTCAGGCCGAACACCGCTCCGGCGGCAGGGGGCGGTACGCGCTGCAGCGCCGACCGGACCAGGCCGTACCCGGCGCCGGCCGCCGCGCTGTAGGCCAGATGGGCGGCCAGGGCAGCGCCCTTCTCGCTCTTCCCGGACAGTGCGTCGGGCCTACCGGCCTCCTGCTCGGCCCACTCGACCGCCTTCTCCGGAGCGGGCTTGTCGGGCCGCATGCTCTGCGGGACCACGTGCGGGGCGACTTTTGTCATCATGACGGTCATCGCCACTCCACCGGCGACGCCCCCGAGCGCGCCGGCCAGGGCGGCCCGTCGGCGTCGCCGCTGCTGTTCGAGCGTATTCATGGCGGTGCCTCCTTGCTGTCATGTGGCGGATGGACGACTCAGCCGTGCTCGGCGAGCTCCTTGAGGTTGTCCAGCGAGTGCTCGACCTCGCGCTCGTTGCGTCGCTCGATCAGGGACGACGCCAGGTCGCCCGCCACACCGCCGGGCAACTCGTAGTCGACGTCGAACGAGACAGTGCTGCCCGTACCGGCCGGCTCCACGGTCTGCGCCATCCGCAGCCGAGCACCCGCCGGGCCGGTGGCCTCGTACGCCACGTGCCGCGGGCGGTCGAGCTCGGTCACCGTCCACTCGGTGTCGACGGCCCGCCCGACGATGCGTAGCGACTGACGGAACGTGTCCCCCTTGTGCAGTGGCTTGGAGGGGGCGTCGTGCGTGGCGACCGTGATGGTCGACCAGTCCGGTAGCCGGTCGAGATCGGTCAGCAGCGAGAACACGTGGTCCTGATCCGTGTCGACCTCGGTGGTCTTCCTGATCTGGGTCATGATCGGTCCTTTCTTTTCTGCGCTTCGCGCGGGATCGGTCGGGATACGGCGGGATGCCGGGTCCGTCAGTGGCTCAGCCGGCCAGCAGGGTCACGACGAGACCGAGGACACTGCCGTACAGGACGTGTCCGACGATGAGCATGATCGGGGTCTTATCGCCGTAGTTGTGTGCGAACGGACCGGGGCTCGACAGGTGGATGTTGCTGCCGCTGGCCATTGCCGGGGCGACTCCGGCACCGCCCATCCGCGGGTGCATCTTCGGCGCTGCGCCGATCACTACCCCGGAGATGAGCCCGTGAACGACGCCGAACAGTGCGCCGTACCACCACGCGTTGCTCGGGGCGACGTCGAACAGCAGGAAAAGCAGACCGTAGATTCCGCCGATGACCACGGCGCTCATCACGACGACGTGGGTGAACAACCCGATCTTCCGCGCCTTGGCTGCGTCGCCGGTGAAGAGGGCGCCTTCGACCACCCGGATGCTCATCTGGGTGACGCCGATCTTCCTGGCCATCGCGGTCATCATGGTCATCACGATGCCGCCGGCGAATCCACCGAGGATCGCGAACCAGATCACTGTTCCGTCCACTTGCTGTCTCCTTCTCTCTGATTTCGAATGACGCGGGTGCACAACGGCCCGACTTTTCACGTCATGCGACGCGGAACTGTTCCGCCTGCGTCGTCTTGAGCTGCAGCCCGAGTCCCGGCCGGGATGGATCCGGATGCAGGTGGCCGTCCCGCGCCGACAGAGCGCCGTCGAACAGCATGTGTTCGAGGCGGACGTGGTCGTGGAAGTACTCGAGGTGGCGCAGATGCCACACGCCGGTGGAGGCGTGCGCGCTGACGCTGGGCGCCGTGTGAGCGGACAGATCGATGGTGTGCGCGTCGCACAGCGCGGCGACGGCGAGGAAGCCGGTGATCCCGCCGCAGCGGGTGACGTCTGCTTGCAGGCAGTCGACCGCGCCGGCGTCGAGCATGCGCCGGAAGTACATGAGGTCGTAGCCGTACTCGCCGGCAGCCACGTCCATGCCGGCGGGGGCGCGGTCACGCAGGAGCCGGAGCCCGTCGAGATCGTCGGAGGAGACCGGCTCCTCCAGCCAGGTCACCCCGCAGGCGGCGAGCACGTCGGCCCACCGCAGCGCCTGCTTGCGCGACCAGGCCCCGTTGGCGTCGACGAACAGGTCGGCATCGCCGATCGCTGCCCGGGCAGCGCGTACCCGGTCCTCGTCCTGGTCGGGATCGCGGCCGACCTTCATCTTCACCTGGGTCATGCCGTCGGCCACCCACCCGGCCAGCTGCCGTTCCAGTGTGGGCAGGGAGTAGGAGGTGAACCCGCCGCTCCCGTACACGGGCACGCTCTCCCGGAAAGCCGGGAGCAGCGCGGTGAGTGGCACGCCCAGGAGCCGGGCCTTGAGATCCCAGAGCGCGACATCGATCGCCGACAGCGCGGCCGAGGCGAGCCCCGGGCGCCCGAGGTTGCGGGCCGCGTGGACGACCGCCTGCCAGGCGGCGCCGATGTCACCCGCTCCGAGGCCGGTCACGACGTCGGCCAGTGTGCTGTTGATGAGGCCGGCCGCGGACGGGTGGGTGTAGGTGTAGCCCAGCCCGGTCTGCCCCCCGGCCCGGGCCTCGACCACCACGATGGTGGTCGAGTCCCAGGCCAGCGTGCCGTCCGACTCGGGTTCGTCGGTGGGGACCGTGTAGGCCGAGGCGGTGAGCCGCTCGATCGTCGGGAACACGGGTTACTTGGTGTACTCGGCGAGCTTGCCCTTGATGCCCTGCTTGATCATCCCGAGGCTGTCGGGGTCGCCGTGCAGCACGGCATTGGTGAACGACTTCATCTGGGAGAAGTCGATGTGCGGCGGGATCGGCGGGACGTCGGCGTTGGCGATGACTTCCAGAACGGTGGGGCGGTCGGCGGTCAGTGCCTGCTCCCACGCCTTCCCGAGCTGGTCGGGGTCGTCGACGCGGATCCCGTTGAGCCCCAGCATCTGGGCGTACTGCGCGTAGGGGAAGTCGGGGATGTCCTGGGAGGCCTCGTATTTGGCGTCGCCGGCCATCGAGCGCATCTCCCAGGTGACCTGGTTGAGGTCGTCGTTGTGCAGGACCATGACGACCAGCCGCGGATCCGCCCAGGTCTGCCAGTACTTGCTGATGGTGATCAGCTCGTTGATGCCGTTCATCTGCATGGCGCCGTCGCCGGCGAGCGCGATCGCGGGGCGTTCGGGGTGGGCGAACTTGGCGCCGATCGCATACGGCACCGCCGGCCCCATCGTGGCGAGGATCCCCGACAGCGATGCGCGCATGCCTTCCCGCAGTTTCACGTCGCGGGCGTACCAGTTGGTGCCGGAGCCGGAGTCGGCCGAGATCATGGCGTTGTCCGGGAGGCGGGAGGACAGTTCCCAGAAGGCGCGTTGCGGGTTGATGGGATCGGCGTCCTGCATGGCCCGGGCCTCGACGACCTGCCACCAGTCGCGGACGCATGACTCGATCTCCTCGCGCCATGATCGGTCGGTCTTGCGCTGGAGGAGAGGCAGGAGTGCCTGCAGGGTGATCGTGGCGTCCCCGACGAGGTTGACCTCCATGGGGAAGCGGACCCCGATCTGCTTGGGATCGATCTCGATCTGGACCCCGCGGGCCTGGTCGAACTTGGGCAGGAACTCCGGATAGGGGAAGTTCGAGCCGATCATGAGGAAGGTGTCGCAGTTCATCATCAGGTCCCAGCTCGGCTTGGTGCCGAGCAGGCCGAGGGCCCCGGTGACGTAGGGCAGGTTGTCGTCCAGGACGTCTTTGCCGAGCAGAGCCTTGGCGACGCCGGCGCCGGTGAGCTCGGCGAGCTGGACCACCTCGTCGCGGGCGTCGCGGGCGCCGCTGCCGATGAGGATCGCGACGCGCTCACCTGAGTTGATCACCTCGGCGGCGCGCTGCAGGTCCT
The DNA here is from genome assembly GCF_030165005.1 of Blastococcus capsensis. Classification (GTDB taxonomy): domain Bacteria; phylum Actinomycetota; class Actinomycetes; order Mycobacteriales; family Geodermatophilaceae; genus Blastococcus; species Blastococcus capsensis. The sequence continues at coordinate 21,777 of NZ_JASNNW010000031.1, forward strand.
CGGTGTTGGGCACGGTGTGCGCCGGGCGGTAGCCGGCGGAGCTGGGGAAGCCCTTGAGCGCGTGCGGCGGTGGGGTGTACTCCTCCTCCTGCAGGTCGGCCGGCACGATGATGCAGGTCGGCATCCGTTCGGAGAGCGCGATGCGGATCGCCCGGTCGATCAGGCCGGGGAACTGCTCGGCGGTCATCGCCGTCTGGACGTACTCGGAGACGTCGCTGAACAGGGTCTGCAGGTCGATCTCCTGCTGCGCGTGCGAACCGAGCACCTTGCGCGGCTGCTGGCCGACGATGGCGACGACCGGGACGCGGTCGAGCTTGGCGTCGTAGAGCCCGTTGAGCAGGTGCACCGCGCCCGGACCGGACGTGGCCATGCAGATCCCGACCCGGTTGCCGTACTTCGCGTAACCGACCGCCTCGAACGCGGCCATCTCCTCGTGCCGGGCCTGGATGAACTCCGGGTTGTTCCCGGCCCGGTTGAGCGCGCCGAGCAGCCCGTTGATGCCGTCGCCGGCGTAGCCGAAGATTCTTTCCACGCCCCAGTGCTGGAGCCGTTCGACGATCGCGTCGGACACCATCGTTGCCATCGGTTCGCCTTCCGGTCGTGGTTGTTGAGGGTCGTGTGCGGTGGTTGCGGCTAGAGCTCGTGCCGGCGTCCCGCCGCCACGAGACGGTCGGCGGTGCGCGCGGCGATGGCCTGGATCGTGAGGCTCGGGTTGGACGCCGAGGAGGTGACGAAGACGCTGCCGTCGCAGATGTAGAGGCCGGACACGTCCCAGGCGGCGCAGTCGCGGTCGACGACGGAGTCGCTGGGGTCGCTGCCCATCCGGCAGCCGCCCATCAGGTGGGCGGTGTCGCTGGCCGCGAACGTGGCCTGCGCGCCGGCCGCTTCCAGGATCTGCTTCTGCCTGGCCACCCCGGCCGTCTTGAGCTTGCTGTCGTTCTCGCCCCATCCGAAGGACACCGCCGGGATCGGCAGCCCGTACTGGTCGGTCTCGTCGGGGTGGAGGGTGACGCCGTTGCGGTCCTCGGGCAGCGTCTCACCGACCAGTCCGAGCCCGGCGTAGTGCACGTAGTCGTACATGAACTCGCGCAGGTCCGTTCCCCAGAGCCCGAGGGAGCTGGCCACGTTCTGCGCGAACTTGATGGGGAGCGGCCCGACGGTCTGCACGCTGTAGCCGCGGACGAAGTCGTTGGCCGGGTCGGTCTCGTAGAAGTCCTGCGTGATCGTGTTCGGCGGCGGCGCCTTGAACATCGACACCGGTTCGGGCATCCGCCCGAAGACGATGTCGGAGGAGTGGACCATCAGGCCCTTGCCGACCATCCCGCTGGCGTTGGCCAGGCCGTCGGGGTGTTGCGCCGAGGCTGACATGAGCAGCAGCCGGGGCGTCTCGATCGAGTAGCCGGAGACGATGACGACCCGGGCCGCCTGCTCCTCCTCGTGTACCTGCCCGTGCTCGTCGGTCCGGTAGTAGCTCACGCTCCTGGCTCGACCGGAGGGGTCGGTGTTGACCCGGAACGCCATGCTGTTCGGCCGGATCTCGGCCCCGGCCTTCTGCGCGGCCCGCACGTAGGTGACCAGGGTGCTGGACTTGGCGTCGGTGGTGCAGCCGTAGATACACCAGCCGCGGTAGACGCAGGGCGGGCGCTCCTGCTTGGGCGCCGACAGCGTGGCGATCGCGCCCGGCCGCCACTGGATGCCCAGGGCGTCGCAACCGCGCGCGAGCACTTCACCGACCCCGTTGAGCTTGTGCGGGCGGTAGGGGTAGGCCCCGCGCCGGGGGGCGTCCCAGGGCCAGTCGACCGGCCCGGCGATCCCCAGCTCGTGTTCGACCTCCTCGTAGTACGGCTCGAGGTCCTCGTAGGACAGCGGCCAGTCCGATGCCACGCCGTCGCGGGTGCGGACCTCGAAGTCCGAGCGGTGCATCCGTAGCGCGTACATCGAGTAATGCACGGTGCTGCCGCCGACGCCCCGGCCGGTGACGTTGCCGGCCAGCTCGATGGGATCGTCGCCGCCGGTGACCCGGCGGTCGCGCCAGTACAGCTTGTGCATCGTGCGTTCGTCGGACACGAAGTCCTCGTGCGGGTTCCAGTGCGGCCCGGCGTCGAGCCCGACGACCCGCCAGCCGGCCTCGGCGAGCTTTTTCACGAGCACGCCGCCCGATGCGCCGACGCCGACGATGACGGCGTCCACCTCTTCATGGCGTCTCAATGCAGGGCCCCTCCGCTACCGCCGGCGCCGCTGCCGTCCTCGTTGGCCTGTACCAGCGCGACCGACGGCAGCTCGTGTGCCGGGCGGGGCTGCCACGGGTCGATCCGCCCGTAGGCGGTGCGCATGTACCCGCGCTTGCTCGCCGGCCCCGGCCAGCCGATCTCCGCCCACGCCGCCGGATGGGCGTAGTACATCGAGATCACCTGTTGCACGAGCTTGCCGAAGAACTTTCCGGCCGGCAGCCGCTGCCATACCTCGCCCTCCGCCTGGCCCTTCTGCACTGCCGACAGCACCTCGTTCTGCCGCTCGGCGTCGAGCGCGCCGAAGTCGGCGCCGAACCGCGCCCGACTCGTCTCGTCGATGCCGGCCAGTCCCCACTTCCAGGCGTCCTGCTCCCAAGGCATGTCCGCCTTGCGGAAACCGTCGGTGTCGTCCTCGAACAGGACCTGGTCGATGAACGGCGTGATCGGTACGCGCGCCTCCGGCTCGCGGTCCTCCTGGGGGAGGATGCGGTCGACGATCGCATCCAGCGTCGCGACCTCGCGCTCGGTGAAGAACCGGATCTCGGGGGCGTGCTGCAGCCGGTGGAAGACGACCTCACGGGTGCGGTCCTCCCAGTTCCGGGCCTCGTCCAGAGGGTCGAACCCGGCGTACGGTGAGGGCTTCATCGCGCGGCTCCTGCCCGCTCCGCGGCCAGCCCGGCGAGGCCCAGCCCCAGGATCTGCATCGGGGCAGGCGCCGGAGGGCCGTTGAGCCAGTTGAACAGCGCCGACCGGCGGCCGTAACCGCCGTACCGGCGGTGCAGCCCGTACAGGTGGAAACCCGTTCCGGCGGCTCCCAGCAGCGCGGTCCAGCCCGACGCCGCCTTCGCCGCGATGCGCGCGGTGGAGCTGTCGGAGAAGGCGGCCGCGACCGACGCCGCCCCGGCGATCGGAAGCGTCACCACGGGGAGCCACTGCGCCCGGTTCTGGAAGGACCCTCGGGCGTGCAGGTAGCCGATCTCCGCCCACAGCGGGGGGATGTTCAACGCGGTGAACGCGCGCATCAGCCGGTCGACCGGGACGCGGTCGAGGACGGGAGCTGCCGCGGACTGCGGCGCTGAAGCCATCAATCCCAGCAGGCCGAGGCCCAGGTACTGGAGGGGAGCGGCGACCGGGGGGCCGTACCAGGCGTTGAAGAGCAGGTCTCGCGGCGTGTTCGAGCCCGGCCGTTTCAGGATGCCGCGCTGGTGCTCGACGAACCCGACAATGGCGACGGCGGTCTGCGCGGCGGAGAGCAACCCGAAGGCTTTCCGGCCTCGCCGGCCGCCGGTGGCCACGGTCAGCGCGCCCGCGGCCGCCACGATCGGGTTGGCCACGATGGGGACGTACATCAGCTTTCGTTGGAAGCCGCCCCGGTAGTGTTCGCTGAGGTTGTCGAGCCACAACAGCGCCGTCGAGGCGGTCGTGATCAGCGCCAGCTCATTGCGCAGCCGCCGCAGCGGTGGAGACCACTCGCCGCCCCCGACGTGGCTTCTGGGTGCAGCCTTCCGGCGCAGGGCTCGCCCGGTACGGCTCGGTCTGTCGCGGAACATCAGCGCCGGCCGGTGAGCTTCCAGCCCGCCTCCACCAGTCCGGCGACGGCCAGCCCGTACACCAGGTGCCCGGCCAGTCCCCGGAGGTGACTCACCAGCGGGTACTTCTGCGGCGGCGGGGTGAACCCGAGCAGCGGATTGCCGATCTCGTCGACCAGCACGGCCATCGACATCCCCGCGGCTGTCCCCGCCCCGAACGGCGTCATCCCGAAACGGCGCCGCAGGACCATGTACACCGGCACCCAGCCGAGGGCCAGCCCGTAGTGGATAGCGTTCCCGGCCTTGCTCGCCTGGTCGTCGGAGAGCTCCTTGCCGGCCAGCCCCGCGGCCTTCTTCGCCGCCACGTTGTAGGCGACGCCGTAGCTCTCCTCCTTCTCCTGCTCCTTGGCCTCGTCGGTCTGCTGCGCGTACATCAGCGTCGTCGCCTTGCTCATGACCTTCGCCGCGCCGAACCCGGCCACACCGACCAGCGCAGCGTCGGCCACCGCATCCTTCGTATTCATCTCGACCTCCTCGCCGTCACGGGCACCTGCGCCCGTGTGCTCTGCAGCACGTCCGGCCGGTCATGCTCGGATTCCCGGCCGTGAAACGGCAGGTGGGTGGAGGTGTCACGCAGCTGACACGGTCGTTGCCCACGGCGTCACCGGTGTGACAGTGGCGTGGGGACCGATTCCGCAACGCGGCTTAGTCGGACGTCGAGGCGGTGCGGATGGCCTCCGGGGGCTGCCCGTTCAGCAGCCAGTGCCCGTTCCCGGCGGGAGCGATCCGGCCGGCCTCGATGAGTTGATGGATCGCCGACGTCACGGTGGGGCGTCGTGCGCCGATCAGCCGGGCGATGTTCACGTGCGTCAGCGGAATTGGAACGGCCACCTCGTTGCCGCGCCGCCGGCCCCAGCGGTCGGCGAACAACCAGAACAGCACGAGCACCCGCAGCTGGACCCGCGGCAGGTGGCTGACAGCCAGGACGTGTGCCAGCCAGTCGGCCCGCCGCTCCTGGCGACGCAGCAAGCCGGCGACGATCTGCGGCCATGGCTGGACGGACACCAGGAACTCGGCATCGAGGACGGCCAGCCGGACCCGTTCCAGCACGACCCAGGACGTCTCCGACGCCACGGAGATCAGCGGCTGCTCCTCGGCCGGGCGGACCAGGTCGCCGTGGGCGAAGAAGTCGACCGCCATCTCCTGTCCGAGAACCGACACCTCGCGGGTGATACAGCCCTCGAGCACCAGGAACCCGGCCGCCGGCAGGCCGTGGGAACCGGGATCCCAAGGACCGGTCTCGAGGGACAGGACATCGGCCAGGGCTGCGCGAACCGCCGATCCCCGCTGCGGGCCGGGCACCTGCTCCCCGAGCTCCTCATCGACCTCCAGAACGCGGATTCGCCCGTAGCTCACCCGTTCAGCATCGCAGGACCTCGGCAGCGGGTCGGTCGCCTCCGGTCAGCGACGTGACATCGCCCGGCCTTCGAGTTGTGGCGGTGCGGACCCGGTGCGCAGGATCGGTGGATGTGTTGGTTCCGGGCGCGTACATCCCCGGAGGCGGAAGCCGGGATCGCCGCGTGGAGGAGCACCGCGGAGCCGAGGAAGTGCCCGCGGTCCGTGTCCCCGACCGTGTCCGGGTGCCTCGTTGCTGCGTGCCGGTCGCACGCCCGGAGGGGCCTGCGGTGAACTTCTTCCTCGCTGTGATCGCTGCCCTCGGCCAGATCGTGCTGGGTTTCTACGGGTTCTGGCTGGTCTGGCGGGTTCTCCTTCCCGGCCTGCCGGGTCCTGCCGAGCCCGACAAGCGGATCGCGCCCTTCGCCGGGTACTTCACCGACCCGTTCGTGCAGCCGCTCGCGACGAGGTTGCATGTGCCACCACGTCTGGTCGCCATGCTCGCGTTGGTCGTCGTCGCGACGGCATCGGCAGCGCTGGCGCGTCTTCCCCAGCTCTCGACGTGATCCGCCCTGGGCGCGGGGAACGAGCCGACCGTGGGTGCCGGCGTCGTCCTCGGCCTGGTGACCCAGTCGCGCAGCGTCTCCGGGTCGATGCCCAGGTGCACCCTGTCTGTCACAGACCCCGGTCGGCCTCGAGCAGCCGCAGCCAGACTTCGCTGACGGTGGGGAACGCCGGAACGGCGTGCCACAGCGTGTCGATGGGGACCTTGCCGACGACGGCGATCGTCGCCGCATGGAGCATCTCGCCGACGTTCGGCCCCACGAAGGTCGCGCCGACGACGACCCGCTGCTGCTGGTCGATCACCAACTGGGCCCGGCCCCGTACGTCATCGCCGAGCAGCGCTCCACCGGCGACCGAGCCGATCTCGTACGAGACCGTCTTCACGTCGATCCCGGCGTCGCGGGCCTGCTGCTCGGTCTGCCCGACGGCGGCGAGCTCGGGGTCGGTGAACATGACCTGGGGCACGGCGGTGTGGTCGGCCCACGCCGAGCGCTGCTTGCCGGCGACGATGTCGCCGACCAGCCGCGCCTGGTACTTGCCCTGGTGCGTGAGGAGCGCGCGGCCGTTCACGTCGCCGGCGGCGTACAGCCAGCCGCCCTCCACGGCCGTCACCCGCAGCTGGTCGTCGACGTGCAACGGGCCCCCTGGCTCCAGCCCGACGGTGTCGAGGCCGAGGTCGTCGGTGTTGGAGGTCCGGCCCGCGGCGACGAGGAGCTCGTCGGCGACGAGCTCGGTGCCGTCGTCCAGCGCGATGGTGACCGGCCCGTCCACGCCGTCCCGTGAGGCCTGATCGACGGATCTGCCGGTGAGCACGGTGATGCCCTCGGCGCGGAACGCGTCGGCGAGCAGCTCACCCGCCCAGGGCTCGAAGCCGCCGACCAGGCGCTCGGACCGCTCCACGACGGTGACCTCGCGCGCACCCAGTCGCCGGTACGCCTGGGCCATCTCGCAGCCGGCGACACCGCCGCCGAGGACGAGCAACCGGTCGGGGATGTCCTTGGCCGTGGTGACGTCGCGGTTGTCCCAGGGGCGGATCTCGTCCAGTCCGTCGACCGGCGGGGTGGCGGCCCGCGACCCCGTCGCGACGACGACGGCTCGCCGGGCGAGCAGCTGCTGCGTCGCACCGTCGGCCGAGGTCACCGTGACCTCGCGCTCGCCGGTCAGCCGCCCCTGTCCCCGGATCAGGGTGGCGTCGATGCCGTCGAGCCACTGCACCTGCCCGTCGTCGTGCAGGTGGGAGATGAACTCGTCCCGCCGGCGCAGCACCGCATCGGCGTCGACGTCCCCGGTCACCGCCTCCGCCGCACCGGGCAGCCGGCGGGCCGCGGCGAGGGCATGGGTGGGGCCGAGCAGTGCCTTGCTCGGGATGCACGCCCAGTAGGAGCACTCCCCGCCGACGAGCTCGCGCTCGACGACGGCCACGCTCAGCCCGTTGTCCCGGGCATACCAGGCGACGTTCGTGCCGGTCGATCCGGCTCCCAGGACGATGACGTCGTAGGTGGTGCTCATCGAGTGCCCTCCGGGGGTCTCAGGACGGATGGCTCGGCTACACGCCGAGTGGGGCGACGACGTCGTCGAGCGGCGGGTTGGTCAGCGCCGACCCGTCGGCGAACACGACGGTCGGGACGGTCTGGTTGCCCCCGTTGACGCTCATCACGTACTGCGCGGCATCGGGGTCTCGTTCGATGTCGACGGCCGTGTAGGCGATACCGGCACGGTCGAGCTGCTTCATCAGCCGATGGCAGTAGCCGCACCACGGCGTGCTGTAGACGGTGAGTTCCCGACTCATGGGTCTCTCCTGCGTTCGAAGGTGTGTCGCGGGCCGGG
>NZ_JASNNW010000032.1 GCF_030165005.1 Blastococcus capsensis
GGAACTGCCCGAGGCGGTCGCGGTCATGGACCCCTTCCACGTGGTCCGCCTGGCCGGCGATGCCCTGGACCGCTGCCGGCGCCGGGTGCAGCAGGACCTGCACGGGCACCGCGGCCGCAAGGATGACCCCCTCTACCGCGCTCGGCGAACTCTGCACACCGGCTCCGACCTGCTCACCGACAAGCAGCGCCAGCGGCTGACCGCGCTGTTCGCCGCCGACGAGCACGTGCAGGTCGAGGCCACCTGGGGCATCTATCAGCGGATGATCGGCGCCTACCGCGAGCCCGACCGGGCGAAGGGCCGACGGCTGATGAGCAACCTGATCGATGCGCTCGGCCGCGGCATCCCGGCCGCGCTGACCGAACTCATCACGCTGGGGCGCACGCTGACCAAGCGCGCTGCCGACGTGCTGGCCTACTTCGACCGGCCCGGTACCTCCAACGGACCGACCGAGGCGATCAACGGACGACTCGAGCACCTCCGAGGCTCCGCTCTCGGCTTCCGCAACCTCACCAACTACATCGCCCGAAGCCTGCTCGAGACCGGCGGGTTCAGGCCGCGACTACACCCTCGATCGTGAAGAGCCCACATAGGCTGCACGGCTTCAAGCGAATCCGATGGGCGCCGTTGATTCGGCGATCGGCGATGTCATAGGTATCGGCGAAGCATGCCGGGCAAAGGCGCCGCCCAGAACCGACCCTCTCGGCCAGGCGTTCTCCACACCGAGAGCAGTTCGGCGTCCAATCAGGATCTCGTTGTTCGAGCTTGCGCTTCCGCATGCAGTCCTTGCACTGCCCGCGCAACTTCTCGCTCGACCGGGAGACGAAGTAGAAGCTGCTCGCCGGTAAATCTCTACGGCAGTCTGTACAGCGGCGTGACATGGTCGCCGTTATGCGAGACTGAGCCGTTCACTCCCCCCCTTTTTGTACATATGCACGGACGAAGTCCTCACTGTTCTCCTCGAGCACGCCGTCGATCTCGTCCAGCAACGAGTCGACGTCCTCGGTCATCTCCTTGTGCCGCTCGGCGACCTCGGCGTCGACCGAGGCCTCGACCTCGTCGGTCTCCTCGCGCGACCGCGTCGCCTTCTGCTGCCCGCCGGTGTCTCTGGTGGCCATGGTGTGCCCTCCGGTTCCTCGGATCCGCTGCTGGCTGCAAGCTACCCGCCGGCACCGACATTCTGCGGCTCGTCATCGAGCACTCGCGGCGCTGCCGCGAAGCACCCGCGGGCGCCCATGTTGCGCCGGCGTCATCGGACTGTCACGGGTTCGCACTCGTCCGGCGGTCCCCCGCTGGGAACACCAGGGATGCGGAGCTACCGCCCCGGTCCACCCGGACCGCGCGGAGGCGGCCTCTCCACCGCGACACCCGGCAGGGCGGCGCGGCCGGCAGGAACCCGGACCACACACGAGGAGATCCACCGTGAATCTGCGACTTCGAGCACGACGAGGAACCGTGACCGGCGCCGGCGCCGGCGCCGGCGCCGGCGCCGCGGCCCTGACCGCTGCGGCGGTGTTCATGGCACCAGCCGCGGCCGCTGCCCCGGCCGACGAGGCCGAAGAGGCCGTCCAGGCGGTGCAGGAGCAGGCCGAGCAGGCGGTGAACGAGGCGGAGCAGGCCCTCGAGGAAGCCCGCGAGCAGGCCGAGGAGGCCGCCCAGCAGGGCAGCGACCGGGCCGAGGACGAAGCGCAGGAGGCCGTCGACGAGGCCGAGCAGGCGCTCGAGGACGCCCAGCAGGAGGCCGAGCAGGCCATGGACCAGGCGCAGGAGCAGGCGCCGGACGTCTTCGGGAGCATGGAGCAGGTCGACATGGGCGACTGGCTGCCCGACGACCTCCAGCAGGACCTGCAGAACCTGCAGGACCTGCCGGCTTCCCAGCGCGCCCAGGAACTCCAGGACATCGTGCGGTCCGGCCTCAGCGGGGACTACGGCGACGAGGTCGAGAGCTGGACCGAGCGGATCGGCGGTCTGATCTCGTCGCTGCCGCACAACCTGCGTCAGGACATCCAGGCGATCTTCGGCCAGGAGCCGGAGGAGGCGCGCGCCGACGTCCGGCAGATCATCGAGGGCGCCGTCGACGGCGAGTACGGCGAGGACGTCGAGAAGTGGGCCGACCGGCTGCGCAGCACCGCGCAGCGCTGGGACCTGTCCCGGGCAATCCAGGGTGCCCCGATGGACATGTCCGGCCCCCCGATGGACATGTCGGGCGACATGATGGACGAGTTGCCGGGCACCATCATGGACCGGATCCCGGACGACGTCCTGGAACAGATCCCGAGCGACGTCCTGGAACAGATGCAGGACCAGCTCCAGGGCAACAACAACTGACACCTCATCCGACCGACAGGCCCTCGCCCGGGACCGGTGTCCGCACCGCACCGCCGGCGGGGGCCGTCGGCTGCCGGTGGACGGGCGCCTCGCTCAGCCGCCGGTGATGGTGTCGACCAGTTCTTCCGCCGTCGCGGAGGCCTCGAACAACGCACCGACGTGCTCGCGGGTACCGCGCAGCGGCTCCATCGTCGGGATCCGCACCAGGTTCTCCCGGCCCAGGTCGAAGACCACCGAGTCCCACGACGCCGCCGCGACCTGACCGGGGAAGCGACGCAGGCACTCGCCCCGGAAGAAGGCACGGGTGTCCCCCGGCGGCGTGAGCATCGCACGCTCCACCTCCTCGTCGTCGAGCAGCCGCTGCATGGCCCCGCGGGCCACCAGGCGGTTGTACAGCCCCTTCTCGGGCCGGACGTCGGAGTACTGCAGGTCGACCAGCCGCAGCCGCGAATCGCCCCAGCCCAGCCCGTCGCGGGAGCGGTACCCCTCGAGCAACCGCAGCTTGGCCGGCCAGTCCAGCCGGTCGGCCAGCCGCATCGGGTCGGTCTCCAGGTCGTCGAGCACCTCGGCCCAGCGGCGCAGCACGTCGGTCGTCTGCTGGTCGGCCTCCCCCCGGGTCCCGACGAAGCGGACGGCGTGCTCGAGGTAGCTGCGCTGCACCTCCAGCGCGGTCATCCGCCGCCCGTCCCGCAGCAGCACCTGATGCGTGAGCGTGGGATCGTGGCTGATCGCCTGCAGCTCGCGCACCGGCTCCTCCATGGCCAGGTCGTGCGGCAGTGCACGGGCCTCGATCATGGCCAGCACCAGGGACGTCGTCCCGATCTTGAGGTAGGTGGAGAGCTCGGCGAGGTTCGCGTCGCCGATGATCACGTGCAGCCGCCGGTACTTGTCGGCGTCCGCGTGCGGCTCGTCCCGGGTGTTGATGATCGGCCGCTTGAGGGTCGTCTCCAGCCCCACCTCGACCTCGAAGAAGTCGGCCCGCTGGGAGAGCTGGAACCCGTCGATGCGGCTCTCCGTGCCGATGCCCACGCGACCGGACCCGGCGAACACCTGCCGGGTCACGAAGAAGGGGACCAGCCCTCGGATGATGTCCAGGAACGGGGTGCGCCGGTCCATCAGGTAGTTCTCGTGCGCGCCGTAGGAGGCGCCCTTGCCGTCGGTGTTGTTCTTGTAGAGCTGGATGGGCTGGGTGCCCGGGATGCGGGCCGCGCGACGCGCCGCCTCGGCCATCACCAGCTCCCCCGCCTTGTCCCACAGCACGATGTCCCGCGGCGTGGTGACCTCCGGAGTCGAGTACTCCGGGTGCGCGTGGTCGACGTAGAGCCGGGCGCCGTTGGTCAGGATGACGTTGGCCATCCCGGAGTCCTCGTCGAAGTCGTTGTGGTCCAGCGCCTGCGCCGGGGTGAGGTCGAAGCCGCGGGCGTCGCGCAGCGGCGACTCCTCCTCGAAATCCCAGCGCGGACGGCGCGGGGTGGGCGCCTCGGCCACCGCCCAGGCGTTGACCACCTGGCTGGACAGCGTCGTCGGGTTGGCGCCCGGCTGCCCGGGGACCGAGATCCCGTACTCCACCTCGGTGCCCATGACCCGCCGCACACTCATGCCCCAACCCTAGGCCGCCCCCCGCTCCCGCCCGGCCGTCGGCCGGGCCCGATCGGTGGCACATACCGGAACGGTTCCGTAGCCTCGGAACTGCCCGGGCCGCAGCAGAGTGGCTCCGGGACGTGCACGGGTACCGCGGCCCTCGAGTCGCTCCCGGCACCCACCGGACACGCCGCGCGCCCGTTCCGCCCAGCGGTGCCCGTCCCTCACCTCCCGGCTCCGTGGGCGGAGCGTGCTGCCGATGATCTCCGGCGATCACGTGGGCGCCCGCCGCTCGAGAGGATCATGACGAACCCGAGCACCACCTCCCGCCCGACCACCCGCTCCCTCCGGCACCGCACCGCCGGCCTTGCCGCGACCGGTGCCGTGCTGCTGGCACCGTTCCTCGGTGCCGGCACCGCCGGGGCCGCCGACGGGGCCACCTGGGACCGCCTCGCACAGTGCGAGAGCACCGGCGACTGGAACATCAACACGGGGAACGGCTACTACGGCGGCCTGCAGTTCTCCCCGTCGACCTGGGAAGGCTTCGGCGGCACCGCCTACGCCCCGCGGGCCGACCTGGCGACCCGTGAGCAGCAGATCGCGGTCGCCGAGAAGACGCTGGCCAGGCAGGGCTGGGGCGCCTGGCCGGCCTGCTCGGCGAAGCTGGGCCTCGGCGAGGCCGACAAGGCAGGCAGCGCCGCGGCTCCCGCCCCCGCCCCTGCGCCCGCCCCTGCGCCGGCGCCTCGGGTGGCAGCTGCCGCTCCGGCACCGGCGCCTGTGTCCGATGTTCCGGGCCGGCCTTACACCGTCCGTGCCGGCGACACGCTGTCCCGGATCGCCGCAACCCACGGCCTCGACTGGCGAGCGCTGTTCGCGGCCAACCGCGCGGTGCTCGCTGACCCCGCGGTGATCCACCCCGGTCAGGTGCTGACGCTCGGTGGCACCGCCTCGGCGGCGGCCTCCCCCGCAGCGACCCCCACGGCCGACGCGGGCCGGTCGTACACCGTGCGTGCCGGCGACACGCTGTCCCGGATCGCGGCGGCGCACGACCTCGGGTGGCGGGACCTCTACGCGGCCAACCGCGACGTCATCGGGCCGAACCCCGCCCTGATCATCCCCGGCCAGGTGCTGCACCTGGGCTGACCGTCCGGTGACCCCGTGACAACCGAACGGCCCGGCCACGCACGTGGCCGGGCCGTTCGCCGTCGTCCAGCTACAGGTACTGGCCGGTATTGGTCGCCGTGTCGATGGCCCGGCCGGCCTCGTTGCCCTTGCCGCTGATGAGCGTGCGGATGTAGACGATCCGCTCGCCCTTCTTGCCCGAGATCCGCGCCCAGTCGTCGGGGTTGGTCGTGTTGGGCAGGTCCTCGTTCTCCTTGAACTCGTCCAGGCACGCGGCCATCAGGTGGCTGACCCGCAGGCCCGACGTGCCGGTCTCCAGGTGCTCCTTGATCGCCATCTTCTTCGCCCGGTCGACGATGTTCTGCAGCATGGCGCCGGAGTTGAAGTCCTTGAAGTAGAGGACCTCCTTGTCACCGTTGGCGTAGGTGACCTCGAGGAAGCGATTCTCCTCGGTCTCGGTGTACATGCGCTCGACGGTGCGCTGGATCATCCCGGCGATGGTCGCCTCGCGGCTGCCGCCGTGCTCGGCGAGGTCGTCCGGGTTGATCGGCAGCGACGTCGTCAGGTACTTGCTGAAGATGTCGCGCGCGGCCTCCGCGTCCGGCCGCTCGATCTTGATCTTCACGTCCAGCCGGCCGGGCCGCAGGATGGCGGGGTCGATCATGTCCTCGCGGTTCGAGGCACCGATGACGATGACGTTCTCGAGGCCCTCGACCCCGTCGATCTCGCTGAGCAGCTGCGGCACGATCGTCGACTCGACGTCGGAGGACACCCCCGAGCCACGGGTCCGGAAGATCGAATCCATCTCGTCGAAGAACACGATGACCGGCGTGCCCTCGCTGGCCTTCTCCCGCGCCCGCTGGAACACCAGCCGGATGTGCCGTTCGGTCTCGCCGACGTACTTGTTGAGCAGCTCCGGGCCCTTGATGTTGAGGAAGTAGGACTTCCCCTGGTTCGTGTCGCCGTCACCGCGCAACGCCGTGACCTTCTTCGCCAGCGAGTTGGCCACCGCCTTGGCGATCAGCGTCTTCCCGCAGCCGGGCGGGCCGTACAGCAGGATGCCCTTGGGTGGCCGCAGCTCGTACTCGCGGAACAGGTCGGCGTGCAGGAACGGCAGCTCGACGGCATCGCGGATCTGCTCGATCTGGCGGGACAGGCCACCGATGTCGGTGTAGTCGATGTCGGGGACCTCTTCGAGGACGAGCTCCTCGACCTCGCTCTTGGGGATCCGCTCGTAGACGTAGCCCGAGCGGGTCTCCAGCAGCAGCGAATCGCCCACGCGCAGCGGCTGACCGGTGAGCGAGTCGGCGAGGTACACCACCCGCTCCTCGTCGGTGTGCCCGATGACCAGTGCGCGCGGCGTGACGCCGTCGAGCGGCTCGAGCAGCTCCTTGAGCATGACGACGTCGCCCTGCTTCTCGTAGCCGCGCGCCTCGACGACGTTCATCGCCTCGTTGAGCATGACCTCCTGGCCCGGGCGCAGCTCTTCGGCCGGCACGTTCGGGGACACCGAGACGCGCAGCTTGCGCCCGCCGGTGAAGACGTCGACCGTGCCGTCGTCGTAGGCGGTGAGGAATACCCCGTAGCCCGACGGCGGCTGGCCGAGGCGGTCGACCTCCTCCTTGAGGGACACCAGCTGGTCACGGGCGTCCCGGAGCGTGCCGGCGAGCTTGTCGTTGCGCTCCGAGAGGAAGGACGCGCGGCCCTCCGCCTCGGCGATCCGCTCCTCCAGCGCGCGCACCTGGCGCGGGCTGTCGGCCACCTTGCGGCGGAGCAGGCCGATCTCTTCCTCGAGGTAGGAGATCTGGCTGAGCAGCGCGGCGACGTCACGTTCACGCCGCGCCTTCAGCTCGTCGGGACCATTGCTCGAACCTGGGCCCATCACGCACCTCCGCACAGTCGGGGGAGCCAGGACGCAAATCTATACACGCGCGGCGACAGTTCGCCGTGGGCTCGCGGAGGTCCGGCGCGGCTGGTAAGCGCCCCACTGACCCCGTCCGGAGGCTCGGGGTGAGCCTGGTGACGTACCGGGGCGGCCACCCGTCCTGGGTTCCGCGCCGGCCTCGCGAGGCGTGGGGGAAGGGTGGTCCTTTCAGTGCTTCTGCGCGCGCCGCTGGCGGATCGGCGCGACGGCCCCCTCGGCGAGCCGGCGGGCGGTGACGAGGAAGGCGGTGTGCGCCACCATCCGGTGCTCCGGGCGCACGGCCAGGCCGACGGCGTGCCACGGCCGCAGCAGCGACTCCCAGGCGTAGGGCTCGGTCCAGACGCCCTGCGCGCGCAGTGCCTCGACGTAGGTGGACAGCTGGGTGACCGTGGCGACGTAGCCCACCAGCACGCCGCCGGGGCGCAGCGCCGCGGCGACCGTGGGCAGCACCGCCCACGGCTCCAGCATGTCGAGGACGACCCGGTCGACGACCTCCTCGGCCGGGTGGTCGGCCAGATCGCCGAGGCGCAGGTCCCAGTTCGCCGGCACCTCGCCGAAGAAGGCACCCACGTTGGACCGGGCGACGTCGCGGAAGTCCTCCCGCCGCTCGTAGCTGGTGAGCGACCCCTCCGAGCCGACGGCGCGCAGCAGCGAGCAGCTCAGGGCACCGGAGCCGGCGCCGGCCTCGAGCACCCGCATGCCCGGGCCGATGTCGCCGAAGCCGACTATCTGGGCGGCGTCCTTGGGATAGATGACCTGGGCGCCGCGCGGCATGGAGAGGACGTAGTCGGCCAGCAGTGGGCGCAGCGCCAGGTAGCCGGTGTTCGCCGTGGAGTGCACCACAGAGCCCTCGGGCGCCCCGATCAGGTCGTCGTGCTCGATGGCGCCGCGGTGGGTGTGGAACTGCTTGCCGGGGGTGAGGACGACGGTGTGCAGCCGGCCCTTGGGATCGGTGAGCTGCACCCGGTCACCGGCGACGAACGCGCCTTCCGCCGGCTCCGCCCGCTGGGCCGGTGGCTCCTGCGGCGTGTCCTCCGGCGTCTGCTGCGCCTCGTCGACGACGTCGTCTGCCGGCTGCTCCTGGGTGTCCACGGGCGACCAGCGTACGGACGGTGCTGCTGTGACCCGTGCCGCCGATGCGGCGCGGACGCTCGGAACTGTCGGAGCCGCGACCTAGCCTCGGACGCATGACGGCGATGGTGCGAACCGACATGCTGAAGACCGACGTGGTGGCAGACGACTCCGTTGCCGTGGTGGTCCCGCCCGCTCCGGGCGCGTCCGCGCCCCGCCGGCCGTCGCTCTCCCCCAGCCGCGCGGCCGATTTCAAGACCTGCCCGCTCCTCTACCGCTTCCGCACGATCGACCGGCTGCCCGAGCGCAAGAGCCTCGCCGCGGTGCGGGGCACGCTGGTCCACTCGGTGCTGGAACGGCTGTACGACCTGCCCGCGGCCCGGCGTACGCCTGAGAGCGCACTGGAACTCCTCGAGCCGGCCTGGGCCGACCTGCGGGGGGAGCCGGGGGTCGCGGAGCTGTTCGAGACGCCGCCGGCCGACGGCGCCGGGACCGACCCGAACGCGCCCGGGTCGGTGGAGGCGTGGCTGGCCTCGGCCGGGAAGCTCGTGGAGCGGTACTTCACGCTGGAGGATCCCCGCCGCCTCCAGCCTGAGAGCCGCGAGCAGCTGGTCGAGGTCACGCTGCCCGACGGCCTGCTGCTGCGCGGGTACGTCGACCGGCTCGACGTCGCCCCCAACGGCGCGCTCCGGGTGGTCGACTACAAGACCGGCTCGATGCCGCGCGAGGCGTTCGAGTCCAAGGCGCTGTTCCAGATGAAGTTCTACGCCTTGGTGCTCTGGCGCACCCGCGGCGTGGTCGCCGCCCAGCTGAAGCTGCTGTACCTGGGCGACGGCGACGCGCTCACCTATGCACCTGACGAGCAGGAGCTGATCCGGTTCGAGCGCACCCTGCTGGCCATCTGGTCGGCGATCGAGCGTGCGGTGGCCACCGGTGAGTTCCGCCCGAACAAGACGCGGCTGTGCGGCTGGTGCGACCACCAGGCCCTGTGCCCGTCCTTCGGCGGCACTCCCCCGCCGTTCCCGGCGGAGGCGGCAGCCGCCGCCGGCTGGCGGACGACACTGCCGGTCACGCCGGTCTGACCTCGCTGCCGTCTCTCGGACGACGACGCGTGCCTCCCTTGGTGCCGGGGGCGCCGCGCTCACCTTCAGCGGCCGGTGACCCCGTCCAGCAGCTCGCGGGTGGCGTCGGCGTGGCCCGCGTGCCGGGCGGTCTCCTCGACGAGGTGCAGCAGCACCCAGCGCAGGTCCCTGCCGCTGCCGTCGGTGCACGGCCGGGTCACCGGCATCGCCCGCACGGCGGCAGCCGTCGCCACGCCCCGGTCGCGGTAGCGCCGCACCGCGTCCGGCACGGTCAGTTCCGGCCCCGGGGAGAACTCCGCCTCGCTCCGGTACACCGCGGCTCCCTGCATCTGGCCGTCGATCCAGCGCCACTCCACGTGCGTGAGGTGGTCGACGATGCCGAGCACGCAGATCAGGGCCCCGGCCGGACGCCAGCGCGCCTGCTCCTCCGAGAGGTCCTCGAGCTTGCTCAGGATCGACTCGCGCAGGTGGTCCAGCCAGGCCAGCACCAGCTCCCGCTCGTCCGCGTCCGGTGCGGGCTGCGCGGTTTCCGGACGGTGGGCCACGGTGGGAGCCTAAGGCCCTGGGCCGACCGGGTCAGCGGCCGACGATCGCCATCGCCGAACCGGCCGCCAGCACCACCGCCAGCTCGGGCACTCCGAACCCTTCGAGGCTGCCGCGCAGTGTCAGACCGGGGGCCGCCGGCACCGGCTGCAGCGCCGGGACACCGAGCACCGCCATCCCGGCGGCCAGCCCCGAGGTGACACCCACCAGCGAGTCCTCGACCACGACGCAGGAGGCGACGTCGACGCCGAGCGCGGTGGCGGCCTGCAGGTACGGCGCCGGGTCGGGCTTGCGGGCGGGCACCTCGTCGCCGCAGACGGTGACGTCGAACGGATCGGCCCCCAGGTCGGCGGTGATGCTCGCCAGCACGACGTCGGCCAGCCGGCGCGGCGTCGTCGTCACCAGGGCGGTGGCGAGCCCGTCCGCCCGCACGCCGGCCAGCAGGTCCCGGGCGCCGGGCCGCCACGCGATGCCGGCGGTGACCATCAGCTCCCCGGTCCGGTCCTCGACGCGGCGGGCATCGGCCTGGAGCTGCTCCTCGGTGCGCACGAGCCCCAGGTCGGCGTACAAGACCTGCATCGAGCGGCGCATGCTCGTGCCGACGGTGGCGGCGCGGGCCTCGGCCGACATCCGTCCGCCGAGTGCGTCGGCGAGCTCGAACATCGCCTCGCCCCAGTACTCCTCGGTCTGCACCAGCGTGCCGTCCATGTCGAACAGCACCGCGCGCAGCTCCGGGGCGGGGGCTGCGGCGCCTCCACCCACGGGATCCACCGGCACGCCGACAGCCTAGTCGGCGGGCCGTCCACGGCCGCCGGGCACGGTCAGGCGGCACGGTCAGGCCGGGCGGGTCCCCACGAGGGACGCGAAGGCGATGACGTTGTCCTCGTAACTGCGAGCCGACGAGTCGAAGTCCCCGCCGCAGGTGATCAGCCGCAGTTGGGCGTCATCGGTGTTGCCGTACACCTCGAGGGTCGGGAAGTCGTCCTTCGGGTGCACCTCCACCCGGTCGACGGCGAAGACGGCGACGGTGCCGTCCTCGCGTGCCACGGTCACCTCGTCGCCGGGCTGCAGGGCGCCGAGGTCGAAGAAGATCCCGGGCCCGTGCTCGGCCGAGTCCACGTGCCCGAGGAGCACCGCCGGCCCCACCTCACCGGGCGCCGGGCCGGGCTCGTACCAGCCGGCCTTGTCGTCCGCCTCCAGGGGCGGTACCTCCACCGTGCCGTCGTCGTTGAGCCCGAGCCGCATCAAGTCACTGGTGACGTCGATCGTCGGAATGGTCACCGACACGGGCTCGGCCACCTGTACCTCGGCGGGCGGCGAGGTCGCCGGCTCGATGGCCTCGTCCCCGGCGGGGTCCTCGCGTGCGGACTGCTCCACCGGTGGCTCGATCCGGTCGCTGGTCGCCGCCGGCTGCGGCGCCTGCTGCTGTCCGGTGATCGCCACCACGAGGGCCACGACCCCCAGGAGGGCGAGCGCCACGGCCAGTGCCGTCCACGTGCGCGCGCCCGGTCGGCGCCTGCTCTGCTCGGTCACGCGAGATTCCTTCCGAGGGTTGCGGGGCGAGCGCGGAGCCGCGCGGGAGGTCAGCCTCCCGCGCGGCTCCGCGGCCGGATCAGGCCTGGTCGGCCGAGCGGCGACGGTACGCGAGCGCACCGGCACCGGCGGCACCGGCGAGCGCCAGCGCGCCGACGCCCATGGCCGCCTGCGCCTCGATGCCGGCGGTGCTACCCGCACCGGTCTCGGCGCCGCCCGCGGGAGCGGCGCCCATCTGCGCGGCCTTCAGGGGGCCACAGGCCACGGGAGCGGTGGCCTCCATCGGCAGGGACGGGTCGAGGTCGCTCATGACGTCGCCGTCGTAGGTGCCCGAGCCGTTCTGGTCGAAGCCGTGGAGCACGAGCACCGCGGTGCCGTTGTCGAAGGCCTCGTGCACGTCCTCGCTGACCTCGAAGGTCCGCTCGTAGGTGAGCGTGCCGCCCTCGGCGGTCGGGAAGCGGTCGACCGCCAGGCCGCTGTCCGGGCTGGTGTCGCCCTCGGTGGTCAGCGACGTGCCGATGGCGCCGTAGGCGGGCGCGCCCTCGGTGGTGCTCAGGAAGGCGTCGCCGTCCGTGTTGTCGGCGTCGGTGGGGCAGGTGCCCTGGGCGCCGATGTGGAAGTGCTGGGCGTGCGGAGCGCCCGCCAGCAGACCGGAGGCCTCGATCATGACGGTCGCCGTGTTGCCGTCCAGGGTGACCATGCCGGTGCCCTCGACGCCGGACTGGTTCAGGGTGCCGAGGTCGGCCTGGAAGCTGGTCGTGCCCTCGTGAGCGGCGGCCGAGGACATGGCCAGCAGCGGGAAGGCCGCGGCGGCGATGGCGACGGACGGGAGTGCGAGTGACTTGCGCAAGGTGTGCTCCTCATGGTCGGAAGAGACGACGCCGCCTCGGGGACGGTGCCGGCGGGCGGCGGTCGTAACCGATCGCCCGTCGTGCCGGTGGACGCACTGGTGCATCCACCGTGGAGCGGGTCCGTGAGGACCCTGACCAGCGGGCGGGTTCCTCCGGCGGGGAAGAACTCCCCCGCCGACCACGCTGACCGTCCGGTATTCGCCGTGGATGCCCGAACGGTTCATCCACATGTGCACGCCACCCGATCGTGTGCCGACGGATTGCATGCCGCCTTCTCTCGATCGACGCTGGGCGGGTCTTCGCCGTCCTCTGCCCCGGCCGACCGAACCGGCAGCCCCTGCGCGCACGAAGGATGGTCATGACCGTTCCACGACTCGAGTTCCCCGGCCGGCAGCGAGCCCTCGGCCTGCGACGGACGACGGCGCTGCTGCTCGGCGTCGGAGCGGCCACGGCCCTGCTGCTCGGCGCGGGCGTGGCACCGGCCGCGGCGCACGACGGGCTGGTGAGCTCCTCCCCCGCCGCCGACTCCACGGTCGACACGGCGCCACCCGAGGTCGAGCTGCGCTTCAGCGGGCCACCGCTCCCCCTCGGCACGCAGGTGGTGGTGACCGGACCCGACGGCGCCGAGGTCTCCCAGGGTGCCGCCGAGATCCGGGACACCGCGGTGGTCCAGCCCCTGGCCGGGACGGCGGCGGAGGGCCGGTACACCGTGCAGTGGCGCAGCACGTCCTCCGACGGGCACCCCCTCTCGGGCTCGTACGACTTCACCGTGACCGGGTCGGGCCCGGCCGCGGTGCCGAACCCGGCTTCTGCCGCCGCAGCGCCGCTGCCGGAGGCCCCTGCGGCGCCGCGGCCGGAGACCGCCGCGGCCGAGCGGCCGGCCGACGGCGGCCCGGTGATCGGCTGGGTGGCGGCCGGGGTCGTCGCGGTGGGCGCTCTCGGGTTCCTGCTCGCGCGCCGGCTGCGCGGGCGGGCGTGAGCAGCGCCGCGCCGGCGACCCGCAGGTCGTCACCGGAGCCCGCGGCCGCAGCGGTCTCCCCAGCTGGTCCCGTCACATCCCGCGGAACCGGCGTCGCGCTGACCGGAGTCGCGCTGACCGCCCTGCTGCTCGGATCGATCGAGCTCGGGGCGACCGGCGCCGGACCGGACTCCTCGGGGCTGGCCGGTGCCGGTCCGCTGGTCGAGTGGAGCCTGCCGGTCGTCACGCTGGCCGGCCGGATCGCGGCCGTGGGCACGATCGGCACGCTGCTCTTCGCGGCGGTGCTGCTCCCCGGTGGGCGGGCGATCCTGTCACCCGCCGGCCGACGTGCAGCCGCAGCGGCGTCCTGGTGGGCCGTCGGGTGGGCCGGGGCGACAGCCCTCGGCGCGGTCCTGACCCTCAGCCGGCTGGTGGGCGTGCCGCCGACGGCGCTGACCTGGTCCTCGGTCCGCGTGTTCGTCGACGAGACCGGAGCCGGACGGGCCGCGCTGCTCGTCGCCGTGCTGGCAGCGGTGCTCGCGCTCGGCGCCCGCCGGTGCACCCGGCCGGGCACCGCGCGCGTCCTGCTGGCCGGCGCGCTGGGGGCGCTGGTCACGCCGGTCGCCCTCAGCGGGCACGCCTCGGGCGCCGGCGACCACGTCCTCGCCGCGACGGCCCTGGCCGTGCACGTCGTCGCCGCCGGCGTCTGGGTCGGTGGGCTGCTGGCCCTGGTCACCCACGGCCGGAGCAGCGGGGTACTGGCACCGGCCGTGGCCCGGTTCAGCCCGATCGCGCTCCTGTGCCTGCTGGTCACCGCCGTCTCGGGAGTGGTGGCCGCCGGGGCGGTCCTGGGCGGCGCCGCGGCGCTGCTCGGCGCACTGGGCAGCGGCTACGGGTGGCTGCTGACCGCCAAGACTTCGGCGCTGGTCGTCCTGGGTGTGCTCGGGTGGCAGCACCGGCGGCGCACGCTGCCACGGCTGCACGCCGGCGAGCCGGGCAGTTTCCGCCGGTTCGCCGCCGTCGAGGTGCTGCTGATGCTGGCGACCCTCGCGCTGGCCGTCGCCCTGGCCGCCTCCCCTCCCCCGCAGCCCGCCACGGCGGCCGCCGCCGGCCCGGGCAGCCCGGGCGCCGCGGCACCGGGCACGGCTGCCGATCCCATGGCCGGCCACGACCACGGGGAGCTGTCGGTCGCCGTGCTCATCGACGGCGAGCGCTTCCACGTCGCGGGTCCGGTCGCCGCGGGTGCACGGGTCACCGTGCACAACGGCACTGAGCGGGAGGTGACCATCACCGCGGCCGACGGCTCGTTCGACGTCGTCGTCGCGGGGCGCTCGCTGATCACCTTCCTCGCCCCCACCGAGCCGGGACGCTATCCGTTCACCAGCCGCCACTCGGCGGCGTTCGGCGACGTCCTCGTCGTCGAGTGAGGTCGGCGGCCCCGGGGCAGGGGCCCGCCGCGAGCTTGCGAGCGCGGATGGCCCCGTCCGGAGGCTCGCGCGAGCCTGCGAGCGATGAGGAGGACGGGGTCCTTCTACGGGGTCCTCTCACTCGTCCTCGGTGCGGTATCCCAGGTTCGGCGAGAGCCACTTCTCCGCCTCGTCGACGTTCCAGCCCTTGCGCCGGGCGTAGTCCTCGACCTGGTCACGCCCCACGCGGCCGAGCACGAAGTACTGCGACTGCGGGTGGGAGAAGTACAGGCCGCTGACGGCGGCGCCCGGCCACATCGCCAGGTTCTCGGTGAGCTCGATGCCGGTGGCCGCCTCGACGTCGAGCAGGTCCCAGATCGTCCGCTTCTCGGTGTGCTCCGGGCAGGCCGGATAGCCCGGCGCCGGGCGGATGCCGGTGTACTTCTCCGCGATCAGCGCGTCGCTGTCCAGGTGCTCGTCGGCGGCGTAGCCCCAGAACTCCCGGCGCACCCGCTCGTGCAGCCGCTCGGCGAACGCCTCGGCCAGCCGGTCGGCCAGCGCCTCCAGCAGGATCGCGCTGTAGTCGTCGTTGTCCTTCTTGAACGCCTCGACCCGCTCCGCCGCACCCAGCCCGGCGGTGACGGCGAACGCGCCGATGTAGTCGCGCAGCCCGCTCTCCTTCGGTGCCACGAAGTCCGCCAGCGACTTCCGGGGCGAACCGTCCCGCCCCTCCGTCTGCTGCCGGAGCTGGTGCAGGACCGTCCGGACGGCGGTGCGCGACTCGTCGGTGTAGACCTCGATGTCGTCGCCGGCCACCTGGTTGGCCGGGAACAGCCCGAAGACGCCGCTGGCCCGCAGCCACTTCTCCGCGACGACCCGGTCGAGCATCTGCTGCGCGTCCGCGTACAGCCGGCGCGCGGCCTCGCCGGTCGTCGGGTTGTGCAGGATGTCGGGGAAGCGGCCGCGCATCTCCCAGGCGTTGAAGAACGGCTGCCAGTCGATGTAGCCGCGTAGCTCCTCCAGCGGGTAGTCCGGCAATGTCTTCACGAACTGGGTCGCGGCGTGCCGAAGGTGGTCGCAGCCCGCCCCCGAGCAGGTGTCGAGCGCCTGCTGCAGCAGCATCCGCGGCCGGGGCGGCGCGTAGTCGCTCCAGTCAATCGGCGGAGCCGCGGCCCGTGCAGTGGCGATCGGCAGCAGCTTCCGGCTGTCCTGCCGTGTCGCGTGCCGCTCGCGCAGCGCCGCGTAGTCGGCGTCGGTCTCGGCCAGCAGCTTCGGGCGCTGCTCGTCCGACAGCAGCGCCGCGACCACCGGCACCGACCGCGAGGCGTCCTTCACCCAGATGACCGGCCCGTGGTACTTCTGCGCGATCTTGACCGCCGTGTGCGCCCGCGACGTCGTCGCCCCGCCGATGAGCAGCGGGACCTCGAAGCCCTGCCGCTCCATCTCCGAGGCCAGGGTGACCATCTCGTCCAGCGACGGGGTGATCAGCCCGGAGAGGCCGATGACGTCGGCACCCTCGGCCTTGGCGGCGTCCAAGATCTTCTGCGGCGGCACCATGACGCCAAGGTCCACGACGTCGTAGTTGTTGCACTGCAGGACGACGCCGACGATGTTCTTGCCGATGTCGTGGACGTCGCCCTTCGCCGTGGCCATGAGGACCTTGCCGTTGGTGCGCTCGGCATCGCCGGGCCGCTTCTCCGCCTCGATGTACGGGATGAGATGCGCGACGGCCTTCTTCATCACGCGGGCGGACTTCACCACCTGCGGCAGGAACATCTTGCCCGCGCCGAACAGGTCGCCGACGACGTTCATGCCGTCCATCAGCGGGCCCTCGATCACCTCGATCGGCCGCCCGCCGCGGGCGGCGATCTCCCGGCGGAGCTCCTCGGTGTCGCTCTCGGCGAACTCGTCGATGCCCTTCACCAGCGCGTGGGTGATCCGCTCCCCCACCGGCAGCGACCGCCACTCCTCGGTGGCCACCTCCTTGACCGTGCCGTCACCGGCGAAGTCGCCGGCGATCTCCAGCAGCCGCTCGGTGCTGTCCGGGCGGCGGTTGAGGATCACGTCCTCGATCCGCTCGCGCAGCAGCTCCGGCACCTCGCTGTACACCTCGAGCTGGCCGGCGTTGACGATCGCCATGTCCAGGCCCGCAGCGATCGCGTGGTACAGGAAGACCGAGTGGATCGCCTCGCGCACCGGGTTGTTGCCACGGAAGGAGAACGAGACGTTCGAGACTCCGCCGGAGACCAGCGCGCCGGGCAGGTTCTGCTTGATCCAACGGGTGGCCTCGATGAAGTCCAGCCCGTAGTTCGCGTGCTCCTCGATGCCCGTGGCGACGGCGAAGATGTTGGGGTCGAAGATGATGTCCTCGGCCGGGAAGCCGACCTGCTGGACGAGGATGTCGTAGGCCCGCTTGCAGATCTGGGTGCGGCGCTCGAGGGTGTCCCCCTGACCCTCCTCGTCGAAGGCCATGACGACGATCGCGGCACCGTACTTCCGGCACAGCCGCGCGTGGTGGACGAACTTCTCCTCGCCCTCCTTGAGGGAGATCGAGTTGACGATCGCCTTGCCCTGGATGTTCTTGAGGCCGGCCTCCATGACCTCCCACTTGGAGGAGTCGACCATGACCGGCACGCGCGAGATGTCGGGTTCCGCGGCGATCAGCTTGGTGAAGCGGTCCATCGCCTCGACGCCGTCGATCATCCCCTCGTCCATGTTGACGTCGATGACCTGCGCCCCGGCCTCCACCTGCTGCCGGGCGACGGTGAGGGCGGCCGGGTAGTCACCGGCCTTGACGAGGTTCCGGAAGCGGGCCGAGCCGGTGATGTTGGTGCGCTCGCCGACGTTGACGAACAGCGACTCCTCGGTGACCGACAGCGGCTCCAGGCCGGACAGCCGCAGCGCCGGCCGGACCTCGGCGGGGGTGCGCGGCGCCTGCGCCTCGACGGCCCGGGCGATCGCGGCGATGTGCGCCGGGGTGGTGCCGCAGCAGCCGCCCACCAGGTTCACGAACCCGCTCTCGGCGAACTCGGCGATGATCGCGGCCGTCTCGTCGGGCGCCTCGTCGTACTCACCGAAGGCATTGGGCAGGCCCGCGTTCGGGTAGCAGGAGACGAACGTGTCGGCCACGCGGGCGATCTCCGCGATGTAGGGCCGCATCTCCTTGGCGCCCAGGGCGCAGTTCAGCCCGACCAGCAGCGGCCGCACGTGCCGCACCGAGTGCCAGAACGCCTCGGTGACCTGCCCGGAGAGCGTCCGGCCGGAGGCGTCGGTGATCGTGCCGGAGATCAGCACCGGCCAGCGGCGCCCGCGGTCGGCGAACAGCGTCTCCAGGGCGAAGATCGCCGCCTTGGCGTTGAGGGTGTCGAAGATCGTCTCGATCAGCAGCGCGTCCGAGCCGCCGTCGACCAGGCCGCCCGCCTGCTCGAGGTAGGCCGCCACCAGCTCGTCGAAGCTGACGTTGCGGGCCCCGGGGTCGTTGACGTCCGGCGAGATGGACGCCGTCCGGCTGGTCGGGCCGATCGCGCCGACGACGAACCGCGGCTTGTCCGGGGTACGGGCGGTCATCGCGTCGGCCTCGGCGCGCGCCAGCCGGGCCGAGGCGACGTTGAGCTCGTAGGCGAGCTCCTGCATGCCGTAGTCGGCCAGCGAGATCGTCGTGGCGTTGAAGGTGTTGGTCTCGATGAGGTCGGCGCCGGCCTCGAGGTACTCACGGTGGATCGCGGCGATGATCTGCGGCTGGGTGAGGCTCAGCAGGTCGTTGTTGCCCTGCACATCGGTGGGCCAGTCGGCGAAGCGCTCGCCGCGGTAGCCGGCCTCGTCGGGCCGGTCGCGCTGGATCGCCGTCCCCATGGCGCCGTCGAGCACGAGGATGCGCTGCCGCAGCAGCTCGGTGAGCGCGGCCGTGGCGTCGGGACGGGGAGTGGGTGACTCGGACACAGGGTTCCCCAGTGGGTCTCTCGATGGGCGTGCGGGCCGTGCGCTCCGTCACCCCGGCGGGCTGGCCCAGGCCTGGGCGTTCCCGATGTCGCCCGCCATCGTCTCACTTCGCCGCCGTCGGCACAGCAAGGTCCCCGCGCGCCCGGGCAGGCGCGCGTATCCGAGGTGCACGGCCGGACCGACGTAGGCTGACACGGGTGATCGATCCGAAGTCCAGCGCCGATGACCTGCCGCAGCTCACCGACCCGTTGGTCGTGGCCGCGTTCGAGGGCTGGAACGACGCCGGGGACGCCGCCACGGGGGCCGTGGAACACCTGGAGCTGATCTGGGACGCCAAGCCGCTGGCCGCGCTGGACCCCGAGGACTACTACGACTTCCAGGTGAACCGGCCCACGGTCTCGCTGGTCGGCGGCGTGAGCCGCCGCATCGAGTGGCCCACCACCCGCATCTCGGTGGCCCACCCCGAGGGCCTGGGCCGCGACGTCGTGCTCGTCCGCGGCATCGAGCCGAACATGCGCTGGCGCGGCTTCTGCGCCGAGCTCATCGAGATCCTCGACGAGCTCGACGTGTCGATGGTCATCTCGCTGGGTGCCCTGCTGGCCGACACCCCGCACACCCGGCCCACCCCCGTCACCGGCTCGGCCTACGACCAGGAGTCCGCGCAGGCCTACGGCCTGGAGACCTCCCGCTACGAAGGCCCCACCGGCATCCTCGGGGTGTTCCAGGACGCCTGCGTCCAGGCCGGGCTGCCGGCGATCAGCTTCTGGGCCGCCGTCCCGCACTACGTGTCCCAGCCGCCGTCGCCGCGGGCCACCGTGGCGCTGCTGCAGCGCGTCGAGGAGGTGCTGGAGACCACCGTGCCCCTGGGCGCGCTGCCGCAGCAGGCCGACGAGTGGGTGAAGACCGTCGACGAGATGGCCAACGAGGACGCCGAGGTCGTGGAGTACGTGCGGTCGCTCGAGGAGCGGGCCACGGAGGTCGACCTCTCCCAGGCCAACGGCGACCAGATCGCGCGAGAGTTCGAAAGATATCTGCGCCGCCGCGGCGGCCCGAGCTGAGTTCGGCCCCGTCGCAGGGGCCCGCCGTGAGCGTGCGAACGGTGGGGGGCGACGGGGTCCTTCTGCTGCGCCGCCGAGGCTTTTCCCCCAACTGGGCCGCTCAGTGTTGCCGGTAGGCGTGCTCCCCCGGGGACGAACCGCTGTCGGCGAGTGCGACGATCTCGTGGCTCTCGATGCCTCCATCGCCACGAGTTCGTCGCACCCGGTCTGTGTAAGAGTTGGGGATAACGGCAATAGCGCGGAATGGTCGTGCCGCTGTCGAGGGGCGGACGGCGGGGTACGCGCTACCGCGTGCGCAGCAGCGGGCGCATGGCCGACGTCGCGTCGGCGTCGAAGAGCCGGTCGTGGGTGGCGAGGGCGAACCGGTCGGTCATCCCGGACACGTAGTCGACCACCTGGGTGAGCTCGTCGGCCTCGGTGTCCCGGTAGGACGCCGGGATGAGCTCGGGGTGGGCCAGGTGGTGGTCGACCAGCCGGCGGATGACGTCGATCGCCAGGTGCGTCTGCCCGGCCGCGACGTCGGAGGCGTAGACGCGGGCGAACATGAAGTCGCGCAGCTCGTGCATGGCCTGCAGAGCCTCTGGCTCCATGACGACGGCGTCCGCGCCGTTGGCCGGGGACAGCGAGCCGGTGACGACGGCGCCGATCATGGCGCCGACCATCTGGCTGCCGGGCTCCCCGAACACGGCGACGGCGCGCGCAGGCAGGTCGGCGGTCCGGACGACGCCGGCGCGGGCAGCGTCCAGGGCGTCGTGGGAGAGGTAGCCGATCCGATCGGCGTACCGCACGCACTCGGCCTCGCGGGTGCTCGGCGGCGGGTCGATCTTCCAGCTGTGCGCCCGGATACCGTCGCGGACCTCCCAGGTGAGGTTGAGGTCCTCGAGGACCTCCACGATCCGCACGCCCTGGGCCGCGTGGTGCCAGCCGCCGGCGACGTAGGGGTCGAACGCCTCCTCCCCGATGTGCCCGAACGGTGAGTGCCCGACGTCGTGCCCCAGCGCGATCGCCTCGGCCAGCGGCTCGTTCAGGCCCAGCGCCCGCGCCAGCGACCGCGCCACCTGCGTGACCTGCAGCGTGTGGGTCAGGCGGGTGACGAAGTGGTCGCCCTCGGGGTTGAGGAAGACCTGCGTCTTGTGCTTGAGCCGCCGGAACGCCTTGGCGTGCAGGATCCGGTCGCGGTCGCGCTCGAAGGCGGTGCGCAGCGCGTCCTCCGGCTCGGGCCGCGCCCGCCCCCGCGACGTCGCCGACCGGGAGGCCGCGGCGGCGAGCTGCTCCTCGGTCCGCTCGCGGGCCGCGCGGTCGGTCAGCCGGAAAGGGCCGGAGGGCGCACTGGTCATCAGCAGTCCTGCAGCTCCACGCCCAGCAGCGCGTCGACGGCGTCGCAGACGACGCTCGGTGCCTGCTCCTCGAGGTCGTCGCCGCCGGCCAGCGTCTGCTCCGCCCACGCATCGACCACGGCGATGGCGCCGGGGCTGTCCAGGTCGTCGGCCAGCCGGTCGCGCAGGCCGTGGAGGACCGGGCCGGCCGGCGCCCCGGCGTCGCGGGCCACCGCACGGCGCCAGGTGGCCAGCCGTTGCTCCGCCTCCCGAAGCAGGCCCGCCGTCCAGGCACGGTCGGTGCGGTAGTGGCCGGACAGCAGGGCCAGCCGGATCGCCATCGGGTCGACACCCTCGCCGCGGAGCTTGGAGACGAACACCAGGTTGCCGCGGCTCTTGCTCATCTTCTCGCCGTCCAGCCCGATCATCGCCGCGTGCACGTAGGCCTTGGCGAACGGTTTGGTGGCGGTGATCGCCTCGGCGTGCACGGCGGAGAACTCGTGGTGCGGGAAGACCAGGTCGCTGCCGCCGCCCTGCACGTCGAAGCCCATGCCGATGGTGTCCAGGGCGATGGTGGCGCACTCGATGTGCCAGCCGGGGCGGCCGGCGGCGCCGCGCGGGCCGGGCCACGAGGGCTCGCCGTCGCGCTGCCCGCGCCACAGCAGCGGGTCGAGGCGGTTGCGCTTGCCTGCGCGGTCGGGGTCTCCGCCGCGTTCGGCGGAGTAGCCGAGCATGGTCGCCTCGTCGTAGCCCGACTCCGAGCCGAACCCCGGCGCCTGCGCCACGTCGTGGTAGACGTCGCCGGTGCCGTCGTCGAGCGCGTACGCCAGCCCCGCATCGAGCAGCTGCTCGATGTGTCCGACGATCCGCGGGATGGCCTCGACCGCGCCCACGTAGTCCTCCGGCGGCAGCACGCGCAACGCCGTCATGTCCTCGCGGAACAGCGCCGTCTCCCGCATGCCGAGGACGACCCAGTCCTCGCTGTCGCGGTCGGCGCGCTCGAGCAGCGGGTCGTCGATGTCGGTGACGTTCTGGACGTAGTGGACCGCGTGCCCGGCGTCGCGCCACATCCGGTTGACCAGGTCGAAGGCCAGGTACGTGGCGGCGTGGCCGAGGTGCGTGGCGTCGTACGGCGTGATGCCGCAGACGTACATCCGCGCAGTCCGGTCCGGTGTGGTCGCGACGATCTCGCCTCCGGCGGTGTCGTAGACCTTGAGGACGGGGCCGGTGCCGGGCAGGGTCGGCAGCAGCGGAGCGGGCCAGGAGAGCACGGCACGAGCCTAGAGGCGGGGTCCGACGACGCCGACCCGCACGCCCGTGCGGGTCATCACGTCGGAGGGGGCGGACGTCCCGTCCCCCGGCCGCAGGAGGAGGAGCGATGGAGCTCGACGAGTACCTGCCGGCCCTGCGGCGGGCCGACGCCCGGTTCGCCGAGGCCGCCGCAGCCGCGGTGCTCGCATCGGGGTGGGGCGCCCGCGTGCCGGGCTGTCCCGGCTGGACACTGGCCGACCTGGTGTGGCACTTGGCGGAGGTGCAGCGGTTCTGGGCCTGGGTGGTGCGCACCCGGGCGGTGGACCGCTCCGCCTACGTGCCACCACGCCGACACCCCGACGACGAGCTGCTGGGCTACGTGGCCGCGCGCAGCGCCGAGTTGGAGACGGCGCTGGCCGGCGCCAATCCGGCGGAGCGGGTGTGGACCTGGGCGCCCCGGCAGGACGTGGCCTTCGTGCTGCGCCGGCAGACCCACGAGGCGGTGGTGCACACCGCCGACGTCGAGCAGGTGCTGGGCGACGTCCGGCCGATCCCGGCGGCGCTCGCCCTGGACGGCCTGGACGAGTGGCTGGAGGTCATGGTCCCCGATGCGCTGCCCGACGGCCCGCCCCCGGACGCGCACCCCGTCGTCCTGCACGCCGTGGACGCCGACACCGAGCGCACCCTGTTCCCCGGGACCAGGCCCTTCCCGATCGCGGCCCTCACCGGCACCGCCGGCGACCTGCTGCTGACCGTCTGGCGCCGGGTGCCCCTGGACGTGCTCACCGTCGACGGCGACGGACTGCAGGCCGCGGCGATGCTCGGCCTGGTCGGCCTGGAGTGAGCGGCCCCTGACGCCCGGAACGTCGTGATGCGTCACTCCTCGACGTACTGCTCGACCCGCCACGAGAAACCGGGACCGTAGCGCTCGGCGAGGTGACCGGCCGGTAGGTCCAGGAGAGGTGCGAGGTCGTCGGGGAA
This sequence comes from Blastococcus capsensis, assembly GCF_030165005.1. GTDB lineage: Bacteria > Actinomycetota > Actinomycetes > Mycobacteriales > Geodermatophilaceae > Blastococcus > Blastococcus capsensis. The sequence continues at coordinate 22,945 of NZ_JASNNW010000032.1, forward strand.
CTCGTCGACCAGGCGTAGTGGCTCGGTGCCGTCGAGGACGCGGGTGGAGACGATGGACAGCGGATCGGTCCGTCGACACACATGCCGGGCGGGTGCCGGGCGACGCTTCCGCTTCTTCTTCGGGCTCACGGCCAGCTCACCGCGTGACGGTCGAACTCCTCGCCGGTCTGGATGCCGACGACGCAGAACACCAGCCCAGCCGGATCGAGCATCTGCCAGAAGCGGCCCTCCTCGACGAAGCGGTGCCGCGTGGCCCCGAGAGCCTCCAGTCGCGCCACCTCCGCCTCGACGTCGTCGCTCTCGATGTCGACGTGCCGGCGGGGCGGCGTCCCCTCGCCGGTCCGCTGGATCTCGACGTGCCAGCCGTCGGCGAACGATCCCAGCGAGGCCGACGTGTCGTCGTCCGGGTCGGGGGTGGCGGTGCGGCCGGTGGCGCCGGCCCAGAAAGCGGTGCCTGCGGCGTGGTGCTCCGGCGGGAAGTCGAGCAACAGGACGGACAAGCGGCTGCGGTGCGGCATGCGCGGAATGGTCGCGCAAGCCACCGACAGGACGCCGGTCAGCGGTGCGAGTGCGACGACGTGGTGGCGATCAGCGTGCGATGACCACGAGCTCGTCGCACTCGCGGGAGGATGTCGCACTCGCGGGAGGATCGCGCGGGGCAGGCGATCAGAACGGCGGCCAGGGCAGGGCCGGCCACTCCCCGCTCGGCTCGGGGTGCCGGCCGGTGCGCAGCAGCTCGGCCACCCGGCGCTGCGTGCAGCGCACCTCGGCGCGGGTGAGGTGCTCGTGCAGCTGCTCGCCCAGGTCGCCGCGGAGCTCGTCGCCGAGCCGGTCCAGCACCTCCAGCGCCTCCGCGGTCAGCGGCTTGCCGGCCCAGCGCCACAGCAGGGTGCGCAGCTTCGGCTCGACCGAGAAGCAGATGCCGTGGTCGACGCCGTACACGTGGCCGTCGGGCATCGGGATGATGTGCCCGCCCTTGCGGTCGGCGTTGTTCACGACCGCGTCGAACACCGCCATGCGCCGCAGCGCGGGATCGTCGCGTCGGACGAACGCGGCGAGGTCGACGTCCTCGTCGCCGTCGATCCACAGCTGCACCATCCCGGGGCCGAACGGCCCCTCGCGCAGCAGGGTCGGCGGCACGACGTGCCAGCCGGTGGCCTCCGACACGAGGTAGGCGGAGATCTCCCGCCCGGCGAGCGTGCCGTCCGGGAAGTCCCACAGCGGCCGCTCCCCCGCCACCGGCTTGTACACGCACTCGGCGGCCAGCTCAGCGGTGCGGATGGCGCCCACCAGCGTCACGTTCGACGCGTCCAGCATCCGGCCCTCGAGGTCGATCACGCCCTCGGTGAGCAGCCGGGTGGCCTCGGTGTCGTCGGCAGGGGGGCGGAGATCGGGGACGGCGGGCTGCTCGCTCATCGAGGAGCCGCCGCTCAGCGGCGGTAGCCGTTCTGCCGGGGGCACACGTGGCCGACCGGGTCCAGCGGCAGCGAGCACAGCGGGCAGGCCGGGCGGCCGGCGGCCACGACCCGGCGGGCCCGCGCCACGAACGCCCGCGCCGCCATCGGCGTGATGGTCACCCGCAGCGCGTCGGGGCCCTCGTCGCTGTCGGAGAGGATCGCGTCCTCCTCGATCGGCTCCTCGCCGGCGGCGACGGCCTCCACGACGACGGCCCCTTCGGTGCCGTCCCAGGCCAGGCCCATCGCGGCGACCCGGAACTCCTCGTCGACCGGGGCGTCGAGCGGCTCCAGGTCGTCGACGTCGGCCTCCGCGGGGATGGCGGCGTCGGCCCGGTTGCCGACCTCGTCGAGCAGGTCGTCCATCCGGTCGGCCAGCACCTGGACCTGCGTCTTCTCCAGCGCGACGCTGACCGTGCGACCGGCGTCGTCGGTCGCCTGCAGGTAGAACGTCCGGTCCCCGGGCTGACCCACCGTTCCTGCGACGAACCGGGTGGGGCGATCGAAGAGATGGAGCTGACGGGGCACGCGCCCAGGTTACGCGGGGACGCCGACGAACCGCCGCGACGACCGGCCGGGAAAGCCGACGTCACGGCCTCAGGCCGGTGCTCCGGCGCCGCCGCCCACCACCGCGTCGGACGACACCTTGCGCCGCCGGCCCCTGCGCGGCGGCGGGATCAGGGCGGAGACGTCGCCGCCGGTGTCGTTGATCCGGGCGACGAACGGGCGGGTCTCGGTGTAGGTCACCACCGAGATCGAGGCCGGGTCGACGACGATGCGCTGGAAGGAGTCCAGGTGCAGGCCGAGGGCATCGGCGAGGATCGCCTTGATGACGTCACCGTGGCTGCACGCCAGCCACACCGCGTCCGGGCCCAGGCGGGCGTTCCACTCCCGGACGGCGGCCACGGCCCGGGCCTGGGTCTCGGCCAGCCCCTCCCCCTCCGGCCCGGGGAAGACCGCGGCGGAGGGGTGCTGCTGGACCACCTTCCACAGCGGTTCCTTGACCAGTTCCTTGATGCTGCGCCCGGTCCAGTCGCCGTAGCGCGCCTCGCCCAGCCGGTCGTCGGCCTGGGGCTCCAGCTCCCGGCCGGCGACGACGGCGCCGACGGTCTGCCGGCAGCGCTCCAGCGGGCTGCTGACGACGGCGGCCAGCGGGACCTTCGCCAACCGCTCCCCGACCGCCCGCGCCTGCGCCTGACCGGTCTCGTCCAGCTGGACACCGGGTGTCCAGCCGGCGAGCACGCCGCCGGTGTTGGCCGTCGTCCGGCCGTGCCGGAGCAGGATCACGGTGGTCACGGGGCGAGCGTAGGCGGCCGACCTCCCGGGAGAGGGCGGTGGCACGGAGGACGCGGCGTCCTGACTCAGGCGCCGGGGGCCGGGTCGAGCACGCCGGCGAAGACGAGCGCCAGGATCAACGCGCCGAGCACGATGCGGTAGACGACGAAGGGCACGTAGCTGCCGCGGTCGAGGTAGCGCAGCAGCCAGGCGATGACGACGAGGCCGACGCCGAAGGCGAGCACGGTGGCCAGGATCGTCGGGCCCCACGCGAGGGGTGGCCCGGCGACGTCGCCGGTGAGCACCTCGTAGACCTGGAAGAAACCCGCGCCGAGGACGGCCGGCACGGCGAGCAGGAAGGAGTACCGGGCCGCCGCCGACCGCGTGTAGCCGAGGAACAACCCCGCGGTGATGGTGCCGCCGGAGCGCGAGACGCCGGGGATCAGCGCCATCGCCTGCGCGAAGCCGAAGGCGATGCCGTGGCCCACCGTCAACCGGTCGAGCTCCCGGCGCTTGGCGCCCGCCCGGTCGGCCCAGAAGAGGACCAGCGAGAAGACGATCAGCGCGGTAGCAGTGATCCGCAGGTCCCGGAACGTCGTCTCGATCGAGTCCTGGAACAGCAGCCCGAGCACCACGATCGGCAGGGTGCCGATGATGATCAGCCAGCCCATGCGGGCGTCGGGATCGCCCTTACGGCGGCCACCGAGGGAGGCGATCCAGGCCGTGATGATCCGCCAGATGTCGTGCCGGAAGTACAGCAGGACGGCGGCCTCGGTGCCGATCTGGCTGATCGCCGTGAACGCCGCACCGGGGTCGTCCCAGCCGAACGCCTCCCCCACCACCCGCAGGTGGGCGCTCGAGGAGATCGGCAGGAACTCGGTGAGTCCCTGCACCAGCCCCAGGACGACGGCCTCGATCCAGCCCACCTCAGCACCCCCCGGGCAGGACGGGGGCGGCCGGACGGGAGACGGGTCGGGCAGGCACGACCGCTGACCTTAGGCGCCGCGCGGGTCCGGCCGGGGACGGCGCCCCGAACGTTGCGGTGCTCCCGGGTGCCGGCCGGCGTGCGCCGGTAGGTTGGCCGGTCGTGGAGCAACGGGCGTTGGGGCGCAGCGGTCTGATCGTGTCCCGGCTCGCGCTGGGCACGATGACGTGGGGCCGCGACACCGACGAGGACGAGGCCGCGATGCAGCTCACGGCCTTCGTCGACGCCGGCGGCACGCTGGTCGACACCGCCGACGTCTACTGCGAGGGCGAGAGCGAGCGGATCCTCGGCCACCTGCTGGCCGACGTCGTCCCCCGGTCCGACGTCCTGGTGGCCACCAAGGCCGTCGGCCGGACCGGGCCCGGACCGATGGGGCGCGGCGCCTCGCGCGGGCACCTGGTCTCGGCGCTGGACGCCTCGCTGGAGCGGTTGGGCCTGGACCACGTCGACCTCTGGCAGCTGCACGCCTGGGACGAGACGACGCCGCTGGAGGAGACCCTCGCCGCCTGCGACCTCGCCGTCGCGTCCGGCCGCGCCCGCTACATCGGGATCAGCAACTTCACCGGCTGGCAGACCGCGCAGGCGGCCACCTGGCAGAAGGCGTGGCCCGGCCGCACCCCACTGGTGAGCACCCAGGTCGAGTACTCGCTGCTGCAGCGCGGCGTCGAGCGGGAGGTCGTGCCCGCCGTCGAGGCGCTCGGGCTCGGCGTGCTGGCGTGGTCGCCGCTGGGGCGCGGGATCCTCACCGGGAAGTACCGGCACAGCACGCCCTCGGAGTCCCGCGGCGCCTCCCCGCAGTGGCAGGGCTTCATCGACGGGCTCCGGTCGGCGAAGTCCGACCGGATCGTCGAGGCGGTGATCACCGCGGCCGACGGCCTGGGCACCAGCCCGCTGGCGGTCGCGCTGGCCTGGGTACGCGACCGGCCCGGCGTCGTCGCCCCGGTGGTGGGCGCCCGGACCGCCCAGCAGCTCCAGGCCTCGCTGGACGCCGACGTCGTCCGGCTGCCCGCCGCGATCCGGACCGCCCTGGAGGACGTCTCCGCGCCTCCGTTCAGCTACCCCGAGCACCGGTCGGACCGGTGATGGGCGGAACCCCCACCCCCGGGCCGGACCTGGTCTTCGCCGCGTTCTGCACCGCGGGTCTGTGGCCCGGCCTCGGCAAGCGCACCGCCGCCGAGCTGCCGGCCGCCGGCATCACCACGCCGGACGACGTCTCGGCCGACCGGCTCGTGAAGCTGCCGCGGGTCGGCCGGCAGCGCGCCGAGCGGCTGTTCTCCAGCTTCCTCGCCGCCGCCCCCACCTACGAGGTCGTGGAGATGCTGGTGGCGGCCGGGCTGCCGGCCAAACTCGCCTCCGGGGTCGCCGACGGGCTGGGCCCCGATGCCGCCCGCCGGCTGCGGGACGACCCGTGGGGGCTGCTGGGGCTGCCCGGGGTGGCCCTGGCCGACGCCGACCGGCTGGCCATCGCCGTCCTCAAGGGCGCCGACCGGCAGGACACCCGGAGGGGCCGCGCGATCGTGGCGCTCACCCTGCGCACCGCGACCCGCGACGGGCACACCGTCCTCCCCCTCGACCTCGTCGTCGCCGCGCTGCAGGCCGAGCGGATCGCGGATCCGGTGGCCGCCGTGGTGGCCGCCGTCGACTCCGGGGAGGTGCTCGAGCACGAGCCGCCGGAGCCGGAGTTCGACGAGGACGCGGAGGAACCGCCTGAACCTGATCCGCGGCTGCGCACGCTGTCGCTGGCCAGGTTCGGCATGGCCGAGGAGGCCGTGGCCGAGAACGTGGCCCGGTTGGCCGCCGCGGCCGATCAGATCGCCGACCCCGCCTCGGTGCGCACGGTGGCCCAGGGCCTGGACGAGGCGCAGAAGAAGGCCGTGGCCCAGGTGCTCGTCGCGGGGGTCAGCCTGCTCACCGGGGGCCCCGGCACCGGCAAGAGCCGCACCGTGGCCGCGGTGGTGAAGCTGCTGGAGGCCAAGGGCACCGACGTGGCACTGGCCGCGCCCACCGGCCGGGCGGCCAAGCGGCTGGAGGAGCTCACCGACCACCCGGCGGCAACGGTGCACCGGCTGCTCGGCGCCCAGGGCGCCTCGGGCGGCTTCGCCCGCGGCGAGGAGTGGCCGCTGGACGCCGACGTGGTGGTGGTCGACGAGGCCTCGATGCTCGACGTCGAGCTGGCCGCGGCGCTGCTGGAGGCCTGCCCGGACGGCACGCACCTGCTGCTGGTCGGTGACCCGGCACAGCTGCCCTCGATCGGCCCCGGGCACGTGCTGGGCGACCTGATCGATTCCGGCGCCGTCCCGGTGACCGAGCTGACCACCCTGTACCGGCAGGCCGAGGGCGGTGCGATCGCCCGGCTGGCCTCGGCCGTGCGCGGCGGGAAGCTGCCGCCGGTGGACTCCCCCGACCGCGAGGTGGTCGTGGTGCCGGCCACCGGCAGCGCCGAGGCCGCCCGGCGGGTGGTGCAGCTGGTCACCGACTCGATCCCCCGCGCGCTCGGCATCGAGCCGGGCGCGGTGCAGGTGGTCACCCCGGTGCACCGCGGGCCGGCCGGCACCATCGAGCTCAACAAGGCGCTGAAGGCGCAGCTGAACCCGGGCGAGGGCGCGGTGTTCGGCTTCGACCCAGGCGACCGCGTGGTCGCCACCGCCAACCACCTCGACCTGGAGCCCACCGGCTTCGCCAACGGCGAGGTCGGCGTGGTCACCAAGACCGGCGACGGGTCGATGGACGTGACGTTCGCCTCCGGACCGGTCACGGTCAGCGGGCAGGCGCTGTTCGACCTCCGGCACGGCTGGGCGATCACCGTGCACCGGGCGCAGGGCTCGGAGTGGCCCGGAGTCGTGGTGGTGCTACCGCCCGAGGCCGGCGGGATGCTGTCCCGGCCGCTGGTCTACACGGCGCTCACCCGGGCGCAGCGGCACCTGTCGATCGTGCACGCCAGTGGCGCCGCGCTGGCCCGTGCGGTGCGCGACGTCGACGTGCGGCCGCGCCGGACCCGGCTGGCCGAGCTGTTGCGCGAGATCGCGGGCTGATCTCAGCCGCGGATGCTCCGCGCGGCACACAGCACCTGGGCGACCGCCTGGCCGAGCTGCCCGGCGCAGGTGAGCGGCCGGGAGAAGGGCACGCGCACGTCGGTGTGGCCGTGGTGGTGCTCCACCCGCAGCCGGAAGCCGAACCGGTCCAGCCCGAGCGGGCGGACGACGTCCCCAGGGGTGCGCAGGTCCGACGGCAGGCGGGCGGCGAGGAGCGCGAGCACGTCGGCGTGGTCGGCGGCGAGGTGGCGCAGGTGGTCGGCCTCGATGCCGGCCAGCGGGTCCGGGCGGGAGGCCAGGAACTCCTGGGGGCTGACGTCGACGGCCTGCCCGCTCTCGCCGAGCACCACCTCGGCCAGGTCCAGGCGCAGCAGTTCGGCGGTCCGCCCGACGTCGAGCAGGGCCGCGTCGGGACGGGCCTCGGCGAAGGCCAGGAGGGCGGCCCGCCGGTCGGCCTGCCGGACGGGCGTCGCCCAGCCCGACAGCCACAGCTGGGCACGGATCGGCAGCCGCATCGGCACCGGCGCGTGGTCGCTGACCAGCAGGAGCGCGGAGAGGTCCTGGTCCGGCGCGCTGCGGACGGCCGCGGCCAGGTCACCGTTCCGCGGAACGACCAGCAGCAACTGGCCGGCACGGGTGACCGTGTGCGCGAGCACCCGTCCGCCCTGGATGCCGGCGGCGCACACGGTGGCCGCAGGCCGGACGGCGACCGTGCGGGCCCGCTCGGTCAGCCCGGGGCACAGCTGACCGGACCCGGGACGGCGTTCGGGCGCGGGGTGGCTCGGGCTGCTCGGCATCGCCCCTCCTCAGTGTGGTTAGGGCAGCCTAACCACACTGAGGCCTAGCGGCCAGCGACCGTGCGCGCCCGTCGCCGCTCGAGTGCCATCCGCGTCGCGAGGCAGGCCACGGCGACCCCGAGCAGCAACCCCAAGACGGTTGCTGCTCCCGCGGTGGAACCGGCCAGCAGCACGAGCGTGCCGAGCACTGCCCCGAGCAGCAGCCCGCGGAGGAACCGCCGGCCTGCCGGTGGGGTGCTCGGCGGCGTGCCGACGGCGACGCTCACCGGCACACCCGCGGCCCGGGCCCAGCGCTCGGCGGCAGCGCGCACCTCGGCGTCGGACACGGCCCGGCCCTCGTCCGTCGTCACCTGACCCACCTCCGCCGTCGTCCGTCGTCCGTCGTCCCGGTCCACCCTGGCCCGGCGGCGGCGGCCCGGCAGCTCGGGAGCGCGTCGTTCACCCGGCCGGCGGACGCCGCCGACGACGAAGGGGCCCGGCGGATGCACCGCCGGGCCCCTTCGGGAGTCGCTCCGCAGAACGACGCGCGTCAGCCCTTCAAGGTCTCCGCGATCTCCGGGTTCGACTCGAGCCAGGCCTCGACGCCCTCGGCGTACCGGCCCTCGCCGTACTCGTTGACGACGGTGTTCTCCAGCGCGGCGTACTGCTCGTCGTTCAGCTGCAGCTGGCCCATGAGGTCGGCGACCTCGGCGCAGTCGGTGCCGAAGCCGTCACGGGCGAGCACGTGCAGCGCCTCCGGCTCACCGAGGGCGCCCTCCGGGTCCTCGAGGTCCTTCAGCGGGAAGTCGTTGTAGGCCCAGAACGGGTGCCACAGGGTGACGACGATGTCCTCCTCGGCCGCTACGGCCGACTGCAGCTCCGCCAGCATCGCCGTCGTGGACGACTCGACCAGCTCGTATCCGGCGTCCCCGAGCCCGTAGGCGGGGATCACGCTCTCCTTGGTGACGTCGGTCAGGCCGGCGCCGGGCTCGATGCCCACGATGCGCCCGTCGAACATCTCGGTATTGCCGGCCAGGTCCGCGATCGAGGAGATCTCGGTGTACTCGGGGACGGCGAAGGTGAGCACCGCGCCCTCGTACCAGGCGCCGAGGTCCTCGATCTGGTCGCCGTACTCCTCGATGTACTCCGCGTGGGTGACCTCCGACCACGCCGAGGGGTACACGTCCACATCGCCCTCGGCCAGGCCGGCGTAGAGCGGTGCGGCGTCGGAGATCTCCTCGAACTCGACCTCGTAGCCGCGGTCCTGGAGCACGTTCTGCCACAGGTAGGCGGTGCTCAGCCCGTCGGTCCAGGAGGGGATGAACCCCAACGTGACCGAGTCGCAGCTGGCGGCGCCCTCGCCCGAGGCGGTGGTGTCGCCGCCCTCGTCGCCACCGCAGGCGGTGGCGGTCAGGGAGACGGCGGCGAGTCCGGCGGCGAGCCGGAATGCGTGCTTGCGCACAGGTGGTGCTCCTTTCACTTTTCTGCTGCTGACCCGCGAAGGTCGCGGGTCGTCGTCCGCGTGCCTGGCCGGCCCGTCCGGGCCGTCGGGTCAGGCCCGCGGGGACGTCGTGACCAGCTGCTCCGTGGGCTGGTCGGCTACCGCCGGGTGACCGACCGTCGCGTTGCTGGGGGCGGTCGTCGTCTTCCTCCGCCGCAGGCGCCACAAGGGGGACTTCTGGTCGGTGCGGCCGAAGGCGCCGGTCAACCGGTCGAGGTAGATGGCGAGGATGACCACGGCCAGCCCGGCCTCGAAGCCCAGGCCGACGTCGAGGCGGGAGATGCTCGTGACGACGACGCTGCCGAGCCCACCGGCCCCGATGAGGCCGGCGATCACGGCCATCGACAGGCCGAGCATGATCACCTGGTTGACGCCGGCCATGATCGTCGGCCGGGCCAGGGGCAGCTCGATGCCCCGCAGGATCTGCGCGGGCGAGCTGCCGAAGGCGTAGCCGGCCTCCACGGTCTCCGCGTCGACCTGGCGGATGCCCAGCTCGGTGAGCCGGACCCCGGGCGGCAGCGCGAAGATGATCGTGGTGATGATGCCGGGGACCAGCCCGATGCCGAAGAAGGTCACCGCCGGCACGAGGTAGACGAAGGCGGGCATCGTCTGCATGAAGTCCAGCACCGGTCGGACGGCGGCGCTCACCCGGTCGTTCTTCGCCGCCGCGATACCGACCGGTATCGCGATCAGCACGGCTACGACGGTGGCCACCAGCAGCAGGGCCAGCGTCTCCATCGCCTCCTCCCAGAGGTCCATGCTCTGGACGAGGAGCAGCCCGACGAGGGACCCGACGGCGAAGGCGACCGAGCGCGCGGCGAGCCCGAGCAGCGCGAGCAGCACCGCGAACAGCAGCGGCGGCGGGAGCAGCAGCGCCTCGGTGAGCCCCTCCACGGCGCTCTCGGTCACGTCGCTGACGGCCTCGAACAACGGGTCGAAGTTGTCCTTGAGCCAGTCGAAGCCGGTGTCGACCCAGTCGCCGACCGGCACCCGCGGCAGGACGCTGCCCTCGGCCGCGGTGATCAGGGTGGTCTCAGGCACGGGGGCTCTCCAGGGACTGGGGGTCGTCGGTCGTGTCACCTCGGGTGGCGAGGTCGCCGCTGCTCACGCCGCCGAGCGCGGCCAGGACGTCGCCGCGGGTGACGACGCCGAGCGCCTCGCCGGTGTCGTCGGCGACCAGCAGGGGCGCCTCCGACAGCGCTGAGGGCTCCAGCAGGTCGGCCAGCGGGGTGTTTGGCGCCACCGTGACGGCGGTGGCCACGGGACGGCCGTCGGCGCCGGCCACGGGCGCGCTCATCACGTCGCCGGCGGTGAAGACCCGCGACCGGTCGACGTCGGCGAGGAAGCGCTCCAGGTACTCGTCGCCGGGGTCGGCCAGGATCGCCTCGGGGGTGTCCAGCCGGACGATGCGGCCGTCGCGCATGACGGCCACCCGGTCACCCAGCCGCATGGCCTCGTTGAGGTCGTGGGTGATGAAGACGATGGTGCGGCCCAACCGTGCCTGCAGCTCCATGAGCTGGTCCTGCATCTCCCGCCGGATCAGCGGGTCGAGCGCGCTGAACGCCTCGTCCATGAGCAGGATGTCGGTCTCGGCGGCCAGCGCGCGCGCCAGCCCGACCCGCTGCTGCATCCCGCCGGACAGCTCGTCCGGGCGGTGGTCGGCCCAGGCCTCCAGGCCCACCATCTCCAGCGCCTCGCGGGCGGCCGCCAGCCGCGTCCGGCGGTCGACGCCGCGCACCTCCAGGGCGTAGGCGGTGTTCTCGAGGACGCTGCGGTGCGGCAGCAGGGCGAAGTGCTGGAACACCATGCTGATCCGCTGCTGCCGCACGGCGCGCAGGCCCTTGGGGTCCAGCGCGGCGATGTCCTCGTCCCCGACGAAGACGTGCCCCGCCGTCGGCCGCACCAGGCCGTTGAGCATCCGGATCAGGGTGGACTTGCCCGATCCGGACAGCCCCATGACCACGAAGATCTCGCCCTGCTCGACCTCGAAGGCGGCGTCGATGACCGCTGCCGTGGCGCCCGACGCCTGCACGTCGGCAGCCGAGGCGCCGGCTGACAACTGGTCGACGACCTCGTCGGGTCGTCGACCGAAGACCTTGTAGAGGCCTTCCACTCTCAGGACAGGCACGCATTACCTCCGGCGATCGTCGTGCGGATCCCGGGCAGGCGCCGTCGCAGCAGGTCTGCTGGTCGTCCGGTGCCCCGGTCGCGACCGTGCACCGGCGCAGGGCACCCACGGGGTCACGACGCTCGAGGGCGCTCTGTTGCGCCGCCCGGTCGGAGTGCCACCACGTCGCTCGGACGCGGCCGGGACTGGCCCGCGAGCACTCCTGAGATCCGTCTCTGTCGACGATCAGCTAACCGGCCGAGGGAAACGGGCTCTTCTTACTTGAGGTGGGGGCTGGACAGTCCGCCGCCGATCAGGAGCATGCGGAGTCGGTAGTTGTCGCGGTTGCGGAAGCCGCGGGCGATCCGCCGGTGGAGCTCGATGAGGCCGTTGACGG
>NZ_JASNNW010000033.1 GCF_030165005.1 Blastococcus capsensis
GTCCCCCTGCGGCGCTGAGCCCGTCCGCGATCCTCCTCGGGGAGCCTTCGGCCCCCGCTCGTCGGTCGCCACCGCGGCCAACGGCCGTCCCCCTGCGGCGCTGAGCCCGTCCGCGATCCTCCTCGGGAAGCCTTCGGCCCCCGCTCGTCGGTCGCCACCGCGGCCAACGGCCGTCCCCCTGCGGCGCTGAGCCCGTCCGCGATCCTCCTCGGGGAGCCTTCGGCCCCCGCTCGTCGGTCGCCACCGCGGCCAACGGCCGTCCCCCTGTGGCGCTGAGCCGCTGCCCGTGTCCCGGACGGGAGCCTCCGGGCCCCGCGACCGGGTCCACCCCGGACGGGTGCACCGCACGGCAGGCGCCGCCGCCGCGCGGCTACTGTCGGGAACCGTGACTGCAGCTGGTACCGAACTGACCCTGCGGCACCCGATCGAGCGGTTCACGCTGGGCAACGGCCTGCGGGTGGTCCTCGCCCCCGACCGGAGCGTGCCGGTGGTGGCGGTGAGCGTCTACTACGACGTCGGGATGCGCAACGAACCCGAAGGGCGCACCGGCTTCGCCCACCTCTTCGAGCACATGATGTTCCAGGGGTCGGCCAACGTCGCCAAGATGGAGCACGCCCGGCTGGTGCAGGCCGCGGGCGGCACCTTCAACGGCTCCACGCACCAGGACTACACGAACTACTTCGAGGCGCTGCCGGCCGAGGCGCTGGAGCGCGCGCTGTTCCTCGAGGCCGACCGGATGGCCGCTCCGGCGATCACCGAGGAGAACCTCCGCAACCAGATCGACGTGGTGAAGGAGGAGATCCGGGTCAACGTGCTCAACCGGCCCTACGGCGCCTTCCCGTGGCTGCAGCTGCCGCAGGTCGCCTTCGACACCTTCGCCAACACCCACGACGGCTACGGGTCCTTCGTCGACCTGGAATCGTCCACGGTCGACGACGCCACCGACTTCTTCTCCCGGTACTACGCGCCGGGCAACGCCGTCCTGTGCATCGGCGGAGACCTCGACGTCGCGGAGACCGAGAAGCTGGTCCACCGCTGGTTCGGGCCCGTGCCGGCCCGCGACGTGCCGCCCCTGCCGCACACCGGCGAGCCGTCGCCCACGGCCGTGCGTTCCGCCGTCGTGGAGGACGCCCTGGCCCCGGCTCCGGCGCTCGCCATCGGCTGGCGGGTGCCCGACCCGGTCGGCGACTTCGACTCCTACCTCGGCACCGTGCTCCTGGCCGAGCTGCTCAGCGAGGGCGACGCCTCACGCCTCGAGCGCCGGCTGATCCACGACGACCGGATCGCCATCGCGCAGAGCAGCTACGTCGGGCTGTTCGGCGACCCCTTCGACGTCCGCGACGCGACGCTGCTCACCACGCAGGTGCACCACCCGGCCGCCGTGCCCGCCGACCGGGTCATGGCCGCGGTGCACGAGGAGGTCGCCCGGATCGCCCAGGACGGCGTCGAGACCGCCGAACTGCGCCGGGTCCAGGCCCGCGTCGAGGCGCAGCTGCTCCAGCAGGCCGACTCGGTGCTCGGCCGCACCCTCGCCTTCGCCGCGGCCGAGCTCGTCCACGGGCGCGCCGAGCTGGCCGGCGAGCTCGCCGCCCGGCTCGCCGCCGTGTCGCCGGAGGCCGTCCGGACGGCCGCCCGCGGGCTGGACCCGGGCACCGCCGCGGTGCTCGAGCTGCGACCGGCGGGGAGGCCGCCCATGAGTGCCGGAGGCGCCGGTTCCCCACTGGAGGTGCGTCGATGACCGCGACCCAGGAATCCCCGCTGATCCCGTCGCTGGGCGAGCCCCGGCCCTACCCGGTCCCGGTGGTCGAGGAGACCACGCTGCCCACCGGGCTGCGCGTCGTCGTGGTGCCCCGGCCAGGGGTGCCGCTGGTCGAGCTGCGGTTGCGGGTGCCGTTCGCCTCGCCCAGCGCGCGCAACGCGGGCGTGCACGCGGCCCGCGGCGCCGTCCTGTCCGGTGCGGTGCTGCTGGGCACGGAGAAGCACGACCAGACCGGCATCGCCCAGCTGCTGCAGAGCCACGGTGCGGAGCTGTCGGTCAGCACGGACGCCGACCGGCTCGTCTTCGGCACGACCCTGCTGCCCGGCGGCCTCGGGCCCGTCCTCGGCCTGCTCGCCGAGCTGCTCACCGAAGCCAGCTACCCGGCCGGTCAGGTCGACGGCGAGCGCGACCGGCTGGCCGAGCGGATCGCGATCGCCCGCACCCAGCCCGGCACCATCGCCCGCTCCGCGCTGGCCGCCCGCCGCTACGGCGCCCACCCGTACGCGATCGGTCTGCCCGACGCCGACCTGGTGTCCGCGGTCCGCGCGCCGGCGCTGCGGCGCCTGCACCGGGAGCGGGTGGTGCCGGCCGGGAGCATCCTCGTCCTGGTCGGCGACGTCGACCCCCGGGCCGCGGTGGACACGGTGGCCACGGCCCTCGGCGGCTGGACGGCGACCGGCAAGGCGGTGGAGACCCCGCCGGTCGGCGACCAGCGGGCGCCGGGCGTCGAGCTGGTCGACCGCCCCGGTGCGGTGCAGTCCAACCTCCGGCTGGGCGGCCCGGCCCCCGGCCGCACCGATCCCGACCTGCCCGCGGCGCGGCTCGCAGCGATGGTCTACGGCGGCTACTTCTCCTCACGGCTCGTGGAGAACATCCGCGAGCGGCGGGGGTACAGCTACAGCCCGCGCAGCGCCGTCGAGCACCAGCGGGCCGCGTCGTCCTTCCTGGTGGAGGCCGACGTCGCCACCGAAGTCACTGGCCCGGCCCTGCTGGAAACGCTCTACGAGCTGGGCCGCATGGCGCTGACGCCGGTCACCGAGGCGGAGCTGGACGCCGCCCGCCGCTACGTCCTCGGCAGCATGGCGCTGTCCACGTCGACCCATGCGGGCCTGGCCAGCACGCTCTCGGCGCTGCTGGGCTCGGGGTTGCCGGCCGACTGGCTGACCGCCCACCAGCGCGACCTCACCGCCGTCACGGTCGAGGAGGTGCAGGCGGCCGCCGCCCGCTACCTGGCGCCGGAGAAGCTCACCGCGGTCGTCGTCGGCGACGCCGGCCGGGTCGCCGCCGGACTCGGGACCCTGGCACCGGTCACCGTCACCGGGGGCGGCGGGGAGGCGTGACCGGCGGGCCGGGCACCGGCGGGGGGCCGCTGCTGTCGCGGACCGCGCACGACCGGGCGCATCTCGCCCGGCTGCTGCCCGACCCCGCCGCGGGGCGTCCCGTCCGGGTGCTCACGGTCGACGCCACCCGCGCCGTGCCGGTGCTCGAGCACCCGTCCGGCCCACGGTTGGTGTGGGACGAGCGGCCCTCGCTGCCGGTCGGTGGGGTGTATCTCGGCGAGGCCGACGGCGTGCCCTACGCCGCGGTCCGCGGCGAGCGCTCGCTCACCGTCGACGGCCGGCCCGTGGACCGGTGGGCCGGCCTGCGTGACCTGGGCGCGGAACTGGACGACCTGGACGGCGGCCTGCTCGCCCAGGCCATCGGCATCCTGGAATGGCACGAGCGGCACCGGTTCAGTCCGCTCACCGGGGCGCCGACCACCGTGGAGCGGGCCGGCTGGACGCAGCGCGACCCGACGACCGGCGCCGAGTTCTTCCCCCGCGTCGACCCCGCCGTGATCATGCTGGTCCACGACGGGGCCGACCGCGTGGTGCTCGGCCGGCAGGCGGTCTGGCCGCCCGGGCGCTTCTCCATCCTGGCCGGGTTCGTCGAGCCGGGGGAGTCGGCCGAGGCCGCCGTCGCCCGCGAGGTCGAGGAGGAGGTCGGGCTGCGGGTCACCGACGTGCGCTACGTCGCCAGCCAGCCGTGGCCCTTCCCGCAGTCGCTGATGCTCGGCTTCGTGGCCCGCGTCGACGGCGACCAGGAGATCCGGATCGATCCGACCGAGATCGAGGAGGCGCGCTGGTTCACCCGGGACGAGCTGCGGGCGCCGGACGGGCAGCTCGCGGTGCCGCCGTCGATCTCGATCGCCCGCCACGTCCTCGACCGCTGGTTGAAGGACGACTGAAGGACCCCGCTGCCCCCCACCGCTCGCAGGCTCGCGGCGGGCCCCTGCAGCGGGGCCGTTCCAGCTAGCCGGCAGCCCAGCGGCCGGCCAGGACGAGTGCCGGCCGGTCGGGGTGGTCGGCGAGCACCACGGCGTCGGCCAGTGCGGCGGGGTCGACCTCGTCGTCGTAGCGGTCGTAGGCCGGCAGGGCCCAGGCCTGCTCCGGCGGGGTGCGCCGGCGCCGTGCGGCCGGCGACATCCGCAGGTGCACCACGACGTCGAACGCCAGCCCGACCCCTTGCAGCAGTGCCCCGGGGACCAGCAGCACGGCCC
This sequence comes from Blastococcus capsensis, assembly GCF_030165005.1. Taxonomy (GTDB): domain Bacteria; phylum Actinomycetota; class Actinomycetes; order Mycobacteriales; family Geodermatophilaceae; genus Blastococcus; species Blastococcus capsensis. The sequence goes on from NZ_JASNNW010000033.1 coordinate 4,299, forward strand.
CGTCCGGGAGCGGTACCCGCGGGAGCCGGGCGGCCCGGTCACGCGCGGTGTCCCACAGCACGGGCAGGTACTCCCCGGAACCGCCCGGCCCGGTCGGCGCGAGCACCTCCCGGTCGATCGCGCCGACGTCGAGCCAGTCGGTGTACCGGGCGTCGGGGTCGGTGCGGCCGTGCTCGAGCCGCAGCGATGCCGGCCGGTAGAACCCGGTGGCGGGGACGACGACGGCGGCCCGCCCCAGTGCGGGTAGTCGATCGGCGATCGCCGCGGCCAGCACGTCGGGATCGGCGACCTCCGGACCGTCGACGGCCACGCGCAGGGCGACTGCACCCGCTTCCGCGGCGGTCTCCGCCAGCAGGACGGCGAGACGGTCGGCGAGGGCCTCCGGGGAGAGCGGCTCCGGACGGGTCAGGACCGGCCGTCCGCTGCGGCGACGGCGCCGCTGACCATCCGCATCACTCGTGGCACGCACGTCGTCACGGCGACCGGCGCAGAGCCCTCGGCGCAGTCGGGCGCGACGGCGTCGGGGACCAGACCGTCGAGCACCTCACGGGCGAGCTCGGCGACGGGCCGCCCCTGGGTGCGCGCCTCCCGGCGCAGCGTCTCGAACGCCGTGCGCGGGCTCGAGCCGTGCCGCTCCGCGAGCACGCCGATCGCCCGCTCGGTGGACACCCGGGCGGCGAGCGCATGCTCGAGCTGCGCGACGGTGCGCTCCAGGGCGGCGATCCGCGCGTCGACCGGGTCGCTGTCGGCCGGGGCGGTCACCGGCCCGCGTGCCGAGCGCCTGGCCGTGCGGTCGGGCTCGGGGAGCGCGCCCCGTTCCTCGGCCACCAGGTCGGCCAGCGTCATGCCCTCGACCAGACCGTCCACGCGCTCACCCGGGAAGGCGTCGTCCGACAACGGGACGACGACCCACCCCCGCGAGGTGCGGGTGACGGCGACCGGAGAGCCGTCGGTGAGCGGGCACCCGGTTCCCGCGGGACGGCGAGCGGCGTCCGGAAACGCCCACTCGTCGGGCTCCTCGGGCGGCCGGGGACCGGGGACCACGTACCTCACGCCTCCGGGAGCCGGGCCAGCTGGGATCTGACGGCGTCGATGCTCGGGTTGGTCAGTGCGCTGCCGTCGGCGAACACCAGCGTGGGCACGGTGCGGTTGCCCCCGTTGGCCGCCACGACGATCTCCGCAGCCTGCGGGTCGGCCTCGATGTCGACCTCCGCGAACTCGATGCCCTCGCGCTGCATGAGCTTCTTGAGCCGCACGCAGTAACCGCACCACGTGGTGGTGTACATCGTGACGGCAGCGCCGGGGGTGGTGGTCATCGCGGGGAGTCTCCCTGTTCGTGCCTGGCGGGTCCAGCCCCGGAACGGGGTGGCGTGCTGTGTGCATCCCAACGTGTCATCCCTGGGCATGCTTCCCGCCGGGTGTCGGTGCCGGCTGGGAGGATCGTGCCGGGCCGGACAGGTCCGGCGGAAAGGGCGCAGGGACGGGAGGCACGGCGGAGATGGCGCATGCGGACGCGGAGGCCGTCCTGGCCGGCCTCGACGACGAGCAGCGCGCGGCGGCGCAGGCGGTGTCGGGCCCGGTCTGCATCCTCGCCGGTGCCGGCACGGGGAAGACCCGCACGATCACGCACCGCATCGCCTTCGGCGTCCACGCCGGGACCTACGTGCCCGAGCAGGTGCTCGCCGTGACGTTCACCGCGCGGGCCGCAGGGGAGCTGCGTGCCCGGCTGGCCGCCCTCGACGTCGGCGGGGTTCAGGCGCGCACCTTCCACGCCGCGGCCATGCGCCAGCTGCGGTACTTCGCGCCGCGCGTGCTCGGCGGGCCGATGCCCGGGCTGATCGAGAACAAGCTGCGCGTGGTCGCCTCCGCGGCGGCCCGCAACCGGCTCACCACCGACCGCGCCAGCCTGCGGGACCTCGCCAGTGAGATCGAGTGGGCGAAGACGACGCTGGCCACGCCCGAGGACTACCCGGCCCGGGCCAGGGCGGCCGGGCGGGAGGCGCCCTTCGAGCCGGCCGCGGTGGCCGCCGTCTACGCCAGCTACGAATCGGCCAAGCAGCGGGACGGGGCGCTGGACTTCGAGGACCTGCTCCTGGTCACCGCGTACGCGCTCGAGGAGCATCCCGACGTCGCCCGGCAGGTGCGCGCGCAGTACCGCCACTTCGTCGTCGACGAGTACCAGGACGTCAACCCGCTGCAGCAGCGGCTGCTCGATGCCTGGCTCGGCGGCCGGGCCGACATCTGCGTCGTGGGCGACCCGAACCAGACCATCTACTCCTTCACCGGGGCCGATCCCGACTACCTGCTGGGGTTCGCCGACCGCTATCCCGACGCCGCCGTGGTGAAGCTGGAACGCGACTACCGCTCCACGCCGCAGGTGGTCGGCCTGGCGAACCGGTTGATCGGTCAGGCGCCCAAGCGCAAGGGCCTCCCCGGGTTGCGCCTGCTCGGTCAGCGGGCGGGCGGCCCCGAGCCCACGTTCGTCGAGCACCCCGACGAGCCGGCCGAGGCCGCCGCGGTCGCGGCGCGGTGCAAGGCGCTCGTCGACGACGGCACGCCCGCCGCCGAGATCGCGGTCCTCTTCCGGATCAACGCGCAGTCGCAGGTGTACGAGTCGGCGCTGGCCGACGTCGGGGTGCCGTACGTCCTCAAGGGCGGCGAGCGGTTCTTCGAGCGGCCCGAGGTCCGCGAGGCGGTCCTGCTGCTGCGCGGCGCGGCGGCCGGTGGCAACGAGCCCGGCATGCTCGTGCCCGCAGTCCGCGACGTGCTGGCATCGGTCGGCTGGGCCGAGCACCGGCCGCCGCCCGGGGGAGCGGCGCGCGACCGCTGGCAGTCGCTGGCCGCGCTGGTCGACCTCGCCGTCGACCTGGTCGCCGAGCACCCGTCGCTGGACCTGGCCGGCTTCGTCACCCACCTGGCCGAGCGGGCCGACGCCCAGCACGCGCCCACCGTCCAGGGCGTCACGCTCGCCTCGATGCACGCCGCCAAGGGCCTGGAGTGGGACGTCGTCTTCGTCGTCGGCCTGGTCGACGGCGTGCTGCCCATCGCGCAGTCGCTGAGCCGTCCGGAGGCCGTGGAGGAGGAGCGTCGGCTGCTGTACGTGGCGGTCACCCGCGCCCGCGAGCAGCTCACCCTGTCGTGGTCCCTGGCCCGCAATCCGGGGGGCCGCCGTTCCCGGCCGCGCAGCCGGTACCTCGACGGGCTGGCGCCGGACTCCGGGCCCACCGCCCCGCCGGCCCGCCGCCCGGCCAAGCGCGCCAAGGTGGTGCTGGAGGGGGAGGCCGGCGAGCTGTTCGAGCGGCTCCGGGCCTGGCGCAGCCAGGCCGCCCAGTCGGCGTCGGTCCCGGCATACGTCGTCTTCACCGACGCGACCCTGCAGGCCATCGCCGAGAGCCGCCCCGCCAGTCTGCGGGAGCTGTCGGGGCTGCCCGGCATCGGTGCCCGGAAGCTCGAGCTCTACGGCGAGGACGTGCTGGCCGCCGTCAGCAGCTGATCGGGCAGGCCCGCGCCGGAGCCGGGGGTGACGGCAGGCCGTTCCAGAACCGGTAGGGACGCCGAGTCGGAGGAAACGTCGTTAATTCGATTGACCCCCGATCCGGGGCCGCCCTAGTGTCCCGTTCCACACCCGCTGCACCACCGTGCACGCCCGGCCGGTGCGCAGAGAGAGGAAGGGGGGCACCCGCGATGACGAACATCACCTGGACCGCTGCTGCCTCCACCGACCTCCTGGGCCGGAGCGGCGCCGATGTGCGCGCGGGCGGCCTGATCATGGCCGGCCCGGCTGCCCGGCACGAGAGCACCGGCCTGCCCATCGCGCCCTGCGCCGACGTCCAGCCGGCCACCGAGGTCGTCGGCGGAACCGCTGACACGGGCACGTCCCGCATCGCCTCCGCCTTCGACCGGCGCCCGAAGTCGCTCCGCACGGCCGAGCGCTTCCTCGTGCCCACCTACCTGCCCCAGCACGACGGCACCACCCTCGGGATCCGATTCCCGGGGAGACCGCTGAGCTAGCCGCTCACCGGTCCTCCTCGAGGCCGCGGAACCCGAACCCGGGATCCGCGGCCTCTTTCTCTTCCTCCGCGGCACCCGGCCCCCGACTTCGGTCGGCGGACCTCCCGCCGGCCGTACCCGACGAGTACGAGGAGGAGCGGCAGTGCCGCAGACGATCGACCGCCCGACGTCCCACCGCCGGCCCGGGCTCTTCTGGACCGGCGGCGTCACGCCGTCGAACAGCCCCCACCCACCCCACCCACGACGGCCACACCCCCCGCTGCCACCCGCACCGGTCCGGCGCCCGCTGCCGTGCCGGGTCCAGGACCCCGAGCTGTGGTTCGCCGAGAGCCCGGCTCAGCTGGAGCTCGCCAAGAGCTTCTGCGGCGACTGCCCGGCCCGGGACTCCTGCCTGGCCGGCGCGCTGGACCGCGCCGAGCCCTGGGGAGTCTGGGGCGGCGAGATCTTCGACCGCGGCGCGGTCATCGCGCGGAAGCGGCCCCGCGGCCGTCCCCGCAAGGTCGTCGCCGCGTGAGCCCGCGCCCATCGACGGCCGGTGGACCGACGCCCGACCAACCGACATCCAGCGCACCCGGCGGCCGCCGGGCCGCAACCCGGAGGAACCCACCATGCACATGCACGAACACCAGCTGGCCACCAGCCGCATGCGTGAGCTGCAGGCCGAGGCGTTGGCCGCCTCACGCGCCCGGCGGCTCTACCTGGCGCGACGGGCCGCCCGTCGCGCCGAGCGTGCGGTCCGCCGGGCCGCCCGCGCCAGCGCCGCCGTCTACTGAGCACATCGCGGTGCTCCGGACCGCACCGCGGCCAGTGGCCGTCCCCGGCTTCGCGGAGCCGTCGAGTCACGCCTGCGCCGGACCCCCGGGCACACTCTGCGTGACCGAGCGCTACTCCGCGAAGCCGGGGAGCCATTCCTCCAGGACGGCGCGCCAGTCGGCGGCCGCGTCGAGCTGGCAGAGCACGCCGATGGAGCCGATGGAGACCCGGTGGATGAGCAGGTAGGCCGGTGGCAGGTTCAGTTGCCGGCCCAGCCGGTTGGCCTCGGTCCGCGGATCGCCGATCCGCACGGCCTGCTCCTGCATCCAGGCGCGGGTGAAGTGGAAACGCTGACCGGCGATCGGCTCGAGCAACGGCCGCAGGTAGTCCAGCACCTCTCCCGGGTCGACGTCGACGCCCGGTCGCACGAAGCCCTCGGTGCGCAGGTCGGCCAGAACGTCCTTGGCCCGGCCGGCCAGCGCCCACCGGAGCAGCCGGCCGATGGGCTCGGGATGCCCGTCGGGGAGCCGGGCCGTGGCCCCGAAGTCGATGACCCCCAGCCGGCCGTCGGGCAGCAGCCGGAAGTTGCCCGGGTGCGGATCGGCGTGCAGCAGCCCCGCGCGCTGCGGTGCGGAGAAGTGCAGCACCGCCAGCAGCCGGCCCGCGCGGTCGCGGTCGGCTCGGCTGCCGTCGGCGATGACCCGGGAGAGGGGATCGCCCTCGAGCCACTCGGAGACGATCACCTTGGGGGCGCTGGCCACCACCCGCGGCACGGCGATCTGCTCGTCACCGGCGTAGGCCGCGGCGAAGCCGCGCTGGGCGTCGGCCTCCAAACCGTAGTCGAGCTCTTCGACGACCCGCGCCTTCAGCTCCGCGATCAGCGGCTTGACGTCCAGCCCGGGGAAGACCGCCGCGAACAGGCGGGCGAACCGGGCCAGCTGGTTGAGGTCGCTCATGAGGGCCGTGGCCGCGCCCGGGTACTGGATCTTCACGGCGACGTCGCGGCCGTCGCGCCAGGTGGCCCGGTGCACCTGGCCGATGCTGGCCGCCGCCGCCGGTGCGTCGTCGAACTCGCGGAAGCGCTGCCGCCAGGTGCCGCCGAGCTGCTGGGCCAGGACCGCGTGCACGGTCCGGACCGGCATCGGCGGCGCCGCCTCCTGGAGCTTGGTGAGGGCCTCCCGGTACGGCGCCGCCATCTCCTCGGGCACCGCCGCCTCGAAGACCGACAGCGTCTGCCCCAGCTTCATGGCGCCGCCCTTGAGCTGGCCGAGGACGGCGAACAGCTGCTCGGCGGTGCGCTGCTGCAGCTCGGCGTTCACCGCGTCCGCCGACTGGCCGGACAGCCGCTTGCCCAGGCCCAGCGTGGCCCGGCCCGCGGCTCCCAGGGGGAGGGAGGCCAGCCGGGCGCTGCGCGCGACCGACCCCCGCGGCATCACCGGTCGCTCGTCACTCACGCGTCCTCCTCGCCGGCCCCCGGTTCGTGCGGCGCCGTGTCGTGCCCGGTGAGCCCGTGAGCTCGCTCAGCCGCCCATTGTGGACTGTCCTGCCGCGGGTCCGCCGGGAGGAGGTGCCGAGGCGCCGTCGCGACGGCCGGGTCCGGGGTCCGCCGCACCGCAGCCGCACGTCGGGTGGGGCGGCCATCGGCGCAGGCGGGGCAGTAGATCCGGTGGCCGCACCTCGACGGTGGCGTCGAGGGTGAGCGGCGCGCCCGCGTCGTCGAGATAGGCCAGGGCCTGGCCGGCGGCCAGGAGCGCGGTGAGCAGGCAGGTCAGCGTGGCGCCGCTGGCGGGTGCCTCGCTCGCGGTCAGCTGCGCGGCCAGCCGCGGCCAGCGCGCATCCGCGTCGCGGCGGTGGAGATCAGCGCAGTGCAGGCAGCTGCTGGTGCCCGGGAGCACCAGCGGCCCGACCACGCCCGTCTCGCCCCGGACGGTGGCCACCAGGTGCGCCCCGTCGGCTGCGGCGACCAGTGGATCGGAGGCGGCCCAGGCCCGGGTGTACACCGTCAGGTCGGGCGCCAGCCCGGCCGGCAGGGGGCCGAGATCGGTCAGCGGGCTGGCTCGGCGGATCGCGTCGGCCGCTGCCGCGCTGCGCGGCCGCCCCTCGTCGGCTGCGGTCAGCCCGCCCACCACGGTGTCGGCCGCGGTGACGATCCCGGCGTCGCGCACGACCACCCGGCCGACCCCGCTGGCGGCGAGCACGGCGGCCAGCGGCGTGCCCACTCGTGTCGCGCCCTCGACCACCACGGTGGCCAGCCGGCGCGTCCGCCAGGCAGCAGGCCGGATGCCGGGCGCGCCGGTCGCCGCCGGCAGCTCCACCGCAGCCCGTGCGACCGCGGCCGGCCCGGTGCCGATCGCCAGGAGATCGGCGGCGTCGAGGTCGGTGAGCAGCCCGGTCTGCCGGCAGGCCTGGAGCACGGCGTCGACCAGAGCGGGTTCCAGGCCGTCGCGGGCGGCGTCCGCCCGCACCATCCGCTGCGACCGGCGCCCGTCCAGGCCACGCAGCAGGGGCGCCAGGCCGGCGGCGGGTTCCAGGAGTAGGCCGTCGGTGGAGTCGACGCCACCGACCTGCAGGTTGCCGGCCTCGCCGAGGAGCAGCGGGGTCGCCGCCGGGAGCAGGGGATGGACGCTGTCGCTCACCCCGGCAGGGTGGCAGCCCCGCGGCGGGACCGCGGCCGTCGTCCACAGGGTGCGGACGACGAACGGCGGCGTCCCGCAGGGGACGCCGCCGACGCGAGTGGATGGAACGGTCCTTCTGCAGGGGCCCGCCGCGAGCCTGCGAGCGGTGGGGGGCAGAAGGATCCTTTCAGGCCTTGCCGAGGATCCGGTTCATCTTGGTGCCGCACACCGGGCAGGTGCCCTGGGCCATGCGGCGACCGGACTCGCTGACCTTGACCTCGCCGTCGAAGTCGCGCTTCTCCTTGCACTTCACGCAGTAGCCGTTGTAGCTCTCCGCCACGGGATCTCCTCGTCTCTGGGTCGTCCCGGCTCGCACGCCGGGCGCCGTTGCGCGAGCACGCTACCCGGCGCGGGCGCCTGCGATGCCTCCGGCGGCCGCCCAGGTGGCACGGGCACCGCAGATCCGGCAGCCGCGGTGGCGGTGCATCACCCACAGCTGTGGACAGACCTGTGGAGGCGATGGGGACGAGCAGGCGTGTCGCTGTGCGGAACCGGGGGACGGCGCGGGAAACGGGTACCGGCTGCAATGGCCGGCGCGGCCACGACCTGCACGGATGTCCCCGGCCGGGTGTGGACCGCCCACCGGCCGGCATCTCGTCACCGGCTGGAGCGGTGGCCATGTCCACCGTCCGTGCGACCTGCACCCGAGAGGGTGTCCCTGCGCAGGCGCCACGGCCGAACGGTGTCCTACGGTTCCTCCGTGCCCGGAACCACTCGCGACGCCGCCGCCCTGCCCGAGCCGGCGGACGACGACCTCGTGGAGGTCAGGCGCAGCACGCGCCGGCGACGCACGGTGACGGCCTACCGCGAGATGGGTCGCACCGTGGTCCTCATCCCGGCGGCGTTCAGCCCGGCCGAGGAGCAGCGCTGGGTCGCCCAGATGGTGGCGAAGCTGCAGGTCCGCGAGGAGCGCCGGAAACGGTCGCTGGGCGGCGACGTGGAACTCCTGGCCCGCGCCCGCGCGCTGTCGACCGCCCACCTGGACGGGCTCGCGGAGCCGACGAGCGTGCGCTGGGTGGACAACCAGCACCGGCGCTGGGGATCGTGCACGCCGGCCGACCGCGCCATCCGGCTGTCGAGCCGGCTGCGTTCGATGCCGGAGTACGTCGTCGACTACGTGCTGGTGCACGAGCTCGTCCACCTGCTCGAGCCCGGCCACGACGACCGCTTCTGGGCGCTGGTCGCCCGTTATCCGCGTGCCGAACGGGCGCGCGGCTTCCTCGAAGGGGTCGAGCTCACCGCCACGGCCGGCGCGGCCGGCCAGGACGGCACACCCGACCTCGACGACTAGGTCATCGAGTCGATCAACGCCGCCCACACTCGTGCCGCGGAGCGGCGAGAGCTACGACGAGCCGTCCGGCGGTACCAGCTTCAGTACCTCTCCCGTGTCGCCGACCGGACCGGCCCGGTCCTTGACGAGCACGTACATCTCGCCATCGGCGTCCTGGCCGAATCCCTGCAGGAAGCGCCCCAGCTCGCCGTCGGGCGAGCTGGCGATGCGAACCGGTTCCCATGGCCACAATCCGTCACCCTCCGCCGGGACGGCGGCGAGGATCGTCCCGCTCGGCCGCTCGTAGGTCTCCGACCAGTCCCCGAAGACGTAGACGCCTTCGAGCTCGGGCATCGCCTCACCCCGGTAGACGTATCCGCCGACGACCACCAGCCCGACCTCGTCGTGGGAGTACTCGATGACGGGCGGGATCAGTGGGCGCCCGTCCGGCCCGACGTCGGCGCAGTTCTCCTCCACCTGGTCGGCATTGTCCACATCGAAGCAGTGCGTCCCCTCCTTGATCCGCCAGCCGTAGTTGCCGCCGCGCTCGACGATCGAGACCTCCTCGAAGAGGTTCTGCCCGGCGTCGCCGACGAACAGCCGGTTCTCCCCTTCCAGGTCGAAGGAGAAGCGGTAGGGGTTGCGGAAGCCGTAGGCGTAGACCTCCTCCTCGCCCGAGCCGGTCGCGAACGGGTTGTCCTCGGGGATGCCGTAGGGATCGCCGGAGTCCACGTCGATCCGCAGGATGCTGCCGAGGATCGTGCCCGGGTCCTGGCCGTTGCCCGGGATCGGGTGACCGACGCCGACGTCACCGGCGCCACCACCGTCGCCGAGGGAGAGGTAGAGGTAACCGTCGGGCCCGAACGCCACTGTTCCGCCGGCATGGTTGGCCTGCGGCTCGTCGATCCGCATCAGCACTCGTTCCGACGCCGGGTCGGCGAGCAGCGGGTCGGAGGTCACCCGGTACTCCGACAGGTGGCTCGTGTTGTTCCATTCCTGGGGTGCGCCCGGGCGCAGTGGCGCGCTGTAGTACACGAAGAAGCGCCCGTTCTCGGCGTACTCGGGGTGGAACGCGAGTCCGAGGAGTCCGCGCTCGTCGTAGGACTCGTCCAGCGGCACGACCTGGTCGCGAATGTCGAGGAACGGGTCGTCCAGGAGTTCCCCCTCGGGAGTGATGACCCGCACCAGGCCGATCTGATCGACCACGAACAGCCGGCCGCTGCCGTCGGGCGCCTCCGCCATCGCGACGGGCGAGGTCAGCCCGTCGGCGATGCTCTGCAGAGCGACAGCCGGGTCGGCCAGAGGTGCAGGTGCGGCGGCGTCCTGCCCCTCGGTGCCACCGGCCGCCGGGCCGGGGCGCGACGGGCTTCCGCTCGTGGCCGGGCCTGCGTCACCGCAGGCCGCGAGCGCGAGGGTCGCAGCGGCAACCGCGGACACGACGAGACGGCGGGACACTCCGCTCAGCCGCCGACCTGGACCGAGCCGTCCATCCCGAGTTCCTTGTGGTTCCCGATCGGGCAGTACAGGTCGTACTCGCCCGCCGTCGGCAACATGACCTCCAGCGTCGCGGTCGCTCCCGGTGCGATGTCGCCCGTCACCGCCTCGACGCCGTTGCCCTCGACCTCCAGCGAGTGCACGATGTCGGAATCGTTCGTGACCCGGAACGTGTAGGTGCCCGGGCTCGGGACCATGACGGTCAGCGGCTCCTCATCCCCTGCCATCTCCGCGAGAGCGATGTCGTACGACGTCTCGATGATCTCGATCGGCTCGCCGGCCGCGCCTGCGGCGCCGCCGGTCTCCGTCGGGCTCGCCGTGGGGCTCTCCGTCGGGCTCGTCGCCGCACCGGTGTCGCCGGCATCGGTTTCGGGGGCGTCGGGGTCGATGTCGGCGGGATCGGTCTCGACCGGGGCGGCGACGTCGGGTTCGGCGACCTCTTCACCGCCGCAAGCCACGAGACCGAACGTCAGCGTGGCGGCGAGCACGATTCCGGACAGGGGGCGCGAGACCATGGGGGAACCTCCTTGGAAGGCGAGTACGACTGGACTCACTTTCTCCCGCCGGCCGATGGACAAACCGACTGTGTCGCTGCTGTCACCGATTCGTCACAGGGTCCGCCACGTCGGTCGGCGATACCTGTTCCCCTACCTGCCCGGCCAGCCCGGCTACAACAAGCGGCTGCGCCGCCTGGGCGACACGATCGCCTGGCTGATTACGGTGCTCGACCGAGACACCAGCCTGGTCACCGACGACGTGTGGGTTCTCGACTCCACGCCGGTGGAGTGCGCCCGCTCCCGGGAGACCGTCCGCCGCTCGGACCTGGCCGGCTGGGCCGAGTACGCCTACTGCGCCAGCCACTCCCGCTACTTCTGGGGGCTGCGGCTGCACCTGCTGTGCACCCTGCACGGGTGCCGGTCGGCTTCGCGCTGACCGGCGCCAAGGCCGGAGAACGCGAGGTGCTGCTCGACATCCTCGACACCGAGCCGGCGCTGACCGCCGAACGGGTCGGGCAGACGGTGATCGCGGACGAGAACTACTACGGCCGCGAGTTCGAGACCACCCTGGCCGCGGCTGGGCTGAACCTGCTGCGCCAGGCCCGCAAGGTCGAACCCCCACGCCCGGGAACCCGGTTCTTCACACCGCTCCGCCAGGTCATCGAGTCGATCAACGACACCTTCACAGGCCAATTCGACCTCGGACGACACGGCGGACACACCCGGCGGAGTCTGGGTCCGCGTCCTGCAACGCGTCCTGGCGCACACCGCCGCCATCTGGCACGACGACCGCATCGGCGCCCCCGCTGCCCGCTGCCTCACCGCCTACGACCACCGACCCCTTGGAACAGCTCATCCAGGGGCGCTGCCCGGCTCCTCGCCGGGCTCGTCGTCGGCCGGTGGGTCCTGCTGCGCCGGGCGGTCGGCGTCGTCGGCGGTCAGCGCGGCCAGTTCGTCGTCGAGGCCCTGGCGGGCGACGAAGTCCAGCGGCTCGTCCAGGTCCTCCGAGGTCGGCAGGAGATCGGGGTGCGACCACAGGCGGTCCCGGTCGGTGCTGCCGTGCTGCTGGCCCATCGCGCCCCAGACGGTCGCGGCGTCGCGCAGCCGGCGGGGGCGCAGCTGGAGGCCGACGAGCGTGGCGAAGGTCTGCTCCGCCGGGCCGCCCGAGGCCCGGCGGCGGCGCATCGTCTCGGCCAGCGCGGCGTGGCCGGGGAGCCGGTCGGCGGCGGCCGCCGCGACGACGGTGTCCACCCAGCCCTCGACGAGCGCCAGCAGCGTCTCCAGCCGGCGCAGCGCCATCTGCTGCTCGGGCGTCTCCTCCGGCTCCAGCACCCCGCTGCCCAGCAGACGCTGGATGCTCTCCGGATCGCTGGGGTCCAGGCCCGCGCCCATGCCGCCCGACATCGCCTCGTTGATGCCGCGCTCGATCGCCTCGCGGTCGATGGTGATGCCCCGGGCGTAGGCGTGCACCGCGTCCTGGAGCTGCTGGTGCAGCCACGGGACGTGCGCGAACAGCCGCTGCGAGGCGGCCTCCCGCAGCGCCACGAACAGCCGGACCTCGTCGGCAGGGCGGTCGAGCCCCTCGGCGAACGCCGCCAGGTTCTGCGGCACCAGCACCCCGGTGCCGGCCGGCGCCAGGGGTAGTCCGACGTCGGTGCTCGTGAGCACCTCCTCGGCGAGCTTGCCCAGCGCCTGCCCGACCTGGGCACCGAACATCACGCCACCCATCCGGCCCATGATCCCGGCGATCGGCCCGAACGACATGGCCGCCTCCTGGGGGAGGGCGCTGGTCATCGCCGCCACCACCCGCTCGGCGAGCGGATCGATCAACGCGGCCCAGGCCGGCTGGGTCTGCTCGACCCACTCCACCCGTGACCAGGCGGCGGTGCGCTCGATGCCCGACGGCAGCTCGGTGACCTGGTCCAGCCAGAGGTCGGCCAGCCGCAGCGCCTCGGCCGCACCCGTTCGCTCCGCCTCCGACGAGGGCTGGTGCCCGGCCGCCAGTTGGCTGATCGCGCTCTGCCGGGCGAGGTCCCAGTTCACCGGGCCGCCCGACCAGTTCATCAGCTTCTGCAGTTCGGCGAACAGCGGCATCTTGCCGAGCACGTCCTCCGGTGAGCCGCCTCCCGCGAGGCCCCCGAAGAGCGCTCCCAGGCCGAACGGGTCACCGCCGCCCTGGTCTCCGCGGCCGGGTTCCCGGCGCTCGGGGTCGCGGTCGGGAGGGCCGAAGCCGAACGGCACGTCACTCATGCGTCCACGGTAGACGGCTGGAGGACCCCGGCCTCCTCACCCGCTCGCACGCTCGCGGCGAGCCTCTGGCCGGAGCCAGACGTCCGCGGCCGGCAGCGTCGTCCAGCGGGGCGTTCTAGGCTCGCCCCTCGTGACCCGTCGGATCGCCGTCCTCAGCGTGGGCGCCGTGCTGCTGCTGCTGTTCGGCGTGCTCGGCACGAGCGTGCCGGTGCCGTACGTGGCGCAGGTGCCCGGCCCCACCTTCGACACGCTCGGGGAGGTCGACGGCGAGCCGATCATCGAGGTGCAGGGCCGGGAGCGCGACGACGTGGCGGGCGAGCTCACCCTCACCACGGTCGGCGTCAGCTCGGGCGGGTTGAGTCTGGTCCAGGCGGTCCGCGGCTGGTTCGACGACGAGGTCAGCGTCGTCCCGGAGGAGGCGGTGTACCCGCCGGACCGGAGCGAGGAGGAGACCCGGCAGGTGAACCGGCAGGCGTTCCTCACCTCCGAGCAGGCCGCCGAGAGCGTCGCGCTGGGCGAGCTGGGCTATCCGGAGAAGGTCGTCGTCCGGGGCGTCGTCGAAGAGTCCCCGGCCCAGGGCCGGCTGGAGGAGGGCGACGCGCTCGAGTCGATCGACGGGCGCCCGGTGCCCGACTCGGACGAGCTGGCCGACGTGCTGGCCGACATCCCGGCGGGCAGCACGGTGACCGTGGGATACACGCGGCTGGGGGAGCCGGGCACGACCACGGTGACCACCCAGGCCGCCGAGGACCGGGAGGGCTCGCTGCTGGGCATCACCGTGCTGGACCAGCCGGCGGCACCGTTCGACGTGGACATCCAGGTGGCCGACGTGGGCGGGCCGTCGGCCGGTCTCATGCTGACGCTCGGGATCCTCGACCTCGTAGGGGAGGAGGACCTGACCGGCGGGGCGGTGGTGGCCGGCACCGGCACCATCGACCTCGAGGGGAACGTGGGGCCGATCGGTGGCATCCCGCTGAAGATGCTCGCCGCGCGCGACATCGGGGCCGAGCTGTTCCTGGTGCCGGCGGACAACTGCGCCGAGGCGGTCGCCGGCCCCGACGCCGGCGTCCCGATGGCGCGGGTGGCCACTCTGGACGACGCCCTGGAGGCCCTCGCCGACCTGCGGGCCGGCCGCACCCCGGAGAGCTGCTGACACCCTGACCGGCGCAACCGTCCGCCGGGAACCCCGCGCCGTCCGGTGCGTTGTCCATGAGGCGGGGATCGCCCCGGAACCGCACCATCCCGTACCACCCGGCCCCCACGGCCGGTCGTCCCGTGGCCCCTGCGGCCACGCCTGCAACTGAAGGAGCCCGCTCGTGGCCATGCGGCCCCCCGTGCCGGTACCGACCCTGTCGCGGCGCGCGAAGCTGGTCATCGGCGCCATCGCCGTGCTGCTGGTGCTGTTCACCGTCGTCGGGACGCTCACCAACGTCTACGTCGACTTCCTCTGGTTCGAGGAGACCGGTTTCACCGAGGTCTTCTGGACCGAGCTCCAGACGCGTGCGCTGCTCTTCGCCGTCGCCGCCGCGGCGACCGGTGGGTTGACCGCGCTGGCCATGTACCTGGCCTACCGGTTCCGTCCCACGTTCCGCCCGATGTCGCTCGAGCAGCAGAACCTCGAGCGCTACCGGCAGTCGCTGGAACCGCGCCGCGCGCTCGTGCTGACCGGGGTGGCGGTCGTGCTCGGCTTGTTCGCCGGCTTCACCGCGCAGGCCAACTGGGAGACGTGGCTGTCGTTCCGGAACAGCACCGATTTCGGCCAGACGGACCCGCAGTTCGGCGTCGACCTGTCGTTCTTCGTCTTCCACTACCCCTTCTACCGGCTGCTGCTCGGGTTCGGGTTCGCCATCGTGATCCTGGCCCTGATCGGGTCGCTGCTCACCCACTACGTCTTCGGCGGGCTGCGCCTGCAGACGCCCGGCCAGAAGCTGAGCGCTGCCGCACGGGTGCAGCTGTCGGTCCTGCTCGGTCTCTTCCTGGCCCTGAAGGCCGTCGCCTACTGGCTGGACCGCTACGGGCTGGTCTACTCCGACCGCGGTGACGTGTTCACCGGCGCCAGCTACACCGACGTCAACGCGCTGCTCGTGCCGAAGACGATCCTGGTCGTCGTGGCGGCGGTCTGCGCCGTGGCGTTCTTCGCCAACATCGTCGTCCGCAACTTCCTGCTGCCCGCCGCGGCCCTGGTCCTGCTGCTGGTCTCCAGCCTGGTCATCGGCGTCGCCTACCCGGCGATCGTGCAGCAGTTCGTGGTGAAGCCCAGCGCCAACGAGAAGGAAGCGCCGTACATCCAGCGGGCCATCGCGTCGACCCTCCAGGCCTACGACCTCGACGAGATCGACTACGTCGACTACGCGCAGGACACCGCCGGGGACGCCGACGCAGGGGCGGTGCTGGCGGAGCTGCGCAACGACACGGAGACGATCCCGAACGCGCGTCTGCTGGACCCCAACGTCCTGTCCGACACGTTCACGGCGCGCCAGCAGATCCGGAACGTCTACGGCTTCCCGGAGAAGCTGGACATCGACCGTTACGAGATCGGCGGGGAGCGGCGCGACTACGTCGTGGCGGCGCGCGAGCTCGACAGCGCAGGCCTGAGCGAGAACCAGGACACCTGGATCAACCGGCACACCGTCTACACCCACGGGAACGGCTTCGTCGCCGCCCCGGCCAACGAGGTCGTCGCGGGGCAGGAGGGCGGTGAACCGAACTTCACGACCCGCGACCTGCCGCCGGTCGGCACCATCGACATCGACCAGCCGCGCATCTACTACGGCGAGTTGATCGACGACTACTCCGTCGTCGGTGCGCCGGCGGGGGCCACGCCGCGCGAGTTCGACCAGCCGGAGGGTGGATCCGAGCAGGAGGAGATCAACAACACCTACGACGGCGAGGGTGGCATCTCGATCGGCAGCTTCTTCCGGCAGCTCACGTTCGCCATCTACTACCGGGAGCGCAACTTCCTGCTGTCCGGTGCGGTGAACGACGCCTCGAAGGTCCTCCACGTCCGCGACCCGCGCGACCGGGTGGAGAAGGCGGCGCCGTTCCTGGAGGTGGACGGTGACCCGTACCCGGCGGTCATCGACGGCCGGATCACGTGGATCCTCGACGGTTACACGACCTCGGCGTACTACCCCTACGCCGAGCAGATGCAGCTGGGCGAGGTGGCGGCCGACGCGCTGACCGGCACGGGGACGACGGCGCTGCCGAACGAGACCTTCAACTACATCCGCAACTCGGTCAAGGCCACGGTGGACGCCTACGACGGCACCGTCACGCTGTACGCCTGGCAGCCCGAGGACCCGGTCCTCCAGACCTTCATGAAGGCATTCCCGGGTGCCGTCCAGCCGCGCAACGACATGAGCGAGGAGCTGGTGAGCCACGTGCGCTACCCGCAGGACCTGTTCAAGGTCCAGCGGGAGATCCTGACCCGGTACCACGTGGACGACCCGGCCGACTTCTACGAGCAGAGCGACCGCTGGCAGATCCCCGACGACCCGACGCGCGACACCAACCAGGACCAGCCGCCCTACTACATCCTGGCCCAGCGACCGGGCGACGACGAGGCGAGCTTCCAGCTGACCAGCGCGCTCAACGCCTTCCAGCGGGACAACCTGTCGGCGTTCATCTCCGCCTCCAGTGCGCCGGAGACCTACGGGGAGATCCAGGTGCTGCGGCTGCCGGGCAACACCCCGTTCCGTGGCCCGGTACAGGTGCAGAACGCGTTCCTGACCAACAACCAGGTCCGGCCCGACCTGACGCTGTTCGACAGCGACAACTCCGACGCGGTGTTCGGCAACCTGCTGACGCTGCCCATCGGGAACGCCGGACTGCTCTACGTCGAACCGCTGTACGTCCGCGGCGCCGGCGAAGGTGGCTTCCCGCTGCTGCAGAAGGTGCTGGTCAACTTCGGGGACCGGATCGGCTACGCCAACACGCTCTCCGAAGCGCTCGACCAGGTCTTCGGTGCGGGGGCCGGGGAATCGGCCACCGACAGTGACGACATCGCCGACACCGTCGACGAGGACGCCACGCCGGAGATCGTGCCGGAGCCGGGAACGAATCCGGACCCGGCGCCGGACGCCGACGAGGTGCCGCCCGGAGACACGCAGGTGAACCCGGACCTGGCCGAGGCGGTGGTCAACATCAACGCGGCCCTGGCCGCGCTGGCCGAGGCACAGCGCGGCGGTGACTTCGCCGGCCAGGGTCAGGCCCTCGAGGACCTCCAGGTCGCGGTCGACGCCTACCAGGCGGCCCAGCGGGCGGCGGCCGGCGAGTGACCCCGGGTGGGGTCGGTGGGCGAGCGCCCATCGACCCCACCTGGTAGGGTGGTGATTGCAGCGCGGGGTGGAGCAGCTCGGTAGCTCGCTGGGCTCATAACCCAGAGGTCACAGGTTCGAATCCTGTCCCCGCTACCACCGCGAAGGCCCGGCCCCCTCAGGGGCCGGGCCTTCGTCGTTCCCCAGGCCTCGTGGTCGGTCAGACCGAGCTGAGCCGCTCGTCCCGGGACCGGCTGTCCGGCCAGTCGCGAGACCACTCGTCGGCCTGGCGCGACGTGCGGCGGTACGGCGTGGGCCGGGGGCGCGCCGGTGCCGACGGCCGATGCCGATGCGCAGCGGGTGGCGCAACCGTCGGTGCGGAAGCCGGAGCGGCGGGCGCGGCCGGCGGCGTCACCGTGTGCGCGGGTGGGCGCGGCCGGGTGGAGATCGCCGCGAGCAGCGCGTGCGGGCGGGTCTCGTCGGCCTCGGACACGGGGGCGCCACCCAGCGGGCGGGCCGGGGCGGCGGGGAACGGCTCGCGACGGGGCGGACGTGCCGGGTCGGGGAGCCGCAGCTCTGCGAGGTCCATCCACGTCGAGTGCCGCAGTCCGTCGACGGTGCAGCGGACGCGGGCGGCCACCCGGCCGTCGGCCGAGTGCCGCCAGCCGAGCAGCTCGCCGGAGTACCAGATGCCCCGGTGGTGGATCTCCACCGGCTGCGGGTCCCCCACGAACCTGCCCGCCGCCATGTCTCCAGCCACGAGCCGGACTGTAAGTCGATACCCAGCGCGGGCCGGGGAAGGCGCGCGTCGTGCGAGGAGGGGGTGTGGCAGTGCGCCACACCGTTCACACGGGTCCGCGCCGCCGCCCGTCCACGAACGTGGTGCCGACCGCGCCCCGACGGCGGACGCGGTCACCGTGCCGGGTGGCACGGGCCTGCAGCAGACCGGTGAGGTGCCGTTCCGCGGGCGCGGCGGTCCGGCGCAGCGCCTGCCCCACGTACTCGCCGAGCAGCGCGCCGGCGGCCAGGGCCAACCCCACCGTGACCGCCGTGCCGAGCAGCGTGATCCCGCCCAGGGTGTCGCCCTCGGTCAGCCGGCGCAGCCCGCGGTAGATCGTCAGCCCGGGGAGCAGCGGGATGATCCCCGCGGCCACGTACACGACGACGGGCACCCGCTGCCGCCGGGCAAGGACGTAGCTGCCCAGGCCGATGACGACCGCGGCGCTCGCCGACGCCAGGGTGGGGGAGAGCTCCAGCCGGTCCAGGCCGAGGAAGACACCCCATCCCAGCGCGCCCGCGGCCGCGGTGGGGAGCAGTGTGCGCCGGGGCGCGTGGCTGGACACCGCGAAGGACGCCGAGGCCAGGGCGGCGGCGAGCAGCTGCAGCGGCACCTCGCCGATGCTGCTCACGGGCGGGTCCCACATCTCCACCCGGACCCCGAGTCGGACCCCGACCGACAGGGCGATCGCGACACCGCTGATGATCCCGGCGGTCAGGAGGAAGGTCTCGAACGCCCGGGCGCTCGCGGTGACGTAGAAGCCGGTGATGGCGTCGTGCACCGCGCCGACCAGCGTCACTCCCGGCAGCAGCAGCACGATGCCGCCGGCGACGACGAGGGGCGGGCGCACCCCGAGATCGGCAACGACGAGCACCAGTGCCACCGACATGGCGATCAGCCCCCCCGCGGCGTTCTGGAAGAACGCCGGGAACCCGCGGCGGCCCAGGGCGTCGATGGCCAGACCGACCAGCACGGTGGCGCCGAAGGCCGCGGCGGTCACGACGGCTCCCGCGCCCAGCAGCAGGGCCACGGCCGTGGCGAGCAGGGCGCGCGCCGCGGTCACGACCGGGCGCCGGTAGGGGTGCCGGGCCGCCGTGACCGACAGCAGCCGGTGCTCGGCCTCCCGGGCGGTGATGCGGCCCTCGGTCAGCTCCGTGACGACGTCGTGGACGGCGGTCGCGCGGGAGTAGTCCAGCTCGCGCAGCTGGACCAGGCGCAGGCCGCTGATCGGCGCGGCGTCGTCGGCCGGCTGCCCCGACACGGTGATCGAGGTGAAGGTGATGTCGGACTCGACCCGCCGCAGCCCGCCGGCCCGGGCCACCGCGGAGCAGGTGGCCGTCACCTCGGCGGCGCTGGCACCGGCCGACAGCAGCAGTTCGCCCGCCCGGAGGGCGAGCTCCAAGGCCCGGTAGGCGTCCTGCGGTGCGGAGGGAGACGATGGCACCGGCCCACGATCCACGACCGGTACGGCGCACCGCCTGCGAGGGGTGGCGCGCCGATCGTGGGACTACTCACGCCCCGTCGACGTGCGCGACACCGCGGCGACGCAGCACACTGGAACGTCGGGCGCGACCGTGGCCACCGGTCGGCCGCATCCCGTCGGCTCGTGCCGGCTGTCCCCGAGTGGAGGAGTCTTTCTCTCGTGCGAAGAACATCAGCCGTCTTCTGGGCCTCGCTGGCCGTCGTCCTGCCCTTCGTGGTGTGGGGTGCGATCGCACCGGCATCGCTGAACTTCGCCGCTGGAGCGACGCGGGAGTTCGTCGTCGACCGGTTCGGCTGGTTCTACCTGCTGACGGCGACGACCGTGCTCATCGCGGTGATCGTCGTGGCGGCGACTCGGTGGGGCAAGGTCCGGCTGGGCCGGGACGACGACGTGCCGGAGTACAGCACCACCGCGTGGTTCGCGATGCTCTTCAGCGCGGGGATGGGCATCGGCCTGGTGTTCTGGGGCGTCGCCGAGCCGGTGTCGCACTTCATGACGCCGCCCACGGCCGCGCCCGAGACGACGGCGGCGGCGCGAGACGCGCTGCGCTACTCGTTCTTCCACTGGGGTCTGCACCCGTGGGGCATCTACGCGGTGCTGGCGCTGGCGCTGGCCTACGCCCGGTTCCGCCGCGGCTGGAAGGCCACCATCAGCGGCGCGCTGCGGCCGATCCTCGGGGACCGGGTCGACGGCCCCCTCGGCACCGTGGTCGACACCATCGCCGTGGTGGCCACCGTGTTCGGTGTCGCCACGTCCCTCGGGCTGGGCGCCGCGCAGGTCAACGGCGGTCTCGCCTCGCTCGACGACGGGTTCACCATCGGCTCCGGCACGCAGCTGGTCATCATCGCCGTCGTCACGGTGCTCTTCCTGATCTCCGCGCTCTCGGGGCTCCAGCGAGGCATCAAGTGGCTCTCCACCGCCAACGTCGTCCTGGCCGTGGCGCTGTTCGCCTTCGTGCTGTTCACCGCGTCGTCGGGCCGCCTGGTCGGGGCGTTCACCACGACGCTGGGCAGCTACATCACCGAGCTGCCCACGATGAGCCTGCAGACCGGGCCGTTCGACGCGCAGCGTTCGGAGTGGATCAACGGCTGGACCATCTTCTACTGGGCGTGGTGGATCTCCTGGTCGCCGTTCGTCGCGACGTTCATCGCCCGCATCTCCCGCGGCCGCACGATCCGCGAGTTCGTGATCGGCGTCCTGGGCGTGCCCACGCTGGTGAGCGGCCTGTGGTTCTCGGTCTTCGGGGGCGCCGGCATCATCGCCCAGCAGGAGGGGGCCGACCTGGCCTCCCAGCCGACCGAGTCGCAGCTGTTCGCCCTGCTCGACACGCTGCCCGGGGGCCTGGTCGCCGGCATCGGGGCGATGATCCTGATCGTCACCTTCTTCGTGACCAGCGCCGACTCCGCCACCTTCGTGCTCGGGTCGCTCAGCACCCGGGGCGGGGCGGACCCGGCACGGTCGGTCACCGTGATCTGGGGTCTGGTCATCTCCGCCTCCGCCGCCGTGCTGCTGGTCAGCGGTGGTCTGGGTGGGGTGCAGACCGCGTCGATCGTCGCGGCGTTCCCCTTCGCAGTCGTGCTCCTGTTGGTGCTCGTGTCGCTGGTCAAGGGCCTGCGCCAGGAGCCGCGGGTGCCGGGGACCGGGGCCGCCGCCGAGCCGGTGGCGGTAGCGGCTCCCGCCGAGCCGGTGGCG
Source organism: Blastococcus capsensis (assembly GCF_030165005.1). Lineage (GTDB taxonomy): Bacteria > Actinomycetota > Actinomycetes > Mycobacteriales > Geodermatophilaceae > Blastococcus > Blastococcus capsensis. Next base: position 25,458 of record NZ_JASNNW010000033.1, read on the forward strand.
GTAGCGGCTCCCGCCGAGCCGGTCGCCCGGCAGTCCAGGGCCACGGCCGAGGTGGTCCCGGACCGGGCCTGAGCTGACGGTGACGGGGCGGCCTGCGGCACCCGTGGACGGTGGGGTACAGTGGTCCTACCGACGCGGGGTGGAGCAGCTCGGTAGCTCGCTGGGCTCATAACCCAGAGGTCACAGGTTCGAATCCTGTCCCCGCTACCACGACGAAGACCCGGTCACCACGGTGGCCGGGTCTTCATGCGTCCGGCCGTCGGAGTCCGCCCGCGGCGTGTGTTGTGTGTCACCGCGGTTCTCACTAGCGTCCGGTCATCGACCGCTGCTCTGGGAGGACGCTCGTGTCCGTCGACGCCGCACCGGGAGCCGTTCCGCCACCTCGCCGGGCGGGGGCCGCGGACCTCGGCATCGACCTCTCCGACCGGGACTTCTGGGCGCGCCCGCAGGCCGAGCGGCACGCCGTCTTCGACCGGTTGCGCAGCGAGCGGCCCTTCGCGTTCTTCGCGGAGCCGGAGATCCCGTCGCTGCCCAGCGGCCCCGGCTACCACGCCGTCACCCGGTACGCGGATCTGGAGGCGATCAGTTCCCAGCCCGCCGTCTTCTGCTCGGGGCAGGGGGCGGTCTCCATCCAGGACGTCCCGGCCGACCTGAACGAGTTCTACGGCTCGCTGATCAGCATGGACGACCCCCGGCACGCCAAGATCCGGCGCATCGTGGCCAAGACGTTCACCCCGCGGATGCTGGAGCGCGTGGTCGACTCGGTCGCGGGCATCGTCGACGACGTCCTGGCCGGCGTCCGGCGGAGGGCGGCCGAGGGCGACGGCACGTTCGACGTCGTCGCGGACCTGGCCGCGCCCATCCCGCTGCGGGTCATCTGCGACATGATGGGCGTCCCCGACGAGGACCGGGCGATGGTCCTGGCCAGGTCGAACGTGATCCTCTCCGGCGGCGACCCGGAGCTCGTGGAGGACGAGGACGACCCGCTCACCGGCGTCCTCATGGCCGGGATCGAGCTGGCCGGGCTCATGGAGCGGCTGGCCGCCGAGCGGGTGGCACGGCCCACCGACGACCTCACGACGGCACTGGTCACCACCGAGGTGGAGGGCGAGAAGCTCACCCACCGGGAGATCGCCTCCTTCTTCATCCTCCTGCTCGTCGCCGGCAACGAGACCACCCGCACCGCCATCTCGCAGGGGCTGCTGGCGCTGCAGGAGCACCCCGAGCAGCGGACCGCCTGGGTCGCTGATCCCGGGCTCACCCGCAGCGCGGTCGAGGAGATCGTGCGCTGGGTCAGCCCGGTGACCTGGATGCGCCGCACCGCCACCAGGGACGGCGAGGTGAACGGCTACCGGTTCTCCGCCGGCGACAAGTTCCTGCTGTTCTACGCCGCCGCGAACCGCGACCCGGAGGTCTTCGCCGAGCCGCACCGGTTGGAACTGGCCCGTGACCCCAACCCGCACGTCGGCTTCGGATCCAAGGGGCCGCACTTCTGCCTCGGTGCCCACCTCGCCCGCCGGGAGCTCGCCGTCACCTTCGCCAAGGTGTTCGAGCAGCTGCCCGACCTGCAGGTCACCGGCCCGCCGGACCGGCTGCGCTCGTCGTTCGTCAACGGCCTGAAGCGGCTGCCGGCCCGGCTCACGGACGCGTGACCCGGCTGGAGGCCGACTTCGAGCGGTGCGTGGGGGCGGGGGCCTGCGAGGCGGTGGCGCCGGACGTGTTCGAGGTGGGGGACGACGGCACCGTGCGGCTGTTGCGCCCGCACCCGGCGGACGCCGACCTGCCCGACGTGCGGGAAGCGGTGCGGGCCTGCCCGACGAGAGCCCTGCGGCTCGTGACGGAACAGCCGGCCCCGGGGGGTGGTTGACCGCTGCCATGGAGACCACAGTCACCGATGTCCCCGAGTCCGACCGCTTCGAGATCCGGAACGGCGAGCGCGTCCTGGGGGTGGCCGCCTACCAGCGCCGGGGCGACACCCTGGTGTTCACGCACACCGAAGTCGACCCCGACGCCGGGCAGTCCGGGCTGGGCAGCACCCTGGTCCGTGCCGCGCTCGACGAGGTGCGCTCGCGCGGCGGGGCGGTCGTGCCGCGCTGCTCGTTCGTCGCCGGCTGGATCGAGCGGCATCCCGACTACGCCGACCTGGTGGCCGACCAGGACCGCTGATCGCCCGCTCCGTGGCAGCCCCGGAAAGGGGCGCCACGGACCGGCGTGGTGCTCAGAGGACCGGGGTGCCGTACATCTCGCCCAGCGGGTCGGCGATCAGCTCGATGCGGGCGCCGTCTGGGTCGCGGAAGTAGACCGAGACGCCGCTGTGCACCTCGTGCTCGACGCCGGCGTCGGTGAGCCGCTGCACCAGCGCCTCCCACCGCTGCGGTTCGACGCTGATCGCTATGTGGTGCAGGCCGCCCAGCACCTCGGCGTACGGACCGACGTCCAGTCCGGGGAAGTCGAAGAACGCCAGCAGGTTGCTGCTGCCGATGTCGAAGAAGAAGTGCGAGGAGCCGGGGTAGTCGCGGTTCTCGATCAGCTCGGTCAGCGGGAACCCGAGGACGTCCTGGTAGAAGCGCACCGTCCGCTCGACGTCGCTGCTGATCAGCGCGGTGTGGTGCAGCCCCCGGGCGGCTGACGCCGGCCGCTGCCCGGCCGGGCGTAGGTACGCCTCCCGGATGCGGGCGCGCTCGGCCTCCAGCGCGGTCAGGTCACGGGTGTCCTCGGTGGTCACGGAACAGGTCCTCCTCGCTCGGGGTGCTGCTGGCACCGACAACCGGTGGAGGCGTGATCTCGTTCCCTCCACGTGCCGGGCGCCCGCCCGGCTGCGATGGTGGAGATCATGCGCGTGCTGGTGGCGGGTTGGTTCAGCTTCGACGAGGTGATCGCCACCGTCGGCGACGAGCTGGGGGCCGACGTCGTCGTCGGGTGGCTGACCGAGCTGGGCATCGACCACGACGTGGCCTGGGCGCCCTACCTGGAGCGCGGCGTGCACTGGCGCGATGTCGAGCCCGCCGACTACACGCACCTGCTGTTCGTCACCGGCCCGGTCGGGAACCTCCCGCCCCTGGGCGAGCTCATCACGGCATTCGCGTCGGCGCAGCGCTGGGCGGTGAACGTCTCGGTGGTCGACGACGTCGTCCGGTCGATGTTCGACGAGGTGTGGGAGCGGGACGCCCCCGGGGTGACGCGACCGGACCTGGCCGTCCAGGGCCCGGAACCCGAGGCCCCCGTCCTGGCGGTGGCGTTCGCCCCGGTGCAGGGCGAGTACGGGGACCGCAGCCGGGCCGACCGGGTGCGAGGGGTGATCGAGGAGTGGCTGGCGGCGCGGGCGCTGCCGTGGTTCGCCGTCGACACCGACCTGTTCGACAAGCCGCATCCGCGGCGGCCGGCGCAGGTGGAGGCGTTGCTCCGGCGGTGCGACGTCGTGCTGAGCATGCGGCTGCACGGGCTGGTCCTCGGGCTCAAGAACGGCCGGCCGGTCATCGCCTGCGACCCCATCGACGGCGGCGCCAAGGTCACCGGTCAGGCGCACGCGCTGGACTGGCCGCTCCTGCTGGCCGCCGGCGAGGTGACCCCCGAGGCGCTCGACGCGGCGCTGGACCGCTGCCTGCGCGGAGAGCTGACCGGCGCGGTGACGCACTCCCGGGCGCGCGGTGCGGCCGGCAACGACGAGCTGCGGGAATGGCTCACCCGGAAGCTGGGGCGCTGAGCGGCCGCTGTGCGGCCGCGAACCGGCGCTCGACGTCGGCGGGGACCGGACGCCGCTGCCGGAGCGCGGTCGGGAGCCGGCGGGCCCAGCCCCGTACCGCCGCTCGCGCCGCGGGATCGCTGACGGCGCGACGGATCAGCCGCCCCGTGGCGGCCAGCGCGACGGGGAGCGGCCGGCGGAGCCAGTCGACCAGCAGGTCGTTGCGGGTCTGCAGCGCCCAGCGTTCGCGAGAGACGACCTCGGGGCCGGCGGGGTCGTGCCAGGCGACCACGTCGTCGGCGTAGACCTGCTGCCAGCCGGCCACGGCCAGGTCGAGCGCGAGCAGGTGCTCCTCGCCGCCGAAGAACAGCAGCGTCGAGAACCCGCCGACCGACAGGTAGGCGTCCCGCCGGACCACGGTGGCGAAGGCGGGATAGCTCAGGACGTCGGGACCCGGGTTCCCGGGTGTGCTGCCGAGCACGGCGGCGCGGTGCTTGCGTGACACGGCGTCGAGCGAGCCGTCCGCGGCCAGCTGGACCCGGCCGGTGACCAGCGCGATGCCGGGGTGGGTGTCGAACACGTCGGCAGCCCGCTCCAGCGCACCCGGTTCCCACCACGAGTCGTCGTCGGCGAAGGCGACGTACGGCGTTCCGGCGCGTCGTACGCCGACGGTGCGGGCGGCCGCCCCGGTGTTGGTCGGCAGCTCCACCACCACGACCGCGGGGTGCCGGTCGCGAACAGCGGCGGCGGTGCCGTCGGTGGAGCCGTTGTCGACGACGACGACCGGAGGCCCGTCGGCGTGCACGAGCCGGTCGAGCGATCGCAGCAAGGACGCGCGTCGGTTCCGGGTGGCGAGCACGATGCTGGTCCGGAGCGCAGGCACGGCATCCACCTGCCCGGTCGGGCCGCGGTGCATGCGCCGGGTGCGCCGGTTCCGGGGATGTCGCGCCCGCGGTGTCCCCGTACGGTGCGGAGATGATCCTGGAACGGGCGGAACTGTCGGTGCGACCCGGTCAGGAGCAGGCGTTCGAGCGGGCCTTCCGCTCGGCCACCGGCATCATCTCCACGGTGCCCGGGTTCGCCGGGCTCGCACTGACTCGGTGCCTCGAGCGGGAGAGCGTCTACCTGCTGCTGGTCCGGTGGGAGCGGCTGGAGGACCACACCGAGGGGTTCCGCGGGTCGGCCGGCTACCAGCAGTGGCGTGAGCTGCTGCACCACTTCTACGACCCGTTCCCGGTCGTGGAGCACTTCGCACCGGTGCTGACCGCCGGCCATCCGGTGCCCTGAGCTCAGCCGAGCGCCCGGTCCAGGTCGGCCGGCAGCGAAAGGACCACGGTCCGCTCACCCCTCGCGGGCCCGGGGCGAGCCTCCGACCGTGGCCAGGGCCTGATCGAGATCGGAGATCAGATCTTCCACGTCCTCGATGCCCACCGAGAGCCGCACCAGGTCGGCGGGCACCTCCAGCGGCGAGCCGGCGGCGCTGGCGTGGGTCATCCGGCCCGGGTGCTCGATCAGCGATTCCACGCCGCCCAGCGACTCCGCCAGCGTGAAGAGCCGCGTCCGCTCGCAGACCCGCAGCGCAGCCTCCTCGCCGTCCCGCAGCCGGAACGAGAGCATCCCGCCGAAGCCGGACATCTGCCGCGCCGCGATGTCGTGTCCCGGGTGGTCGGGCAGCCCCGGGTACAGCACCGAGGCGACGGCGGGGGAGTCGAGCAGGAAGGCGGCGATCCGCTCGGCGTTGGCGCAGTGCCGGTCCATCCGCACGCCGAGGGTCTTGATGCCGCGCATCAGCAGCCAGGCGTCGAAGGGGCCGTTGACCGCGCCCATGGCGTTCTGGTTGTAGGTGAGCCGCTCGGCCCAGTGCGCGTCGCTGGTGACCAGCGCTCCGCCGACGACGTCGGAGTGACCACCCAGGTACTTGGTGGTCGAGTGCACGACGACGTCGGCGCCGAGCGTCAGCGGCTGCTGCAGGTAGGGCGAGGCGAAGGTGTTGTCGACCACGAGCACGGTGCCGGTCTCGTGCGCGATCTGCGCCAGCGCGGCGATGTCGGCGATGTTCAGCAGCGGGTTCGTCGGCGTCTCGCACCAGATCACCCGGGTGGAGGGCTGGGCCGCCGCCGCACGCACGGCGTCGAGGTCGTCGAGGTCGATCGGCCGGTACCCGACGCCCCACGGCTCGAGCACCCGGGAGATGAGCCGGAACGTCCCCCCGTAGGCGTCGCCGCCCAGGAGGATCTCGTCGCCCGGCCGGCAGAGCGTGCGCAGCAAGGTGTCCTCGGCCGCCAGCCCGGAGGCGAAGCTGAGCGCCGTGGTGCCCTGCTCGAGCGCGGCGAGCTGCTGCTGCAGCGCGTCGCGGGTCGGGTTGCCGCTGCGGCTGTACTCGTAGCCGCCGCGCAGGCCGCCGACGCCGTCCTGCTTGTAGGTGGTGGTCAGGTGCAGCGGCGGGATGACCGCGCCGGTGGCGGGATCGGGCTCCTGCCCGGCGTGGACGGCGCGGGTGTTGAACCCCGGGACCCTGCTCATGGCTCCACTCCGCCCTCGTTCCGCTCCTCGCTCGCTCTGTCCCAGGTCGCCTCCGCGGTCGTTCCGCTCCTCGCTCGCTGGCGCTCGCTGCGATGCTCGCTCCCTGTCGGCTCCGTCGCTCGCTGCGATGCTCGCTCGGGCGTCGTCTTCGCGGCTCACTGGTGCACCATCCTTCCGTCACCGATCTTGGTTGGGTCGGTGATGCGCCCGAGGTGCCGCCTCGTCATCGCCCTGCTCGCTTGACGCTGTTGATGTCCAGCATGAGATCTGCGAGGCGAGGCGGTTGCCCGGGACGTGCCGACCGTCGACAGGGCTGAGCGCCAGCGAGCGCCGATCAGTGAGCGAACCGGCAGCCACGTTCCGGCTCCACCGGCACCACAAGTGGGCGCCTCCCCACTGGGACTAGCAGCGAGGAGGCTGACGTGAAGTCTGCCAGCAACACCCTGCCCGATGAAGCACTCAACGGCGTGACCGGCGGCCTGGACTGGGCGCGTGATGATCACGCGGCCTCGGTGGTCGACGCGCGCGGCCGGGAACTGGTCCGGCACAGTGTCGAGCACAGCGCGGCCGGGCTGCGCGAGTTGATCGACGTCTTCAGCCGCGCGGGCTGCCATGAGGTCGCGATCGAACGCCCCGACGGCCCGGTCGTCGACGCCCTGCTCACCGCCGGGCTGACGGTGGTGGTGATCAGCCCGAACCAGGTGAAGAACCTGCGTTCCCGCTACGGATCGGCCGGCAACAAGGACGACCGGTTCGACGCCTACGTGCTCGCCGACACGCTGCGCACCGACCGGGCCCGACTGCGCCCGCTGACCCCCGACAGGGCCGACACCGTTGCGCTGCGCCGGACCTGTCGGGCCCGCAAGGACCTCATCGCCCACCGGGTCGGGGCCGCCAACCAGCTGCGCGCGCATCTGCGCAACGTCTTCCCCGGCGCTATCGGTCTCTTCGCCGAGATCGACAGCCCGGTCAGCCTGGCGTTCCTGACCCGCTTCGACACCCAGGACAAGGCCGACTGGCTCACTCCCACCCGGCTCGGCACCTGGCTGACCAAGCAGGGCTACCCCGGACGTACCGACCCCGCCGTGCTGCACGCCCGACTGACCGCCGCCCCGCGCGGCGCCACCGGCGCCGAGGCCGACGCCAACGCGGCCATCACCCGCGCTCTGGTCGCCGTCCTGTTCGGCTTGCTCGAGCAGATCAAGGCCCTCACCGCCGAGATCGACGCGCAGCTGGCCCGCCACGCCGATCAGCACATCTTCACTGGCCTGCCCCGCTCGGGACGAGTCCGCGCGGCCCGGATGCTCGCCGAGATCGGTGACTGCCGCGCGCGCTTCCCCAGCCCCGAATCGCTGGCCTGCCTGGCCGGCGCCGCCCCCTCCACCCGCCAGTCCGGCAAGATCCGCGCCGTCGGGTTCCGCTGGGCCTGCGATAAGCAACTGCGCGACGCGGTCTGCGACTTCGCCGCCGACTCCCGGCACGCCAACCCCTGGGCCGCCGACCTCTACAACCGCGCCCGCGCCCGCGGCCACGACCATCCGCACGCCGTGCGCATCCTTGCCCGCGCCTGGCTCTACGTGATCTGGCACTGCTGGCAGGCCGGCGAGGCCTACGACCCGGCCCGCCACCACGCCC
>NZ_JASNNW010000034.1 GCF_030165005.1 Blastococcus capsensis
GTGTGGGCCGACGCCGGATACGCCGGGCGGATGGTCACCTTCGCCACCAAGGTCTTGGCATTCACCGTCGAGATCGTCAAGCGTGCCGATGACCAGGTCGGCTTCAAGCTGCTGCACCGACGGTGGGTGGTGGAACGAACCTTCGCCTGGATCAGCAAGTACCGCCGCTGCGTACGCGACTACGAGCGACGCATCGACACCAGCGAGGCCATGATCCACACCGCGATGATCATGACCATGTCACGCCGACTGGCCCGCTGACTCAATTCCCGGACACGCACTTAGCCACCAGCAGCATCCCGCCGGTATCGAACTCGTAGCGGGTGTGCGGGCCGGTGAGGACAGCGGTGGCGGGGTCGGTGTTCGGTCCGGCGACCGCGGCCCCCCACGAGCGGTAGCAGGTAAGCGTCCACGCCGGACACGGCGATGCTGTCCAGCAGGTTCCACGTCGTCGACCCAATGGTCCGGGCGGAAAAGGTGATCTGTTGTGCCCCGGAACCTTCGGCGGTCGCCTTGCCGTGCAAGACCGGCTGCAGGGTCTCGTTCACGACGACCTCGGCCACCGGCGCAGTTGCCGGCGCGGCGAGGACGCCGCTGGCCTGCCCGGCGAGCAGCGCTGCAGCCGCCACTCCGACCGTGAGACAGCGGCCTCGGCGCCGCCTTCCGGCGTGTCGGAGGCGCAGAGCCGACATGAGCGACACAGCCGAACGAGCCACAGCACACCTCACAACAACGCGAAGGGCGGAACCGAGTCCGAGCACATTCGCGCATGGCATGACGATCAGCAAGCGTTTGAACGCGAAGAGTCACTCTTGTGATCACAGAGCGTGACAAGGTAACCGCATGGCGTTGTGTACCCATTTGGGTGAACCGGCTCCGTGGCGGGCAGCAAACTGCGGCCGAGTCCGAAATGGCAAGCGGCCAACCGAGCCAGGCGACGTCCCGCTCGGTGGTGTAGCTCCGGCCAGTTCGCGGCGGGCTTCTGCCAGGGTCGGCAACGTCGCGTTCGCGGGGGGATCTGGTCGACGCGGACCTGATCTTGACGCGAGGGCGGGTACGGGCGTCGCGTCGGCGGATAGCACGCTCACGCGGTTGTCCGAGTCTCGGGCGACAACGAGGCCACGCTGACAGCGGTAGTAGACCTGCCGCGGGTCGCGGCCGGGCCTACGCGCTATGCGATGAAGCCGGCCGGCGCGACTACAACCATGCTTGATTCGAGAAGCTTGTTATCGACGCGGACGACGACTTTGCCGGTCGGCGGTTACGAGCGTCGTCCGGACGCCCATCATCGAGCCCTGCAGGACCACCGTTTCGCTGGGATCACTGCCGCGGTTCGTGGAGAAAAGAAACGCCGTCGAGGCCGGGGCCCCGGCGGCGTCTGCCATGTCGGTGTTTTCAACGATGAACTTCTGGTGGAGCTGAGGGGATTTGAACCCCTGACCCCCTCGATGCGAACGAGGTGCGCTACCGGTCTGCGCCACAGCCCCAAGTGCTGGAGTAAGACTACCGCCCGACTCCTCCGGCCCCGCCACCGGGGCGGGTCCGGAGGAGCCGACGGCTCAGGCGTTGGCCGCCCGCGGCGGCTGGTACTCGTCGATGTCGGCGAACCCGATGTCGTCGTCGTCCAGGCCGACGACCGCGCTGTTCTGCCAGCCGGCGGGAGCCGGGGTGCGGGCCGCCACGACCCGGCCGGGGCGCAGGGTGTGCACCGGAGCCAGCGGGAGACTGGGGTGCGGCGACAGCGCGGGCAGCGCCTCCTGGGCGACGGTCTCGTGCGCCGCGGCCGGCGGGGCGGTCCGCTGCGCCGGGGCCGGCACCGGGGAGGCCGCGGGGCGTGCCGGGGCACGCATCGCCTCCCGCGCGGCGGCGCGGGCGGCCCGGCGCGCGGCCAGCCGCTCCCGGCGGGCCACCTTGCGCAGCACGAGGACGTAGCCGACCGTCGCGACGGTGCTGAGGGCCTGGGCGATCCACAGCCACGGCGTCAGCACGAGCGCGCCGGCCAGCGAGGCCAGCGTCAGGGCGACGAGACCGCCCAGCGCCCGGCGGCGCAGTGCGTGCACGTCGACCTTCAGCTCGCCGCTGGTGTGCAGGACCCCACGGTCGATCGTCACCCGCTCGGTCTCGGCGTGCCGCACCGGGTCCACCGCCCGTCGTCGCTGCAACGTCCGCCCCGAGTCGGCAGCCTCCGCCCGGCCGTCCTGTGCGTCGCCGCGGGTCACCACCATGGGCACCAGCACGACGAACCACAGCACGACCAGAGCGGCCAAGAGCACGCCGGATCCCATTACCGAACACCACCTGTCACATCAGTCACTCGCCCGGCGAGGTTAAGCACCGCCGGGGTCGGGAACCGGGAGGCGCGCGGCGTGTCGCCGAGTCTTGTGGGACCGCTGTGACGACCGGCGGCGTGTCCCCCACGCGCGCCCGGGCACCGGCCGCCGTGCGTGCTAGGCCGACGAGCCGATCAGTCGACCGGTCGCACCGGGGACAGCTGCTGCCACCGGGCCAGCACGCCCCGGGGCAGGTCCTCCGCCAGGAGCGAGAAGGCCAGGTGGTCGCGCCACTCCCCGTCGATGTCGAGGTAGCGCCGCAGCAGCCCCTCCCGCTGGAACCCCAGCCGCTGCACCAGCCGCTGACTGGGCAGGTTCTCCGGGCGGATGTCGGCCTGCAGGCGGTGCAGGCCCACCGCGCCGAAGGCGTGGTCGCACACCAGCGCCACGGCCAGGGAGGCGACCCCCCGCCCGGCCACCGAACGATCGATCCAGTAGCCCAGGGACCCGGCCTGCAGCGCTCCCCGGACGATGTTGTCCACCGTCACCTGGCCGGCCAGCCGCCCGTCCACGCGGATGGCGAAGGGCAGCGAGGTGCCCAGCCGCGCCCGCCGGCCCACGACGCGCCGCATCGCCCGGTAGGCCGCCGGTGAGTGCCGCGCGTGCCAGGCGACCGTCGACGTCGGTTCCCAGGGCCGCAGCCACGACTCGTCGGCCAGCCGGATCCGGCTCCACTCCGCCGCGTCCCGCCGGCGCAGCGGGTGCAGCTCGACCGGTCCCCAGGTCAGGCGAGCGGGCCAGCCGGGATGCGGAAGGGGCTCGGTCACGGCGGGCGGGGTCAGCCGCCGAGGAGCAGCGGCATGACGGTGATCAGTCCGCCGGCGGCCACCTCGGTGACGTCCTCGTCGATGACGATCAGGCAGTTCGCGCGGGCCATCCGGGCGAGCAGCGCGTCGGTGGCGTCGCCGACGGGCTCGACGACGTAGCCCCCGTCCGGGTGCCGCATCACGGTGCCGTGCAGGTACTGGCGGTAGCCCAGCGGCGAGAGCAACTGCTGGCCGGCGATCGCCTGCACGGTGCGGCGGAACAGCTGGCGCTTGCCGAGCATGAGCCGGATGGCCGGCCGGACGAAGACCTCGAAGGCCACGAGTGCGGCCACCGGCTCGCCGGGCACGCAGATGACCGGCACCTCGTCGCGGCCCAGCCGGCCGAAGCCCTGTGCCGGGCCGGGATGCATCGCCACTTGGCGGAACCGCATCCCGCCCAGGCCGGTCAGCGCCTCCTGCACCATGTCGAACCCGCCGCCGGCGAAGGTGCCCGAGATCAGGAGCAGGTCGCTGCGGAGCAGCTGGCTCTCCAGCACCTCGGTGAGCCGGCGGGGGTCCGCCGGGAGGATGCCCCACCGGTAGGCGTCCGCACCGGCGTCCCGCGCGGCTGCGGCCAGCGCATAGCTGTTGACGTCGACCACCTGGCCGGGCGAAGGGGAGGCGCTCACGTCCACCAGCTCGGTACCGGCGCTGAGCACCACCACCCGGGGGCGGGGCCGGACGAGGACCCGGTCCCGCCCCACGGCCGCCAGCAGGCTGATCTGGGCGGGGCCGATCGGGGTGCCCACCTGCACCGCCGGATCCCCGGGCGCGACGTCGTCGCCGGTCCGGCGCACGTAGCTGCCGGCCGGCGGACCGGCCTGCACCGCGACCCGCACCGTTCCCTGGTCGGTCCAGACGCCCGGGACGACGACGTCGGCGCCCGACGGGAGCATGGCGCCCGCGGCAACCTTCAGCGCCAGGCCCGGCCCGATGGACGACGGCGCGCTGGCCCCCGCGACGCTCTCCCCCACCACGGCCAGCTCCACCGGCTGCGCCACGGTGGCGGCCGCGACGTCGTCGGCTCGTGCGGCGTAGCCGTCGAGCGCGGCCTGGTCGAAGGCCGGCAGTGCCCGCTGGCTGACGACGTCCTCGGCGCAGAGCAGCCCCTGCGCATCCAGGACGGCGAGCTCGATGGCGTCCGGCTGCGGCACGGCGGCGAGGATCTCGTCGAGGTGCCGTTCCACGGTGCGCACCAGCGGCGAGGCATCCGAGCGGCCGTCGGCCGGCAGCGGCACCGGCCCGGTGAGCGCGGGAACCGGCGCCGACGGCGCAGCGGGCGTCCCGCCGGCACCGGGACGACGGGGCGGCGCCATGGGCATGTCGACCTGGGCGGTGTCCCGATGGATCCGGAACCCTCCGCCGCTGCTGCTGCCGTTGTCGCTCTGCCCGGACATCCTCACCACCGTCCCGCCGTGCCTCTGCCGGCACCGGCCCGTGCGGCAGCGCCGGCCCCGGACGGGGGCCGACCGCGCGCCGCGGTCAGATCGTGCCCTCGCGGGCGCCGGTCAGGACGACGACGCGCCCTCGACGGGCAGCTCGCTCAGGAACTCGCGCAGGAATGCGGTGAACGACGGCCCCAGGTCGTCGCGCTCCGCGGCGAGCCGGACGACGGCCTTGAGGTAGTCGAGCTTGTCCCCCGTGTCGTAGCGGCGACCGGTGAAGACCACCCCGTGGACGGGCTCACCGCGCTCGACGAGCGTGGCCAGCGCGTCGGTGAGCTGGATCTCCCCGCCACGGCCGGGAGCGGTCTCCCGCAGCACGTCGAAGATCTCCGGTGCGAGCACGTAGCGGCCGATGATCGCCAGGCTGCTCGGCGCCTCCTCGACCGGCGGCTTCTCGACCAGACCGGTGACCGCGACGACGTCGCCACCGTCGGCGGTGGGCTCGACGGCCACGGCGCCGTACTTGTCGATGTTCTCCCGGCCGACGTCGAGCAGCGCGATCACCGAGCCGCCGTGCTCGGCCTGGACGGCGAGCATCTGCTCGAGCAGGTGGTCGCGGGCATCGATCAGGTCGTCACCCAGCAGGACCGCGAACGGCTCGTCCCCGACGAAGGCGGCCGCCTGCAGCACCGCGTGGCCGAGCCCGCGCGCCTCCCCCTGACGCACGAAGTGCACCTGCGCGACCTCGGTCGACTCCTGCACGGCGGCCAGACGGGCGGCGTCGCCCTTCTTCTCGAGGGCCGCCTCGAGCTCGGGAGTGCGGTCGAAGAAGTCCTCGATCGCCGCCTTGTTGCGGCCGGTGACCATGAGGACCTCGGGCAGGCCGGCGCGGGCGGCCTCCTCGACGATGTACTGCAGTGCCGGACGGTCGACGACCGGGAGCAGCTCCTTGGGCACGGCCTTGGTGGCCGGCAGGAACCGGGTGCCCATCCCGGCCACCGGGATGACCGCCTTCCGGGCCGGGCGACTGCTGCTGGGTGACATGCGCGGCAGCCTAACCAGGCAGGCGCGGGGGGCCCGGTGCGCGACCCTCCGAGCGGGTGCCGCAGCCGCTACCACCACCGGGTGGGCGCTACTGCCCGGTCACTGACAGAGTGTTGCCGACCTCATCCACCGACGCCGCGGGAGCGCCCGTGTCACCCGAGATCGTCACCATCATCGCGCTGGTCGTGATCTTCGCGATCGCCACCTTCCTCCCCATCAACATGGGGGCGCTCGCCTTCGTCGCCGCCTTCGTGGTGGGCACTCTCTCGGTGGGCCTCAGCACCGACGACATCCTGACCGGGTTCCCCGCCGAGCTGGTGCTGACCCTGATCGGCGTCACGTACCTGTTCGCGATAGCGCAGAACAACGGCACGGTGGACCTGCTGGTCCGCGGGGCGGTGCGGCTCGTCGGCGGCCACGTCGCGGCGATCCCCTGGGTCATGTTCTTCGTCACCGCGGTGCTCACGGCGATCGGGGCCCTCTCGCCGGCGGCCGTGGCGATCATCGCGCCGATCGCCCTCACCTTCGCCGCACGCCACGACATCAGCCCGCTGCTGATGGGGATGATGGTCATCCACGGCGCCCAGGGCGGCGGCTTCTCGCCCATCAGCGTCTACGGCGTCACGGTGAACACCATCGTCGAGGGCGAGGGCCTGCCGAGCAGCCCGCTCGCGGTCTTCCTCGGTGCGCTGTTCTTCAACATCGCCATCGCGCTCGTGCTGTTCTTCCTGCTGGGCGGTCGCAAGCTGATCGGCCGCAAGGTCGCCGCCGAGCCGGTGCCGCAGGCCGAGCACGCGCACGGCACGGTCGTCCGCGGGCACGGGGCAGCCCCCGGCCCGGCGGTCGGCGGGGACAGCGGCGACGACACCGCCGAGCCCGGCCTCTCGACTGCACCCCAGCCGGTGCGTTTCGAGCAGATCCTCACCCTCGTCGGGCTCGTCGTGGTCGCCGTCCTGGCCCTGGTGTTCGACCTCGACATCGGGTTCGTCGCGATCACCGTCGCCGTCGTCCTCGCGCTGTTCTCGGCCGCGCAGCACAAGGGCGCGGTGAGCCAGATCAGCTGGTCGACCGTCCTGCTCATCGCCGGCGTGCTGACGTTCGTGTCCGTCCTCCAGGAGGCCGGCACGATCGACTACGTCGGTGACGCCGTGATCGGGCTCGGGGTGCCGCTGGTCATCGCCCTCCTCCTGGCCTACATCGGAGGGGTGGTGTCGGCGTTCGCGTCGTCGACCGCGATCATCGGTGTCGCCATCCTGCTCGCGGTGCCGTTCCTGGAAGCCGGGGCGATCAGCGCCGTGGGCGTGGTGGTCGCCCTGTCCGTGGCCTCGACCATCGTCGACGTGAGCCCGTTCTCGACCAACGGCGCGCTGGTCCTGGCCGCAGCGCAGGACGTGGACAAGGACCGCTTCTACAAGCAGATCCTGGGCTACGCCGCCATCGTCGTCGCCGTCGGGCCGCTGCTGGCCTGGCTGGTGTTCGTCGTCCCCGGCTGGCTCTGACCCGAAAGGAGCACTGCCATGTCCGGACCCCTGGACGGCGTCCTCGTCGTCGACCTGACCCGCGCCCTCGCCGGGCCGCACGCCGCGATGATGCTGGGCGACCTCGGCGCCCGGGTGATCAAGGTGGAGAGCCCGGGCAGCGGGGACGACACCCGCGGCTGGGGCCCGCCGTTCGTGCAGCCTGAGAGCGGCGACCGGGAGTCCACGTACTTCCTGTCGACGAACCGGAACAAGGAGTCGATCACCCTCGACCTCAAGGACGAGGCCGACAAGGCGACGCTCACCGAGCTGCTGCGCCGAGCCGACGTGCTGATGGAGAACTTCCGCCCCGGCACACTGGCCCGGCTCGGGTTCGGCACCGATGTCCTGGCCGAGCTGAACCCGAGGCTGGTGACGCTGGCGATCAGCGGCTTCGGCCACGACGGCCCCGAAGGTGGCCGGGCCGGCTACGACCAGATCGCCCAGGGCGAGGGCGGCCTGATGTCGCTCACCGGCTCCGGGCCGGACGACCCGCAGCGGGTGGGTGTCCCGATCGGTGACCTGCTGGCCGGCATGTACGGCGCCTACGGGGTGGTCGCCGCGCTGATGGAGCGGGAGAAGACCGGCCGCGGCCAGGTGGTGCGCACCTCGCTGCTGGCCGCGATCGTCGGCGTGCACGCCTTCCAGGGGACGGCGTGGACCGTGGCCGGGAAGGTCGGCGCCGCGCAGGGCAACCACCACCCGTCGATCGCCCCCTACGGGCTGTTCCACTGCAAGGGCGGCAGCGTCCAGGTCGCCTGCGCCAACGACTCGCTGTGGCGGAAGCTGTGCGCCGAGTTCGGCTTCGACCCCGAGGCCCCCGGGATGGTCACCAACGGCGACCGCGTGGAGCACCGCCAGGAGGTGATCGCGCTGCTCGAGGACGCGTTCGCCGACATCCCCGCCGAGGAGCTGCTGGCCCGGCTGGCGAAGGTGGGCATCCCGTCGGGCAAGGTCCGCACGATCGACGAGGTCTACACCTGGGACCAGGCGCTGTCCCAGGGGCTGCTGGTCGACGTCGACCACGCCACGCTCGGCCGGCTGCAGCTGCCCGGCCCGCCGCTGCGGTTCTTCGCGCCCGGTCCGGACGGCGAGACGGAGACGACCCGCCGTGACCACGGGGCACCCCCGGTGCTCGGCGCCGACGGCGATGCGATCCGTGCCTGGCTGGACGGGTCGGCTCCGTGAGCGGCAAGCCCGCCCGGCTCGACGCGCGATCGCTCCGCGACCTCGTCCTCGACGCCGGCTCCTGGACGTCGTGGGATGCGCCGGTGCCGGCCCGCGAGGTGTCGGGCTCCTACGCCGCGGAGCTGCGGGCCGCCGCGGAGAAGTCGCGCCAGGACGAGTCGATCATCACCGGCGAGGGCCGGCTGCGCGGCCGGCGCGTGGCCGTCGTCGCCGGCGAGTTCGGCTTCCTCGCCGGCTCCATCGGGGTGGCAGCGGCCGAGCGGCTGATCGCGGCCGTTGAGCGGGCCACCGACGAGGGGCTGCCGCTGCTCGCCGCACCGGTGTCCGGCGGCACCCGCATGCAGGAGGGCACGGTCGCCTTCCTCCAGATGATCGGCATCACCGCGGCCATCGCCCGGCACAAGGAGGCCGGGCTCCCCTACCTGGTGTACCTGCGCAACCCCACCTTCGGCGGCGTGCTCGCCTCCTGGGGGTCGCTCGGCCACGTCACCATCGCCGAGCCCGGCGCCTCGATCGGCTTCCTCGGCCCACGGGTGTTCGAGGCCCTCTACGGCGAGCCGTTCCCCGAGGGCGTGCAGACCGCCGAGAACCTGGCCGAGCACGGGCTGATCGACGCCGTCGTCGCGCACGAGCAGATCGCCGAGGTCGCCGACCGTGCGCTGCGCGTGCTCTCGGCCCGGCAGACCTGGCACCTCGACGTCCGGGACGCCGAGCGGCCGACCCCCGAGGACGGCACCGACGCCGACGATCCGGAGGACGGGCGCACCGCCTGGGACGTCGTCACCGCGTCGCGGCGGGAGGACCGGCCCGGCGTGCGGCGGCTGCTGCGGACCGCCGCCACCGACGTCGTCGGGCTCTCGGGCACCGGGGCCGGCGAGAAGGATCCCGGGCTGCTGCTGGCACTCGCTCGGTTCGGCGGCGCCCCGTGCGTCGTGCTGGGGCAGGACCGGCGGGGCCAGTCGATGTCGGCACCGCTGGGCCCGGCCGCGCTGCGGGAGGCCCGCCGCGGCATGCACCTGGCCGAGCAGTTGCGGCTGCCGCTGGTGACGCTGATCGACACCCCCGGCGCGGCGCTGTCGCGGGAGGCCGAGGAGGGCGGGCTGGCCGGGGAGATCGCCCGCTGCCTGCACGATCTCGTGGTGCTGAGGGCGCCCACGCTGGCGGTGCTGCTCGGGCAGGGCACCGGAGGCGGAGCGCTCGCCCTGGTGCCGGCCGACCGGGTGCTGGCCGCGGCCAACGGCTGGTTGGGCCCGCTCCCGCCGGAGGGCGCCTCGGCCATCGTGCACCGCACCGTCGACCGGGCCGGCGAGATGGCCGCCGACCAGGGGGTGCGGGCGACCGAACTGTGGCGGGCCGGCATCGTCGACCGCGTGGTGCCGGAGCGTCCGGACGCCGCCGACGAACCGACCGAGTTCTGCCTGCGGCTGGGCAGGGTGCTCGGCGAGGAGCTGGCCGGCCTGCTCGGTCGCGACGACACCGAGCGCTTCCGCACCCGGCTGCACCGGTACCGCCACCTCGGCCGCTGAACACCGTCGTGACCGCCGTCCTCACCGTGGGGGGGGGGGGCGCCGGGGGGGGGGGGGGGGGGGCGGCCCCCGGGGGGGGGGGGGGGGCGGAGGGCGGGGCGGGGGGCGCCGCGCGCCGGGGCGCGCGGGGGGGGCCCCCCGACCCGAGTGGGAGGTCGGCGGCGATTGCCCTGAGCGGGGCCCGCCGGGGCGCCCGCTCCTACGCTGGGGCCATGGAGGCGGAAGCCTCGTCGAGCAGCAGAGAGTGGTCATGGCAGACCCTGAGATCGCGGCCGGTGCGCTGCCCACCGTCGTCCGTCCGGCTCCGCACCGGTGGATCTGGTACGCCCTCGGCGGTGGGCTGCCCGCGCGGCACCGCGGCTGGGTGCTGCACGACACGACGACCGGCACGTGGTGGCTGCGGCACGTCGCCCGCAGCCTCGTCCAGGTGGCCATCCCGATCGCCCTGGTGATGGCCCTGCTCCCCGCCCCGTGGGGGCTGCGCGCCGCCGTGGCCGGCGGCGGCCTGGCGCTGGCGATGCTCTACTCGCTGGCCTACATGCCCGAGGCGACCGAGAACCGGGTGGTGAAGGCGGGCTATCCCGCCGGCACGGCGACCGCCGTCCGCGACCGCGCGGGCCTGGTGCGGCAGCAGCAGGAGAGCGAGCGCAAGCGGACCGCCGCCGCGAAGCGTGCCACCCGGTACCGCGAGCGCTCGGGGCGCTGAGCGCCACCCGCCCGGGGGCCGTGGGGAGTGGCACGTGGACGGGCGGTCGCCGGATGACGCATCATTGGCAGTCGCCGGGGAAGAGTGCCAGCCCGGCGCCCCCACTCCGCACGACCAGGGAGAGCCACGCCGTGCCCACCTACCAGTACGCCTGCACCAACCCCGAGGGCAAGCACGAGTTCGAGGTCGTGCAGTCGTTCAGCGACGCGGCGGTGGCCGAGTGCCCCGAGTGCGGCACCCCGGTGCGCAAGGTCTACGGCTCGGTGGGCGTGGTCTTCAAGGGCTCCGGCTTCTACCGGACCGACAGCCGGAAGAGCAGCTCGACCTCCGGGAACGCGGGCAGCTCGTCGTCCGACGGTGCGGCGTCCACGGCTCCGGCCAAGGAGGGCTCGTCGAGCTCCGCGAGCTCGACGGCGAGCAGCTCGACGTCGTCGTCGGGCGGCGGCAGCACCGCCAAGGCCGCGAAGGCCGACTGACCCCGGTTCTCCCTCCGTCCACAGGCGGGGCTTCCCTCCACAGCCCGCCGCGGGGCGCTCCTGGACGCCGCCCCGGCGGGCAGGGTCGGCGCATGCTCCGTCTGCGCCGTCCCCGCTCCCCGCTGCTCCTCGCGCGCCGGGCGGCCGCCGCCGCGCTCGTGGCCGCCGCCCTGGCGTTGGCGCTGCGCCCCGGGCCGGCGCCGGCCGGTGACCGGAGCCCGGCGGGGCTCCCGGTGGTGGTCGCCGCGGCCGATCTCCCCGCCGGTATCGCGCTGACCGCGGGCGACCTCAGGATCGTCCGGCTGCCGCCGGACGCCGCGCCCGACGGCGTGGTCGACCAGCCCGAGCTGCTGGTGCACCGCGTCCTCGCCGGGGACGTCCGCCGCGGTGAACCGATCAGCGACACCCGGCTCGTCGGCGCCGGCCTCACCACCCTGCTCCCGCCGGGCGAGGTGGCCGCGCCGGTGCGGCTGGCCGACCTCGCGGTCGCCGCCCTGGTCCGCACCGGCGACCGGGTCGACGTCCTGGCGACCGTCGCCGGCGCCGGCGCGGCGGAGCGGGTGGTAACGGGAGCGCGGGTGCTCGCCGCGCCCGGGCAGGACGGCGGGGACGCCGCTCCGGGCGCCGGGCTGCTGCTGCTCGCCGTGGACGAGGACACCGCGGCCCGCCTCGCCGCTGCCTCGGCCGGCGCCACGCTCACCGTGAACCTGCCGCCGCCCCGGAGCTGACGAGCCGGCCCCGGTGTGGCTGGATGGTCGGCGTGCTGAAGGGTTTCAAGGACTTCGTGTTCCGGGGCAACGTCGTCGACCTGGCCGTCGCCGTGGTCATCGGTTCGGCGTTCACCGCCGTGGTGACCTCGTTCGCCGATTCGTTCCTGCGGCCGCTGATCGGGTTGCTCGGCGGCGGCGGCGAGCTGGGCGGCGTGCTGGAGGTGAACAGCCAGAGGTTCACCTGGGGGGCGTTCCTCAGCACGGTGATCACGTTCCTGCTGACGGCCGCGATCGTGTACTTCCTGGTCGTCCTGCCGATCCACCGGCTGCTCGAGCGCCGGGTGCGCGGCGAGGAGCCCGGCCCGGTCGGCCCGACGGAGCTGGAGCTGCTCGTCGAGATCCGCGACCTGCTGCGCGCCCAGCAGGGCCTCGGCCCGGCCGGTCCTCCCCGCCCCCCGGCCTCCTGAGGACCGGTCATCAGTCGCTGCCCCAGTGCGGCGGCCGGTCCTCCAGGTAGCGCCGGTCGTCGTCGGAGCCGTCGGGGGGCCGCTCGCCCCAGCCGACGTCGCTGTCGTCGGGCGCGCGGTCCCGGAGCACCGGCCGTGCGGCCGGAGCGGCGGGCGGTTCGGCCGGCACCGGCTGGCCGAGGTCCGCCAGCACCTCCGCACCGGGCAGTGCGGCCAGGAGTGCGCCGGGCACCGCCAGCTTGCTGCCGCGGGTGCCGGAGCCGATGACCACCAGCTCCGCCGCGGCGACCGCGGCGTCGACCAGCAGCGGCCAGGATGCCGGCAGCCCCACCGGCGTGATTCCGCCGTAGGCCATGCCGGTCTCGGCCACCGCGACGTCCTGCGGCGCGAAGGAGACCTTGCGCACGCCGAGGTGCCGGCGCACCAGCCCGTTCACGTCGGCGCGGGTGGTGGCCAGCACCAGGCAGGCCGCCAGGGTGGTCTCCCCCGCCCGCCGGCCCGCGACGACCACGCAGTTCGCCGAGGCCGCGAGCGGCACGTCGTAGGCGTCGGAGAACGCCGCGGTGTCGGCGAGGTCGTCGTCGATCTCGGCGACCCATGCGGAGCCGGGCAGCACCGGCAGTGCGGCGGCGACCGGCCGGCCCAGCAGAT
The DNA here is from genome assembly GCF_030165005.1 of Blastococcus capsensis. Taxonomy (GTDB): domain Bacteria; phylum Actinomycetota; class Actinomycetes; order Mycobacteriales; family Geodermatophilaceae; genus Blastococcus; species Blastococcus capsensis. Next base: position 12,807 of record NZ_JASNNW010000034.1, read on the forward strand.
CGGCCCGGTCGGCGGCCGGCAGCCAGCGCAGCGACCCGAGGACGGGGGCGGTCATCGGACGGGAACCGGGCAGGAGGGCACGGGTCGATCCTCGGTCACCGGAAGCGGCCCGCGCAGCGCGGGGGGCGTGGCGCCGCCAGGATGGGGCCATGATCGGTCAGCTGCACTCCGTCGTGATCGACGCACCGGACGCCCATGCCCTCGCCACCTTCTACGCCGACCTGCTCGGCATGGAGGTGAAGGGGGAGCCCGGCGACGACTGGGTGGTGGTGACCGGCGCCGGTCACCGCATCGCGTTCCAGCAGGCCCCCGACCTGCAGCCACCCGCGTGGCCGGATCCCGCGCGCCCCCAGCAGTTCCACCTCGACATCCGGGTGGCCGACATCGCCGAGGCCGAGCCGAAGGTCCTGGCCCTCGGCGCCCGGGCTCTCCCGGGCGGCGGTGGCGACTTCCGCGTGTACGCCGACCCGGTCGGCCACCCCTTCTGCCTGGTCTGGGACGCGTGAGCGACAACCCGGCCCCGGTGGACCGGACGGCCGTCAGCCCGTTCGTCGCCGGCATGAAGTTCGAAGTGGCGCACGCCGACGGCTCCCGGGTCACCGGGCACGTCGAGCTCGGGCCGGACCAGCACACACCGTGGGGCGTCGTCCACGGTGGCGTCTACTGCTCGGTCGTCGAGTCGGCCGCCAGCATCGGGGCCAGCCGCGCGGTGCAGCACCAGGGGCAGTTCGCGGTCGGGGTGAACAACAACACCGACTTCATCCGCAGCACGACCAGCGGCCGGGTCGACGTCGTCGCCGAGCCCATCCAGCAGGGGCGGACCCAGCAGCTGTGGCAGGTGCTGCTCACCCGCGCCGACGACGGCAAGCTCGTGGCCCGCGGTCAGGTGCGGCTGCAGAACGTCCCGCTGCCCGGGGCGTGACCCCGCCCCGGGTGGCGCAGGCGGTGGCGGCCGCCCGCGCGGTAGCGCTGGCGCACGGCCTGTCCACCGAGCCGGAGCTCCTGCAGGACGGCAGCAACGTCGTCCTGCACCTGCGGCCGGCGCCGGTGGTGGCCCGGGTGGCGACGCTGACCCGCGAGCTGCGCCCGCACGTCGAGCAGCACGCCGCCCGGGAGGTCGCCCTCGCCGCGGCGCTGCACACCGGCGGGGCGGCCGTCGTCCCGCCGAGCGACATCCTGCCGCCCGGGCCGCACCGGCACGGGGACACGGTGCTCTCCTTCTGGACGCACGTGGAGGTACTCCCCGAGCGGCCCGGACCGGTCGAGGTCGCCGCCGCCCTGCACGACCTGCACGGTCATCTCGCCGGCCGGCCGGTCGCCGGACGGCCGCTGGCCACCCCGCTGGACGACCTGGTGGAGTTCCTCCGCCGGGGGCCGGAGTGGGCCGTACCCGAGCCACAGCTGGCCGCCGTCGCCGCACGGCTCGAGCGGCTGCTCCCCCGGCTCGACGGGCCGGCCCAGGTCCTGCACGGCGATGCGCACCCGGGGAACCTGCTGGCGACCCCCGACGGCTGGCGCTGGACCGACCTGGAGGACACCTGCAGCGGCCCCCGCGAGTGGGATCTCGCCTGCCTGCGTGCCACCTCCCGGCTCGACGGCCGGGAGGCTCTGGACGCGCTGCCCGGCGCCCCGAGCGACCGCGAGCTCACGCCGTGGACGGAGCTGCGGGCGCTGCACGCCGCGGCCTGGTCGCTGGTCTCCGCGCTCGGCCACCCGGAGCAGCGGCCGGCCGCCGAGGCGCGGCTGCGTGCGCTCAGCGCGGCGCCAGCACCGCCGGGTCGAGGGTGACCTGGAACAGCGGGCGCGGGTCCTGCAGGGTCGCCGGTGGCCGGGCCGCCGACCGCGGCACCACCCGGTCCCACCGAGCCGGACGGCGGTGCGGCAGCAGCTCCCGCCCCTGGAACAGGTAGTCCCCGACCACCTCACCGACGAGCAGCCCCGTCCCGTGCTCGATGGGCAGGGCGACCGGGTCGCCGGGCGCCATCTCGTCGAGGAAGGCCGAGAGCTGGCGCAGGTCCTTCGCCGGGCGGCGGCCGGAGATCTCCTTGGACAGCGCCCGCAGCTCTTCCGGGGTCAGGCCCGTGGCATCGACGTCGATACCGGACTGCGTGCCCAGACCGACCACGCCCGCGGCCAGGCAGGCGCCCAGCTCGTTGTGCGCCCGGGGCCGGACCACCCAGACGCGCACGCCGTCGGACGCCGGCGCGGACGGCACGTCGTCGGGTCCGGGCCAGAGGTAGGGCAGGTCGTCCGGCTCCGGGCCGAACAGGTCGGTGAAGCGCGCCCGGTAGAAGTCCGGGTCCTTGGCCAGCAGGTTGGAGCGGTGCGAGAGGTGCAGCGCCTCGCTGCCGACCCAGGAGGGCAGGAGCCCGGCGGCGGCGAGCTCGGACTGCGGAATGCCCACGACGTCGGGCGCGAACTCGCCGATCAGCGTCTCGGTGCTGTCGGCGAAGCCACGCTCGCGCCAGACCCGGACCATCGCCAGCCCGTAGCTCACCAGCGCCGCGGTCCGGCCGCGCCACATCGCGACCGCGGGGTGGCTGGCCCAGCCGTAGTCGGGCAGCTCGATGGCCCGCAGGATCTGCAGGGTCTCCACCCGCTGCTTGCCCAGCCGCGGGGAGTCCAGCAGCCGCGCGCTCTCCTCGAAGTCGGCCACCGGCACGAAGGTCTGCATCGCCGCCATCCTCACCGAACGGCCGCCGGTCCGCCGCCCGAGGTCAGCCCAGGCGCGCGGCCAGCGCGGGGAGCACCTGGCCCAGCGGCGCGTCGACCCGGACGTCGGCCTTCGCGTCGCCCCGCGTCGGGCCGACGTTGACGACGCCCACCGGGATGCCGAGCTTCGCCGCGCGCAGCACGAACCGGTAGCCGCTCATGACGGTCAGGGAGGAGCCCAGCACCAGCAGGCTGCCGGCGTCCTCCACCAGCCCGAAGCAGTGGTCGACGCGGTCCCGGGGCACCGTCTCGCCGAAGAACACCACGTCGGGCTTGAGCGGGCCGGCCCCGCAGGCCAGGCAGTCGACCATCACGAAGCCGTCGAGCACCTCGTCGGGCAGCTCGGCGTCGCCGTCCGGGTTGATCTCGTCCACCCGCGGCCCGAAGTGCGGGTTCGCGTCCGTGAGCCGCTCGTCCAGCGCAGCCCGATCGGCGACGTCGCCGCAGCCGAGGCACACCGTCCGGTCCAGCCCCCCGTGCAGCTCGACGACGTCGCGGGCCCCGCCGGCCTGGTGCAGGCCGTCGACGTTCTGGGTGATGACGCCGGCCAGCAGCCCGGCGTCCTGCAGCCCGGCCACGGCGCGGTGCCCGTCGTTTGGCCGGGCGGCACGCATCTGCCGCCAGCCGACGAAGCTGCGCGCCCAGTACCGGTGCCGGCCGCGCGGGTCGCGGGTGAAGGTCTGGTACGTCATCGGCGTGTGCCGGCGCAGGCTGCCGGTGGCCCCGCGGTAGTCGGGGATGCCGGAGTCGGTGGAGAGGCCGGCCCCGGAGAGGACGACGACGTCGCCGTCGGCGACCAGGTCGGCCAGCGCGTCGAGGGCCGCGGCCCCCGTCCCCGGGACGGCGGCAGGTGCGAGGGTCACGCGCCCATGTTCCCCGCCGGACGGCGGATGCGCCGCTGAGGGCAGTCGGACCGACCGCTGGTCAGCGGGCGGCGACCACCTGCTCGAGCCGGGCCAGCATCGCGTCCTGGATGCGGGCCAGGCCCTTCGGGGCGAACGTGCGCTCGAAGAACCCGCCGATGCCGGTGGCGCCGGTCCAGGTGGTGCGGGCCCGCACCGTGCTGACCCCGGCGTCGGCGGCGGCGACGGTCCAGGTGGTCACCATGCTGGAGTTGGTGTCGGTCTCCACGAGCGCCCCGTCAGGAGTCTCGGTGACGACGACGTCCTGCTCGCGCACCCGCTTGGACGTGGCCTGCAGCCGCCAGTGCACCGTGGTGCCGGCCCCCTGCCCGCCGGCGTCCACGCGGTACTCGCTGTACTGCTCGGGGAGCACCTGCGGCCGGGTGACGGCGTAGTCGGCGAGTGCGGCACGGACGACGTCCGCCGGTGCGCGGATGATTCGTTCGGTGGTGGCGACGACCTGACCCATGCCGCCCATCCTGCCCGCCGGAGGACGGCTACGCCTGCTCCTCCTCGGTGTTGAGGTAGGAGCAGCGGAACCGGGCGCCGGCCATCGCCTCGGTGAACCGCGCCTCCCACATCGGGTCACGCGCCGGGAAGGTGTCGAACACCCGCTCCTCCAGCACCTCCGGGTGCCCGGCGAGCCCTGGACAGCTTCGGCGCAGCAGCACCCGCGTCACCCCGTCGACCTCGTCGTGCGCGGCACTCCAGCGGGCTGCGGCGACCGCCCGCTCCCGCCACACCCGTTCCCGCGCGGGCAGCAGCCGGCCCGCAGCCGGCTGCTGCGCCGAGACGGCCCAGACGACGATCCCGGCCAGCAGCAGGAGCAGCAGTGCAGCCGCCAGGATGCCGACCATGTCCAGCACGGTAACCCCGCAGGCCTCGACCGGCGGGCGCCTCGGCTCAGACCTCGGCGGGTGCCGCGGTCAGGCTGTGCGCGCCGCAGGTGCAGCCGGGGATGCGCGCCTTCAGGACCAGGGAGACGGCGTGCGCCCGGTCGCGGGCGCCCAGCTTGCGCAGGATCGCCTTCACGTGGGACTTCACGGTGTCCTCGGAGATGAACAGGTTCTCGCCGATCTTCCGGTTCGACTGACCCAGCACGAGCTCGTCGAGGACGTCGGACTCCCGGCGGGTGAGCGGCACCTCGGGGGTCAGCTCCCGGACCACGGGCACGGTGCCCCCTTCGACCCGGCGGATCTGCGGGTCGACGACGGTGCGCCCGGCGCGGGCGGCGAGCACGGCCCAGCCCAGCAGGGTCGCCGAGGTGTTCATGAGCAGGTAGCCGCGGACGCCGGCCGAGAGCGCCTCGTTGACCACGGCCGGGTCCTCCGAGGTGGCCACGGCCACGATCGCGATCCGCGGGAACCGGCGGCGCAGGTCGCGGCAGGCGTTCAGCGTCTCGCCGCGGCCGGGTCCGAGTTCGACGACGACGGCGTCGGGGCGGGCGGACTCGGCCAGCACGAGCGCGCGCCGCGGCTCACCGGGGGCACCGACGGCCTGCATCCCCGCCGTCTCGTCGATCATGCCGACGAGCCCGCGGCGGAGGACCGGGGCGTCGGCGAGGACGAGGACTCGGGTGACGCCGGCCATGGCGATGGACACGCTGGTTGCTCCGCTTCCGATCGGGAACGCTGACCTGCCTTCCATCGACCGGGTGGACACAGTTCTTGAACAGGACTTTTCCGTCGGCCGCGCCGCGCCCGTCGCGGTGCGCAGAATTTACGGCGTCGGTGCGCAGCAGCCATCGGCGCAGCCGCTCCCACACCCGTCGCCGTCGTCCACGGGCTCGGAGGCGTGCCCGCCGGGTGCGCAGCAGCCCTCCCCGCGCCAGGCCTCGACGGCCTCCCGGCCCGCGACCGCGGCGATGACCAGGCCGGCGACCGGGTCGGCCCAGCTCCAGCCGAGGGTCGCGTTGAGGACCAGGCCGGCACCGACTGCGGCGCTCAGCCAGGCGCACAGCGCCGTCTGGGTGCCGTCGGCCGTGACGGCCGCGCTGCCCAGTGCCCGGCCGGTGCGCCGCTGCGCGCGGGACAGGAACGGCATGACGACCAGGCTGGCGACCATCAGGCCGATGCCGACCGGCGAGGCGTCCGGCTCCGCGCCGGCCACCAGGGCCCGCACCGACTCCACGGTGACGTAGGCGGCCAGCAGGCCGAACGCCACCGCCATGAGCCGCTGCGCCTGCCGCTCCCGCGACTCCGGCAGCCGGTGCGCGAACTGCCACAGGATGATCGCCGCGCTGGATACCTCGATGACCGAGTCCAGCCCGAAGCCGATCAGCGCGACCGACCCGGCGGCCAGCCCGGCGGCGATCGCCACGACCGCCTCGACGACGTTGTAGGACAGGCTGGCGCCCGCCAGGAGCCGCGCGCGCCGGCTCAGCCGTACCCGCTCCGCGGCCGGCAGCACCGCGTGCGCGTGGCCGGTGCTCACTGCGCCCCCTCGCCGTACGTCGGGCACAGCGCGACGGCGTCGCCGGTGGTGGCCAGCACCGCCTCGGCGGCCGCGAGCAGCGTCAGCACCTCGGGGCCGGCCAGTGCGTACACCGTCGCCCGGCCCTCGGGCCGCGACCGGACGAGCCCGCAGTCGGCCAGGCACAGGCAGTGCTTGGACACCGTCGACTGCGCCAGCCGGAGGTGCTCGGTCAGCTCGCGCACGCGGTGCTCCCCCGTCGCGGCCAGGTGCCGCAGGATCGCCAGCCGGTTCGGGTCGCCCAGGCTGCGGAAGAGGCAGGCGGCCGCCGCGAGCGCCACGGTCTCGCCGACCGGGACGTCGTCCACCCCGACCGCGGAGTCGACGGCACGCTCGTGCTGAATCATCGTCACCCGGCGATGATAGCGCTCTGAGCGCATGCAGCGACGCGCCGGAAGAGGCGCACTGCGCGGACCGGCGTCAGAGCGCCGTGGCGAGCAGCCCGAGGCCGAGGAGGGTCATCACGACGGCGATGCCGGCGTCGAGGATCCGCCAGGCCGCGGGACGGGCGAACAGGGGGCGGAGGAAGCGCGCACCGTAGCCGAGCGCGCTGAACCACAGCACGCTGCCGAGGGCGGCACCGGCGCCGAACCACCACCTGCCGGCCCCGAGACTGTCGGCCACCGACCCCAGCAGCAGCACGGTGTCCAGGTACACGTGCGGGTTCAGCCAGGTCAGGGCCAGGCAGGTGACGACGCTGGCGAGCAGGCCGTTGCGGGCGCCACCGGCGTCGACGGCGATCGAGGACGGACGCAGCGCCCGGCGGGCGGCGAGGGTGGCGTAGCCGAGCAGGAAGGCGGCGCCGGCCACGCGGATGACGGTGATCGCATCGGGCAGGCGGGTGCTGAGCCAGGAGTTGCCGGCGACCCCGGCGAGGATGAGGACGGCGTCCGACACCGCGCACACCACCACGACCGCGGTCACGTGCTCCAGGCGCAGCCCCTGCCGGAGGACGAAGGCGTTCTGCGCCCCGATGGCCACGATCAGCGAGAGGCCCATCCCCAGCCCGGCCAGTGCGGCCAGCAGTCCCGTCGTCACGTGCATCGACGCTAGGGACCACGAGGACGACAGTCCAGCTGATGTTGCTTGCCCGGCATTAGCGTTGCTGTTCATGGACGTGGATCTGGCGCAGCTGCAGACGTTGGTCGCGGTGATCGACGAAGGCACCCTCGAGGCGGCCGCGCGACGGCTGCACGTGACGCCGTCCGCGGTGTCCCAGCGCCTGCGCGCCCTGGAGGTGTCCACCGGCCGGGTGCTGGTGCAGCGCGGGCGACCGGCGACCGCCACCGCCGCCGGGGAGCCGGTGCTGCGGCTGGCCCGCCAGGTGGGCCTGCTGGTCGCCGACACCAGCCGGCAGCTGGACCCGGCCGATCCCGGTCGTGCACCGGTGCTGCCGATCGCGGTCAACGCCGACTCGCTGGCCACCTGGGCCCTCCCGGCCCTGGCTCCGCTCGCTGACGGTCTCCGCTTCGACCTGCACAGCTCCGACCAGACGCACACCAGCGCGCTGCTGCGGGCCGGCACCGTGATGGGCGCGCTCACCTCGGATGCCGAGCCGGTCGCCGGCTGCCGCGTGACGCCGCTCGGCCGCATGCGCTACCTGCCCTGCGCCGCCCCCGCGTTCGTCGACCGCTGGTTCCCGGACGGGCCCGACGCCGCCGCGCTGCACCGCGCCCCGGTGGTCGTCTTCGACCGCCGCGACGACCTCCAGCACGCCTACCTGCGCCGGCACCTGCCGACGGCGGCGGACGTGCCGATCCACTACGTCCCCTCGTCGGCGGACTTCCTCACCGCCGTGACCCTCGGCTTCGGCTGGGGCATGCTGCCGGAGCTGCAGCTCGGCGGCGGGCACCGTGCGGCGCCGTTCGACCCGGCCGGCGGCGTCGACGTCGCCCTGCACTGGCAGCAGTGGCGCCTCGAGTCCGACCCGCTCGACCGGGTCGCCGACGCGCTGACCCGGGCGGCACATGCACAGCTGCGGCGCTGATCACGGGCGCTTCCGCACCGATGACCGGGCGGCTGCGCACCGGTTCAGCAGGCGTGGGGGTTGAGGCAGAGGTAGCCGTCGACGCGGCTGAGGCCGTCCGCTTCGGGGTCGGGCGGGAGCCTGTGGCCGAGGTTCTGGGCACGGACCTCGCCGATCCACTGGTCGTGCTGGTACTCGTGGTTGACCAGCGCGGTCAGCAGGTGCGTCGCGACGACCGTCATCTGCGAGGGAGCACCGGTCCGCCCGGCGGCGATGTTCCCGATGCGGGCGTGGACCCGCTCGGCGACGGTGTCGCGGAAGACGGCGAGCCGATCCACGGTCGGCAGGGTGCCGCGGAACTTCTCCGGGTGCGCCGAGTCCATCAGGCCGTCCAGCTCCGGGTCGGGGCTGGGTTCGGCGGCGGTGAGGTTGCGGATCATGAAGTGGGCGACGTGCGCCTGGTGGCCCAGGTGCCAGCCGATCGCGCTGGAGTTCTCGTGCGGGCGCCAGGTCACCTCGTCAGGGGTGAGGTCCTTCCACAGCTGGTCCGTGTAGGCGCGGGCGCGGTCGTACTCGCGCAGCAGCCCCGTCAGTTCGTGCATGACCTCTCCTGTCGATCGCCCCTCGCGGTTCCGGTCGTGCCGGCGACGGCGAGGCGGGTGATGGTGCGGGCGGCCTGGGTCCCGGCGCGGATGGCGCCTTCGATGTGGCCGGCGTGGTCGGGGGCGGTCTCGGTGGATGCCCAGTGGATCCGCCCGGCGACGGGCTGCTGGAACAGCGGATGCCCGTAGGTGGCGGTGGAGGCGCGTGGTGACGGTGCGCGGGGGCTGGTGTGCAGCTCCCGGCTCCAGTCGAGGGCGTGGATGTGGCGGGGGTCGGCGGCGGCCGGACCGAACAGCCTGGCGAGTTGGTGGCCGAAGGCGGTGGCGATCTGCTCGGGTGCGGCGCCGTCGAACTGGGCCGCGGCGGCGAAGCCGAACAGTGCGGCGGGGCTGCCGCCGGGTCCGCTGTGGTCGTGGAGTTCCCGGAAGGGGCCGAGGTGGCTCATCGCGGACCCGGCCAGGCCGGCGTCGCGCCAGAACGGCCGGTCGTAGACCGCGACCGCCTTGACCACGCCGCCCATCCACACTGCAGTGCTCGCGGCGAGATCGCGGATCGGCGCAGGGAGGGCAGGGCTGAAAGTGATGGCCTCCACGGCCAGGGCGGGCGGCAGTGCGAGGACGACGTGGCCGGCCGTCACCGGCCCGCCGGCGGCCTCGACGACCACCGTGCCGTCCTCGTCGATGCGGACGCCGGACACCGGGTCGACCAGGTGCAGGGTGCCGGGCCGGAGCCGGTCGGCGAGACCGGCCGCCAGCGCCTGGGCGCCGAGCGCGAACCGCGCGGACGGCACGTCGAGGGGGTTGCCGGCGAGTCGCTGCGGACCGCGCTGGTCGACCTCGAACAGCGCATCGCCGGAAAGCGCCTGCGGGTGGGTTGCCAGCCCGAGGTCGTCGGTGAGCGCACGCACCAGCGGCTCGTCCGGCCAGAACCAGGTGGCGCCCAGATCGATCGCCCCGTCGTCGTGGGTGCTGCTGAGCAGCCGCCCGCCGACCCGGTTCCGCGCCTCGTGCACCGAGACGCTCAGGCCGGCTGCGGTCAAGGCGTGGGCGGCGGCCAGCCCGGCGATGCCGGCCCCCATGACGACGACATCGACGACGAGGGCACGGCGGCGGTTTCCGGTCACTGCAGGCCCGCGGGGTCGAGGACGATGCGGAACCGGGGTGCGCCGGCGCGGATGCGCGCGACCGCCTCGTTCGCCTGCGCCAGCGGCATCCGTTCCACCAGCGGGCGGACCCCGGTGGTGACGGCGAACTGCATCGCTTCCTCGGTGTCGCGGGCGCTGCCGGTGAGGTGGCCGGTGAGGGTCTGCCCGTTCATGACCAGCTGGGCGGCCGGGACCTGGACCGATCCGCCGTCGACGCCGATCAGCGTGAGGCGACCGCCGACGCGCAGACCGGTGAGGAGCTCGGCGACCGGCTCGGTGGTCGGCGCGGTGCAGACGAGCAGGTCCGCACCACCGAGGTCGGCCAGCGCCGCACCGGCGGGGCGCGCGGCGCTGTCGACGTACTCGTGCGCGCCGAGTTCGCGGGCGAGCTCGGCGCGCTCCGGGCCGCGGGCGATGGCGATCGTGCGGTGTCCCATCGCGGCGGCGAACTGCACGGCCAGGTGCCCCAGCCCGCCGATGCCGAACACCGCGACCGTCGCGCCGGGAGCGAGGTGGGCGTGCCGGACGGCGTTGAAGGTGGTGACCCCGGCGCAGCCCATCGGGGCGGCGTCGACGTCGTCGAGCCCGTCGGGGATGCGTGCCAGCGCGCTCGCGGGAACGGTGATCGCCTCGGCCCAGCCGCCGGGGTAGGACAGGCCCGGCACCTGGCGCTGCGCGCAGTGGACGACGTCGCCGGTGCGGCAGAAGTCGCAGTGGCCGCAGCTGCCGCCGAACCAGCCGACGGCGACCCGGTCCCCGACGGCCCACGGGTCGACGTCGTCGCCGAGTTCGGCGATCGTGCCGGCGACCTCGTGGCCCGGCGTCACCGGCGTCGACGCCGAGGCCTTCGGTGCCGCGGCGGTGCTGATGTCGGCGTGGCAGACGCCGCTGGCGGCGACGGTCACCCGGACCCAGCCGCGCGGCGGCCGGGTGACCGCGACCGGCCGGGGGGCCAGGCGCGCCCCGGGTTCGGTGACGGCCATCGCGATCGCGGGCCTCGAGGCCTCCTGGTCGGAGCCGAGAGGCGTGGATGAGGGGGCGGTCATGCGCCGAACTCCTTCGCGGGCAGGGCCCCGCATCTCAGGCCAGCCCGAAACGGGGCGTGGGCTCATCGCTCATGTGCTCGTGCAGCAACGCCGATGGCCCGCAGGCATCCGGATCGGTGCCCCCGGGGCCCTCGTCCGCGGATCCGGAGACCAACGGTCAGCCCCCGGAGGGGTCGACGGTCAGCTGCTGCCTGTGCCCCCGGCAGGATTCGAACCTGCGACACACGGTTTAGGAAACCGATGCTCTATCCCCTGAGCTACGGGGGCGGGATGCATCCGCATGACTGCGGAGAACCGCCTGGCCGGATCATCGTGGCATGCCCGGGATCACGGCCGTCGGTCCAGGTCCGGAGCGTCGCCGCAGGGACGTCCCGGGGCGCGTGACCCGGCCCGGTCGAGAATCCGTCCGGAACACCCGATATCGGTACGGATGAGCGACGGAGTGGCTCCCACGGGTTACGGTGCTGAGGCATACGTCGAGCTCCGGCAACGTCGCCGGAGGGGACGGAAGGTGGATCAGGACATGGAGAGCACGGTGGTCGACGTCCCCGAGCGGGGTCGCTTCGAGGTCCGGCAGGGCGAGCGCGTCGTCGGGCTGGCGAGCTACCACGTCGAGAACGGGCAGATGACCCTCCCGCACACCGAGGTGGACCCCTCGCTGGGCGGTCAGGGCATCGGGAAGGCGCTGGTTGCCGGCGTGCTCTCCGCCGCGCGCGAGCGCGGCCTCACCGTGCTCCCGTACTGCTCCTTCGTGCGGCACTACATCCAGCAGCACCCGGAGCTGGTCGATCTGGTAGCCGCCGGTGATCGGCCGCACTTCGGCCTGGAGACCGCCGACCGCTGATCCGGGCGCCGCGGGCAGCCCCATCTAGGCTGCGCGGATGCCCGAGGGCCACACCCTGTACCGCCTGGCGCGGGAGCAGCAGCTGCTGTTCGCCGGCCGGCCGGTGCACGTCTCCAGCCCGCAGGGCCGCTTCGAGGCCGGCGCCGCACTGCTCGACGGCCGGGTCCTCGACGAGGCGTACTCCTACGGCAAGCACCTGTTCGCCCGCTTCGGCGGGGACAGCCTGCACGTGCACCTCGGGCTCTACGGCACCTTCACCACCGGGACGGGCACGCCCCCGCCGGCGAAGGGCGCACTCCGGATGCGCTGGGAGGCCGACGGCCCCGCCGGCGCGGGGGTGTGGACCGACCTGCGCGGCCCGACGGCCTGCGAGGTGCTCAGCACGCCCGAGGTCGACCACATCCTGGGCCGGCTGGGGCCCGATCCGCTGCGGCCCCGCTCCGACGGCGCCCTCGCGCACCGGCGCATCGCCGGCAGCCGCACGGCCGTCGGCGCCCTGCTCATGGACCAGTCGGTGCTGGCCGGCGTCGGCAACGTGTACCGGGCCGAGCTGCTCTTCCGGCACCGCGTCTCCCCGTTCCGGCCGGGCCGCGAGATCGATGCGGACCTGTGGGCCCGGATGTGGCCGGACCTGGTCGCGCTCATGCGGTCCGGCGTCCGGATGGGCCGCATCGTCACCACCCGGCCCGAGGACCGGTCCCGGCGCAGCGGCGCCATCAAGCTCGAGGACGCCCGCTACGTGTACCGGCGCACCGGCCTGCCCTGCCGGATCTGCGGCACGGAGGTCCGCACCCAGGCCATGGCCGGGCGCAACCTCTACTGGTGTCCGGTCTGCCAGGCCGCCTGACGAGCGGGGCGGCGCACCGGCGTCGCGGAGTACCGTCGACGGGAATGAGGTCCGCCCTGCGATCCGTCGTCGTCGCGACCAGCGCCGTGGTCGCGCTGCTCGGTGCGCCGGCGACGGCCGGCGCCGCCGAGACCGGCACCGGACCGGAAGCGGGCAGCGAACAGTCGAACCGCACCGAGCGCGCGGAGCGGGAGCTTGCCCCGGACCGGGACACCCGCGCGTCGAGCGCCGAGGCCGCCGAGGACGACACCGACCAGGCCAAGGCCGAGCCCGAGACCGACGCCGACCCGGCCAAGGCCGAGCCCGAGACCGACGCCGACCAGGCCGAGGCCGAGCCCGAGCAGGACGAAGCCGGCCGGATTCGGTCAGGTACCTCCATCGGCTACGACGTCTCCTATCCGCAGTGCGGGATCGAGCTCCCCGAGGACCGGGCGTTCGCGATCGTGGGGGTCAACGGCGGGCTCTCCACCCGGGCCAACCCGTGCCTGTCCGCCCAGCTGGTCTGGGCGCACGACTCCTCCGGCCGGGTCGACGACCAGCCCGCCGCGCAGCTCTACCTGAACACCGCGAACCCGGGCCAGGTGCTCGACCTGGTCACCACGTGGCCCAGCGACGGGGACACCCCGTACGGCGACTGCGACGGCGGCAACTCCCCGGCCTGCTCGTGGCAGTACGGGTGGGAGCGGGCGGAGAACAGTGCCGTCTCGTTCCTGCGTCCGGCCGCGCGGTCGGCGCGGGTGGACAGCCAGCCGTCGCGGTACACCTGGTGGCTCGACGTCGAGACGATGAACACCTGGCAGATCGGCTCCGACGACGCCCGCGACCGCAACCGCGCCACGCTCGAGGGCATGACCGCCTACCTGCTGTCGAAGGACGCCGAGGTCGGCGTCTACTCGACCGGCTACCAGTGGGGCCGCATCGTCGGCGAGGTCCCCGAGGACAGCGACCTGGCCGGCCTCGACAGCTGGCTGGCCGGCGCCGACGACCTCGACGACGCCCGGGACACCTGCGACGACGGCCCGCTGGTGCCCGGTGGAAGGGTGACGCTGGTCCAGTACGTCGAGGACGACCTGGACCACAACCACGCCTGCCGCTGACTCCCCTGCAAGACCACCGGTACGCGAGCGAGCAGCGGTCAGATGCGCGGGGTGCTCGGACTGACCACCCACCACTGTCGGAACTGGCGAATCTGTCGGTGGTCGAACGTATGGTCGAACACGTGGATGACCAGCCGATCCGGGACGCCGCCGGTCCGGGCGCGCCGGTGGCCGGCTGGGCGTCGGGGCCGTTGGGTGCGGTGCAGGTCGCCGATCGGGAGATCGCCCGGCAGACGGCGGCGCGGGCGCGGGCGGTGGCGGAGTTCGCGGCGTCCCGGCCGGCGTCGGCGTCGGCCGACCGGCAGCCCGGTGAACGCGGTGCGATGAGCGCGGCGCGGCGGGCGGCCCGGCCGGCGGTGCTGGCCGATGTGTCGGAGTGGGCGGCCCAGGAGCTGTCGATCGCCCTGGGGTCGAGCAAGGAGGCCGCCGGGCAGCTGCTGGAGCGCTCCCTCACCCTGGTGCACCGGCTGCCGGGAACGCTGGACGCGCTGGAGTCCGGGCTGTTGCACGCCGGGCACCTGTGGGCGCTGCTGGAGCGGGTCGCGCCGGTTCCCGATGACCGGAAGCGGGCCGAGCTGGAGCGGGACGTGCTGGCCTGGGTGGCTACGCGGGCCGGCAAGCGGCAGCTCACCACCCCCGCACAGCTCGGTGCGAAGCTGCGCCGGATGGGTCTGGGCCGCGACCCTCGGGAGGAAGCGAACGAGCTGCTGGCGGCGCTCAAGGAGCGTGGGGTGTGGGCACGGCCGGACCGCCGCCCCGGCATGGCGGCGCTGACCTCGCTGCTCACCCAGCCCGAGGCCCAGGCGGTGGTCGACGTCCTGGGCCGCTACGCCGACGCCCTCGACGACCCCGCCGACCGCCGCACCCGGGGTCAGCGGATGGCCGACGTGCTGCTGGACCTGGTGCTGCGCCCGGGCGAGAGCCGGCTGCCGCCGGTGCAGGCGCAGCTGACCGTCGTCGCCGGCGTCCGCACCGTGCTCGGCGGCAGCCAGGCCGGGGAGATCGGCGGCGAGCCGGTGCCGGCGGAGATGGTCCGCGCCGTCGCCCGCGCCCTGGGCCTGCTGCCGACCCCCGCAGCCGGCCCGGCGCCTCCCGACCCCGTCGGCGGGGACCGGAGCCCCGAGCGACCGCTCACCCGGTGGGATCCCGAGGACCCGGCACAGCAGATGTGGCCGGACTGGCTGCGCGAAGCCGACCAGCGGTGGTGGGCCGAGCTGGAGGCCCGCGCCCTGGCCGGCGTATGGGCCGGTGAAGAGGATCCGCCACCGGAGGTGCAGCAACGGATCTGGGCGGAAGAAGCCCGGTGGGCCGCCCAGCCGCCGGCCGACGATCGCGAGTCCGGAGCAGCGCACACAGACGTCCTCACGCGGAAGGACCAGAGGTGGGCGGCCACGGAGTCCGATCCCTCCAGGTCGCCGACCCCGGTCGAACTGTGGCCGGCCGCGCATGCGGCAGTGGATGAAGCGAACCTCGCCCAGCTGGAGCTGGACCGGGCGATCGACCGCGCCTCCGGGGCGGTCGACCGGGCGCGACTGGCCGACCGCAAGGACGAGCAGAGCTGGCGACACACCCCGGACGGCCGGGTCGACGCGGCCCGATCGGACCTGGCAGCGCTGGCCGCGGCGACCGTCGCCCAGCGCGCCGAGCTCGCCGCGCTGCTCGACCTGTCCGGTGGTGGCACGCTGGTCGACCGGCCGCGCATCGCGGTCGTCGACGAGCTCACCGGCGCCCTGCTGGCGCTCACCGACAGCCGCGAACTACGCCGCCGCGCGACCTGCGGCCGCCCGGCCTGCCGCCGGAGACCGGCCCGCTGCGACCACGACCTCAGCGACCGCCCGGGCCTCGGCCCGCCGCCACCCACCGACGGCTACCGGCCCGCCGCCGACCTCGACCGGTACCTGCGCGCCCGTGACCACCGCTGCCGCTTCCCCGGCTGCCGCCGCCGCGTGCCCGGGAGCGGTGAACTGGACCACAACACGCCCTACCCCGACGGGCCGACCGCCGCGGAGAACCTGACCGGCTTCTGCACCGGCGACCACCGCGGCAAGCACCAGGCACCGGACTGG
>NZ_JASNNW010000035.1 GCF_030165005.1 Blastococcus capsensis
CCCGTCCAGATGACCCACCGGCGCAGCCCCGCCCGAGCCCACGCTCACCGTGCGGCAGCCCAGCAGCGGGTTGGTCGACCCGCCCCCCGCGTTGATCGCATAGGCGCACACCTGGTGCGACCCGGCCGCCAACGTCGCCGACCAGCCGAAGCCGTGGTCGTCCCCGGCCGCCGGGTACACCCGGCCCACATCCGGCCGCGACCCATCCGCGGCCACCGCCGCCGCCGCCCGGCCATCGACGTACACGTGCACGTCGATCGACGTCCCCGGCACATCCGGGTCGAGAGTCCA
Organism: Blastococcus capsensis; assembly: GCF_030165005.1. Classification (GTDB taxonomy): domain Bacteria; phylum Actinomycetota; class Actinomycetes; order Mycobacteriales; family Geodermatophilaceae; genus Blastococcus; species Blastococcus capsensis. The sequence goes on from NZ_JASNNW010000035.1 coordinate 292, forward strand.
CCCGCGAGCCGACACCGTCGACCCCGACACCGCCACCCCGTCCAGATGACCCACCGGCGCAGCCCCGCCCGAGCCCACGCTCACCGTGCGGCAGCCCAGCAGCGGGTTGGTCGACCCGCCCCCCGCGTTGATCGCATAGGCGCACACCTGGTGCGACCCGGCCACCAACGTCGCCGACCAGCCGAAGCCGTGATCGTCCCCGGCCCCCGGGTACACCCGGCCCACATCCGGCCGCGACCCATCCGCGGCCACCGCCGCCACCGCCCGGCCATCGACGTACACGTGCACGCTGATCGGCGTCCCCGGCACATCCGGGTCCAAGGTCCACCCACGAGCCGACACCGTCGACCCCGACACCGCCACCCCGTCCAGGCTCCCGATCGGGCTGTGCGCACTCTCGAGTGGCGGGAACGTCACCGCCATCTCGTAGAAGCGTCCGTCGTTCTCGTCAGGGTTGAAGTCGTTGTCGACACCACGGTCGACGATGTAGAGGTGCTGAGCGCCTGAGCCGTCGCTCGCCGGTGCAAGGGCGATGCCCGCCACGCTCTTCGGCCGAGCGGCCGCGATGCTGATGGTGTTGAGGAGTTCGCCCTGCCGGCTCAGCTCGTAGACCGTCTCGCTGATGTCGTCCAGGACGAGGATCGTGTTGCGCGCCGAGTGGAACTCGATGCCCTCGGGGTCCATGGCCCCGTAGCGCTCGACATCGAACTGCGTGACCGTGTCGTCCCCTCCCGCGTCCGGCGCGCCGTCGAAGACGCCGTTGCGACCGGGCCCGTAGTCGTAGACCTCCTCACCGATGCCGTCCATGACGAGCAGGTGGCCGTTGGACGTGAAACCCGTGTCGACAGCGACGCCCTCCGCATCGGTGTCGCCGCTCGGCCGCGTGGAGAAGGAGGTGACGCTGTCGTCGGACGTCCCGTGGCGACCGTCCGGCCCGGGCCCGAACTGGAACACCCGGTCGAGGTCGTCGTCGGAGACGAACAGGTGGCCGTCGGCGGGCCGGTAGCTGACACCGGTGGGCTCGTTGGAATGGGGTTGGGTGGTGCCGCCGGGGAACCCGGCCTGCACGCCGTCGAGGCTGGAGAGGAAGAGGTTCGTCCCTGCGTACAGCGGCGTCTCCTCGACCTCCCCGTCGCCGATGATCAGCTGGCGCGTCGCCGGGTTGTACGTGATGCCGGACGGGTCGGGACTCGGCCGTTCCCACGTGGACGTCGATCGGGTGGCCACCAGTGTGGCCTCGAGGCTCTTCGCCTGCGCGGCGACGGCCGGCACGACGGCCGCACCACCAACCAGGCCGGCGACGAGAGTGATGCGGAAACCCCGTGACAATTTCAAGACAGACTCATCCTCGTGTTGCGGGACTGGGCCAGTTCAGCTTCCGCACATGTTCACGATCCGTCAAAAAGCGGCACGGATGAGGGACTTTTCCTCACTCCGTGTCATTGAGCGAGAACGCGGTGACCACCAGGATCTGCTCGGGCGGGCACGGGAGCACACCGCCTCAGCTGCGGGGATGCACCTCGTTCTGGGCCTGCTCGAGGCCACGTTCGAGCAGCACGGCGACCGCGTCGGCGGCCTCGACCAGGAGCAGGTCGAGCTCCTTGCGCTCGGCACCGGAGAAGTCCTTGAGCACGAAGTCGGCGGGATCCTGCCGGCCGGGCGGGCGGCCGATGCCCACGCGGACCCGCAGGTACTCCTTGCTGCCGGCGGAGCGGGTGATCGAGCGGAGCCCGTTGTGGCCGCCTTCGCCACCGCCGCGCTTGAGCCGGACCGTACCGAACGGGATGTCCAGCTCGTCGTGGAGGACGACCAGCTGCTCGGGCAGGAGTTTGTAGTAGTCCAGCAGCCCCCGGACCGGGCCGCCGGACTCGTTCATGTAGGTGGAAGGCACTGCCAGCACCACGCGCCGGCCGGCCAGCCGGCCTTCACCGGCGACCGCCCGGGCGCGGGCTCCCTTGCCGGGGGCCGGCTTGATCCCTGCCCGGCGGGCCAGCTCCTCGAGGACCATGGCTCCCACGTTGTGCCGGTTGCCGGCATAGCCCGGGCCGGGGTTCCCCAGCCCGACGACGAGGAACGGGCCGTCGGGGACCGGGGACGCCGCAGGGGCGCCGGCGTCGCCGGCGCCCCTGCGGGCCGTGCTCTCGGTCAGCGGATGCCTCAGTCGTTCTTGCTGTTCTCGGCGGCGTCCATCGACTCGCCGCTGCCCTGGTCGAGGGGCTCGGGCACGATGTCGCCCTCGCCGGTCCCCTCGGCCGCCTCGTCGGACTCCTCGCGCTCGATGCCGACCTCGGCTTCGGCCTCGGCCAGCTCCGCCTCGAGCGCCTCGGCGGTGGGCGCACCCAGGAAGCCGATGACCAGCGCGTCCGAGTCGGTGACCAGCGTGGAACCGGCCGGCAGCACGAGATCGCCGGCGGTGATGCCCTGGCCGGCCTCGCGGCCGGTGACGTCCACCTCGATGTTGTCGGGCAGCCGGGTCGCGTCGGCCTCGATCGAGACGGTGTTGAGCTGGTGGTTCGGGATGGAGTCGGGCGCCGGCTCGCCGACGATCACGATCGGCACGTCGACGGTGGTCTTCTCGCCGCGGCGGACCGCGAGCAGGTCGACGTGCTCGTGCACGCGGGTCAGCGGGTCCCGCTGCACCGCCTTGGCCAGCGCCAGGTGCTCCGTGCCGTCGAGCACGACGGTGATCAGCGCGTTGCTGCCGCCGTTGCGCAGGACCGCGGCGAACTCGAGGGCCGGCAGGGACAGGTGGACGACGTCCTGGCCGTGCCCGTAGAGGACGGCGGGGACGCGCCCGGCGCGGCGGGTGCGGCGTGCGCTGCCCTTGCCGAACTCGGTGCGGGTCTCGGCGTCGAGGCGGAAGTCAGCCACGGTGGTGTGCTCCTAGCGAAGAGGGTCTGCGTGCGTGCCGGCGACCGGGCGCGACACACCCCACAGGGGCACACGCACGTCGATCACGGAGCGGACGGACCACTCCCTCGCCGGGCAACGCGGACCAGCGTACCCGCACGTGCAGCCCCGCCGTCCGCCCGCCCTGCCTTGCGGTGTCCCTGCCGCTCGAGCGGTAGTGCACGACCGCAGGAGCGGCAGAAGAACCGCAAGAGCGCGGCTCAGCTGGCGCCGTCGAACAACGAGGTGACGGAGTCGTCCTCGAAGACGGCCTTGATGGCCCGCGCGATCAGGGGCGCGATGGACAGGACGGTCAGCTTGTCGAAGTGACGGGCGGGCTCGATGGGCAGCGTGTTGGTCACGATGACCTCGCTGACCTGGCTATTCTTCAGCCGGTCCACCGCGGGACCGGAGAGCACGCCGTGGGTCGCGGTGACGATGACGTCGGCGGCGCCGGCCTCGAAGAGGGTCTCGGCGGCCTTCACGATGGTGCCGCCGGTGTCGATCATGTCGTCGACGAGGATGCAGACCCGGCCCTCGACCTCACCGACCACGCGGTTGGCGACGACCTCGTTCGGGCGCAGCGGGTCGCGGGTCTTGTGGATGAAGGCCAGCGGGACGCCGCCGAGCTTGTCGGTCCAGCGCTCGGCCACGCGTACCCGGCCCGAGTCGGGCGAGACGACGGTGATGTCCCGGTCGCCCCAGCGCTCGCACACGTGGGAGACCAGCAGGTCCAGGGCGAACAGGTGGTCCACCGGGCCGTCGAAGAAGCCCTGGATCTGGGCGGTGTGCAGGTCGACCGTCATCAGCCGGTCGGCGCCCGCCGTCTTGAACATGTCGGCGACGAGCCGGGCGGAGATGGGCTCGCGGCCGCGGTGCTTCTTGTCCTGCCGGGCGTACGGGAAGAAGGGCGCCACCACGGTGATCCGCTTCGCCGACGCGCGCTTGAGCGCGTCCACCATGATCAGCTGCTCCATGAGCCAGGTGTTGATCGGCGCGGTGTGGCTCTGCACCACGAAGGCGTCGCAGCCGCGCACCGACTCCTCGAACCGCACGAAGAGCTCTCCGTTGGCGAACTCGTAGGCCGCCGTCGGGGTCGGCGTCACGCCCAGGTGGCCGGCGATCTCATCGGTCAGTGCCGGGTAGGCCCGACCGGAGAAGAGCATGAGGCTCTTGTTCGTCGTCTGCCGGATCACGCTCATCGGCTCTGCTGTCCCTAGCTGTCGGAGTCCGCACGGGAGGACTCGGACCGGTCCTCCCGGGGCGCCTCGGCCCGGCTCTCCGCCGCTGCCGCGGCCTCCGCAGCGGGGGTGCCGGACCGTCGGCGACGAACCCAGCCTGCCACATTGCGCTGCGGTGCCCGAGCCACGGCCATCGCTCCCGGGGGGACGTCGGAGGTGATGACCGACCCGGCGGCGGTGTATGCGCCGTCCCCTACCGTCACCGGCGCCACGAACATGTTGTCGGCACCGGTGCGGGCGTGGTCGCCGATCGTCGTGCGGTGCTTGGTGACGCCGTCGTAGTTCACGAACACCGTCGCCGCCCCGATGTTGGTGCCGCGGCCGATCGTGGCGTCGCCGACGTAGGACAGGTGCGGCACCTTCGCCCCCTCCCCCACCTGGGCGTTCTTCGTCTCGACGAAGGTGCCTACCTTCGCCCGTGGGCCGAGGACGGTGCCCGGCCGGAGGTAGGCGAACGGCCCGACCGAGACCTGGGGACCGATGCGCGCCCCGACGGCGTGGGTGCGCACCACCGTGGCCCCCTCGGAGACCTCGGTGTCGACCAGGGTGGTGTCCGGGCCCACCTCCGCTCCTCCTCCGATCGAGGTCGCCCCCTCGAGCTGGGTCCCCGGCCGGAGGACCGCGTCCGGGCCGACCGTCACGGTGACGTCGACCCACGTCGTCTGCGGGTCCACGACGGTGACGCCCTCGCGCATCAGCTCGTCCAGCACCCGGTCGTTCAGGGTCCGGCGTCGGGCGGCGAGCTCCTTGCGGTCGTTGCAGCCGAGCACGTCGTCGGGGTCCTCGGCGACCGATCCCCCGACGGGCGCACCGTCGGCGACCAGCAGACCGAGGACATCGGTGAAGTACTGCTCGCCCTGCTCGTTGTCCTCGCCGATGCGGCCGAGCGCGGCGCGCACCGCGGCGGCGTCGCCCACGTACACCCCGGCGTTGATCTCGCGGAGCGCGCGCTGCTCCGGCGTCGCGTCCCGCTGCTCGACGATGGCGCGCACCGCCCCGTCGCCATCCCGGACGATGCGGCCGAGGCCGGTCGGGTCCTCGACCTCGGCGGTGAGGACGGTGAGCATGTTCCCGGACGTGGTGTGCTCGGCGACCAGATGGCGCACCGTCGCGGCACGCAGCAGCGGCGCATCGCCGTTGACCAGCAGGACCGGCCCCTCCACCTGCGGCATCGCGGCGAGGGCGACGGCGGCGGCGTGGCCGGAACCGCGCTGCTCCTCCTGCACGACCGCCAGGGCGCCGGGAGCGATCACGGACAGGTGCTCGCGCACGGCTTCCCGCCCGGCCCCGACCACCACGACCGTGGTGCCGGCAGCCAGCGGAGCGGTGGCGGCGAGGACGTGGCCGAGCATGCTCCGCCCACCGAGGGCGTGCAGCACCTTGGGGCGCGACGAGCGCATGCGCGTGCCCTGCCCAGCTGCCAGGACGACGACGGCGGCCACCGCCGGAGCAGGCTCTGCTGCGGTGGCCGGCTGGACGTGGTTCACGGCTCTCCTCGGTCGGCGACGACGACGTGTGGCTGGGGGACTCGGACTCGAACCGAGACTTCCCGGCTCCAAAGGCCGGCGGGCTGCCGATTACCCCATCCCCCATCCCGGTGCCGGGTCCGGCTCCGGGGGGCGCCGGTGCACCGGCGCCCCCGCGAGCCTAGGGCCCCTGCGAGGGAGAGGGCATCCGGTCGCCGCGTCCTCCCGGCCGCTGCGGTCGCCGCCTTCCCTACGGTGCCGTAGCTTGCGACCAGATAGCCGGGACCAGCGTGGGCCGGCCGTTCCCCACCTCGGTCGCCCGGAGGCCCCTTGTCCGCTCCCGCCCGTACCCGGCCCATGGCTCCGCCGCGCCCCGCAGATCCGCACGCCGGGCTGCCGGTCAACGCGATCGGCCGGCACAAGAGCGCGCTGGAGATCATCACGCTCTACGTCTTCGTGGTGGTGCCGTTCCTGGCCATCGCCGCGATCGTCCCGGCCGTGTGGGGTTGGGGCCTGTCCTGGCTCGACGTCGGGCTGGCGATCGGCTTCTACTTCTTCACCCTGCTGGGCGTGACGGTCGGCTACCACCGCTACTTCACGCACGGCTCGTTCAAGGCCCGGCGGCCGCTGCGGCTGCTGCTGGCCGTCGCGGGCTCCATGGCGATACAGGGGCCGGTCGTCCAGTGGGTGGCCGACCACCGGCGGCACCACGCGTTCTCCGACCGCGAGGGCGACCCGCACTCGCCGTGGCGCTACGGCACCGGTGCCCGCGCCCTGCTCAAGGGCATGTTCCACGCCCACCTGGGCTGGCTGTTCGAGCGGCGGAAGACCAACCAGGAGCGCTACGCCCCCGACCTGCTCAAGGACTCCGCGCTGGTCACCACCGGCCGGCTGTTCGTGGTCTGGGCCGCCGTCAGCCTCTTCCTGCCGGCCGTCATCGGCGGCCTGGTGACGACGAGCTGGGCCGGCGCCTGGACGGCGTTCTTCTGGGCCGGACTGGTGCGCATCGGGCTGCTGCACCACGTCACCTGGTCGATCAACTCGGTGTGCCACGTGGTGGGTGACCGGCCCTTCGTCTCCCGGGACCGCGCCACCAACTTCTGGCCGCTGGCGATCCTCAGCGCGGGCGAGTCGTGGCACAACCTGCACCACGCCGACCCGACCTGCGCCCGGCACGGTGTGCTGCGCGGCCAGATCGACATCAGCGCCCGGGTGATCTGGATCTTCGAGAAGCTCGGCTGGGCGTGGAACGTCAAGTGGCCGGATCCGGTGCGTCTCGCGGCCAAGCGGGTCCCCGCGGCGGCCGGCAACTGACGGTCGCCTCCCCGGCGGTCCCCGGGCCGGGCCGGGCACGTGTGCGCATGCCCGGCCCGGAGCGGCGCCGCCAACTGCTCGACGTCGGGCGGGCGCTGTTCGCGGAGCACGGGTTCGCAGCCACCTCCGTCGAGGAGATCGCCGCCTCCGCCGGGGTGAGCAAACCGGTGGTCTACGAGCACTTCGGCGGCAAGCAGGGGCTGCACGCCGTCGTGGTCGACCGGGAGATGCACCGGCTGCTCAGCCGGTTCGGGACGGCGCTGTCGGCCCCCGGCCATCCCCGCGAGCTGCTGGAGCGCGCCGCGCTGGTCCTGCTGGAGTACATCGAGCAGGACACCGACGGCTTCCGGGTGCTGGTCCGGGACGCGCCGGTGAGCAGCGGGGCCGGCTCGTCCGGGTCCCTACTCGGGGAGGTCGCGCGCAAAGTCGAGCACGTCCTCGCGCGTGAGTTCGCCACCCGCGGCTACCGGCCGGAGCTGGCCGGGCTCTACAGCCAGGCGCTGGTCGGCATGGTGGCGCTGGCCGGCCAGTGGTGGCTGGACGCACGCTCCCCCGGCAAGCACGAGGTGGCTGCCCAGCTGGTCGACCTCGCCTACGACGGACTGTCCCACCTCGAGCGGCACCCCGGCCCGCTGGACGGACGGGCGAGCGGCTCCTAGCAGACGACCCGGGCTCCGGGCACCGGGCCGGTGACGGCCCGCACGGCCCGGAACACGCCGACACCGGCGAGCTCGGCCGCCAGCCGGACGGCAGCCTGCTCGTCGCTCGCGAGCGCCGCGACGGTGGGCCCCGAGCCGCTGACCACGGCGGCCGCGGCACCGGCATCCCCAGCCGCGCGCAGCGCCCGGCGCAGGTCCGGCCGCAGGCTGAGCGCGGCCGGCTGCAGGTCGTTGATCAGCGAGCGCGCGAGCTCGCCCGCCGCACCACCACGCAAGGCGGCGAGAACCGGCTCCGCCGGCGTCGGCTCGGTCACGTCGGGCACCCGGCCGGTGGCGCGCAGCCGGTCCAGCTCGGCGTAGACGGCCGGCGTGGACAGGCCCTCGCCGGCGATGCCGAGCACCCAGTGCGACCGGCCGCCGGCCAGGACCGGGGACACCTGCTCCCCCCGTCCGGTGCCGAGCGCGGCGCCACCGGTCAGCGCGAAGGGCACGTCGCTGCCCAGCTGCGCCGCCAGACCCAGCAGGTCCGCACGAGCTGCCCGGGTGCCCCACAGGGCGTCCAGCGCGACCAGGGTCGCCGCGGCATCCGCACTCCCCCCGGCCAGGCCGGCGGCGACGGGGATGCGCTTGGCGACGTCCATCGCGGCGTCCGGACGGACACCGGCGTGGTCGGCCAGCAGCTCGGCCGCCCGCCAGGCGAGGTTCGTGGGTCCAGCCGGGACCTGACCGGGGCCGGTCGTCGCCCCGGCGCCCTCCCCGGACACGGTCAGCGACAGCCCCTCACCGGGGCGGACGGTCACCGTGTCGTACAGCGACACGGCGAGGTAGACCGTGTGCAGGGCATGGAAGCCGTCACCGCGCAGGGGGCCCACGCCCAGGTGCACGTTGATCTTCGCCGGCGCACGGACGACCACCGGCTCCCGGACGGTCACTGCTGCACCGGGTCGGTCGCGGCCAGGCGGGCGAAGTCGGTGACCGACAGCTGCTCGCCACGGGCCGACGGGTCGATGCCCGCGGCGCGCAGCCGGGTCTCGGCCGCGGCCGGGCTCCCCGCCCAGCGGGCCAGCGCGGCACGCAGACCCTTGCGCCGCATGCCGAAGGCGGCGTCCACGACGGCGAAGGTCGCCTGCCGGTCGCCCGGCGGCGGTGGACGGCGGACCAGCCCGACCAGACCCGAGTCGACGTTGGGCTCGGGCCAGAAGACCCGGCGGCCGACGTTGCCGGCGCGACGCACCTCGCCGTACCAGGCCGCCTTGACCGACGGCACGCCGTATGCGGGGGCGCCCGGTCCTGCGGCCAGCCGTTCGGCCACCTCGGCCTGCACGAGGACCAGCGCGCGGTCGAGGCTCGGCAGCAGCTCCAGCAGGTGCAGCAGCACCGGCACCGCCACGTTGTAGGGCAGGTTCGCGACCAGCGCGGTGGGCGGCGGGCCCGGGAGGTCGGTTACCCGCAGGGCGTCGCCCTCCACCACCGTGAGCCGGTCGGCCAGGTCCGGCCGGCGATCGCCCACCGTGACCGGGAGGAGGGACGCGAGCCGCGGGTCGATCTCCACGGCCGTCACCCGTGCCGCGGCCGGCAGCAGCCCGAGGGTCAGCGAACCGAGGCCGGGGCCCACCTCGAGCACCACGTCGTCCGGCCGCACACCGGCGGTGCGCACGATCCGCCGGATCGTGTTGGCGTCGTGCAGGAAGTTCTGGCCGAGGGACTTCGTGGGACGCAGGTCGAGCTGCTGGGCCAGGTCGCGGATGGCGGCCGGGCCCAGCAGCCCGTCGGTCTGCTCAGGGACGGTGTTCAGCGCCGATCCGATCAGCCGAACAGGCGGGGCCCGCAGTGCGGCCACTGGCCGGCACCGGAGCGCTGGTAGAGCAGCTGGGCCCGGAAGGTCTGCTCGTCGGCCGACGCCGCGGCCGGGTCCCCGGTGCCGCCGACGGCGTTCCAGGTGGCCTGGGAGAACTGGTACATCCCGCGGTACTTACCGGTCGAGCTGACGGCACCGGGACGTCCGCCGGACTCGCACGCGGCCAGCGCAGCCCAGTTCAGGCCGTCGGCCGTGGGGCTGTTGGCGGGACGGGCCTTGGTCCCGACCGTGACGTGCTCGTCGACCGGCGCGCGGGTGACCGTGCTGGAGAGCTGCTCCCGGCTGGTCTCCTGGCCGTCGACGACGGTCACGCGGTAGGTGGTGGCCTGCTCGCCGTCGACGCCCTGCTGGGTGACCTCGTCGTCCCCTTCGAAGGCCTCGGCGTTCGCGGTCTCCACCCGGCCGTGCGCGATAGGAGCCGTCTCGGTGACCTCGGAGACCTGCACCCGGTACACCTGCAGCCGCATGCGGTTGAGCAGGCCCTGCTCGAGGTAGAGGCTGGTGCGGTCGGTCTCGCTGAGCACGATCCCCTGCTCGGCGAGCAGGTCGCCGGCCGTGGCCGCCGTCGTGGTGACCACCCGCTCCTGGCCGTCGGCGACCAGCACGACGTCCTTGGGGGTGGTGATCGTCAGCTGCATGCCCCCGAGCGGAAGACGCTCGGCGCGGCTGGCCGACAGGACCAGGCCGTCGGTGCGGAAGCCCAGCTGGTCCAGCGCCTCCTCGACCGACAGGGCGGTCACGTGCACCTCGCGCGAGACGCCGTCGACGGTGAGCTCGAGCGGCCGGGCGCGGTTGAGGACGACGGCGTCGCCGTCGGACAGCGCCTGGTCGGCCGCCGGGAGGACGACGTCGTGGGCGGCGAGGGCGAGCCCCTCCTCCTCCAGTACCTCCCCGACGGTGCCGGCATAGGTGCCGACGTCACGGGTCTGCCCGTCGACGGTGAGCGCGACGGACTTCTGGGCGAGGAAGAAGGCCAGCGTCCCGCCCACCAGCCCGAGGAGGACGAGAGCGAAGAGGCTGAGCTGCAAGGAGCGACGCACGACACTTCCAGGGGTCACAGAACCCGGGCAGGAGAGCGCCTGGGCCGCCGGGGCGGCCCGGACGGGCTGCGACTCGGGCGACGACCGCCGGGAACCCGGAGCAGTGCGGCACCCGGGTCGCTCTCCACCCCGGCTGTCGGTCACGACACGATAACGAGCAGTCTGCGTGTGGCAATGCTGCACGCGTAGTGAAACAGACGCTGACGGTTGCACAGAGTCGACGCGCCGAGACGGAGAGTTGGTGACATGCCGATGTGTCGACCTCGACGCCCCGCACCCGCTGTGAGCAAGCGCACGGCGTAGGACGGCACCCAGCCGGGCAGGGCGCCGTTGCTCAGCCCGCGAGCGCGGGAGCGCTCGACCGCACCGGTCGCAGCCAGCTCAGCAGGAAACCGGCCACCGCGATCCCCGCCGCCAGTGCGGAGAACCCACCTGCGACCAGGGCCACGGGCAGGACGTCGAAGCTCTCGCTCACCCGCTCCCCCTGGTCGAGACCGGCCCGCAGCAGCAGCGTCCCGAAGGGCAGCAGTGCGGTCACGCTGGCTGCCGCCACCACGAGGTGCGCCGTCCACGTCCGCAGCGCCTCGTCGACCGGGACGTCCGCCCCGTCGGCCGGCATCGGCCGGAGCAGCGCCCGGAGCAGCGTGGCCTCGGCCAGCAGCCACGCGAGCAGCGGTACGCCGACGACCGCCCAGGCGGCCGCGCCACCCAGGTTCCCGGAGGACCACAACGACCCGGCCGTGACCAGCTCGGCCAGCACCACCGCGCGCATGGTCCACAGCAGCCAGCCCGAGACCTGCTCCGCCTGCCGCGGGCGGCGGGCCGGGGACGCCAGCGCCCAGCGCGGACGCGGGCGGGTCACCTCGGCCAGCAGCACCCCGGCGAGCAACCCCACGGCGAGGACCGGCAGCCAGAGGAAGACCGAGGCCTCGGCGAGCACCACCACGCTCCCGACGATGCCCACGACACCCAGCAGCAGGCCCAGCAGGCGCCAGCGGCGCCCGTGCGCCGCCTGGCGCCGCAACGTCGCCGCCCCCTCGGCACTCGGCTCGGTGAACTCCACGGCCGCGGAGGCGACCGCACGACGACCAGCCGCCAGGCCCCATGCCCGGGCCAGGAGCACGCCGGGGACCAGCAGAGCGACGAAGACAACGACCGCGATGAGACGACCCACGGTGTTGATTGTCGTCCTATCGGACGACACCGCCACCAATTGCCGGTGCCAGTTGCGCTGAGCCCTTCCCGTCCTTCCTCTGGGGAGCCTCCGGCCCCCCGTCGTCAGGACGCCGTCCCCGGCTGGGTCAGTCGTCCTTCTCCCAGCTGCCGAAGACGCGTTCGGCGGTGCGGGTCAGGTGACCACACAGCTCGGCGAGGTCGGTACCGGTCACCTCGGCGAGCACGCGCACGGTGTGCGGCACGAGCCGGGAGGAGTTCGGGCGGCCGCGGTGCGGCATCGGGGTCAGGAAGGGCGAGTCGGTCTCCACGAGCAGCTGCCCGGGCGGGGTGAGCGCCGCGGCCTCGCGCAGGTAGGCGGCGTTGCCGAACGTGAGCGTGCCCGCGAAGGAGAGCACGTAGCCCCGCTCGACGCAGGCCCTCGCGAACACGGCGTCCCCGGAGAAGCAGTGGAAGACCGTGTGCTCGGGGGCGCCCTCGTCCTCGAGCACGCGGAGGATCTCCTCGTGGGCGTCCCGGTCGTGGATGACCAGCGCGACGCCGTGCTCCTTGGCGATCCGGATGTGCGCCCGGAACGACGCCTCCTGGGCCGCCCAGCCCTCGGGTCCGGTGCGGAAGCGATCCAGGCCGGTCTCCCCGACGGCTCGCACCCGGGGCAGCGCGGCCAGCCGGTCGATCTCGGCCAGCGCTGTGTCCAGCCACTGGCCCTCCGCCTTCCCCTGCCCCGCCTCGTTGGGGTGCAGCGCGACGGCGGCCAGCACGTTCGGGTGCCGGGCGGCCAGCTCCGCCGACCACCGGGACGAAGCGACGTCGACACCGACCTGCACGAGCCGCGGGATGCCGACCGCCTCGGCCGCCGCGATCTCGGCGTCGACCGCCGCGTCGGAGGCCCACTCCCCGTGCTCGCCGTCCGCCGGGCGCTCTCCCAGGACGATGTCCAGGTGGGTGTGGCTGTCCAGCGCCGGTGCCGGCAGCGGCTCGGGCGACGGCGGTGCCTCGCCCCGCCGGTTGGCGCGAGACGAGGCCGACCTGCTCAATCCACCCCCTCGCTGGCGCTCGGGGCCGGCTCCCGCCGGGGCACTGTGCTCATCCGTTCGCTCGCGAGCTCGCTCACCCGCCGCCCTCCTCCAGCCGCTGGATCTCCTCGTCGACGATCGACGGATCCAGCTTGGTGAAGATCGGCTTCGGCGGGGCCAGCGGCGTGCCGGGCGCGGCCAGCGGCGTCGATCCCCACACCGCCTGACCCTCGTCGTAGGAGCCGGTGATGACCGGGTAGGGCGATCCGTCGTCGAGGTCGGTGACCTCCTCGATCTGCGGCGCTACCGACCACACGCCGGTGCCGCCCAGCAGGTCGTGCACCTGCTGCGAGGAGTGCGGGAGGAACGGCGTCAGCAGGGCGTTGCAGTCCTTGATCGCCTGGAGCGCGGTGTGCAGGACGGTGTCCCGGCGGGCCGGGTCCTCCTTGAGCTTCCACGGCGCCTGGTCCGACAGGTACTTGTTCGCCTCGCCGACGACGCGCATCGCCTCGTTGATCGCGGCCTTCTGCCGGTTGCGCGACAGCAGGTCCCCCACAGCAGCGAACGCGCCGGACGTGGTGGCCAGGAGCGTGCGGTCGTCGTCGGTCAGCTCTCCTGGCGTAGGGACGGCGCCGACGTTCTTCGCCGCCATCGACACCGACCGGTTGACCAGGTTGCCCCAGCCCGCGACCAGCTCGTCGTTGTTGCGGCGCAGGAACTCCGCCCAGGTGAAGTCGGTGTCCTGGTTCTCCGGGCCGGCGACGGCGATGAAATAGCGCAGCGCGTCGGCGTCGTACCGGGCGAGGAAGTCCCGCACGTAGATGACCACGTTCCGCGAGGAGGAGAACTTGCGGCCCTCCATGGTCAGGAACTCGCTCGAGACCACCTCGGTCGGCAGGTTCAGCCGGCCGTAGGAACCCGGCGTCCCGCCCTTGTCGCCCGCGCCGTTGTAGCCGAGCAGCTGGGCGGGCCAGATCTCGGAGTGGAAGACGATGTTGTCCTTGCCCATGAAGTAGTAGGCACCCGCGTCCGGCTCCTGCCACCACTGCCGCCAGGCGTCCGGGTCGCCCGACCGGCGGGCCCACTCGATCGACGCCGACAGGTAGCCGACGACGGCGTCGAACCAGACGTAGATGCGCTTGTCCGGCCGGTCGCGCCAGCCGTCCAGCGGCACCGGGACGCCCCAGTCGATGTCGCGGGTGTAGCTGCGCGGCTTGAGGTCCTCGAGCAGGTTGACGCTGAAGTTGAGGACGTTGGGGCGCCAGCTCCTGCGCGTGCCCAGCCAGTCGCCCAGAGCCCGGGCGAAGGCCGGCAGGTCGAGGAAGTAGTGCTCCTCCTCGACGAACTTCGGCGTCTCACCGTTGATCTTGCTGACCGGGTTGATCAGCTCGATCGGGTCCAACTGGTTCCCGCAGTTGTCGCACTGGTCGCCGCGCGCGCCGCCGTACTGGCAGATGGGGCAGGTGCCCTCGATGTAGCGGTCGGGCAGGGTGCGGCCGGTCGAGGGGCTGATCGCACCGAGCGTCGTCTTCGGGAAGACGTACCCGTTCTTCAGCAGGCCCAGGAAGATCTCCTGGCTGACGGCGGCGTGGTTGGCCGTCGTCGTCCGGGTGAAGAGGTCGTAGCTCAGCCCGAGGGACTGCAGATCGCCCACGATGATCCGGTTGTTCCGGTCGGCGATCTCCCGGGGCGGAATGCCCTCGGCGTCGGCGGCGACCGTGATCGGGGTGCCGTGCTCGTCGGTCCCGCTGACCATGAGGACCTTGTCCCCGGCCATGCGGTGGTACCGGCTGAAGACGTCGGAGGGGACGCCGAACCCGGAGACGTGGCCGATGTGCCGCGGCCCGTTCGCGTAGGGCCAGGCGACTGCGGTCAGGATGTGCCGATCACTCACGGCCCGACTCTAGTGAAGCGACGGAGTCGCGAGCATCGCAGGGAGCGACCCGGGCCGGCAGCGGGTGAGCATCGCAGCGGGCGAGGAGCGGAGCGAGCGCGCAGCCGAGTGGTCACGGAGGACCGAGCAGCGGCCGAGCGGAGGCGCCGAACGGGTGGTGGCGGCGCGGCGACAGCCGGTCGCCGGGCGGAGCGGCGGGGACCGGGATCAGGGCTGGTAGACGGCGCTCGAGGCCGGGCTGCCGAGGCCCGCGTCGGTCGGTCCCACCACGGCCACCGCACCCAGGCCCAAGGCGATCACGCCCAGGGTGAGTGCGCACAGCGCCCGGTAGTGGGCCACCGGGTCGGGCCGCCGTGTGCGCACGCGCGGCCCCTGCAGCACCCACTGCCGGGCGGACGGGGCGTCGGACAGGAGCAGCTTGCCGATCGGCAGTGCGACAGCGAGCGCGAAGAGGAGGGGCAGCGGCACGCCACCGGCCAGCCAGGCCGGCATCGGCAGCATGACCGCGAGGACACCGAGCAGCGACACGACGAAGAGCTCGACCGACGAGGTGAGGACCACCAGCCTGCGGCCGGAGCCGTCGATGAGCGCCGCACCGCCACCGCCGCACAGCACGATCCAGCCGGCCAGGCCGCCCAGGCCCAGCACGATCAGCCACCCGGCCGGCCGGGTCGGGGACGCCAGGACGAGGTCGACCTGGGCCAGTCCGGTGGCGAGCAGACCGACGGCCTCGAGGACGGCGAGCAGCCCCGCCGCCAGCGCGGCTCCCGGCACCCGCCGGGACGTGCGGACGCGGGCCGGCACGACGGTGTCGCGGACGTCGAGGACGGTGCTCGCCACGAGGCTCTCTCCCTGACCGGTGGGCTGACTTGCGGTCTGGTCGGCGTCCGGGGCGGCTCCCTGGACGCCCGGTCGGGTCCCCTCACCCCATCGGGGGGCAGCCCGGCACGGCACCGCCCTCTCCCGGCAGGCTCGTACGGGCGCCCCCTACGCTGCAACCGCGTCCTGCCGACCGACCGCGAGGAGGCGACCGCGATGAGCACCGGGGACACCCCACCCGCCGCGCCGCTCCCGCTGGCACCCGCCGCGCCGCCGACGCTGCGACCACGGCCCGCCGGGCGGCGACCGCGGACGCCTCCGCGGCGGCCCGAGACCGGCGCCGTCATCGACTGCGCCGTCTACGTCGACGGCCGCCGGCAAGCGGCCGTCGCACCGCAGGACGCGCTCCGCGTCGCGGAGGGATGCGGCGGCTACGTCTGGCTGGGCCTCTACGCCCCCACCGAGGCGGAGCTGGAGGCGATCGCCGAGGAGTACGGCCTGCACCCGCTGGCCGTCGAGGACGCCGTCTACGCCCACCAGCGGCCCAAGCTGGAGCGCTACGACGACGCCCTGTTCATGGTGCTGAAGACCGCCACCTACGTCGAGCACGAGGAGCTGACCGCCACCAGCGAGGTCGTCGACACCGGCGAGGTGATGGTCTTCCTCGGTCCGCGGTACGTGATCACCGTCCGGCACGGCGAGCACAGCGGCCTGGCCGACCTGCGACAGCGTCTGGAAGAGCAGCGCGAACTGCTCTGCCTGGGCCCGTCCGCCGTCCTCTACGCCGTCGCCGACCTGGTGGTCGACTCGTTCGTCGAGGTCGCCGGGGCGGTGGAGGAGGACGTCGAGGAACTCGAGGCGTCGGTGTTCAGTCCCGAGCGCACCGACGACGTCGGCCGGCTCTACCAGCTCAAGCGCGAGCTGCTGTCGCTCCGGCGGGCGGTCTCACCGCTGGAGGTGCCGCTGCAGACGCTCGCCGAGCGGCCGGTCGACGTCGTCCCCGGGGCGATGCGCTCCTACTTCCGCGACGTGCTGGACCACGCCATCCGCGTGCGGGACCAGGTCGCGGGGATGGACGAACTGCTGACCTCGATCCTGCAGGCGTCGCTGGCCCGGACGCAGATGGCCGACAACGAGGACATGCGGAAGATCTCGGCCTACGCCGGCATCATCGCCGTCCCCACGGCCATCGCCGGCATCTACGGGATGAACTTCGAGTACATGCCGGAGCTGGACGAGAAGTGGGGCTATCCGGCGGTGCTGCTGGTCATCTTCACCGCCATCGTGCTGCTCTACCGCGGTTTCAAGCGCAACGGCTGGCTGTAGGCAGGGAGTGGGTCGCCCGCCGAGGCAGGGTCACCCCGAGGCATAGGAAGCTTTACATGCGTCTCGAGGGCCCAATGCGCCGGTGAAGCTTCCTATGCCTCCAAGGGGCCGCGCTCCTGGGCCGCCCGGTTGTCCACAGGCAGCCCCGTAGGCCCCGCACGAGCACCGCCGTCCACGGCACCCTCCCCGCGTGGACTGGCGACAGGTGATCCGCGAGGCGATGCAGCCCAACGGCGGTCTGGCGACCAGGAGGCAGCTGCTCGAGCACGTGCCGAGCGTCGTCCTGGACGGGCACATCGGTCGGCGCAACCTCGTCCGGGTCTTCCCCCACGTGTACCGCCTGCGCGACGCGGCAGAGGACGACATGACGCTCTTCCGGGCAGCCTTGCTGCACGTCGGACCGCCGGCTGCACTCAGCCACACCACCGCACTGGCCGTGTGGGGCGTCCGCCGGCTCGAGCGCCCGCTCCACGCCACGGTCGACCAGCGCATCCGGCGAGCGGGGGCGCCGGACCTCCGCGTCCACCGCAGACTCCGCTTCGACCCCGGATCCCCGCAGTGCGTGGAACGGCTCGGCGTGAGGGTGACCGCCCTCCCACGCAGCCTGATCGACTCGTGGCCCCTGCTCGCTCCGGCCGAACGTCGTCCGCTGGCACTCGACATCGCCCGCCGGCGGCTGGTCACGGCCGGTCAGCTGGGCGAGGCCCTGTCCGAGCGTCCCAACGTCGCGGGACGGCGCAGCCTCCGCCAGACCATCGACCTCATCGCGGACGGTTGCCAGAGTGAACTCGAGGCCATGGGTGTCCTGCACGTCTTCCGGCACCGGTCCATGCCCCCGGGCTTCGGCCAGTACCGCATCGACCTGCCGACCGGCGGCATCCGACTCGACCGCGCATGGCCGGAGGTCAAGCTCGCCGTGGAACTCGACGGAGCCCAGCACCACACCTCCCCCGAGGACCGGCGCAGGGATCTGGCTCGCGACAGCGCGCTCGCCGCACTGGGTTGGGTGGTCCTCCGGTTCACCTACGCCGACGTGCTGCGCGATCCGGACGCCGTCCGGGCGCGGGTGGTCGCGGCCTACCGGACCCGGCTGGCGCAGCTACGAGTCGGCTGACCCCGGGGCATAGGAAGCTTTACGTGCGTTTTCGAGCTCCAGACGCACGTAAAGCTTCCTATGCCGCTAAGGCGTCAGGTGCCCTTGGCGGCGACGACGGCGTCGTAGACGGTGCGGCGCGGCAGGCCGGTGCGCTGCACGACCGCGCGGATGGCGTCCTTGCGGGTGGCGCCGGACGCCTCCTCCGCCGCGACGTCGGCCGCCAGCTCGGCCGGGGTCAGCTCCACCGCCCGTTCCGGCGCCCCGGCGACCACCAGGGTGATCTCGCCGCGAACCCCCTCGGCCGCCCACGCGGCGAGCTCGGCCAGGCCGCCGCGCCGGATCTCCTCGTGGGTCTTGGTCAGCTCCCGGCAGACGGCGGCCGGGCGATCGTCGCCCAGCACCCCGGCGGCGTCGGCCAGCGCGTCGGCCAGCCGGTGCGGCGACTCGAAGAACACCATCGTCCGCCGCTCGTCGGCCAGCCCGGCGAACCGCGATCGGCGCTCGCCGCCCTTGCGGGGCAGGAATCCCTCGAAGCAGAAGCGGTCGACCGGCAGCCCGGAGAGCGCGAGCGCGGTGGTCACCGCCGACGGTCCGGGCACCGAGGTGACCTCGATCCCGGCCTCGACGGCGGCCCGCACCAGCGTGTAGCCGGGGTCGGAGACCGACGGCATCCCGGCGTCGGTGAGCAGCAGCACCGTCGCGCCGGAGGACAGGGCGGCCAGCAGCCCGGGCAGCCGGGCCCGTTCCACCGACTCGTGGAAGGTGACCACGCGCCCGGACAGCGTCACCTCGAGGTCGGTGGCGAGCCGGTGGAGGCGGCGGGTGTCCTCGCACGCCAGGACGTCGGCCGACGCCATGGCGGCGCGCAGCCGCGGGCCGACGTCGCCGGACTGTCCGAGGGGCGCCCCACCCAGCACCAGCCGTCCGCTCACCCGGCCAGCCTGTCACGGCGGGGCGCCGCCCCGGCCCACCTACCCTGGCGGCATGGCGGTGCTGGCACCCGAGCGGGCGGACCGCGACCCGCGGGATCCTCACCGCCCGCCGTTCCCGCGTCCGCGACGCCTCCCCCCGCCCCGGCGCCGCACGGACGTCGTCCCGCCGCTGCCCGACGACCGGTGGACGGCGTGGATCATCGCCGCCGTCCTGGGGGCGGTCGCGCTCACCGTCCGGCTGTGGGGCATCGGCTACCCGCGCGACCTGCTGTTCGACGAGGCGTACTACCCGCCCGAGGCCCGGGAGCTGCTGACCTGGGGCTACGAGTACAACCGCGGCTACACGTTCATCGTGCATCCGCCGCTGGGCAAGTGGCTGATCGCCGCCGGCGAGCAGGTGTTCGGCTACACCTCGTTCGGCTGGCGGTTCCCGTCGGCGGTGGCCGGCTTCCTCGCCGTCGTCGTCCTGTTCCGGCTGGCCCGCCGGCTCACCGGGTCGACGCTGATCGGCCTGTTCGCCGGGGTGCTGCTGCTGGTCGACGGCTTTGCCTTCACCCTCTCCCGCATCGGCCTGCTCGACATCTTCCTGCAGGTCTTCGTGGTGAGCGGGGTGGCCTGTCTGGTGGTCGACCGCGACGTCGTGCGGGCCCGGGTCCGCACGATGGACGTCCCAGCCCGGCTCGGCCCCCGTGGCTGGCGGCTCGCGGCCGGCTTCCTGTTCGGCTGCGCCTGCGCGGTCAAGTGGAGCGGGGTCTGGTTCCTGGCCTTCTTCGCCGTCCTGTCGCTGTTCTGGGACCGCGCCGCCTGGCGCGAGGCGGGGGTGCCGCGCCCGACACGGGTGGCCGCCCGCCGCGGGCTGCCCGGCGCGCTGTGGGCGCTGGCCGCCGTCCCCGTGCTGACCTATCTGGCGAGCTTCACGGGCTGGTTCCTGGGCGAGACGTCGCAGGGCAGGGCGTGGGCGCAGCAGAACCCCGAGACCGCGTTCCCGTGGATCCCGGACGCGCTGCGGTCGCTGTGGCACCAGCACGCCGAGTGGCTCCGCTTCCACAGCGGTCTGTCGAGCCCGCACCCGTGGGAGTCCGGCCCCTGGTCGTGGCTGGTCAACGGCCGGCCGATCCTGCTGTGGAACCCGCAGGGCCTCACCGATGCCGCCGGCGAGCAGGTGGTGCGCTACATCCTGATGGTCGGGACGCCGACGCTGTGGCTGGCCTTCGTGCCGGCGACGCTGTGGCTGCTCTGGCGGATGGTCGCGCGCCGGGATCCGGCGGCCCTGGTCGTGGCCGTCGCGATCGCCGCGGGCTGGCTCACCTGGTTCGTGAACCTGGAGCGGACGATGTTCAGCTTCTACATGGCGCCGGTCGTGCCGTTCTTCGTGCTGGCGGTGGCACTGGTGCTGCAGGACGTGCTCGGCCCCCCGGACGCCGGCCCTCTCCGCCGCCAGGTCGGAATCGCGGCGAGCTGCGGCTACGTGGCGGTCGTGGCGGCGACGTTCGTCTTCTTCTGGCCGGTGCTCACCGGGCAGCCGCTCTCGCACGCGGAGTGGCTGCGGCGGATGTGGTTCCCCTCGTGGTTCTGAGATCGGATCGGCCGGGTCCACCGGTGCGCATGGCCCGGACGGCGGCCGGTCGCGTCCGGCGGGTGACCATGGGGGCACACCTCGTCCACACCGGGAGACCCCATGCCGCCGCGCAGCTCACCGACGCCCTCCGCCGTGGGGGACGACGCCGCCGTGCCGTGGTCCCCGGTCGGCCGGCACCTGGTGCACAAGGCGGCGGCCGCGGAGGTCCTGGTGACGGACTTCGCCGCGGTGGCCCCGACGCTCGCCGCGGTGGCGGCCCGGTGGCCGGCCGCGCACCCGCGGTACGACCGTCGCACCGGCACCGCGGGACATCTGCTGCTGCTGGTCGAGACCATCCGCCAGGCGGGCCTCTGCCTGGCCCACCTGCAGCTGGGGGTCCCGGTCGGTGAGCAGTTCATCTTCCACCGGATCGCGGTGCGCCTGGCCGCGCCCGTCGCCGCCCTCGGGACGACGGCACCCGACCGCACGGAGGCCACGGTGGAGCCGACCCCCCGCTACCGGGCCGGCCGGCCGACCGGTGCGGCGCTGGCCGTGCAGATCCGGCACGGCGGGAACCTCTGGGCGACCGCCGAGGCCGACTACTCCTCGGTGCCGCGCCGGGTCTACGAGCGGCTGCGTGCCTCCGCGCGGACCCGGGCGGCCGCCGACAGCGGGCAGCTGGTCCCGAGTCCGCGGGACGCCGGTCCGGGCTGCCGCACCGAGGCCGGGAGGGAACGCTCCCGCGTTCTCGTGAACCTCGCCGACCCCACGTTCTTCGACCACGAGGTCGACCACCTGCCGGGCATGCTGCTGATCGACGCCGCGCTCACCGCAGCGGCCGCCCGGGCGGGCAGCGGGGCCACGCTCGCGGGGGTCGACGTGACGTTCGACCGGTTCGCCGAGCTCGACCGACCCACCTGGGTGCGCACCGAGCCGGCGCCGGAGGACGACGGGCGGACCCTGGTGGTCGCCCTGGACCAGGGCCACGGACCCGTGGCCCGTGGCCGGGTCGCCCTCGGGTAGGTCAGGCCAGGGACGTCGGCCGCAGCTGCGGCAGCACCAGGGCCCAGAACCCGTCCAGCCGGCTGACGAGGTCACGCCGGGCGCTGAGCTCCTGCGACACCTGCTGCATGCCGAAGAAGCTGGCCACGATCACCTGTGCGGTGCTGACCGGGTCGGCCTGGGGGTTGATCTGGCCGCGTGCCTGGCCGTCGGAGATCAGCTTGGCCAGGGCGTGCTGCCAGCCCACGTAGGGCTGCGGCAGTTTGGCCATCGCCTCCGGCGGCAACTCCGACATGAGCCGCTTGGAAGCCCGGATGACGGGGTCCTTCGCGAACTGCTCCCCTGCCACGTAGGTGACGGCGACGAGCGCCTCCAGGGCGTCGTCGTGCGAGCCGAGCACCTCGCCCAGCATCACCGGCCAGGTCTCGAACATCTGGTGGACGACCGCGATCGCCACGCTCTCCTTGGAGGCGAAGTGCCAGTAGAGAGCGCCCTTGGTCATCCCGGTGCCGGCCACGATGTCGCTCAGCGACGTGGCTGCGTACCCGCGTTCGCTGAACTCCCGCGCGGCGATGTCGATGATCAACTGCCGGGTGGCGGCGCTGTCGCTGGCCCGCCCGCGGGCGCGTCGCGGCGAGGACGCGGTGCCGACCGGTGCCTCAGTCATCATCCGCCTCCCGCGGGACGCCCTGCCCCGTCTCGCGGGGCATCCTAGCCGTAGCCGCCGGGTGGACGGCCCGGGCGCGCAACGACGACGGCGCCGCCGGGAAGGATCTCCCGGCGGCGCCGGCCGCTGTACTGGTCCTAACCCGGGGCTTTCACGCCGGTCCGTGATCGGCCGGCCTGAGACATAGGAAAGGTGCCCCTGACCTGCAAGAATCGAGATTGTCTAGGTCTTGATCAACGCAGGAACCAGAGCACCTTTCTGGTAAAGAAGACTACCGGGCCGTATCCGGCGCTCACAGTCGATGGCGACGGGTCCAGCGTGGTGCCGCACGCCGGCGCGACGCTGCTGCTGCGGACCGCGCAGACCGTCCGCCTGCCCGCCGCGCTGTCGGACGCACTCGCGCCGTGGCGCAAGCCGCTGGCGATCCACGATCCCGCCAAGGTCGTGCTCGATCTGGCCGTGTCGTTGGCGATCGGCGGGAACTGCCTGGCCGACATCGCCCAGCTGCGGGCCGCACCGGAGGTGTTCGGGCTGGTCGCGTCGGACCCGACGGTGTCGAGGTGCATCGACACCCTGGGCGACGCCCCCGCTGTGCTGGCCGCAATCAACACCGCCCGGGCCGCCACCCGGACGCGGGCGTGGGCACTGGCCGGCGAGCACGCGCCCGACCGCGGCGCCGACGCTCACCGGCCTGTGGTGATCGACGTGGACGCCACCCTCGTCACGGCCCATAGCGAGAAGGAAGCGGCGGCGCCGACGTTCAAGCGCGGGTTCGGGCACCACCCGCTGTGGGCGTTCGACGACCACGGGGCCGCGGGCACCGGGGAGCCGCTGGCGTTCCTGCTGCGTGCCGGCAACGCCGGCTCGAACACGGTCGTCGACCACAAGAGCGTCATCCGCGACGCGCTCGCGCAGCTGCCCGGCGGCCACCGCCGCGGGAAGAAGGTGCCGATCCGCATCGACGGGGCCGGCGGCACGCACGAGCTGCTGGCCTGGCTGACCCGCCGCCGGCTGTCCTACTCGGTCGGGTTCTCCCTGCCCGGCGACCTGACCAGCATCCAGCAGAAGCTGGCGACGATCCCCGAACAGCTGTGGGAGCCGGCCTACGACGCCGACGGCCAGCCCCGTCCCGGCGCATTCGTCGCCGAGGTCACCGACCTGTTCGACCTGACCAGCTGGCCGCCGGGCATGCGGCTGATCGTGCGCAAGGAACGACCGCACCCGGGTGCGCAGCTGCGGATCACCGACGTCGACGGCATGCGGATCACCGCCTTCGTCACCAACACGACGAGAGGTCAGCTGGCTGACCTCGAACTGCGGCACCGCCGGCGGGCCCGCGCCGAGGACCGCATCCGCTGCGCCAAGGACACCGGCCTGGCCAACCTGCCGCCGCACGACCTCGCCCAGAACAGCATCTGGTGCGCGATCGTCTCCCCGGCCTGCGAACTCACCGCCTGGATACAGACCCTCACCCTGATCGGCCACGACGCCCGTCGGTGGGAGCCCAAGCGGCTGCGCCTGCGACTGTTCTCCATCCCCGCCCGGCACGCCCGCACCGGCCGCCGCCGACTACTGCACCTGGCCGCGACCGCCCCGTTCACCCAGCTCGTCCTGGCCGCGCTCGACGCCCTGGCGAAGCTGACCGCAGCGCCGCTGGCCGACACCGGCTGACTGCAGCACGACCCCGTCCCTATGACCCCAGAAACCATCCGGCTAGTGGAACCGGCGCCCACCCGAGCGACCTCGGACGAACCGTCACACCCAGATGCCATCCTCACGCCCACGCGGGACAAGAAGCCCGACGATCACCGAGATCCCGAAGTCGGCCGCGATCTGCTTCAGGTACTGGCCCGGCTCACGGTTGCGAGCGACGTTCACGACGTCGTCGCGGAACTCCTTGGGGTAGGGCTTGGGCACGGTGGACATCCTTCCAGCGGCACCTTTCGGCACCACAGATCAGATGTCACCTGCTCGTGCAGCAGTCCCCTCACGCCCATCGGTTCACGCCGCGTCCTTCACCAGAAACCGTGAAGAGCCAGCAACGCCGAACGTCTGTGGAATGAGCAGACCGACGGCGTCGTAGGCGTCGTCCTCGCGGGCTGCCGCAGCAGTCAGCGACCTCGAGGACGCATTTTCGCCGCCAACAGCCCGCAGATAGACAAGGCAAGGATTGCTATCACTGCCGGCACGAGATGCATACTCTCAGGCGCGGCACCGCTGAACGTGAGCGTCGCGAAGATAACCCACGCCGCGATGGACACGGCGCCGCTTGCCCTGACCGCAACGTCATCGACCGACACGACCAACGCTACTGCCGCTAGGATCGACAAGCCCAGAGCCAGGAAAGCGATCAGCGTGGCACCAATATTCACACCCTCGCCGGCGACTGCCGTTGCGACGGAGAGGATTACGAAGAGAAGCCATAGGGCAACCGCGATCCCGGCACTTGCAACGCCGATTTTCTGACCTTGACTCACGATGACTCAGATTCCCTTCTGAGCATAAGGCGGGGAGCTCCTTAAGCCAAGCGCCAAGGCAGTTCCCCGAAAAGTCGGACGCCCACCCAGTATACATTTGCCCGCTTATAGCAGAGTGCGCGGCCGTAGGCGCGCGCCGAGCCTCGGTACGCCCGGGCACAGGCCGTTCGCATGTTCGAGCGGAGGGCGTTATCACAGGCAGACCGAGAGACCCGCTTGGCGGCGTAGCAATTGTCGTGCCGAAAGCAGGCGCTCCTGAAGCTGGCACGGCCGTAGCGGTCTGGACTTGCTGTGCAGTGGAGCCCGGTTGGGTCAACGAAATTCACTGGGTCGCCCGCAGCGTACTGGTACCGGTTCGCGTTCGCCGGGTCAGCCAGGGTTTCGAGAGCGTCCTGCTGTGTGAAGCGGCCGGTGTTTGGGTCATACCAGCGTCGACCGAACTTCACTTCTCCGGTGGAGCGGTCCCGGAAGCCGCCGGCGAAACGGTACGGATTGAGGTTTGTCACCGTGTTGTCGGTGAGGTTGTTGGTTTCGGTGACCGCCCCGTGCGGGTCGTAGCTGTAGGAGGTCTGATGGAGGCCGTTGGTCTTGATTAGCGCGACCGGGGATCCCAGACCATCGAGGGCGTAGTAGCCGGTTGTTCCTGTCCAAGACTTGATGGCCAAGGGCGTGCCGGCGTTGTCGTGGAAGAAGTAGGCGGTGCCGTCGGCGGTGGTCAAAGATTCGAGGACCGGCAGACCGTCGTCATCCGTCCGCCCCCAGGCGTGGGTGTAGGTGGCGGGGCCCACCTGTGTGATGAGCTCGTCCTGCGTCGTGCCGGCGTAGGTGTAGGAACCCTTCGCGGTCCCAGAGCGGGAGACGAGCTGCTCGCTGCCGTTGTAGGTCGCAGTGGTGCCGTCCGGCGTGCCGGTGAGGTTGCCGGAGCCGTCGTGGGTGTAGCCGGTGTCGGTGAGCTGGTCGGCGTTGTTGACGGTCTGGGTCTGGACCACCACGCCGTTCTTCACGGTCTGCGTGCGGTTGCCGTTGATGTCATAGGTATAGGTCCAGCTGTCGCCGCCAGGGGTAGTCGCGGCGGTGAGCCGGTTGGCGTCGTCATAGCAGTAGCTAGTCGTCTGGCCGGTCAGGTGGTCGGTCTGGCTCCACTTCAGCTCGGTGTCGATGCCGGCCGCCGGTGCGGTGGCGCAGGATGCGATCCCGGGTGAGGCGTAGGAGTAGGACAGGTCGCTGACGCGGAGGGTGTCGTCAGAGGCTCGAGCGGTCCACACCCGAGCAGCCCGGCCGGCGGTGTCGTAGTCGGTGTGGGTGTGCGCGGCCCACGCGGTCTTGGCCGCATCGGTGGCGAACCACGTGTCGGTGCGCATCCCGTCGGTGTCGTAGCCGAAGGCGATGACCAGCCCGTCGGGGGTCTGCGTGCTGACCAGGACGTCCCGTGTGTCGTAGCTGTGATGGGTGGTCCCGTTGGCATCGGTTTCGGTCAGCAGGTTGCCGGCGCGGTCGTAGGTGTAGCTGAGGACGCCTCCGCCGGCGGTGTGGCTGCGCGAGGCCAGCCGGCCGAGCGGGTCGTAGGTGTAGGTCGTTGCACCGCTGGCGTCGGTGCGCTTGGTCAGCTGCCCGGCGGTGTTGTAGGCGTAGCTGACGGCGGGGGTGCCGTCGGAGTACTGCACTTCAAGAATCCGGTCGGCGGCGTCGTAGCTGTAGGTCTCGGTGATGCCGCGGCCGGAGGTGTAGATGGCGACCCGCCCGTAGCCGTCGTAGGTGAAGGACCGGACACCGAGGCTGTTCCCGGTCGGCGGAGTGATCGTCAGGAGATGCCCGGTGGCGGCCTCGTACGAGTAGCTGGTGGTTGCTCCCGAGGGCGAGACACTGGTGGCGATCGTCCCGTCGGGGTTGTAGGTGACGCTGGCCGTCGCCGTTGTGGCGTCGGTGACGGCCAGCGGGTTGCCGGCCGGGTCATAGTCGTAGACGTCAGTGTTCTCCTGAGCGTCCGTACCCGACGATGGCGCGTACGGGGCAGACGGGGCCTGGTAGTCGTACGAGTCCTGCGCGCCCGTCGCCACGGTGACGCCGGTCAGGGTCTCCGCATTGTTGACCGTCGGGTCGTACCCGAAGGTTGTCGTGCCCCCGTCGGCCGTTTCACTGGCGACGTCCAGGGCTGCGGTGTAGGTGGCCGAGGTCACCACCCCCGCCGGATCGGTGGTCTTAGAGCGTGTCCGGGAACTGGGCGTGTCCGCGCGGGCGGGAAGGCGGACTCCTGGTAGGGCGGTAGGTGTCTACGCCACCACCTACCAGGAGTCCTGGTGTCATCTTCCCCGACCTGCACGTGTGCGTCCTGCCCGGCCAACAGCACCACCGGTAGCGACCGGCGATCGGGGCTTCCGCGCTGCCAGGTGTATCCGTCCTCGGCGACCACCGACGCCCAGTGGGCGCTCATCGAGCCGCTGC
>NZ_JASNNW010000036.1 GCF_030165005.1 Blastococcus capsensis
CCAGGCGTACCCGTAGCTGGTCACGCAGCGCGTCGTGGAGGCGAGCCCAGGCTCCGCTGCGCACCCAGCGGGTGAAGGTGTCCCAGACCGTGGAGCGGGGTGGGAACTCGCGGGGCAGTTCACGCCAGGTGATTCCGCCTCTGACCAGGTAGAAGATGGCGTCCACGAGCAGGCGGCGGTCGTGCTTCTCCGAGCGGCCACCGCGCCCGGCGGCGTTGCCCGGCGGCGGCAGCAGCGGCTCGATGAGCGCCCACTGGGCGTCGGTGGTCGCCGAGGACGGATACACCTGGCAGCGCGGAAGCCCCGATCGCCGGTCGCTACCGGTGGTGCTGTTGGCCGGGCAGGACGCACACGTGCAAGTCGGGGAAGATGACACCAGGACTCCTGGTAGGTGGTGGCGTAGACACCTACCGCCCTACCAGGAGTCCGCCTTCCCGCCCGCGCGGACACGCCCAGTTCCCGGACACGCTCTGAGTGCAGGAGTGCTCAGAGGCAGACCTTCCGCGGAACAACGCTCGGCCCGGCTGGTCAGCGCGGGTCGAGGCCCTTGAGCTCCACGGGCAGCTCGCCGGTGTGGACGACCGCGAGCCGCTGGGTGGCGCGGGTGAGGGCGACGTAGAGGTCGTTGTGGCCGCGCACCCCCTCCCCGAGGATCCCGGCCGGGTCGCCGACGAGCACGGAGTCGAACTCCAGGCCCTTGCTGCCCTGCGGGGTGAGCACCACGGCCCCGGCGGTGAGGTCGCCGTCGGCCGACGCCGAAGGCAGCCGTCGCCGGACGGCGTCGGTGACGGCCGCCAGCCGGCTGCTCGGGACGAGAACGGCGAGGGTCCCGTCCTCGGCGTCGAGCTCCGCGGCCGCCTCGGCGACCGCGGCGGCGAACTCCTCGTCGGCCACCTGACGGGCCCACGGCCGCTCGCCGGTGGACCGCACCGAGCTCGCCGCCGACGCGTCCGCCCCACCGGCCGCCAGCACCTCGGCCGCGATCTCCATGATCTCGGCCGGCGTCCGGTAGTTGACGGTGAGCTCCTCCATGCGCCAGCCGCGGCGGTCGCGGGGGCCCAGCGCCGGCTCGAGCACCTCGGCCCAGCTGGTGGCCCCGGCCGCCGAGCCGGTCTGGGCGACGTCACCGACGAGCGTCATCGACCGGGTGGGGCAGCGGCGCAGCAGCACCCGCCAGGCCATCGCCGACAGCTCCTGGGCCTCGTCGACGATCACGTGCCCGTAGGTCCAGGTGCGGTCGGCGGCCGCACGCTGCGCGGTCGACCGGCCGTCGGTCTCCTCCTGCCGTTCGGCGAGGCCCTCCGCGTCGAGCAGGTCGCCGGCGGAGAGCTCCTCCGACTCGTCCTCGGTCTCCCAGTCGGTGGAGCGCGAGCCGTGCAGCAGGTCGAGCGTCTCCTGGGCGTGCCGCAGCCGGCGCTGCTTCTCCCGCCGGGCGGCGGTGCGCTCGGCGGAGTCGTCGACGCCGAGCAGCTCGTCGGCCTCCTCCAGCAGCGGGACGTCGGCCGGCGTCCAGGGCGCCGACGGCGGGCGGGCGAGCAGTGCGCGGTCGGCGTCGGTCCAGCCCTTGGTCGCCGCGGTCAGCCGCTGCGGGGAGGAGAAGAGGTCCCGGAGCAGCCGCTCGGCGGTGAGGCGGGGCCACAGCCGGTCGATCAGCGCGTGGAGCGCGGGTTCGGTGGCGACCTCCCGGCGCAGCGCGGCGACGTCGCCGGCGCCGAGCAGGTTGGCGCCGCCGAGGACGTTCTGGCCGAGCGTGCCGGCGTACTTCTGCGCCACCAGGTCGATCACGGCCCGCGCGAACGCCGGGCGTGCCTCGTTGTGCAGCCGGGAGGCGGCGCGGGCTCGGCTCCGGGCGCGGGCGGCGTCGGTCTTGGCGAAGCGCACCGGCGTCCCGTCGATGGACAGCGTGGCCGGCTTGTCGAGGACCGCCTGCCGGGCGCGGACGGCGGCGGTGACGACGTCGACCATCGCCAGCCGCCCCTTGACCGCCGCGACCTCGGGTCGTTCCGGTGCGTGTGCCTGCATGCCGGGCCGCAGGCCACCGAGATCGGCGAGCACGACCCCGGTCTCGCCGAGGGAGGGCAGCACGTCGGCGATGTAGGCCAGGAAGGTCGGTGACGGGCCGACGACGAGCAGCCCGCTGCGCGCCAGCCGCTCCCGGTGCGTGTAGAGCAGGTAGGCGGCGCGGTGCAGTGCGACGGCGGTCTTCCCGGTGCCCGGACCGCCCTGGACGACCAGCACGCCGCGGTGGTCGGCGCGGATGATGCGGTCCTGCTCGGCCTGGATGGTGCGCACGATGTCGCTCATCCGCCCGGTACGGGTGGCGTTGAGCGCGGCCAGCAGCACCGATTCGCCGGCCATGCCGGAGCGCTGGGCCAGGTCGGGGTCGGTGAGGTCCAGGGTCTCGTCGGTGATGCTCACGACCGTGCGGCCGCGGGTGCGGATGTGCCGCCGGCGCCGCACGCCCAGGTCGTGGAGGGGAGTGGCGGTGTAGAACGGCTGCGCCGCGGGCGCCCGCCAGTCGACCAGCAACGGCTCGTCGCGGCCGTCGTCGGCGTTCAGGCCGATCCGGCCGACGTAGCGGGCGACGTCGCTGTCGTGCCGGTCGAGGCGCCCGAAGCACAGCCCGCTGTCGGCGGCGTCCAGCGCCACGATCCGCTGGGAGTGCAGCTCGACCGCGGCCTCGCGCTCACCGACCGCCTGCGGGTTGTGCGGCACGGTGGCCAGCGCCTCCTCGAGCCGGGTGACGGTGCGCGCCCGCACCTCGTCGAGCCGCTGGTGCAGGCCGCTGACGTAGGTCTGCTCCGCCGCCACCTCGGCGTCCTGCGTCGGTGCCTGTCCAGCTGTCGTCACTGCCCATCGCTTCCGTCGTCCGTTCCGGCGGACAACTATCGTCCGCGCCCTCGCCCGGGGCACGGCCGACAGGCTGTGAGCCTCGGCGCAACGACGACGTCGGTGTCCTGCTACCGGCGATCCCTCACCCGGCGGGCGGGGCGCCGCGCAGCCGCACGATGGCCGCGCGGTACCGCCCGCCGCCGTAGACGCGCCAGGCCAGCCGGGTCGCCCGCGGAGCGCCGCGCAGCAGCCGGGCGCGGTCGCCGGCGCAGCAGTCCTCGAGGGCGAGGCCCAGCACGAGCAGCCGCTGACGGCCGGAGAGCCCGCAGCGGGCGGTGCGGATGATCGTCGTCCAGTCGGCCTCGGGAAGGTGTGCGTCCAGCAGGGGCAGCAGCGTCCGCTCCTCCTCGGCGGTCTGCGCGGTCACGTCGTCGGCCAGGGCACGGCAGGCGCGGGCGAACGAGTCCCGGGCGCGGCCGCTGCCGGTGACAGCCCACTGGCGGGCGGCGGTGTCGAGGTCGCGCAGCGCGGCGTCGATCCGGGCGCAGGACAGCGTCCAGCCGCCGACCGCCGCCTCGGCGGTGGGCCGGGCGGTCGCCGGGACCGCGCGCAGCAGCGCCGGCCACACCGACTCCCGCTCCACGGCGTGGTGGTGCAGCAGCACCCGCGCGACCAGCCCGGCGTGGCAGGTGAGGATCCCGGTGCGGACGCACTCGGCGTCCGGCGCCCAGGACACGACGTCGGCCAGCGTGCGCAGCTCGCGGCGCACCAGCTGGTGCAGCACCCGCTGGTAGGCGGCCGCACGGCCGGGGCGGGCAGGTCGGTCCGGTGCGACGGCAGGCTCGGCCGGGCGACGGGGCAGCGGGACGAGGAGGACGGGGGAACGGACCGCGGTAGCGGTCATGGCACGCACCTCGTTCGGCGGTTCGGGCCGGTGCTCCAGGAGGGTGGGGAGCGGATGCGGGGCAGGGTAGGGGCAGCTCCGCAAGGGCGACAGCGGTTTCCCGTCGGCCGCGGACCGGCCGGGACCGCGGCCCGGCGCCGCGCGGCGATCGGTCCAGCGGAGGTCACCGACGGTGACGACCGCGGGCGGGAGTTGCTGAGCGGAGCGGTTCCGTCGTCGTGGCCGGGATCGGCGACATCAGGCGTCCGGTCCACTACGGTCGGCTGCGTGGGCAGCGTCGTCACGCGCAACCGGGTGAACGCCAGCGGCCCCCCCGAGGGGCGGCCGATGGTGTTCGCGCACGGCTTCGGGTGCGACCAGACGCTGTGGCGCCTGGTCGCTCCACGGTTCGCCTGTGACCACCGCGTCGTCCTGTTCGACCACGTGGGCTCGGGGCAGTCGGACCTGTCGGCGTACGACCCGGAGAAGTACGGCTCCCTCGACGGGTACGCGACCGACGTCGTCGAGATCTGCCGCGAGCTCGCGCTCTCCGACGTCGTGTTCGTGGGCCACTCGGTGAGCGCCATGATCGGGGTGCTCGCCTACCACCGGGCACCCGAGCTCTTCGGGGCCATGGTGATGGTCGGGCCCAGCCCGCGGTACGTCGACGACGGCGACTACGTGGGCGGGTTCAGCCGCGGCGACATCGTCGGCCTGCTCGACGCGCTGGACAGCAACCACCTGGGCTGGTCGGCGCAGATGGCACCGGTGATCATGGGCAACCCGGAGCGGCCCGAGCTGGCCGAGGAGCTCACCAACAGCTTCTGCCGCACCGCGCCGGACATCGCCCGGCAGTTCGCCCGGGTCACCTTCCTGTCGGACAACCGCGCCGACCTCGACGGGATCGAGGTGCCCACCCTGGTGCTGCAGTGCAGCGCCGACGCGATCGCCCCCGACACCGCGGGGAAGTACGTGCACGAGCGGATCCCGGGCAGCACGCTGGTCCGGATGCGGGCGACCGGGCACGTGCCCCAGCTCTCCGCGCCGGAGGAGACGACGGCCGCCATCCGCGCGTTCCTGACGCCGTGACCGGCCCGGACGGCGGGAAGCCGACCGGTCCGCAGAGGGCGCGGGATCCGAAGTCGCAGCTCGACCGCCTGCTCGAGGACGACCCGGCGGACCTCTACGAGAACGCGCCGATGGGCTACCTCTCCACGGCGCCGGACGGCCGGATCGCGCGGGTGAACCGGACCTTCTGCGCCTGGACCGGGCGGTCGCCGGAGGACCTGCTCGGCAGCCGCATCCAGGAGCTGCTGAGCGTCGGTGGCCGGGTCTTCTACGAGACCCACCTGGTGCCGCTGCTGCGCATGCAGGGCGCGGTGCGCGAGATCGCCATGGACGTGCTGCGGATCGACGGCTCGCTGCTCCCGTGCCTGCTCAACGCCGTCGAGATGCGCGATGACGACGGCGCGCCGCTGCTGGTGCGGGCGACTTTGTTCGAGGCCACCGCGCGGCGGCGGTACGAGCGGGAGCTGCTGGCCGCGCAGCGGCTGGCCGAGGAGTCGGAGGCGCGGTCGCGGACGGTGCAGAAGGTCGTCTTCGACCTGGCTGCCGCGATGACACCCGAGGACGTCGCGACGGTGATCGTGCAGCGCGGGCGGGCCGCGATGAAGGCGCGCGGTGCCGCCCTGGTGCTCGTGGTGGGTGAGGCCGACGACCCGCGGGAGCTGCCCGAACTGCGTCCGGTGCGCTCCGACGGGGTGTCGGTGGACCTGCTGCGCCGACTGCGGGAGGCCGCCGGCAGTCAGCTGGCGCTGGAGCTGGCCCAGGGCCTGCGGTCGGTCGTGCTCGATGCCCGGCTGCGCGCCGATCAGCCCCGGCTGGCGGCGGCGATGGCGGCGGACGGGGTGACCGACCTGGTGATCGTGCCGGTGTCGGCCGATTCCAAGCGGCTGGGCGTGCTGGTGCTGGCCCGCGGCGCGCCGAAACGGGGCGACCTGATCAGCCTCGAGGAGCCGGGGGACCAGCGCCCGCTCCACCCTGCGCTCGTCGATCTGCTGTGGACGCTGGGCCGGCAGGCCGGACAGGCCCTGGAGCGGGTGCGGCTGTACGAGCAGACCCGGCAGCAGGGCGAGCGGACGGGGTTCCTGCTGGAGGCGGCGCGGCTGATGGCCGACGCCGCGGACGTGACCGAGACCGTGCAGCGGCTGGCCGATCTCGTGGTGTCCCGGCTGGCCGACGTCTGCGTGATCGACCTGGTGACCGAGCACGGCCTGGCGCGGTCCGCGGCCCGGCACCGCGACCCTGCCGGGCAGCGCCTCCTCGACCGGTTGCGGGAAAGGCAGGCGCCGTCGCGGTCGCCGGTGCACCCGGGGGTGCGGGCGCTGCGGGAGGGCCGGACCCAGTGGCTGCACGACCCCGCCGAGGGCCGGGCCCTGCTGGCCGAGGTCGCCGCCGACGACGAGTACCGCGAGCTCGTCGAGGTGCTGAAGCTCCAGCGCGTGGTGAGCGTGCCGATGATCGTCGACGGCAGGCGGCTGGGCGTGGTGACCCTCGGGGGCGACCGGCAGCGGCCGCCGTTCACCGCCGCTGCCGTGGAGGTCGCCGAGCAACTGGCGCTGCAGCTGTCGCAGGTGGTCGAGCGGGCGCAGCGGTTCGAGTTCGAGGAGCGGACCTCGCACACGCTGCAGGCCAGCCTGCTCCCACCCGCGCCGCCGGAAGTGCCCGCGATCGCGACCGCGGTGCGGTACTTGGCGGCGACCCAGGGCGTCGACGTCGGCGGCGACTGGTACGACGTCGTCCGGCTGCCCGGGGACCAGGTGGCGATGGCGGTGGGCGACGTCGTGGGCCACGACATCACGGCCGCCGCGACCATGGGGCAGCTGCGCAGCGTCACCCGGGCGATGTCGGTGGACGGACCGTCGCCGGCCGTGCTCGTCGACCGACTGCAGCGCGGCTGGGAGCAGTTCGGCCTGCAGCGGATGGCGACGGCGCTGTTCGCCACCCTGGATCCGGCGACCGGTGAGCTGCGGATCGCCTCGGCCGGGCACCTGCCCCCGCTGCTGTGCTCGGCGGGTGAGGCGCAGTTCCTGCCGGTGCGGCCCACGCGGATGCTGGGTGCGTCGGCCGCGCCGGCGGAGGAGTGGGCCGGTGTGCTCCCGCCAGGGGCGACGCTGGTGCTGTTCACCGACGGGCTGGTGGAGAGCCGGGGTGCGGACATCGACGCGGGGATGGACCGGCTGCTGGAGGTGGCCGCGCGGTCCTGCGCGGCCGACCCGGGCGAACTGTGCGACCGGTTGCTGGCCGAGCTGACCGGTGCGCACCGGGCCGACGACATCGCGTTGCTGGCGCTGACCCGGACCTGAAGCCCGCGCGTCCCGCACCTTCCGGGCGGCGCTGTTTCGCGACACCATGGAGCCAACTCCGGCTGGAGGCGGTCATGGACTCGTCAGCTCGCGGCAACCCGGTCACCGAGGCGATCGACGGCGCATCCGGCGACTGGTCGATGTCCGGGGACGCGATGCGCTGGTCGCCGGACCTGGTCGAGCGCAGCCCGGCGAACGGGGAGCTCGGCGGCCTGGAGTCCGGCTCCGGCGTCGGGCCGGTCCTGGCGCTGGACGTCGCCGCGGTGCGCCGCTTGGTCGGCGGCGCGCTGTCGTCGCTGGGCACGGTGGCCACCGACGTCGTCAGCGAGCTGCGCCAGCTCACCCGCGGACCGTCGTCCGAGGATCCGGCCGGGCCGCGCCCGGAGGACTGATCCGACCGTCGGTGCCTGTGCCATGCAGCAGACG
The DNA here is from genome assembly GCF_030165005.1 of Blastococcus capsensis. Lineage (GTDB taxonomy): Bacteria > Actinomycetota > Actinomycetes > Mycobacteriales > Geodermatophilaceae > Blastococcus > Blastococcus capsensis. The sequence goes on from NZ_JASNNW010000036.1 coordinate 7,507, forward strand.
TGTGTGGGAGCCCGAAAGCGCGGACCGTTCCGTCGACCTGTAGAACGGCGGAGAGCATGACCACACCTGGGGAGTCGCATGAGCAACTCGTTGACACTGGCGCCGGCACCGCGGTCGGAGGCCGCGGAGCAGGTGCGGGCGGAGGTGCGCGAGTTCCTCGCCGCCGAGCTCGCCGCGGGCACGTTCACCACGCACGTCGACACCTGGCTGTCCGGCGTCGACCCGGCGTTCTCCAAGAAGCTGGGGGAGCGCGGCTGGCTGGGCATGACCTGGCCGAAGGAGTACGGCGGCCACGAGCGCTCGGCGATGGAGCGCTACGCCGTCACCGAGGAGCTCCTCGCCGCCGGGGCACCGGTCGCCGCGCACTGGATCGCCGACCGCCAGTCCGGCCCGAACCTGCTGGCCTACGGCACCGAGAAGCAGCGGCAGGAGATCCTGCCGCGCATCGCCGCGGGGGAGTGCTTCTTCGTCATCGGGATGAGCGAACCCGACTCCGGCTCCGACCTGGCCTCCATCCGCACCAGGGCCGCGCGCGACGAGGCCGGCGACTGGGTGGTCAACGGCGCCAAGGTCTGGACGTCGAACGCGCACCACTCGCACTACGGGATCGTGCTGGTGCGCACCTCGCCGTCGGACTCCGCCAACCGGCACGCCGGCATGTCGCAGTTGCTCATCGACCTGTCGCTGCCGGGCATCACGATCAACCCGATCCGCATCCTCGACGGCGGCCACCACTTCAACGAGGTCGTGTTCGAGGACGTCGTCGTCCCCGGCGACATGCTGCTGGGCGAGGAGGGCAACGGCTGGCACCAGGTGACCGCCGAGCTGGCCTTCGAGCGGTCAGGCCCCGAGCGGTTCCTGTCGACGTATCCCCTCGTCGCCGAATTCGGGCGCCGGGTGGCCGACAGCGGTGACCCGGCCGCTCTGGTGACGCTGGGCCGGCTGTCCGCGCGCATCCTCGCTCTCCGGCAGATGTCCCTGCGGATCGCCGCCGCGCTCGACCGGGGCGAGCTGCCGAACATCCCGGCCGCACTGGTCAAGGACGTCGGGACGACGTTCGAGGCCGACGTCATCGAGGAGATCCGGCGGGTGGTCGACGTGCTGCCCTCGCTGGACTCGCCGGATCCGCTGGCGCGGGCGCTGGCCGAGGCGCAGCTGCACCAGCCGGGCTTCACGCTGCGCGGCGGGACCAACGAGATCCTCAGAGGGATCGTGGCGCGTGGACTGGGGTTGCGATGACGACAGCGAGCGGGCATCGCCCCTGGCTGGGAGCACCTCCCGCTTGCGGGGGACAGCGACCGAGGAGCGGAACGAGCGCGGAGTCGAGCGAGGGGAACAGCTGATGGCATCGGACCAGGACCTGGTGGTCGAGACCGTCCGGGACATCCTCGGCTCGCACGAGCCGTTCGTGCTGACCGCGGACCGGCGCTGGGACGACCGGCTGTGGTCGGCGCTGGCCGACGCGGGGCTGACCGGCGTCGGGCTGCCGGAGGAGGCCGGGGGATCCGGCGGTGAGCTGGCCGACGCGGTGGCGATCGTGCGGACGCTCGCGTCCGGTGCGGCGGCCGTGCCGGTGGCCGAGCAGCTGCTGGTGGCCGGCCCGGCGGTGATCGCGGCGGGGCTGACGCTGCCGCCGGTGGAGGAGCCGCTCACCTTCGCGATCGCCGAGGGGGTCACGGCGTCCCAGGACGGGGACGGCTGGACGCTCACCGGTACGGCGACCGGTGTGGCGTGGGCCGGTGCCGCCGCGCACGTCGCCCTCCTGGCGAACGGCCCGGACGGCGAGGTGCTGGCGCTGCTGTCGGCCGACGGCGTGCCGGCGACCGATGCGTTCAACCTGGCCGGTGAGCCGCGCGGCACCCTGACGCTCGAGGGGGTGCCGGCGGCGGTGGCCCCGCTGAACGCGGCCCGGACGCGCGAGCTGCGGGCCGATTTCGCGCTGGCGCGGGCGGTCCAGCTGGGGGCGGCGCTGGAGCGGGTGCTCACCTGGACGGTGCAGTACGCGGGGGAGCGGCACCAGTTCGGCCGGCCGCTGGGCAAGTTCCAGGCGATCCAGATGGAGCTCGCCGAGATGGCCGGCGAGGTGACCGCCGTGACCGCGGTGACCGACGCGGCCGTGCAGGCGCTCGCCCACGGCTCGTCCGGCGTCGTCCTCGCCGCCGCGGCGGCGAAGGTGCGGGCGGGGGCGGCCGTCGAGGTGGTCGCCCGGCTGGCGCACCAGGTGCACGGCGCGATCGGCTTCACGCAGGAGCACAAGCTGCACCACCTCACCCGGCGGCTGTGGTCGTGGCGGGACGAGGCCGGCAGCGAGCTGGTGTGGTCGCGGGTGCTGGCAGAGGGGCTGCTGGCCGACGGGCCGGACGGCCTCTGGCCGGCGCTCACCCGCGTGGGCTGAGCCGATCAGCCCTCGCCGGCGAGCAGACGCTGGTGCGGACGTCCCGGCCGGACGGTGACGGGATCGGCCATCGACCACACCAGATCCGGCCGCGCCCTTCGTGCTGCCGCGCGGGGCACGCCCCGGGCGGCCCGCGCACCTCAGCTGCTGCGGGCGGCGCGCTCGCAGAGCACCAGCAGCACCGCGGCGGCGAGTGCGCAGCCGGCGATGGCGGTGAACCCGGCGCCGAACCCGAACGCGGTGATCAGCGCGCCGCCGGCGACCGGCGCGACGACGCGGCCGAACTGGCCGACCAGCGCCTGGTGGCCCGACACCGTCGCGAACACGACCCCGGGCACGTACTGCCCGAGCAGGGCCGGGCGGGCGATGTTGAGGACGCCGAAGCCGATACCGAACAGGAGCACGAACACGGCGGTGGCCGCCGGCTGGGGCAGCAGGAAGAGCAGCACCACGCCGAGGGCCTGCCCGGCGACCATCGCCGCTGTGACGGTGCCGATGCCGACCCGCGCCGCGAGCACGGTGAGCACCACCCGCCCGGTCACCGAGAGCGCGCCGAGCGCGCCGGCGGCCACCGCGGCGAGCCCCGGCGGGGCCCCGGCCTGGAGCAGGTAGGCCACCAGGAAGACCGCGACCGCCGCGTTCGCCACCATCTGCAACGCCGTGGCCAGGGTCAGCCAGCGCACCGCGGGCCGTCGCCAGGCCGCGCCGGCACCCCGGTAGGAGGCGAGATCGAGAGCGATCCCCGGGACCGGCGCATCGGCGGCGGACCCGACCGGCGGCGGCGGCCCCGGATCCGGGCGGCCGTCGGGCTCCAGGCCCAGGTCGGCCGGGGAACGGCGCAGGAGCAGCGCGTGCGGCGCGGCGCACGCCGCGACGACCGCGGCGAGCACCACCAGTGCCGGCCGCCAGCCGAGCGTCTCGATGAGGAACTGGGAGGTCGGCAGGAAGGTCGTGGAGGCGAACCCGGCCACCACGGTGAGGGTCAGCAGCGCCTTCGGCCGGTCGCGGCGGAACCAGGTGTTGATCACCGCGTACGCCGGCTCGTACAGCACCGCTGCGCTGGCCAGCCCGATGCCCGCGAACGCCAGGTAGAGCTCGACGAGGTCGCCGGCCTGTGACCACCCCAGCACCGACGCCCCACCGAGCAGGCTGCCGGCGGTCATGATCCAGCGGGGCCCGGAGCGGTCAAGCCACCGGCCCACGACCACCGCGCCGATGCCGGTGAGGCCGAGCGCGAGGGTGAGCGCGCCCGAGAGCTGCGCGGTCGAGGCGCCCAGCTCCTCGCGCATCGGCACGAGGAAGACTGCGAAGGAGTAGTAGAGGACGCCGTAGGAGATCGTCTCGGTGACCGAGAGCGCCCAGACCATGCGCCAGCCCGGGAAGTCCCGCCGTCGCCCGGTACCCGCGCCGGTGCCCGTTCCGGCGGTCAGCGGACGGTCATCCCTTCCTGCGGGCGATCTTCCCCGAGCCCGCCTGGTCCAGCGGGTAGACGAGGACGTCGGCGATCACCACGTGGGGCGGCTGCCCGGCGATCCAGGTGACGACGTTCGCGATGTCCTGCGCCGCCAGCGGGGTGACGCCCTCGTAGACGGCGTCGGCCGCCTGCTGGTCGCCGTGGAAGCGGACGACGGAGAACTCGGTCTCGACCATCCCCGGGTCGACCTCGCTGACCTTGACGCCGCTGCCGAGGACGTCCATCCGCATGCCGCGGGTGATCCGTTCGACCGCGGCCTTGGTGGCGCAGTAGACCGTGCCGCCGGGGTAGACCTCGCGGCCGGCGTTCGACCCGACGTTGATGACGTGACCCGAGCCGCGCTCGACCATGCCGGGGAGCACCGCCCCCGACACGTTGAGCAGGCCGCGCACGTTCGTGTCCAGCATCTGGTCCCAGTCGTCCGGGTCGTCCTCGTGCAGCGGGGTCCTGCCGCGGGCGAGGCCGGCGTTGTTGACCAGCACGTCGATCGGCGAGAAGTTCTCCGGCAGCGACCCGAGAGCGGCGTTCACCGCATCCCGGTCGCGCACGTCGAGCGCCAGGGGCAGCACGGCCCCGTCGTGCTGCGCCGTCAGCTCGTCGAGCCGGTCGGTGCGGCGGGCGGCGGCGACGACGCGCGCCCCCTGGGCGAGGAAGGCATCGACGCAGGCGCGGCCGATGCCGCTCGATGCGCCGGTGACCAGGACGACGGGGGGATGGGCCATGGGTCGCTTCTTCCGGTCGGGGACGGGAGGTGCGGTCACCGGCCGGAGCCCAGTGCCCGCGGTGACGGGGAGGCCACGGGATCGAGGCCGTCGTAGGTGTCGCCGTCGGGATGGATGTCGAGGTAGGAGTCGCGGGACAGCGCGATGTGGCTGTGCATCGCCTCGGCCGCGCGGCCGGCCTCGCCCGCGGCGATGAGCTCGGCCACCCGGCGGTGCTCCGCCCAGGCACGCGGCGCGATGGCGGACACCAGGGGGGCGAAGAACCAGCGGCTGCGGTGGGAGAGCTGCTCGCCGAACTCGAGGAGGATGTGGTTGCGGGCGCACTCCAGCACGGCGCGGTGGAACCGGGCGGTGTGGGTGGCCATCTGCTGGGTCGGGACTCCCCGCGCCCAGTCGGCGTCGGCCTGGCCGCAGATCTCCAGCAGCCGCGCGGCGTCCGCGGGGGTGCAGCGCTCGGCGGCCAGGTGCGTGGCCTCACGCTCCACGAGCTCCCGGGCCTCGAAGAACTCGTGGACCTGCTGCGCCGTGGGCTGGTTGACGAAGGCCCCGTACCGCGGGCGGATCGTGATCCAGCCGTCCCGATGCAGCCGCTGCAGCGCCTCCCGGACCGGGCCCCGGCTCACGCCCAGCTGCGTGGCCAGCCGTTCCTCGACCAGGTGGTCGCCGGGCGCCAGGCTGCGGCTGATCAGCAGTTCCTGCAGCCGCTCGTACACGTGCTCGCGCAGCGGCAGCGTCGCGATCGGTCGTTCCTCCAGCACCGGACCGCACCTCCGCGCGACGTGGGGAATCGTCATCGTCCCGTGACAATGTAAACAGTAGACAGCCGGATTTGTGAACTGATTCACTGCTGTGACCTGCCCTACAGCTCAGGCACATGCCCCATCGGCCGCGGGTGGGCCGTCACGCGGTGTTCCCGCCGCCGGCCCCCCGGCCCGGCCGTGTCGGCACCCGACAGGAAGGCCACTGATGTCCACGACCCTCGGCACGTACTCCGGCAAGCGCTCCCGCTTGCTGCTCTCCCTCGGCGTCGCCTCGACCCTCGTGCTCACCGCCTGCGGTGGCGACGACGCCGAGGAGCCGGCCGCCGATGGCGGTGGCGAGGCCGCCCAGGAGTTCGACGAGCAGCTGACGTTCGCCACCGGTGGTACCGGCGGCGTCTACTACCCCTATGGCGGTGGTATGGCCAACCTCCTGAGCTCCGAGATCCCCGGCCTCACGGTCACCGTCCAGGAGACCAACGCGTCGGTCGACAACATGCAGCTGCTCGACACGAACCAGGCTCAGATGGCCCTGGCCCTCGGCGACGTCGTGTCCGACGCCGCGAACGGGGAGAACACCTTCAGCGAGGCGCTGGACATCTGCTCGCTGGGCAACACGTACAACAACTTCGTCCACTTCTTCACGACGGCCGACACCGGTATCACCTCGATCGAGGACCTGGCGGGCAAGCGCGTCTCGCCCGGCGCCGTGGGCTCGGCCTCCGAGGTCACCGCCGACCGGATCATGGAGGCCGCCGGCATCGACCCGCAGGCCGACATCGAGCGCGTCCAGCTGGGTGTGGCCGAGACGGTCGCCGCGATCCAGGACGGCACGGTGGACGCCGGCGCCTGGTCCGGTGGTCTGCCCACCGGTGCGATCGTCGACCTCGCGAGCACCAGCGACCTGGTGCTCATCCCGACCGGCGAGTACGCCGAGCCGCTCTCCGAGGAGTACGGCGACTACTACTTCGCCGAGGAGATCCCGGCCGGTACCTACGAGGGCCAGGAGGAAGCGGTGCCCAACGTCGTGTCGCCGAACATCCTCGTGGTCCGCACCGACATGGACGAGGCCCTGCAGGAGGCCATCACCCGCACCATCTTCGAGAACGAGGAGCAGCTGCTCACCGTGCACCCCGCGGCCGAGGAGCTGAACGCGGAGACCGCTGACGAGGTCGAGTTCATCGAGACCTGCCCGGGCGCGCAGGCCTACTTCGACTCGGTCGGCTGACCCCTTCCCGAGCCCCCGTGCTGCCGGGTGCCGGACCATGGTCCGGCCCCGGCAGCCGTGGGTCGTCCCGCCCCCTCCTCGTGCGGCGCCGCCTGCTGATCGGGATGCTCGCCCTGCTCGCGGCGATCGCCGCGGCGGGCGGCGTCGTAGCGGTCGCCACGGGGGGCGAGGGGGAGCAGGCTGTCACCGTGCGCGGGCCGGAGGGTGAACTCATCGCGCGGGTCCCTCTCGACGGCGACACGTTCGCCGTCGGGTACCGCAACAGCATCTACCGGACGCTGGCCGAGGAGCGGTACCGGGTGCTGCCGGACGGCCGCTTCGAGCTCGTGGAACTGGCGGCCGAGCAGGTCGCCGTCCTCGAGGAGTACTACGCCGTCCCTGGCGCTCCGCGGCCGTCGCCGCCAGGCGACCGGCTGCCGTTCGTGGTGGAGCCCGACCCGAGCCGACCGGCCGTGTTCGACGATCTCCACATCGCCGCTACCGACCTCGGCGAGCGCACACTGTTCGTGCCCGGTTCGGATCCGGTCCCGATCTGGCAGCGCGTCGTCACCGAAGACCCCTCCGTGATACTCGACATCGAGGAGAGCTGATGAATCTCCGACGCCGGACGCAGAAGCAGGTCGGACCCGAGCCGGCCGACGGCGGCGCGACCAGGGTGGCCGGCGAGCCCGGCAGGGCCCCGGACGACGTCCCGGGGGCGCCGCCGGCCAGCCCGGGCGCGCGGGAGGGGGTCGAGGACGCCTCCACCATCGACAAGAGCCTCGACCGGGACCGGGACGTGGACCCCGACCAGATCGACGAGGAGGCGCTGCTCGCCGAGTACGAGGCGGAGAAGCCGGCGCGGCACCTCACCGGGATTCCCGGTCACGTCGTCGCGGTCGTGGGCGTCGGGCTGTCGCTCTTCGCCCTCTACTGGGTGTTCAACCCCATGCCGCGGCAGGTGTACCTCCCGCTGTTCCTCAGCATCGGGTTGTTCCTGACCTTCCTGACCTACCGCGGCTGGGGCCGGTCGGACAAGGACAAGCTGAAGGGCAAGGCCGACCACCCGAACATCCTCGACTGGCTCCTCGCTTTGGTCTCGCTGGCGCCGGGTCTCTACATGGTCTACGACTGGCAGGGCTTCTTCCGCCGGGCCATCGTCCCGACGGACACCGACCTCATCGTGGGCACCCTGCTCGTCCTCCTGGTGCTGGAGGCGGCCCGGCGCACGGTGGGTCTGCTGGTCCCGATCGTGGTGCTCGGGTTCCTGGCCATGGCCTACTTCGGTTCGTCCATGCCCAGCCCGTTCACCACCGCGGACTTCCAGTGGCCGCGGCTCATCGGGCACAACGTCATGGGGACCCAGGGCATCTTCGGCGTACCGCTCGACGTCGCCGCGACCTACATCATCCTGTTCACCATCTACGGTGCGGTGCTGGCGGCCTCCGGCGCGACGAAGTTCTTCATCGACCTGTCCTTCGCCGCCTTCGGTCAGTCGGCGGCCGGTCCCGGCCGCACGGTGACGCTGTCGGGCTTCCTGCTCGGCACGGTGTCGGGCTCCGGCGTGGCGACGACGGTGACCCTCGGTGGCTTCGGCTGGCCGCTGCTGCGCAAGGCCGGTTACTCGTCGGAGGCCGGTGGCGGTGTGCTCGCCGCTGCCGGTATCGGCGCCATCATGTCGCCGCCCACGCTCGGCGCCGCGGCGTTCATCATCGCCGAGCTGCTCAACGTCTCCTATCTCGAGGTGCTGATCTGGGCGACGATCCCGACGATCCTGTACTACCTCGGGATCATCCTGGCGATCGAGTTCGACGCCCGCCGGCACGGCACCCACCAGGTCGAGGTGGAGGACAAGTCGGCGTGGCGGCTGCTCTTCCGGTTCGGGTACCACTTCAGCTCGCTGGCCGCGATCGTCTTCTTCCTGGCCCTGGGCTACACGCCCTTCCGCGCCGTCGTGTACGCCACCGCACTGGCCTTCCTGCTGAGCTTCCTCGACCGCGAGCACTGGATGACGCCCAAGCGGCTCTGGCACGCGCTCGGCCAGGGCGCGGTCGGTGCCCTCTCGGTCATCCCCGTCATGGCGGTCGCCGGGATCATCGTCGGTGTCATGACCCTCACCGGGCTGGCGCTGCGGCTCGCGGGCATCATCGTCGACTTCGCCGGTGGCAGCCTGGCCCTGACCGCACTGTTCTCGGCCGTCGTCGTCGTGCTGCTCGGCCTGGCGGTACCGGTCACGGCGAGCTTCATCATCTCGTTCGTGATCATCTCGCCGGCTCTCCAGCAGGTGGGCGTCGAGCCGTTCGCCGCCGCGATGTTCATCTTCTACTACGCGGTGCTCAGCGAGGTGTCGCCGCCGACGGCCCTCTCGCCGTTCGCCGCAGCGGCGATCACCGGGGGCAAACCGGTGCCCACCATGTGGCTCACCTGGAAGTACACGCTGCCGGCCTTCCTGGTGCCGTTCATCTTCGTGCTGTCGCCCAACGGGGTCGGCCTGCTGTTCGAGGGCGGTGCTGCCACGGTCGCCATCGCGTTCGTCGCCTCCTCGCTCGCGGTCGGCGCGCTGGCCGTGGTCACCGGCAAGTGGCTGATCGGGCCGGCCGGATGGCCCGAGCGGGTGCTGTTCCTGGCCGCGGCGCTCGCGCTGCTGGTCATGGAGCCGCTGTGGATCGGTGTGGGCCTGGCCTTCGGCATCGCCGGAACCCTGGTGCACCTGCTGATGCGCAGGCGCGCCGGGCATTCCGTGGGCGGCCCGCTCGGCGCGATGCTCCCCGGTGGGGAGGGCGATGCCGAGCAGGCGTCGCAGGCGCCCGATGCGCGGGCCGGCTCCGGAGCGACGACCGCCGCACCCCCGAGCACGACCGGCACCGACACCCGTGGGGAGCGCTGACATGAGCCGGGTCCTCCTGGGAGGAAGGCCGTGATCTCCGGGGTCGCCGACCTGCACGTGCACGGTGCGCCCAGCCTGGTCGAGCGGCACGGGCTCGACCACGAGGTGCTGGGCGCGCACGGGACGGTCGGCGTCGACTTCGCCGTCCTCAAGGCGCACGAGGGTTCGACGGTGGAGCGGGCCGCGCTCGCCGCCGAGCGAGGGGACACCGCGGGGGTCGAGGTCGTCGGCGGGATCGTGCTGAACTCCCCGGTGGGCGGGGCCAACCCCGACGCGGTGGAGGTGGCCGCCAGGCTCGGTGGCCGGGTGGTCTGGATGCCCACGGTCTCGGCACCGGCGCACATCGCGTCGGCGTCCAGCCCGGAGCTGTCGGTCCACCGCACGCTGGCGTTCCGGCAGGTCGACGTCCTCGACGAGGCCGGGGCCCTGCTGCCCGACTGGCACGACGTCCTCGACGTCGTCGCCGCGCACGACCTGGTGCTGGCGTCGGGTCACCTGACCTGCTCGCAGGCGCTCGTGCTGTTCCGCTCGGCGAAGGCCGCCGGGGTCACCCGCATGCTGCTCAACCACCCGCGGATGCCGTTCCTGCAGTGGGACGACGACGCCGCTCCGGAGTTCGCCGACCTCGGCGTCGTCCTCGAGCTGGGCATCCTGCCCGACATCCTGACCACCGACGGCCCGCCGTCGACGACGCTCGGAGAGGTCTACCCCCACGACATGCTGGCCTTCGGCGGCGACCTCGGCCACGCCCACTACCCGACCATGGAACAGGCGTTGCCGGGCTGGCTGGCCGACCTCGAGCGGTCGGTGGGGGAGTCGGACACCGAGCTGATCATGACCACGGTCGGCCGGCGGCTGGTGCGGCGGTGATCCGCGTCGCGCTCCTGCCCGGCGACGGCGTCGGCGAGGAGGTGCTGGACGGTCCCTCGCGGCTGCTCCGGCAGCTGGCCGACCAGGGAGCCCTCGAGGTGACCGGACCCTGGCCGGTGGGCGCTCGGGCGGCGGCCGCCACGGGGGAGCTCCTGCCCGAGGAGACCCTCGCCGCCTGCGACGCGGCCGACGCGATCCTGCTCGGCGCGGTCGGTGAGGACCCGGGGGTGCCGGCCGAGGTCTGCCCCCGGCCGGAGGTGGCGCTGCACCGGCTGCGCGAGCGGTACGACCTGCGTATCTCGGTCCGCGACATCCCGATGGGGGAGGGCAGGGACCTCACCGTCGTCCGCAACCTGATCGGCGGCTCCTACGGCACCGGGCCGGGCGACCGGACCTTCTCCGAGGACGGCGGCGAGGCGGCCGACGTCCTCCGGCTGACCCCCGGGCGGGTCGCCGAGGTGGTCGAGCTGGGCATCGATCGGCTGCAGCAACGCGGCGGGGGTCGTCTGATGTCGGTGGACAAGGCGAACCTGTACGCGACCGGGCGGCTGTGGCGGACGGTCGCCACCGAGGTCGCCGGCCGGCGCGGCGTGCCGGTCGAGCACCGCCTCGTCGACCGCGCGGCCTTCGAGCTGGGATCGGGCGGTGCCGTGCCGGACGTGATCGTCACCGAGGGGCTGCTCGGCGACATCCTCAGCGACCTCGCGGCCGGCCGCGCCGGTTCCCCGGCGCTCTGCGGCTCCGCCTCCGTCCACCCCGGGGAACCACTGCGGGGACGCTGCCAGGGCCTGTTCGAGCCCGCGCACGGCTCGGCCCCGCGCCGCGCGGGCCGCAACCAGGTCGATCCGCTCGGCGGTTACCTGGCGCTCGTCGCGCTGCTGCAGCACTTCGACGAGACCCGCGCACTCGGCGACCGGCTGCGGACGGCCACGCAGGCCGTGCTCCGCCAGGGACCGTGGACATACGAACTCGCGCCCGAGGGGGTGCGGCCCGCATCCACGTCGGCGGTGGCCGCGGCCGTGCTCGACGCCTTCGACGCCGCGGGTGCGAGCGGCGCGACCGGCGGAGGCGCCAGCCGCGAGCCGGCCGGCGTGGAGGCCGTCGAGGTGATCGCGGAGCCGGCGGCCCGGGTGCCGGCCGAGGACCTGAAGACCTGGACCGCCGGTGTGCTGGAGGCGGTCGGTGTCCGACCCGACCACGCCCGCGACGTCGCGCACGTGCTGGGGTACGCCGACCTGTCGGGGATCGACTCGCACGGCGTCGCCCGGCTGCCGGCCTACGTCGGCGCGCTGTCCGGCGGGTTCTTCGCCACCGAGGGCGAGCCGACGGTGCACTCCGACGGCGGCCCGGTCGCGCTGGTGGACGGGCACGACCTGCTCGGTCACCCGGTGACCACCGTGGCGCTGAGGGAAGCGATCGCGCGCGCCCGGGAGTTCGGCGTCGGCTGGGTCAACGTCCGACGCAGCACCCACCACGGCTCCAGCGGGTCCTACGCCTACGACGCGGCCCGGCAGGGACTGGTCTGCCTGGCGTCGACCAACACCGGCCCCGTCGTGGCGCCCACCGGCACGGCCCGTCCCTACCTCGGCACCAACCCGCTGGCGCTGGGCATGCCGGTGGCCGGGGAGGAGCCGATGGTCTTCGACATGGCGACCTCCGTGGTCGCCGGGGGCAAGTTCGAGATCGCGTTGCGCACCGGTACGTCGGTGCCGGTGGGGTGGGGGCTCACGCCGGAGGGGCGGGACACCAGCGATCCCGCGGCGGTCTACCCGGGGAAGGGCGCGCTGCTGCCGCTGGGCAGCGACCGGCAGCGGTCCAGCTACAAGGGGTACGGCCTCGGACTGCTGGTCGAGCTGCTCACCGCCGTCCTGTCCGGCGGCCCGTTCGGCCCCGGGGTCGGCAACCTGACCTTCCGGGCCGGCGCCCGGTCGCCGGACGTCAGCCACCTGGTCGTCGTCCTCGACCCGGCCCGGCTCGGCGACGCGGCCGGGATCCAGGAACGGACGCAGGTCCTGCTGGCCGAGCTGCGCAACCTGCCCGCGGTCGAGGACGACCAGCCGGTGCGGACGCCCGGCCAGCGGGCCGCGGCCGAGCGGGCCGCCCGGCGGTTGCACGGCGTGCCGTTGGACGGCGAGACCTCGGCCGCCCTGCGCCGGCTCGGAGAACGGGTGGGCCGGCCCCTGGCTGTGCCGCCTCGGTGACCGGCCCGCCCCCAGCTGCCGGAGCCCCGGCGTCGACCCGCGCGATCCTGCAGGCCGTCGCCGTCTCCGTCCTGGGGGTGCTGCCGGCCTTCCTGGTCGGCGCACTGGCGGTGCAGATCCGCGCCGACCTCGAGGTGGGCCTGGGCCTGTTCGGCCTGGCCGCCGCGACGCTGTTCGCCGTCTCCGGCACGTGCGCGCGGCCCGGCGGGCGGCTGGTGCAGCGGCTGGGCGCGCGCAGGGGCGCGGTCCTGGCCGCGGTGCTGGCGATCGCCGCGCTGGTCACCATCGGCACCGCCTCGTCGGCGGGATGGCTGATGGCCGGCCTGGCCATCGGCGGGCTGGGCAACGCGGTCGCCCAGCCCTCGGCCAACCTGGGCATCTCCGAGTTCGTGACCGAGCACCGGCTCGGGCTGGCCTTCGGCATCAAGCAGTCGTCGATCCCGGCGGCCACCCTGCTCGGCGGCCTGGCGGTGCCCGGCATCGCGCTGGTCTTCGGGTGGCGCTGGGCGGTCGCCGCGGCGGTGACGCTCGCGGTGCTGCTGCTCGTCGCGACGGCCGTCGGCGGGCGCGACGCGCACGCCGGACCCCGGACCGCGGATCCCGGCGCACCGGACAAGGGCCTGCCGCGCGGGGGGCTGCTGGTGTTGACCCTCGGCGGGTTCCTCGGCTCGGCGGCCGCGACGTCCACCGGCGTCTTCCTCGTCGACTCCGCCGTCGCGGCGGGAGTGCAGCCCGGTCGTGCCGGGCTGCTGTTCGCCGCCTGCTCGGTGCTGGGCCTGGGAAGCCGGATCGGCTTCGGCTGGCTGGCCGACCGGCATCCCGACCGCAGCCGCTACCTGTTCATCGCCAACCTGCTCACCGGCGGCGCCATCGGCTACGGCTTCCTGGCCACCGGGCAGCCGGTGCTGTTCGTCCTGGGTGCGGCGATGGCCTACGGCCTCGGCTGGGCCTGGACGGGCCTGTTCCACTTCGCCGTGATCCGCGACAACCGGGCCGCCGCCGCGTCCGTGACCGGTTTCGTGCAGACCGGGTTGTCCCTGGGCGCGGCCAGCGGGCCGCTGTTCTTCGGCGTCGTCGCGCAGACGTTCTCCTATCCCGCTGCCTGGCTGACCGCCACGGTGCTCAGCCTGCTCGCCGCCGTCACGATCCGGCTCAGCCGCCGCATGGTCCGCCGGTCGCGCGGGCTGCCGGTTCCCGGCCTGCGCCGCCGGGTGCCGGTGCAGGACGCCGGGCTGCAGGCGCCCACCTGAACCCCAGACCCCCGACCACCACCTGGAGGACCGAGATGAGCAGCTGCCGCCGATATCCCACGGGCCCGCGGCCCGAGCCCGCCCTGCTGGCCCGCTGCCGCGAACTCCCCACCAGCATCCTGTCCGACAGCATGGAGCGGGCCGGGGGCGTCCGCGGGGTGCACTGGGTGCCCGGTGGACGCTGGCCGCGGGTGGCCGGCCCGGCGCTGACCGTGCGCACCCGGCCCGGGGACAACCTGGTCATCCACCGCGCCCTCGACCTGGCCGAGCCCGGCGACGTGCTGGTGGTGGACGGCGGGGGGTTCGTGGAACGCGCGGTCCTCGGCGAGATCATGGGCCGCTACGCCGTCACCCGGGGGATCGCCGCGATCGTCGTCGACGGCGCCGTGCGGGACGCCGAGGGGCTGGCCGCCGGGCCGATCCCGGTCTTCGCGGCGGGCGTCAACCACCTCGGCCCGTACAAGGACGGGCCAGGCGAGGTGCAGGGGCCGGTGCAGGCCGGCGGCACGGTGGTGCGCTCGGGCGACCTCGTGGTCGGTGACGCCGACGGCGTGGTCGTGGTGCCGCACGAGCGCGCGGATCAGGTCGTGGGTCTCGGGGAACAGCGGCTGGCCGCCGAGGAGGAGCAGTTCGCCGAGATCGCGGCGGGCACGCTCGACCGCTCCTGGGTGCTGGCTGCGCTCGCCGAGGAGTTCGTGACCGAGGACGGCCCCCGGTGAGCCTCCGCTGGGGCCTGCTCGGCTTCGGCGAGGCCGGCCGGGTCATCGGCGGGGCGGTGGCGGCCGCCGGGGCCGACCTGCTGGTGCACGACCGCCTCCTGGCCGACCCGGACCGGGGGCCTGCGGTGCGCGCGGCGATCACCGCGGCGGGCGCGACGGTGGCCGACGACGTCGCCGCGCTCGCCGACCGGGAGGTGGTCCTCTCGCTGGTCACCCCGGCGACGGCGGTGGCCGCGGCCACCGGGTTCGCGACGCACGCCGGGGAGGGCCTCCTCTACGTCGACCTGAACTCGACCGAGCCGACCGCCAAGCTGGAGGTCGCCGCCGCGCTGGCCGGCGTCCGGGTGGTCGACGGGGTCATGACCGGCGGCGGTATCACCCTCGACGGCGCGGCCATCCCGATCTCGCTGGCCGGGCCGGACGCCGCCGAGGCGGTCGGGCTGCTGGCCGGGCTGGGCTTTAACGCCTCCGTCGTCGGCAGCGAGGTGGGCGCCGCGGCGGCGCTGAAGATGCTGCGCAGCGTCGTCGTCAAGGGCATGGAGGGGCTGTGGGTGGAGGCGCTGCTCGCGGCCCGGGAGCTCGACGTCGTCGAGCCGCTGATCGCCATGGTGGAGGAGACGCTCGACCGCTACCCGACGCGGGACTTCGCCACGATGCTGGTCACCACGCACGTGGCCCATGCCGGCCGCCGGGCGGTCGAGGTGCGGATGGCCCGGGACACCGTCGCCGGGACCGGCGTGCCGCCGTTGCTCTCGAGCGGGCTGGTGCAGCGGCACGAGCTGAGCGCACGGGGACTGGCGGCGGCCGGGCACGAACCGGGTGCGCTGCCGCCGTCGCTGACCGCCGCGCTGGAGGTGCTGCGCAGCATGCCCGGGTGACCGGGGTCAGGCGTGCCGGGCCCCCCGCCGCAGCTCCTGTGCGGCCACCAGCCCGGGCCGGTCCCGCATGAGCATCCGGCGGCCCTGGACGATGACCGCCCCGGCGACCACCGAGACCGCCGCCGTCGTGTACCAGGCGACCGCGTAGGAGGTCGCCGCGACGAGGACGCCGAACAGCAGCGGCCCCAGCGCCGCCCCGGCGCCCATGCCGCCCTGGGTGATCGAGGTCGCGCGAGCCGCCATGCCGGGGTGCATCCGGGCCACGGAGTACGTGGACAGGCCGGCCCACGCCCAGCCGGTGCAGTAGCCGATCACCGCACCGGCGGCGATGAGCACCTCCACCCCGGTGCCCAGCAGCGCGTAGGACAGGCCACCGATCCCCATCTGCGCGGCCACCACCAGCAGCCACCTGCTGCGCACCCTGTCCGCCAGCCAGCCCAGCGCGATCCGCGCCGCCGCGCCGGTGGCGCTGGCCACCGCGGCGAGCAGCCCGGCCGTGCCGGGGGAGATGCCGGAGTCGACGGCTGTGGCGACGAAGAAGGAGCCGAGGGCGTTGCCGGTGGCCGCGCCGAGCATGAGGCCGCAGGCAAGCACGACCAGTGCGGCGCGGCGGAAGGGGCCGGCGGCCTCCGACGCCTCGGCGGTGCCCCGTGGGGGGAGCCGGCGGCCGCTGGGGACGGTGAGCATCACCAGCAGCGCCATCCCGGCGCCGATCGCGAACGCCGGCCGCCAGCCGAGCGGGATGGCGACCAGCGGCACCGCCGCCCCGGCGAGCATCGTCGCCAGCGGGATCGCCGCCTGCTTCGTGCCGTAGGCCAGCCCGTGGCGGTCGGGCGTCACCGCCCGGGCGATCAGATCGTTGCTCGCCGGCTGCCCGACGCCGTTGCCCCAGCCCGCGACCAGCAGTGCACCGACGAGCACGGGGGTGTGCTGCGCCGCCACCGCGATGACCAGCATCGAGGCGGCGGCCACCAGTGCCGAGAGCCGCACCACCGGTGAGGTGCCGAACCGGCGCACCACCATGCCGGCGGTGAACGCGGACAGCGCGGAGGCGAGGAAGAAGCAGGCCACCAGGACGCCCAGCAGCGAGGGGCCGAACCCGAGGTCCGCACGCACCTGCACCCACAGCACGCCCACCATGAAGGGCGGCAGCACGCCGGCGGTGGTGACGCTCACCGCCGCGGTGGCCGCGGCGCGTGAGGTCGCCGGGCCACGGGTCCCAGGAGGCGGACGCACGGCCGTCAGGCCTGCCGCGGCTCGGCGGGGAGGCGCCCGGGGAG
Source organism: Blastococcus capsensis (assembly GCF_030165005.1). GTDB lineage: Bacteria > Actinomycetota > Actinomycetes > Mycobacteriales > Geodermatophilaceae > Blastococcus > Blastococcus capsensis. Next base: position 24,148 of record NZ_JASNNW010000036.1, read on the forward strand.
TGCCCGGCAGAAAGCGGCCCCGGTCACGACTCCCGGCCGCGGCCGAGGAGGTCGTCGACGATGTGCTCGGCGATGGCCAGGGAGCTGGTTGCGGCGGGGGAGGGGGCGTTGCGGACGGCGACGACGGCGCCGGTGCGGGTGATGCGGAAGTCGTCGACGAGGCTGCCGTCGGATTCCAGCGCCTGGGCGCGGATGCCTGCGGTGGCGGGGACCAGGTCGGCGGCGGTGAGTTCGGGGACGTAGCGCTGGGCGGCGGCGGTGAAGGTGCGCTTGCTGAGCGACCCGCGCATCTCGGCGATACCGGTCTTCCAGTGCTGGGCGGCGAACTTGCGGAACCCGGCGTAGCGGACGATCTCGGCCAGCTCCCGGGGGCTGACGTCGCGCCGGCGGTAGCCCTCCCGGGCCATGGCGAGCACGGCGTTGGGGCCGACGAGCACCTCGCCGTCGAACCGGGGGGTGAGGTGGACGCCGAGGAACGGGTAGCGCGGGTCGGGTACCGGGTAGACGAGGCCGTTGACCAGGGAGCGTTTCTCGGGGACCAGGGCGAAGTACTCGCCGCGGAAGGGCACGATGCGGGGGGCGGAACCGTCGCCGGCGAGTTCGGCGAGCCGGTCGACCTGCAGGCCGGCGCAGAGCACGACCTGGTCGACGGCGAGCTCCTCGCCGTTGGCTCCCTGCACGACGACCTCCTCGGCCGGCCCGCCGGTGGTGTGCCGCAGTCCGGTGACGGCGAAGCCGGTGCGGACCGAGGCCCCAGATGCCTGCGCGTCGGCGGCCAGCTGCCGGGTGATCCCGGCGTAGTCGACGATCGCGGTGGTGGGGGAGTGCAGGCCGGCGACGCCGGTGACGTGCGGCTCGAGCTCGGCCAGCTGGGCGCGGTCGATGATCCGGATGCCGGGGACCCCGTTGGCGCGGGCCCGCTCGGCGATGGCGTCCAGCCGGGACTGCTCGGCGGCGTCGAGGGCGACCAGCACCTTGCCGATCTCGGAGTAGCCCAGGCCCTTCTCGGCGCAGAACTCCTTCAGCAGGCCGACCCCGCGGCGGCAGAGCAGGGCCTTGAGCGAACCCGGCTCGTAGTACAGGCCGGCGTGCACCACGCCGCTGTTGCGGCCGGTCTGGTGGGCGGCGAGCCGGTCCTCCTTCTCCAGCAGGGTGACCTGGGCATCGGGCCGGAGCTGGAGCAGCCGGCGCGC
>NZ_JASNNW010000037.1 GCF_030165005.1 Blastococcus capsensis
GGGCGTGGTGGCGGGCCGGGTCGTAGGCCTCGCCGGCCTGCCAGCAGTGCCAGATCACGTAGAGCCAGGCGCGGGCAAGGATGCGCACGGCGTGCGGATGGTCGTGGCCGCGGGCGCGGGCGCGGTTGTAGAGGTCGGCGGCCCAGGGGTTGGCGTGCCGGGAGTCGGCGGCGAAGTCGCAGACCGCGTCGCGCAGTTGCTTATCGCAGGCCCAGCGGAACCCGACGGCGCGGATCTTGCCGGACTGGCGGGTGGAGGGGGCGGCGCCGGCCAGGCAGGCCAGCGATTCGGGGCTGGGGAAGCGCGCGCGGCAGTCACCGATCTCGGCGAGCATCCGGGCCGCGCGGACTCGTCCCGAGCGGGGCAGGCCAGTGAAGATGTGCTGATCGGCGTGGCGGGCCAGCTGCGCGTCGATCTCGGCGGTGAGGGCCTTGATCTGCTCGAGCAAGCCGAACAGGACGGCGACCAGAGCGCGGGTGATGGCCGCGTTGGCGTCGGCCTCGGCGCCGGTGGCGCCGCGCGGGGCGGCGGTCAGTCGGGCGTGCAGCACGGCGGGGTCGGTACGTCCGGGGTAGCCCTGCTTGGTCAGCCAGGTGCCGAGCCGGGTGGGAGTGAGCCAGTCGGCCTTGTCCTGGGTGTCGAAGCGGGTCAGGAACGCCAGGCTGACCGGGCTGTCGATCTCGGCGAAGAGACCGATAGCGCCGGGGAAGACGTTGCGCAGATGCGCGCGCAGCTGGTTGGCGGCCCCGACCCGGTGGGCGATGAGGTCCTTGCGGGCCCGACAGGTCCGGCGCAGCGCAACGGTGTCGGCCCTGTCGGGGGTCAGCGGGCGCAGTCGGGCCCGGTCGGTGCGCAGCGTGTCGGCGAGCACGTAGGCGTCGAACCGGTCGTCCTTGTTGCCGGCCGATCCGTAGCGGGAACGCAGGTTCTTCACCTGGTTCGGGCTGATCACCACCACCGTCAGCCCGGCGGTGAGCAGGGCGTCGACGACCGGGCCGTCGGGGCGTTCGATCGCGACCTCATGGCAGCCCGCGCGGCTGAAGACGTCGATCAACTCGCGCAGCCCGGCCGCGCTGTGCTCGACACTGTGCCGGACCAGTTCCCGGCCGCGCGCGTCGACCACCGAGGCCGCGTGATCATCACGCGCCCAGTCCAGGCCGCCGGTCACGCCGTTGAGTGCTTCATCGGGCAGGGTGTTGCTGGCAGACTTCACGTCAGCCTCCTCGCTGCTAGTCCCAGTGGGGAGGCGCCCACTTGTGGTGCCGGTGGAGCCGGAACGTGGCTGCCGGTTCGCTCACTGATCGGCGCTCGCTGGCGCTCAGCCCTGTCGACGGTCGGCACGTCCCGGGCAACCGCCTCGCCTCGCAGATCTCATGCTGGACATCAACAGCGTCAAGCGAGCAGGGCGATGACGAGGCGGCACCTCGGGCGCATCACCGACCCAACCAAGATCGGTGACGGAAGGATGGTGCACCAGTGAGCCACCGGGCGCTGACCGCGGAGCGGCTGACCGCCGGCTACGAACGCGGCCGCCCCGTGCTCGAAGGCGCCGGACTGACCGTCCCCGCCGGTCGCCGGCTGGCGGTGCTGGGAGCCAACGGTTCCGGGAAGACCACGCTGCTGCGCTGCCTGTCCGGCGCCTTGCGGCCCACGACCGGGGTGGTGGCTGTCGACGGCGTGCCGCTGGAGCACTCCCGGCGCGGGCTACGCGCGCACCGGCAGGAGGTTCAACTGGTGCTGCAGGATCCCGACGACCAGCTCTTCAGCGCCTCGGTCGCCCAGGACGTGTCGTTCGGCCCGCTGAACCTGGGGCTGGCCGAGGACGACGTCCGCGCACGGGTGGCGGAGGCGCTGCGGCTGCTCGCGGTCGACCCGCTCGCCGGACGGCCCACGCACCAGCTCTCCTACGGGGAGCGCAAGCGGGTCGCGATCGCCGGAGCCGTGGCGATGCGGCCGTGCGTCCTGCTGCTCGACGAGCCCACGGCAGGGCTGGACCCCTCCGCCGTCGCCGAGACCCTCGCCGCGCTCGCCCGCCTGCAGGAGCACGACTCCACGGTGGTCATGAGCACCCACGACGTGGACCTCGCGCTGCGCTGGGCCGACGAGGTCGCCGTCGTGGTCGACCGGACGGTCGTGCAGGGCACGCCCGAGGACGTGCTCGGCGACGACGACCTGCTCGCGCGCGCCCGCCTCGAGCGCCCGTGGGCGCTGACCATCGGCACCCGGCTGCGCACACTCGGTCTGCTGCCCGACGACGGGGTCCTCCCCCGCGACGTCGCAGGGTTGCTGGCCGCGCTGCCCGACCGCCCGGGGGTGCCGACGTGACGGTGGTGGGCATCGGCGCGGCCTCCGGGATCGGTGCCGACGAGGTGCTGGCCGCGATCGACGCCGTCCTCCCCCCGGGCACCGTCGACGTGCGGCTGGCGACCCTGGATGCACGCGCGGCGGAGGCCGGGGTCGTGGCGGCGGCCGCCTCGCGGAACTGGCCGCTGCGCGGGCACCCCGCCGCCGAGCTGGCGCGGGTGCCCGTGCCCTCGCCGTCGGAGCTCGTGGCCGCGCGCGTGGGCACGCCCTCGGTGGCCGAGGCCGCAGCACTGCTCGGCGGCGGGACGCTGCTGGTCCCGAAGACGGTGCACGGCCGCGTCACGGTGGCGGTGGCCTCATGACCGACCTGCGCCACCACGGGGACGCCGAGCTGGCGCCCGGGCTGATCGACCTGGCGGTGAACGTGCGTGCCGACGCCCCGCCGGCCTGGCTGCGAAGCCTCCTGCACGACGCCCTCGACCGAAGCTCCGGCTATCCCGACCCCCGACCCGCCCGCGCGGCCGTGGCCACCGCCCACGGCCGCGACCAGGACGAGGTCCTGCTGACCTCCGGCGCCGCCGAGACGTTCACGCTCCTCGCCCGCGCGCTGAGCCCGCGGCGGGCCCTCGTCGTCCACCCGTCCTTCACCGAACCCGAGGTCGCCCTGCGGTCGGCCGGGCACCCGGTGGAACGCCTGCTGCTGCGGCCGGAGGACGGCTACCGGCTGGACCCCGCCGCCGTTCCGGACGACGCCGACCTGGTCGTCCTCGGCAACCCGACCAACCCGACCTCGGTCCTGCATCCCGCGACCGCCGTCGCGAGCCTGCTGCGGCCCGGCCGCCTCGTCGTCGTCGACGAGGCGTTCGCCGACACGGTCCCCGGCGAGCCGGGGTCACTGGCCTCACGCGCCGATCTGTCGGGGCTCCTCGTGGTGCGGAGCCTCACCAAGACCTGGGGGCTGGCGGGCCTGCGGGTCGGCTACGCACTCGGCCCGCCCGAGCTCGTGGCGGCCCTGGCCGCCCAGCAGCCGCACTGGCCGGTCTCCACTCCTGCGCTGGCGGCACTCGTCGCCTGCACCACCCCGTCCGCCCGGGCCGAGGCCGACGCCGCCGCCGGCGTCCTCGGCATCTGGCGCGAGGTCCTGCTCGACGCCCTTCCGGCCGGGGTGGTCGTGGAAGGAGCGCCTCGCTCGTCCTTCGTCCTCGTGCGCGTGCCCGACGGAGGCGTGGTCCGGCAGGAGCTGCGGCGCCGTGGCTGGGCGGTGCGCCGCGGGGACACCTTCCCCGGCCTGACCGGGAACCACCTGCGGGTGGCCGTGCGCGACCCCGCGGTCTCGCGAGCCTTCGCCGCGGCCCTCACCGACGTCCTCCTGCCCGTCACCGCTTCCGAGGAGGTGCCGTGAGCACTGCGTCGCTGCCCCGGCCGTCCGCGCCGCTCCACCCGGTCGGCCTCCGGCTCTCCGGCAGGCGGGTGGTCCTCGTCGGGGGCGGGCCGGCCGCGTACCGGGCCACCGCCGGGCTCCTGGAGTCCGGCGCGATGGTGACCGTCATCAGCCCCGCCGTCATCCCCGCTCTGGCGGCGTTGGCCCACTCGGGAGCCCTGTCGTGGATCCGCCGGCCCTACGCGCTGGGAGACCTGGAGGGCGCCTGGTATGCCGTGGCGGCGACGGAGGACCGCGCGGCGGACGAGGTCGTCGCCGAGGACGCCGAGCGCTGTCGCGTCTTCTGCACCAGCGCCGATGACCCGGGCACGTCCAGCGCCCTGCCCGCGAACCCGCCGCCGGACCCAGCCGATCCGGCGCCGCGCGACGGTCGGACGGGTCGCGTCGTGCTGGTCGGTGGAGGCCCGGGGGACCCCGGGCTCATCACCCTGCGGGGACAGCAGGCGCTGGCGCGGGCCGACGTCGTGGTCGTCGACCACCTGGCTCCCCGATCGCTGGTGGCCGGACTCCGGCCCGGCGTCGAGATCGTGGATGCATCCAAGCTGCCGCGCGGACGCGCGATGCCGCAGGAGGAGATCAACTCCCTGCTGGTGTCGCACGCCCGCGCGGGCCGGCAGGTGGTGCGGCTCAAGGGCGGGGACCCCTTCGTGTTCGGCCGGGGAATGGAGGAGGTCGTCGCGTGTGCGGCCGCGGACGTCCCGGTCGAGGTCGTGCCCGGCGTCACCAGCGCGGTGGCAGTGCCGGGCATCGCCGGCATCCCCGTGACCCACCGTGGGCTCACCCACGAGTTCGTCGTCGTCTCCGGGCACGTACCGCCAGGTGATCCGCAGTCGCTGGTCGACTGGTCCGCCATCGGCCGCCTGCGCGGCACGGTCGTCGTGCTCATGGGCGTGGAGACCGCGCCGGCGATCGCAGCCGCATTGATCCGCCACGGCCGGCAGCCGGACACACCGGTCGCCGTGGTGACCGAGGGTACGACCGGCCGGCAACGCACGATCCGGACGACACTGGCGGCCCTCGGGGACAGGATCCGAGAGGAGGACCTGCGCCCGCCCGCGGTGTGGGTCGTCGGCGAGGTCGTCCGGTTGGCCGCACCGACCGTCGGCCAGGTCCCGGTCCCTCCTTCCTGAACCCGCCGAGCGGGTTCCTGCGCGTCGCTGGCTCGACCTGCCCGAAGCGGTGACCAGCGCTAACCTCGCGCCACGTCGTAGCCGGCCGGAGGTGGGCTTGTGCCGGGATCCATCGTCGTAGGGCTCGACGGCAGCGAAGCGAGCATCCGCGCCGCCGAGGCCGCCGCCGACGCCGCCCGTCACCACGGCCTGCGCCTGGTCTTCGCCTGCGTAGTCCCGTGGTCGCCGTACTCCTTCACCACGGCGGAGGAGAACGAGCGCCGCTCGGTGGACAAGGCACGCGAGGAGGCTGCTGCGCGCGACCGCGTGCTCGACCCGTTGGTCACCCGGCTGTCCGCCGCCGGAGACCTGGAGGTGTCAGGCATCGTCCGGCACGGCCACCCCGCGGAAACGCTGGTGAGCGTCGCCCGGGAGCACGACGCGGCCTGGATCACCGTCGGCCGCGTCGGGCAGAGCCGGGTGCGCACCCTGCTCTTCGGTTCCACGCCGAGCAGCTTGATCCAGCTCTCCCCCGTCCCCGTCCTGGTGGTGCCGTGATGCAGACAGTCCTCGCCGCCACGTTCGACGAGCAGGTCGACAGCTGGTTCGCACCGATCTCCGAACGGATCACCTCGGTGGTCTTCTACGCCGTCCCCCTGGACTTCGTCGACGACGGCGTGGTGCTGCCGCTGATCGTCGTCTGGCTGGTGATCGCCGGCTTCTTCTTCACCATCTACCTGCGCGGATTCCAGTTCCGGGCGTTCAAGCACGCGATCCAGCTCACGCGGGGCGACTACAACGACCCCCGGGACGCCGGCGAGGTGACCCACTTCCAGGCACTGGCCACGGCGGTGTCGGGCACCGTCGGCCTCGGCAACATCGCCGGGGTCGCGGTGGCGATCTCGCTCGGCGGGCCGGGCGCCACGCTGTGGATGATCATCGCCGGGCTGGTCGGCATGTGCACCAAGGGCGTGGAGTGCACGCTGGGCGTGAAGTACCGCAACGTCTATCCGGACGGCCGCGTCTCCGGCGGGCCGATGTACTACCTGACGAAGGGGCTCGAGCAGAAGCACCCGCGGCTGGGCACCTTCGGCAAGGTCCTCGCCGTCCTGTTCTGCATCTTCACCCTCGGTGGCGCCGTCGGCGGCGGGAACATGTTCCAGGCCAACCAGGCGTTCAGCCAGGCCCAGTCGGTGACCGGCGGAGAGGACGGCCCCCTGGGCGGCGGCGCCGCCGGCGCGATCTTCGGGCTGGTGATGGCCCTGCTCGTCGGGGCGGTGATCATCGGCGGGATCCGCAGCATCGCGCGGGTCACCGACAAGCTCGTCCCGTTCATGGCCATCTTCTACGTGCTGGCCTGCCTGACCGTGCTGTTCGCCAACTTCACGGAGATCCCGAACGCGCTGTGGGCGATCGTCTCCCAGGCCTTCACCCCCGAGGCCGGGTTCGGCGGCGTCGTCGGTGTGCTGATCCAGGGCTTCCGGCGGGCGGCCTTCAGCAACGAGGCCGGGTTGGGATCGGCGGCCATCGCGCACTCCGCGGTGAAGACCAACGAGCCGGCGACGGAGGGGCACGTCGCCGTCCTGGAGCCCTTCATCGACACCGTCGTCATCTGCACGATGACGGCCCTGGCCATCGTCATCACCGGCACCTACGCCGACGAGTCCAGCGCCCCGGGCGTGCAGACCACTTCGGCGGCCTTCGAGTCGGTGGTCGGCTGGTTCCCGATCGTCCTGGCCATCGCGGTCATCCTCTTCGCCTACTCGACGATGCTCGCCTGGAGCTACTACGGCCTGAAGGCCGCGACCTACCTCTTCGGCGAGTCGATGCTGGTCGACCGCACGTGGAAGCTCATCTTCTGCCTCTTCGTGATCATCGGCGCCTCCTCGACGCTGGACGCGGTGATCGGCTTCTCCGACAGCATGATCTTCCTGATGTCGCTGCCGAACATCATCGGGCTGTACATCCTGGCCCGGGTCGTCAAGCGCGAGATCTACGGTTACCGCGCCCGGCTGGAGACCGGCGAGATCGTGCCGGTCGCCGAGCGGACCTGATGACCTCGGCCGTCGCCGAAGCCTGCCTGCCGCCCAGGCATAGGAGGCTATGCACCCGAATTGAGGGCCCCAACCATAGGTAAAGCCTCCTACGCCTGGGGGTGGAGTGCTCGGGGGTCAGGGAGGGGTCAAGGCCTCGGCGGTCATGCGGGTCCTCTCGTCCGGAAGGTGCGGGGATCGCTGGGACGCAGGAATGCGCCATCACTGCGCTGGGGTCAGACGCCGAGCGATCGGCCGACGATCTCCTTCATGATCTCTGTCGTCCCGCCGTAGATGGTCTGGATGCGGGAATCGAGGAAGGCCTTGGCGACCGGGTACTCGAGCATGTAGCCGTAGCCGCCGTGCAGTTGCAGGCACCGGTCGACGACGCGCTTCTGCAGCTCCGTCGTCCACCACTTGGCCATGGCGGCGTCCTCGGCGGTGAACCGGCCGGCGTTGTGCTCACCGATCGCCTTCTCCAGGTAGGTCTCGGCGATCGACACCTCGGTGTGCATCTCGGCAAGTTCGAAGCGGGTGTTCTGGAACGTCCCGATCGGCTTGCCGAACGCGGTGCGGTCCTTGCAGTACTGCACGGTCAGGTCGAGGACGATGCGGGCCGAGGCGACGGCCCCCGCGGCGATGGACAGCCGCTCCTGCGGCAGGTTCTCCATCAGGTGGAAGAAGCCGTGCCCCTCGGTGCCGAGCAGGTTGGCCGCCGGCACGCGGACGTCCTCGAAGAACAGCTCCGCGGTGTCCTGCGCCTTCAGGCCGATCTTGTCGAGGTTGCGACCGCGCTGGAACCCTGGCATCCCCCGTTCGACCACCAGCAGCGAGAAGCCGCGGGCCCCGGCCTCGGGGTCGGTGCGGGCGACGACGATGACCAGGTCGGCGTTGATGCCGTTGGTGATGAAGGTCTTCGACCCGCCCAGCACCCAGTCGTCGCCGTCCCGACGGGCCGTCGTCCGCAGGCCCTGCAGGTCCGAGCCCGCTCCGGGCTCCGTCATGGCGATCGCGGTGATGATCTCGCCACTGACGAGCCCGGGCAGCCAGCGCCGCTTCTGCTCGTCGGTGGTGAGCCCGATCAGGTACGGCGCGACGACGTCGTTCTGCAGCGTGAAACCGAGACCGCTCGCACCCACCCGGCTGATCTCCGCGGAGAGGATCGCGTTGTAGCGGAAGTCCTCGACCCCGCCGCCGCCGAACTCCTCGGGCACGTCCATGCCCAGCAGCCCCTGCCCACCGGCCTTGAGCCAGATCGACCGGTCGACGACGCCGGCCTCCTCCCACGCGGCGTGGTGCGGCACGACCTCCCTGGCGAGGAAGTCGCGCACCATCGCGCGGAACGCCTCGTGCTCGGCCTCGTACAGGGTGGATTGCACACCAACCTCCCGGTGAACCTGGATCTCCGGCGGGCACCGCGCCGGGAACCCGAACCTACAGATCACCCGGTCTGCACCTTTGCGATCCAGGTCACATCGCTGTGCGGTCATCCCGAAGAGCCCACCCGAGAGCCGCGCCACCGACACCCCATTGGCCGAGCTGGTCGACGACCCGGAGGTCGTGGCGGAGATCCAGGCGGCCGTGGACCGGGCAGACGCGCAGGTGTCCCGCGCCGAGTCGATCAAGTCGTCCGCGATCCTGCCGGTCGAGTGGGCGGTGGAGGGTGGCCGGCTGACAGTCGCTGGAGCTCGAGCGCTCGGTCCTGCTCAAGGAGTTCGCCGGTGAGGTGGAGAAGATCTACGCCGACTGACACAGCCGGCACCACGGGGGTCCGTCCGCTGCTGCGGACGGGCCCCGTCGCCTCGCTCCGGAACAGGTGGGACCGGTGTGGCGGATGCGGCCGACACGTGCTCGGCGGTGGTGGCGCGAGCGCCGGAAGGCTCGGACTCTGGTCGGCATGACCAGCGTCTACGCGTACGGCACGGCACACGCGGTCGTCATGGTCGGCTCCTTCGGGGCGGAAGGTCTCCAGCCCCGGCAGATCGGACCGGCGCACGCCACCATCGGGCGGGTCAGCGGGCAGAGCCGCAAGGCGCTCTGCGGGGCCTACGTCTCGATCGACGAGCAGCTGCCGTGGCCGCCAGAGGGGTACGACGAGCAGCAGCTCTGCCCGAACTGCGCCACCCTCGCCGATCTCTGACGGCTCGGCTCCAGGCAGAGGAAGCTACGCCTACGGGATCGGACGCGAAACCGTAGGCATGGCCTCCTGTGTCCAGGTCAGCCGCCCGCGACCGACGGCAGCACCTGCACGACGGCGCCGTTCGGCACCGCCGTCGCCAAGCCGCCCTGCCAGCGCACGTCCTCCCCGTCGACGTAGACGTTGACGAACCGCCGCAGCGCACCCGCCTCGTCCCGGATCCGCCGGTCCAGCACCGGGTAGCGGGCCGCCACCTCGTCCAGCAGCGCCGCGAGCGTCGCAGCCGCCGGGTCGACCTCGAGGTGCCGTGAGCCTCCGGCCAGGTCGGCCAGGGCGCCGGGCAGCACGATGTGCACGCTCATCTCCCAGCTCCGGTCACGGCAGCTGCGCCGCCCGGACGACGAGCACGTCGGGCAGGTGCTCGGCCACCGTGCTGAACGTGTCGCCCTCGTCGGCGCTGGCGTAGACGCAGCCGTCCCGCGTGCCGACGTACACCCCGGTCACCGCGTGGTCATCGGTGCAGAACGCGTCGCGCAGCACTGCGGTCCAGGCCCCGTCGGGCAGCCCGCTCCCGATCTCGGTCCAGCTCACGCCGGCGTCCCTGGTGCGGTGCACTCGGAGCCGGCCGTCCGGGGGCACCCGTTGCATGTCGGCGACCAGGGGGATCACCCATGCGGTACCCGGCGTGGTCGGCGAGGCGGCGATCGGGAAGCCGAAGTCGGCCGGCAGCCCGTCGGCGATGGAGGTCCAGGAGACGCCCCCGTCATCGGTGCGGAAGACGCCGAAGTGGTTCTGCGCGTACATCCGCCGCGGGTCCCCGGCGTCGACGGCGACCTTGTGCACGCACTGCCCGTACTCGGGCGCCGGCTCCGGCATGAAGACGGCGCTGATGCCCCGGTTGTGCGGAGTCCAGCCGGTGGCACCGTCCTCGCTGACGTAGACCCCGCCGGTGCTCATCGCGACCGTCATCCGGTCGGTCCGCGGATCGGGCAGCACGGTGTGCACCGCTCCCCCGCCGGCTCCCGGTTCCCAGGTCGGCCGGTGCGGGTGGTCCCAGAGACCCCGGACCAGCGTGAAGCTGCAGCCGCCGTCGGTGCTGCGCCACAGCGACTGCGGCTCGCAGCCGGCCCACACGACGTCGGGCCGCTCCACCGAGTCGGGTCGCAGCTGCCAGACCCGGCCCAGCGCCGCTTCGGTGTCCTCGGGGAAGCGGATGGCGCCGGAGTCGGTCTCGTGCCAGCTGCCGCCGAGGTCGTCGGACCAGGTGACCGTCGGCCCCCAGTGCCCGTACTGGACACCCGCCAGCAGCCGGGGCGCCGGACGGCGGGTGTCGATGGAGACGGCCGCGATCTCCTGAGCCAGCAGATGCGGCCCGTCGAGGGTCCAGGTGCGGCGGTCGTCGTCGCTGCGGGCGAGCCACAGCCCCTTGCGCGTTCCGATGGCCAGCAGATCGGTCATGTGCACCCCTCCGGTGTGACGGTCCTCAGGCGTAGGACCGTTCCGGGGGCCGGAACTGAGCGGTGCGGCTCAGCGTCGGGTGGCGCCGCCGTCGGGATGACCGTGCTGACCGTCGGAGACCACGTCGGGGGCGAGCCGCTCCGCTTCCGCCCGCAGGCGCTCGGCCTCCGACCGGTCCTCCTCGGCCCTGGCCGCACGCTGACGGGCCTCCTTCTCGGCCAGCGCGGCGCGCTCCTGCACCTCGGCCAGTTCCCGGCGGGCGCGCGCCGCCTGTTCCTCGGCGAGGGCTTGCTCGGCGTCGGCGCGGGCCGCCCGGGCGTGTGCCTCCTGGATGTTCTCTCTCGCCTGCTCGCGGTGCTCCGCCTCCCGGCGCACCCGCGAGACGCGGTTGCGCTTGGTCAGCGCGAGCGCCACGAGCGCGAGCACCACCAGCACGACGACGACGATCAGCACGATCAACCAGGTGTCCACGTGGTCCCCTCCGGTGTCGCCGACGGAGGTGCCCGGCGTCAGCGGGCCGGAAACGCCGCGCCGCGGTGGCTCACGTCAGCGCGTGGCCGGCCTGCCAGTCCTCCCACGAGACGGCCCAGTCGTAGATGTCGCCGTCCTCGGCCGAGAGAGTGGGGCCCGATCGAGTTCTCGATCTCCACGACGTCGCCTGGCTGGGAGAAGTCGAAGCACCAGGCTGCGCGCTCGGTGGAGAGGTTGATGCAGCCGTGGGACACGTTCTCCCGCCCCGGCTGCGCGACCGACCACGGAGCCGCGTGCACGAACTCACCGTTGTCGTTCAGCCGGACGGCGTACTCGACAGGCGTGCGGTGACCGTCGGGGCTGTCGGTGACTCGATGTCCTCGGGCCAGTACGTGGACGGGCGGAAGTGCACCTGGCTGTCGCTGGACCTGGATCAGACGCTGTCGGTCGCGGTCGTGCTGGTCACCTCGAGGTGGCTCTCGACCGCGGTCCTGTCCACGACCGAGTCGTCGAACCAGACGCGGATCGGCATCCCGACGCCGACCGTCTGGCCGTCGAGCGGACCGATCGAGGGCGTGGAGAGCGTCTCCAGAGCGACCGTGGTGAACGTAGACGTCGACGTCGTCTCCGCCTCGTCGGCGCTGGTGGCCGTGGCGCGCAGCGTGTAGCTGGTCCCGTAGGTCAGCGGGCTCTCCGGCGTCCAGACCTGGGCGTCGCCGCCGGCCGGCTCGCCGGTGGCATCGTTCCGGCCGGCGTCGTCATCGGCAGCCTCGTCCTCCGCGGAATCGGACACCGCACCCGGCACGGGTGCGGTGTCGCCGTCGGTGACGCTGACCTCGTCGAGTTCCCCGCCGGTCACCGAGATCTCCAGCGGCGCCACGGGTGAAGCTTCCACCGCGCCGTCGGCGACCGCGAGTTCGACCGTCGCCGGCTCCGCCGCGGCCGCGGTCGGCCGGGAGGAGCCGCCGGCGTCCTCCCACTGCACCCGGCCAGGGGCACCAGCACTCCCGTCGCGGTCATCGCGGCAGTCCGTCGCACCTGTTCCGGCTTCTCCTCCCCATCGCGCCTGCAACAGGGCGGAGGCAATTCCCTCCAGCGCCCAGGCTGGAAGGGCATCGGGGGGGGGCGCATCGGTCACGACCCACGGCCGGGGTGCCCGCCGACCGCCGCCCCTGCGCTGGTATCGTCTTCTCTCGTGCCCGCCACGGCGGGCGCACCGCGCCATTAGCTCAATTGGCAGAGCAGCTGACTCTTAATCAGCGGGTTCGGGGTTCGAGTCCCTGATGGCGCACCACGCGGTAAGCCGCTGACCTGCGGCTTTTCCTCGCCAAGCAAGATCATCCGGGTTCGGCGTCGGCCAGCTGTCCGCAAACAGTCCGCAGGAGTCCGCGGCCGGCATTCCTAGGAAGACCTTTGGCAGCGCGCCGAACGCTCGCATGGTGCGTGCGGAGAGGCCCCCGCCGTGGGGTCACGCGCCTGCCGGCGGCGTGCGGTCCGTACAGCCCCTTGCGGTGTTCCGGTGACCCCGAGGCGGCGAGCTGTGAAGCATCAAAGTCATCGGGCACTCGTTCGGAGTCAGTTCGCAGGACGTCGGCCAGTGGTGAACGTACGGTGCTCGGTGTGGGTGGTGACGTCGTGCAGGACTCGCAGGCGGGGGCCCAGGCACCCCCGCGCAGGTTGCGCGTCCTGCTGGCGGAGGACCAGTACCTCGGTCGCGAGGGGACCAGGAGACTGCTGCAGGAGCATGGTGGCGTGGACGTGGTGGCCGTGGCCGGTGACTACGACGAGGTCCTGGCCCAGGCGCGAAGGTGTCGACCCGACTCGGTCCTGATGGACGTCAAGATGCCGCCGACGTACTCGATGGAGGGCATCCAGGCCGCGCACGTCCTTCGGGACGAACTGCCCGGAATCGGGATCCTTGTACTCACGCAACATGACGACGAGGGCTACGTGTGGGCCCTGCTGCAGCACGGCGTCGAAGGCCTCGGGTACCTCCACAAGGTGCGCGTGGGCGATGTCGAACAGGTGGTGCGCGCCCTGCACGAAGTGGCCCACGGCGGGTCGGTGCTCGACCCGCGCATCGTCGCCCGACTGCTGGACTATCGGCGGAACAAGCCCGGGTCGCCGCTGGCACAGCTCAGCACAGGAGAGCGCGACGTCCTCGCGTTGATGGCCGAAGGCATGTCCAACCAGCGCATCGCCGACGCGCTGTACCTGTCGATGGGCGCGGTCGAGAAACGAATCGCGGCGATCTTCGGCAAGCTCGCGCTGGCACCCGAGGCGCAGCTCAACCGCAGGGTGGCCGCGGTACTCATCTACCTGCGGGAGTCCGCCGAGCTGCCTCCAGGGACACCACTTCCGCGCTGAGCGGGACCTCCGCCCGCAGCCACGTGCCCGCGCCCGGCCGGCTGTCCACGGTGAGGTCGCCCCCGACAGCCGCCATCCGGTCGGCCATGTTCTGCAGTCCGGCGCCCCGGCTGGCGGTGCCCACCGCCTCGGGTGAGAAGCCCGGCCCGTCATCGTGGACCTCCAGCACGAAGCGGGCAGGGGCGTCGGCCGAGCGGAGGCTGATGGTCACGGTCGCCCCCGGCGCGTGCTTCTGGGCGTTGGCCATCGCCTCCAGGGCGACGAAGTAGCCGGCCGCCTCGACCTCCGCGGGCAGCCGGCGTCCGGCCATGGCCGGCTCCACCTCGAGCCGGACGCCGCCGGCAACGCGGCCGGCCTGGACGCGAAGCGCCTCGACCAGACCCGAGTCGACCAGGATGCTCGGATAGATCCCCCGGGCCAGGTCCTGCAGGCCGAAGACGACGTCCTCGGCCTCCCTCGCCAGTTCCTCCAGAGCCGGGGCGGCGTCGGGCAGAGCTCGCGCCGAGCGGCGCAGCCGCGTCGCCAGTGACACCAGTTGTTGCTGAACCCCGTCATGCAGGTCCCGCTCGATCCGGCGGCGCTCGGCGTCCTGAGCGGCGACCAGCCGGTGCCGGGACTCGCGAACGTCCTCGGCTTGGCGCTCGATGAGTGCCAGTCGGTCGCGCAGCTCCACCTCGAGGCGGCAGTTCCGCAACGCGAGTGCCGCCTCGGCCGTGAGCAGGTCGAGCAACTCGAGCTCGGCTTCGGCGAGCCGCCTGGTCTCCGGCTGCGCACAGGCCAGGACGGCGATCAGCTTCCCGGATGCCTTGATGACGGCGCAGGCGGCGGGAGGCTCGGTGCCCAGTCGCTGCAGCACCTCGCGGACAGCTGGTGGCGCCGCGGTCAGGAGCACCGACCTGTGCAGCCGCTCCAGGGTCTGCACCGCCCCCGCCGGCAGGATGACCGGTGAGGGGGGAGCGACGCCATCGGGAATCGGGCGCAGCCGGACCGACGAGGTGGTGTGCGTTGCCAGCCAGACGGCCACCCAGCGGGCACCCAGCGCTCGTCGCACCTCCGCGGCGATGCGACCGGCCAGTTCGTCGACGGTGTCGGTTCCTGCCAGCGCGGCCGCGTAGTCGATCACCACCGCGTATCCCGACGGCCGATCGCCGTAGATCCGCCGGCGGGCCTGCCGCTCCAGCCAGGAGCGCGCCGGCTGTGCCGCGACGGTGACCACGAGCGCTATCAGCACGGGAAGCAGCGCGCTGCGCCCCCCGGCCAGTGACCCGGTGACCGCGCCCACACCGATCAGAGCCGCGGACAGGAGCAGCCACAAGGCCGCGTATGCCGCAGAGCGGGCGACGAGCAGATCGAGGCTCCACAGCCGGTAGCGCAGCGCCGACAGCGCGATGCCGGCTGACGGAAGGACCTCCGCGACCACCCGCAGAACGGTGATCACACCCGTCGGTTCCTGTGCGGCCGCGTGCAGCACGGCGACGAGAAGGTTCACCAGCACCGCCCCGGCGACGGCCAGCGCAACCCATTTCAGCTGCTGCCGCGGAACCGGACCCGCAGCCCGGTACCTGGCCAGCAAACCGCCCAGCGCCACGAGCGGAAGCACTGCGAAGGGGAGGGTGGAGATGTCCACGAGCCGCGGGACGTCGGCCACTCCGGCGAGCGGCCCGGCCAGACCGTCGGGCACGTTCGCCGGCGGAAATGCCGGCGCGGTACCGGAAGGCGCCAGCAGGTAGCGCGCCGCGGCGAGCCCCGTGACCACCGGGACCGCGAGGACGACCAACTTCCGGCGCCAGCCCCCGCCGATCTCACCGTCGGGCAGCCCCAGGATGAGGCACGTCCACACCAGGATGAGAGGCGCGGCGGCGATCCAGACCCAGGCGAAGGCCAGCTGCTCGATCAGCGTCGGCGCACCGGGTTCTCCATGCTCGAGCACCCCCGCCGCCAGCACCGTCACAGCGAACAGGGCGCCGGCAGACAGTAGGAGCCCGCCGATGCGGTGACCCGGTCGGTGCCACAGCACCAGGAGGCCGAGAAGAGCCGAGGCCACCGCCGTGGTCAGCATGCCCACGGCCGGGTGTCCTGGCCCAGCGCCCGCGTCCAGCAACAGCACCAGGCCCACGACGGCGACTGCCACCGCGGTGGCGGCGACCAGGCTCGGCAGATGGCGTCCTCGGACGGTGGCCTTCACCCCTGCACCATGTGGGCGTCGGCGTCCGAGGACAAGGGGCTCGACCCGCCGTTCACTCGGGGGTTTTCCTCCTGACGGCGTCGGGACAGCCGGCTTATCGGAGCCGAGCTCCGCTCCTAGCGTCCCTTCTCGATCCGGCCCGGAGAGGGCGGACGCAGCGCCGGAGACGGCATGGCGGAGGAGTACGGGATGGCGAGCGTGGGTGGGCGAGAGCGGCTTTCGGGGATGACGGGCGTCGCGACAGTGGTGTTGTGGATCCTCGGGGTCCTGGTCATCGGCGGCGGCCACCTCGGCTTTCCGGGCGGCCTACCGGAGGAACGCGCGAGCGAGGTCGCCGCCTTCTACGTCACGGGCGCCGATCGCGTGCTGGCGGGCTCGTGGGCCTTCATGCTCGGCGCACTGTGCTTCGTCTGGTTCACCGCGCGGCTCTCGACCGCGCTCAGCCCCGAGAGATCCGGCCCGTCCATCGAGAACATCACACGCCTGTCGAGCGGCACGGGTCTCGTCACCGGCATCCTTCTCGCGCTCTGCGCGGCGGCTGGCGTGGTCACGGCACTGACCGGGAGAACGCTCGACCCTGCGGCCGTCCAGGCGCTGGACGGCGTCGGGGGGATCTTCTTCATCGGCGCGGAGGTGACGGGTGTCGTGATGCTGGCGGCGCTTTCCGTGCTCGCGCGCCGCAGCGGTGCACTGCCGCGCGCCTGGTCCGTGGCGAGCCTGGCGCTCGCTGTGTGGCTCGCCGTGCTGCCGATCGGCTGGGTTGGCCTCATCGTGGGTGTGCCGCTCTGGACTCTGGTCACTGCTGTCCTTCTTCTCCGCCGGGACGACCCCCACGGGACCCCCGCTGTCTCCGAGGACGACCACCCAGCCGCGGTGACGGAGCGAGGATGAAGTGCCACAGCGGGGATCGGGCTGCCCACCGTGAGGCCAGCTGACAGATAGCCGCACCAAGCGGGCTGCACGGTGGTGTCCGGCATACAGCGGCACCGCCGTGCAGCAGTCCCAAGGCGTCCGACACGCCGTGGGAGCGAAGCCACAAAGGCACCGGGAGCGGTCGCCGCGTGATCAACGCACGCAGACACACCTCCCTGAGACAGATCGGAAGGGACTTCTGCGCGGCATCACGCCCTCTCACGCGTCGGTCGGCACAGCACGATCGCGTTGCGCGCCGATCCAGTCGTGGAGGTCGTCGCGGCGGTAGAGGACGCGGCGGCCGAGGCGGAAGCTGCGGGGGCCGGTGTTGCGGTGCCTCCAAAACCGGAGGGTGGCGACCGGGGTGCGCAGCAGCTGGGCGGCCTCGGCGATGGTGAGCAGTTCCGGTTCGTGGTCGGCGGGCTGGAGGTTCATGGCTGTCTCCCTAGAAGATCGTGGGGCTAGGCCCAACACCGGTAGAAGGCATCCATGTCGGGTCATTGCTGACACCCCACGGCCAGTTTCTGGCGCGACCTCCTGTTTTTCTCCGGTACGCCTCCCGCCCATCCAGTCCGTTTGCTGTCCTTCTGCTGTTCTCCTGCGGTCGCCCGCGGGAACCTGCCGCCGGGCCTCGCTCCCGCTGCGGGAGGTGGGCACCGGGCTGCCGGCGTTCAGCGCCCGATGCCCTGGTCGGGGATGCGGTGTGAGGTGAGGTAGCGCAGGTCCTCCGGGCGCGGATGGTGCCCGCTCCGGTCGGCCCCGGCCGTCGGCTGCGGAGTCATCCGGGCCGCGCGTTGGATGGCGTCGCGGCCCGCGCGCCAGGCCGCGTCCTCCTGCTGGAGTCGCTCGGGCTGCTGGACGAGCAGGGCCGGGTCGGCCTGCAGGGTGGTGATGCGCGCCCGGATGTCGGTGAGCTTCTGGCGCGTGGCGGCGACGCCGCGCTCGATCTCGGCCAGCTGCTGTGCGTAGTCGGCTTGGCCCGTGGTGCCGTGGCGGTGGTCGTGGTCGTACCGTGCAAGGTCCAGCCCGCGTTGCGCGGTGGAGTGGGTGCGCTCGGCGGCGACGGCAGCCGCGGCGAGCTCGGCGTACTCCGGGTGCGCGCGTTCGGCGGCGCGGCGGGCCGCGGCCCCCAGCGCCGACTCCAGGGCCGACCGATCATCGTTCCCGGCGGCGGTCCGGGCCAGCCGGGCGTGGTCGGCAGGCAAGCCGGGCAGGTGCGGCGCCCAGGTGGCGTGCCAGTGGGCGAGCTGGTCGCTGGCGCGGGCCACCGCCGCCCGGCGCAATCCGAAGCGGCCGGGGCCGTCGAGGACCACCCCGGCGGCCTGCCGGGCGATCTCCCGCTCGACGTCCCACCGGTTGAGGAGGGTGTCGCGGATCCGGTCGGCGTCGGCGGCGACGCGGGAGCCGCTGGCCTCGGTCCGCAGCCGAGCGGCGGTGGCATCGGCCGCAGCCTGCTGGCAATCCGCCGCGAGACCCGAGAGCCGCTGGGTGCTTTCGGCGTGCCGGGAGACGGTCGCGCGGAGCGCCTCGCGCTGCAGCTGCTGGCGGGTGAGCAGGTCGCCGCAGCGCTGCTGCTCGGTCCAGGCGGCGCGCAGCTCGGCGAGGACGTCGTCCAGCGGCCGCGGCGCGGCGTAGCGGGCGGCCTCGGCCGCAGCCTGCTGGGCGGCGTGGGCGGGGCCGAGGTCGGCGCGGTCGCGGCCGAAAACCGCGACCCACTGCTCCCGCGCCTGGTCGACATCGGCGGCGACCAAGTGGGCGGTGTTGGCCCGCCGGCCGCGCGTCATTCCGACGTAGGCGGACGCGGCCCCGGTGTGTTCGCCGACCACCAGGTTCGCGGCGGTGACCGTCTCCCCCTGCGCGCCGTGCGCGGTCGTCGCGTAGGCCAGCTCCACGTGCGCGGCGACGTAGTAGGCGGGCAGCACCCGCGCACCCTGCCAGCGCGGAGTGACAGCGGGGGTGACAGACCCACGCGCACCGAGTGCGGGGGTGACATCGGCCGGGGTGACAAGAAGGTCGCCCCGCGAGCCGACGACGGCGACGACCCAGGTGTCGCGGTTGGCGACGTCGAGGTCGGGGTCGTTGCGGCGGGTGACGACCCGGTCCCCGACACCCACCCTCTCCCCTGACGCGGTGACGAGCGCATGCACGTCGTCGACCCGGCTGGCGGCGACCAGACGGTCGCGGATGGCGGCGTTGAGCTCGCCGACCTGCTCGCGGGTATCGGCCACCACCGCTGGCCGCTGGCCCGCGGCGTACGACGCCGCAGTCGTCGCAGCCAGTGCCTCCCGCCGCGCGTCCGGGTCGGGGTGCAGCCGGATCTGCCCGCGCGCGAGCAGGGCATCGAACACCTTGCCGGGGTCATCGCCGGAACGCATGGCCAGGGTCAGGTCCGCATATCCGGTGTCGGGCAGGGTGCGGCCGTCGGGGCCGGTGCGGGTGAACCGATGCAGCCCCCGCAGTGTCAGGTAGGCATCGTCGTCGAGCTGGCCGACCGCGAGGTCAAGGACGCCGCCGCGGCCCACGGCGGCGAGCTGGTGGCGATCACCGAGCAGTGCGACGCGCACCTGACACTCGTCGGCGATGGCCAGCAGGGCACGGGCCGTGTCCTGGTCCAGCATGCCCGCTTCGTCCACGACGAGGAGGTCTCCAGGAAGCAGCCGCGCCGCCTCATCGGGCCCCGCGTAGGTCTTCCCGGTGACCGGGTCGGTCTGACCAACGGCGAAGCGGGTCCAGGCGCCGTCGTCGTCCCAGCGCCAGCCGTACTCGAAGGCCAGCCGGGCCACCGACCCAGCCGCGGTCCCGATCTCGACGGCGGCGACCTTCGCGGCCTTCAGCGTGGGGGTGACCACCACCAGCCGCCGCCCATGTTCCTCGAGTGCCTGGCGGGTGGCTGCGAGGGTGGTGGTCTTGCCCGCGCCCGCGGCGCCCTCGATCACGATCAGCGGGCGGTCGCCGGCCAGCGCGGCGACCGCCGCCGTCTGACCGGCGTCCAGCCTTCCGGCGCTCGCCGCGGGCGCGACCGTCGGTGTCAGGTGGGCCGGCGGGGTCATCAGACCGGTGTCAGGTGCGTCGGTTGAGTGTTCGACGGCGCGGGTCGCGAGACGGGCGGTCAGGTCGGCCTCGACGGCGACCACCGACCGGGAAGTCCAGGCTCGGATGTGCTCCGCCACGCCGTCCCGCTGCAGCAGCGGCACACAGGCACGCATGGCGCGGGCGGTGAGATCCTCGGCCAGCTCGGTCCGCACCCCGGCATCGACGACGACGCCCTCGGCGGCGATCAGCCGCTCCACCTCCCCGCGCACGTCCGCGGCGTTCCATGCCGAGCGGGCGGTGGCCAAGCGAGTCAGCGCCCGCCTGACGAGCTCGTCGCGGTTCAGCGCACCGACCGGGGTGGGCGACAGCCGGATGGGATTGGTCGGCGCGCGGAAGCCAAGCTCGGCAAGATCCGTCCGCCAGCGTTCGCCGACGTCCGCGCGGGGCTGCGGGGCGACCTTGTCCGGCCGGCGCTCCGCCCACGCGCGGGCGTCCCACGCGTGGCGCAGTGCCGGCCCGGGTGTTTCGCCGGGGTGCGCTGCGACCCATTCTCGTTCGTAGCGGTCCACATTCCTCGCGATCTGCGCATGCCGCGCGCTGAACGAGCCTACATATTTGGCCAGCTGCAGTATTTCTCCGGTCGGGTCCTTGGTGTAGCCGTTGGCGGCGAACGCGGCGTTCAATTCTGGGTCGGTGTCCATCGCCGCGTGCCCGATCCCGTTGATCGCGCCCAGGAGGTCGCGGATGCCGACGGTGTGCAGGCCGCGCCATTTGGCGGCGGCGTAGACCGGCTCTTCTTACTTGAGGTGGGGGCTGGACAGTCCGCCGCCGATCAGGAGCATGCGGAGTCGGTAGTTGTCGCGGTTGCGGAAGCCGCGGGCGATCCGCCGGTGGAGCTCGATGAGGCCGTTGACGGCTTCGGTGCCGCCGTTGTTGGATCGGCCGGTGTCGAAGTAGGCGAGGAACGCCTCCCGCCACTGCTTCAAGGTGCGGCCGAGGCGGGCGATCTCGGGCACCGGGCAGGTCGAGAACGAGGTGAGGACCTGTTCGGCGATCTTGCGGCCCTCGGCCGGCTTGGGATGCCGGTAGGCGTCCCTCAGCTGCTGGGCACATGACCAGGCCAGCCACACGGGCAGGTGTCGCTCGTCGGCGTCGAAGGCTGCGCGCAAACGTGTCCACTGGCGGTCGGTGAGCTTCTCCGCGCCGGCGCGCAGCATGGTGCGGATTCCGTACAGGGGGTCGCCCTTGCGGCCACGGTGCCCGAGGGTCTCCTGCTGGACTCGGCGCCGGCACTCGTCCACCGCAGCGGTGCCGAGCTTGACGACGTGGAAGGCGTCAAGAACGGCGACGGCATCCTCCAGCTGGTCATCGATGGCGTTCTTGTAGCCGTGGAAGGGGTCTAACGTGGCGATCTTGACCTGCTTGCGGAACGCTTCGCCACGCTGCTCGAGCCAGTCGGCGTAGACCTTCCCCGACCGGCCGGGCACCAGGTCCAGCAAGCGTGCGCGGACGCGTCCTGCCTGGTCACGGGTCAGATCGACCATCCCGGTGAGCTCCTTGGGGCCGCGACCACCGTCGGCGATCGGCTTGGTCGAGACGTGGTGCCAGATGTGCTCATCCACGCCCAGGGCGGTGACGTCGGCGAAGCGGGCCTCGTCGGCGGCCATCGCCTCCAGTAGCGGCTTGATCGAGCGCCACACCGTGCGCCAGGTCGTGCCCAGCTGCCGGGCGATCCCGGCGACCGAGGCGTGCTCGCGGCGCAACTGCCCGATGGCCCACCAGCACGCCCGCGTGGTCAGCAGCGCCCGTGGCCGAGCGAGAGCCTCGTGCTGCTCGGTGAACGCCTTGCCGGTGCACTCGACCTCCACGCAGCGCCAGGTCCGCTTGCGCCACACCAACTGGACCGGGCGCCCGAAGCAGGGCACGTCGACCAGGACAACGTCGCGGCGACCGTGGCTGCCGACGATGACGCCACAGGCCAGACAGCCCATCGGCTCGGGCGCCGACTCCACCACGACCTGCACTCGGCCGTGACGCTCGACGACCTCGATGACGTGGAAACCGTCCAGGCCGACGAGGAGATCACAGCGATCGCAGTAGGAGTGAGCGAAGGAGGAATCAGGACGTGAGCGCGCGCGAGCGCACGCCGTAGGCTCGGACACCGTCGAGGCCTTCCGGTCGGGCAGCTTGGTCGCTCCCGATCTTGGAAGGCCTCGACCCCTCTCCCGCCTCAGCTCACACGCGCGAGTCCCTCACACCCACCGCAGGTACGAAGAGCCGTGAAACCACGCCGAGTCCAGAGCGTTCCCGCAGCTCAGTGAGCCGTAGCAGAGATGATCATGCACCTCTGATCAAAGTCAGGAAAGAACCCCGCCCCCGCCGCTGAGAGCTCCCCCAGCGTGCCGGGGCGTTCTGCACAGGAGGTCCGTCGCGTGGGCCTGCGGGCGGCGGCGGTGGCC